>JAHDWN010000016.1:54492-85742 GCA_023382675.1 Anaerolineae bacterium
GGTGATCACCGGTGCATGGCAGACGCTCAACTGCGTCACCTCGCCGCGCAGCAGGGCGAATGCGCGCCAGACGCCGCCGCGCCACAGTGCTCGGTCGAACAGAGTCTGCGCCTCTTGCATATACCATTCGAAACTGTCTGCCAGCGTATTGTGCCGCGACGCTGGTCTGATGGGCTGCCACATGCTGCTGCTCCCTCGCTGCCTGTCCTGCGCTCTGTGCCCTGATAACCATAGGCTAGATCCAAATACGCCGTCATCCTCCAAATGTTGCAGATGACTTCCTACCAGGGATTAGACTGCGCGTGCGTTTGTCACGACGCATATTCAGAAAACCTTCCCAAAAGATTAAGTCACACATCGCCATTCATGACATCACAATGATAAATAGATTGAACCACAGAGGCCACAGAGGAAGGTTTTGGAGCGGGAAGCCACGGAGACAGGTTTTAACTGAGCACCGAGCACCGAGCGCTGAGCACCCGTATTTCGCACCGGACAATGTGAACTCAGAACCCGGAACCCAGAACTGAGTACCCAGTTCCAGTACCACTATCGAAAGGAGACTCTGCATGATCGCATCCGAAATGGCACGCAAAGCCGTGCGCAGCTCTAATCGTGGCTGGCTTATCAGCATGATGGTTCTTATCACGCTGCTGGTTATGGCGGCGTACTTCTCGTGGAATGCTTATTACAACGTCATCTCCGGGCCGTTCGAGACGCCGCTCAAAGACATCCTCCAGCACCAGAGCGCCGATGGCCTGCGCCAGTACTACGTGAGTGTGCGCGGCGATGAAGTCTTCGACACCGGCTGGGAGATGGTGCATACGGAGGATGGCCGCGAAACCAAGCGCGAGGGCTATGCCGCGCTGTTCTACAACGACCGCTTTCTGCTGGTCGAATTAACCGGGCCATTCGTGGAAGGCGTCAAAGACTTCACCGGCCAGCTCGTGCCGATTCCGGCGGATGTCAACAGCGAGATCCTCCAGGGTATCTATGCCGACGAACCTGCCCTGCGCGGCATGTTTGCGTCGTTCATGCTCGATACCGAGGACAAGCGCATGGAAATCTTCGGCGGGCTGGCCGCGCTCGCCATCAGCGGGGTGCTCAGTATCGTCCTGTTGGGGCGCACGATCAACCGCATGGCTGACCCGACTCGTCACCCGATCCTGCGTGCGCTCGCCCGCTATGGCGAGCCTGAATCGATTGCTCGCGAGATCGACACCGAGATGGCGCTGAGCCGCACGCCAGTCGGCAAAAACGCCAGTCTGAGCCAGCGCTGGTTCGCTTACCATAAGGGCGGCACGTTCCACGCCGCGCGCTTGCAAGACATCGCCTGGGCGTATAAGCAGGTGACGCAGCATCGCACCTATGGTATCCCGACCGCCAAAACCTACATGGCGCACGTCGCGGATGTCTACGGCCATCAATTCAGTATTCAGGCGAAGCAGAAAGAGGTCGATGGGCTGCTGCAAGCCATCGCTGAGCGCGCGCCCTGGGCGCTGCATGGGTACAGCGACAAGCTGGCGCAGGCATGGCGGAAAGATCGCCAACAGGTGCTGGGCGCAGTGGCCGAGCGGCGCAAGGCCTATTCAGCCGCAGCCGGACGTTGATCGACACGGGCGAGGCACTCCCTCGCCCGCCTCTATCGCCAACCAATTTGCCTCAGCAGACTTGAGATGAACGAATCGTCACCGTGCACGGGGGCTTGTACGTTCTGCCGCGCCTGTGCAACGCACATCGAATCATTGAGTAAAATTCATGGAAACTTAAGGTAAAAGTGTATATTTACTATATGACAATGATAAATATCATGCTTTCTAAATGGAGTGCTTATTCGTGCATGGTGTATCAGCCACCTGGAGGATAAAGAGACCATCTCCTTGGGCGCTGCGCAAGTCCGGCTTATCGGGCATCGTCATTCTGGAGCCGGATGCATCGTCAGAACCAGGTGGCGAACACCAACGTCGCAGAACCATGAATACCAAATCCCTAACCCAAAACCCGGAACGGTGTCTTCCGAGCACCCCCTTCACAGAATTCCGAGCAAGACCCGACGGGAGTGACTTCGCTATGGCCTACGGCACGGCGCGCTCGGCTGTGCGCACCTCGAATCGGGCCTGGTTCATCGGTCTGATCGTCATCATCATACTGTTGGTGATCGCGGTAGGCCTCTCGTGGAATGCCTACTACAACGCCATCGCCGGCCCGTTCGACACGCCGGTCAAAGACATCACCCAACGCCGGACGCTCGACGGGCTGCGCGAATACTTCGTAACCGTACGCACCCGCGACGTCATCGACACGGGCTGGGAGATGGTTTATTCCCAGGATGGTCAGGAGACGAAGCGCGAAGGCTACGCCGCTGTGATATATAACACCTGGGTCCTGCTCGTCGAACTCGATGGTCCGTATACCGAGGGCATCAAAAGCTATACCGGCCGGCTTGTGCCTGTACCGGCGAATGTCCAGCGGCAGATCCTCGAAAAAATCTATGAGCGCGATCCCGGCTTGCGCGGCAAATTCGCACCGTTCATGCTCGATACCGAAGACACCGAGACACAGCGCCGTGAAATCCTGGCTGGATTGGCGGCGCTCGTTATTAGCGGCGTGATCAGCCTCATCCTGCTCGGGCGCACACTCAAACGTATAACCGACAACACGCGCCACCCGATCATGCGTGCGCTCGCCCGTTATGGCGATCCGGAAGCAATTGCCCGTGAGATTGACACCGAGATGGTGATCAGCCGCGCGCCCGCCGGCAATCATGCCAGCGTTAGCGCGCACTGGCTCGTTTATCACAAGGGCGGCACGTTCCACGCCGCGCGTTTGCGAGACATCACCCAGGCGTACCGGCAGGTGAAACATAATCGCATCGAGGGTACCACATCCTACAGAGCGCATGTCGCCGATGGACACGGCCATCGATTCACTATTAAAGCGGAGTATGAGGACGTCGAAGCACTGTTGCAAACCATCGCGGAGCGCGCGCCCTGGGCCATTCATGATAGCACCCCGGTGCCGTCGCAGGGGCTCGGCGCAGTCATCGAGAGGAGCAAGGCGTTCGCCGCAAATGGACGCTGATCAAAACGGGCGAGGGAGTGCCTCGCCCGCATCGATTTCAGATGGCGACCGCGCGCTCTATATCGGCCATTTTGTGTGAGATGAAGGCCCAGGCTTCGTCCAGCGTATCGACGTAGATCAACTTGTGATTGCCGGTGACGTGCGAAAAGAGCCGTCCAATCGCCTTGATGCGGAATGACGCGCCGACGAGCACATTATAGCCGGGCAGCTTGAGGGGGGCGGTGGGGACATCGTATAGGCGGACTACCCCCGTTGGTAGAGTCTGACTGCCGGTGACATCGACGATGGTATGCACCGCCGCGCGAACACGCTTGAGGAAGACGCCGTTATCTTCCGCTTCAACGATTTCGTCTAGTGTCCAGGGATCGGTTAGCCGGAAGTAAGAAACACGCCCAGCTTCCATCATCGCACGTTCGACTGGCATGATGACCCCCTTGCAATAGGCGCACATGATTGACGCACAAATTTGATGATCAGGATACACCCGTAATCCGCCGCCGTGTATTGAGAACGATGGATTTATGTAAAAACGCCAAACCGGCGTGCCGCCGCGCGATCTTCCTCGGGCGTCCACGCTCGGACAAATGCCTCGACAGCCATCCATTTTTCACTGTACGTCCGAAATTGGAAAATCATTGTTGCCCACGTGCGAACGCCGCAACCCGTCGATATTGGGCGGCGTGTTCACAACCCTTTCCAGGATCACAGCCGCCGGGAAATGGGCGGCCAAAACGAAGACAGTAAAAAATCTCAGGTCTCAATGCTCTAAAACGAGTGGCCTCCTGATAATGAAAATCACGCGCGAATTGTGTTGCGCCTGTCACCTCATCTTGGGAGTATCGGAAATGTCCAAAAAGTCTGCGATTTTGACGGCGATTTTGTTGATTGCGCTCTTAACCATCGGTGCTGCGACCGTGCTCGCGGCAACCAATACGTTCACCGGCACGCTCACGTCGAGCAACTCGATGGGGACACGCTTCGTGACTGGCTGCGCGGGTTCCTCCGGCGCTGGTACATTCTATTACGCCGCCTTCACGGTGGACGTCAGCCAGGCCGGCGACTACACTTACACGGACGTCGGATTCTTCGACGGCAACCCAACCACCATTGACGGCTATATCGGCTTCTTCCCAGATGGGGGGTTCAATCCTGCTTCGCCAACAGCCGGGTGTGTTGATGCGGGCGACGATAGCACAATTATTACCCTCGGAGCCGGACGCTACACTATGGTTGTCACATCGTTCTCGCAGAATGTGACTGGAACTTACATCCTACAGCTGGTAGGCCCTGGTGAGATCACCTACGCCGCTGGCGCCGACGTGTGCCCCAATCCGCTGCCTGCGAATTCCGTCGTGCGCTCGATCCCGGCAGGTGCGCCCACCTTCTACGCACCCGACCTGGCGACACAGAACAACTTCAACCTGCCCGCCGGGACGTGGTGGGTCGGCGAAACCAGCGGCGATTTCAGCCGCGTCTGGATCGCCTGCCAGGCTCAGCCGGTCTGGGTGCCCACCAACGCGATTGCGCCGTAAATAAGTGTAGCTACTCTGGGACGCACATCACGTGTGCGCCACTGCGGATAGGTAGCGATAGTCACAAGAAGGCCTCTGGTCGACAAACCAGGGGTCTTTTTATTTCACCTCAATCGTCAGGCAGGCGTCGGCGATCTGCCAGATGGCATCGGTGCCCAGGCGCTGGCACAACACCTGCATCTTGCGGGCGATCATCCGGGCGTGGTCACCGTGGGCACGCAGCGCGCGGCACGATTCGATCAATGTGGGGTAGAGGCGCAGACGATGCACAGCGGCCCCGGCGGTCTCGACGATGAAGATGAACGACTGATCGTTGCGCTCGACCGGATCGATCTGGTAGTCGTCGATGAAGTCGCCGCAGCCATAAAGGATCGGTCGGCGCTGGTAGATCTCGATGCCCCGGCAGACGTGGCACGAATGGCCAAAGATGACATCCGCGCCGTGGTCGATCAGGGCGTGGGCCAGGCGGCGCTGGCTGGACGGCGGTGTGTAGCCCCAGTTCGATCCCCAATGAGCGGAGACGATCAGCCAATCGACGTGTGGACGCACGGCTGCGACGTGAGCGAGCAGGGCCTGCGCACGGCCATGATCGAGATCGGCGGGCACGTAGCAGACGCCGGGGCGGTCAGCGCGCGCCGCCCAACCCGGCTCGTTATCGGTGAAGGCGAAGAAGCCGATTCGGACTCCGCAGCGGATGATCATCGCCGGCTGCCAGGCCGCGAGACCAGTGCCCGCGCCTGCGTGGGCGATGCCTGCGCTGTCGAGCACGGCGAGCATCTCGCGCAGGGCGGCGTAATCGTAGTCGAGAGCGTGATTGTTGGCGTTGGAAACGCAGTCGATGTGCGCCGCTTGCAGAACGGCGACGTTTTTGGCATCCGAGCGAAAGTGGAAGACTTTGGGCGTGCGTGTCCAGCGCGTGCCACCGTCGGCAAGGGCGCATTCCAGGTTGCAGATGCGCACGTCCGCCGCGGCGAAGATCGGCAGCGTATCGCCCCAGACAGCGGCGGGCGGCACTTGGCGCAGGGCTTTATTGACGTAGCGCCCCAGCATGACATCGCCGACGAACGCCAGTTTGAAGGTGTCGGGCGCGTTCATCTCGTTGCCTTTCGCGATCTGATTCTATTATCGCATAGAAGGATGGGGGAATTCATTTGAACCACAAAGGCGCAAAGTTCGCAAAGAGGGAGAATATTTGCGATGACGTCGCTTTGCGTTCTTTGAGACTTTGCGGTTCGCATTCACCTGTTGCATTGCGCACGTGGTTGTGGCTAGTGCGGGCGGCTTGCCATCGCGCCAAAGCTGCCTAAACTATAGGGACAGCAACCACGGCACTTTGCCTGGATCGTCGTGTCGCACATTAGAAATGCCAGCATCCATGGACTCAACTACCGCCAACGACCTGGTTGGTCAGGAAATTCGCGGGTATCGCTTTGAAAACCTGATCGCGCAAGGCGGCTTCGGCCAGGTCTACCGCGCTTTTCAGCCGGTAGTCGAACGCTACGTGGCGATCAAAGTCATCCTGCCACAGTATGCCAGCCAGCCAAATTTCGTCCGCCGTTTCGAGCTGGAAGCCCAGCTCGTCGCTCAGCTTGAGCACCCGTACATCGTGCCGATGTATGACTACTGGCGCGATGCCTCCGGCGCGTACCTGGTCATGCGCTTGCTGCGCGGCAGCCTGACACAGTTGCTCGACCGCATCGGCGGCCCGCTCCCGCTGGACACGGCGGCGCGGATGCTCGACCAGATCGCCGCCGCGCTGACCGCCGCACATCGCAGCGGCATCATCCACCGCGATCTCAAACCAGCGAATGTGCTGCTCGACGCCGAAGAAAATGCCTACCTGGCGGATTTCGGCATTGCCAAGCGCTTGTTCATGATGGAAGACGACAGCGACTTCGAGCATTTCGGCTCGCCCGCCTACGTCGCGCCGGAGCAGGTCAGCGGCGATGTCATCAGCGCGCAGGCCGACATTTACAGCCTGGGCATCATCGTCTACGAGATGCTGACCGGCTCGCTGCCGTATGACGCGCCGAGTCAATCGGCCATTCTGGAGAAGCATCTGACCGAGGAAGTGCCGTCCATCGGCCCAATGCGCCCCGATCTGCCGCCGGAAGTCAACTACGTGATCCGCCGGGCGACGCAGCGCCACCCGAAGGATCGCTATGCCAATGCGCTGGAGATGGCGGCTGATTTTCGCCGTTTGATGAGCGGGAAGATCAGCAAATCGGAGCGCCCGATCACGCGGCGGACACGCGGTACGCGCCCGGACGAGCCTTCGACGCCGGTGCGGACGGTCATCCTCAACATCGCCGCCGTCGCTCAGAAAAATCCGTACAAAGGCTTGCGTGCCTTTCAGGAGGCGGACGCGGTCGATTTCCACGGGCGCGAGGCGCTCGTCAGCCGGTTGGTGACGCGGCTGCGCGGCCAGGGCGAACCGTCGCGCTTGCTGGCGCTGATCGGGCCGAGCGGCAGCGGCAAGTCGAGCCTGGTGCGCGCGGGGCTGCTGCCAGCGCTGCGGCGCGGGGCGGTGCCGGGGTCAAGCAAGTGGTTCTTTGCGACGATGACGCCGGGCACATCGCCGCTGACGGAATTCGAGCAGAGCATCGGGCGCATCGCCATCGAGCAGCCGCAGGGGCTGGCGAACATCCTGCGCGAGGAGCCGGAACGGGTGATGAGGCTGCTCGAACGGCTGCTCGCGCCCGGTGTGGAGTTCGCGCTGTTTGTCGATCAGTTCGAGGAAGTCTTCAGCCTGACGCCGGACGACGAAGAGCGTAACGCTTTTCTGCACCTGCTGGTTGCGCTGGCTCGGAGCACGCGGGCGCGCGTGATCCTGACGCTGCGGGCAGACTTTTATGACCGTCCGCTGCTGCACCCGGTCTTTGGTGACCTGCTGCGCGACTGCACCGAGGTCGTGCTGCCGCTCAACGTCGCGGAGATGGAAGCGGCCATCGTCAAGCCGGCTGAGCGGTTGGGCGTGGCGTTTGAGCCAGGGCTGACGGCGCGCATCATCCAGGACGTGCGCCAGCAGCCGGGCGCGCTGCCGTTGTTGCAGTACGTGCTCTATGAATTGTTCGAAAACCGCGCCGGCGAAACGCTGACTCTGCGCGGCTATGAAGTGGAGGGCGGGGCGTTTGGTGCATTGGCGCGGCGCGCGGAGGCCGTCTACAACGATCTGGAAGAAGCGGCGCGTGGGCTGGTGCAGCGGCTGTTTTTGCGGCTGGTGGTCGTTGGCGAAACCAGCGACGACACGCGGCGGCGTGCGAACCAGAGCGAACTGCTGGCGGCGCATCCCGACCGCAAGTTGATTGAATCGACCATCGAGGCGTTCGGGCGGCACCGGCTGCTGACCTTCGACCGCAACTCGGTCACGCGCGAGCCGACCATCGAGATCGCGCATGAGGCGTTAATCCAGCATTGGTCGCGGCTGCGCAACTGGATCGACGGCAACCGGGCGCTGCTGCGCCTGCGCCAGCAGCTTCGGATGAGCGCGGACGAGTGGGAAAACGGCGGGCGTGACCGGGGCTATCTGGCGCGCGGCGGGCGTCTCGCCAGCTTCGAGAGCGTCGCCAACGCGGAAGCATTCAGCCTGGACGAACGTGAACGCAGCTTCCTCGAGGCCAGCCTGGCAGAGCGCCAGCGCGAAAATCGTCAGGCTCAGCGCCGTCTGGCGCTGCTGGGCGTGATCGCTGCCGCCGCGATGGGCGCGGCCATCATCGCCATCGTCTTGCAGAGCGTGGCGACCCGCGAGCGCGACCGCGCGGATCGGCAGGCACGCATCGCCCGCGCCAACGAGCTTTCGATCACGGCAGTCACGAGCCTGAACGATCTCGACCGGGCGCTGCTGCTGAGTGTGGAAGCCTTCAACAGCGCGGACACGTATCAGGCGCGCAGCGGTCTGCTGACGGCACTGCAATACAGCCCGCATCTGCGCGGGTTCTTACCTGGCGCCGAAGCTGGACTGCGGACGGTCGTCGTCAGCCCGTCCGGGCAGTATGCCGCCGCCGGGGATGCGAACGGGATGATCTACGTCTGGGATATGCAGGCGGGCGGTGCGCCGCGCGCGTGGCAGGCACACGATGGCGCAGTCTACAGCCTCGCCTTCAGCCCGGACGGACACATACTTGCCAGCGGCGGCAACGATGGCACGGTGCGCCGCTGGGATTTCGAGACGGGTGAGGCGATGGGCGCGCCGATGACCAGGCACACCGATGTCGTGCGCGACGTGGCCTTCAGCCCGGATGGCAGTCTGATCGCCAGCGGCAGCGCCGACGCGACCATCCGCCTCTGGGATGCGGACACAGGCGCGGCGCATGGCGAGCCGCTGACGGGCCATCAAGACCTGGTGTTCGCGGTCGCCTTCAGCCCGGATGGCACGACACTTGCCAGCAGCAGCGCGGATTTCAGCGTGCGTCTGTGGGATGTTGCGAGCGGCACAGCAGCGACCAGCCCGGCGCAAGTCCATCGCAACTGGGTGTGGGACGTGGCTTACAGCCCAGATGGCCGTCTGCTGGCGAGCGCTGGCGGTGATGGCATGGTCTTCTTCTACGATGTGCGCGGCGGCTACGCAGTGTCCGGCCTCGGCATCAGCGCGCATCAGGACGCCGTGCGCACACTCGCCTTCAGCCGCGATGGGGCGCTGCTGGCGACGGGCAGCCAGGACGATCGCGTGCGCGTCTGGAGCGTGGAGTCACGGGGGCCGATCGGTGCGCCGTTCCCGGGCCACGACGGTGACGTGTGGGACGTCGCGTTTGCCGGGGGCGATCAACTGCTGTCGGCGGGAGCGGACGGTCGCCTGATGATCTGGGACGCGGTCGAACGCTCGGTCGTCGGCCAGATCATCAACCCGAATGCGCCAGTGCCGGACGGTGTGCGCGGCGATGCCTGGGCCATGCTGGCGGCAGACCGGCGCTATACGCAGGATCAGCTTGACGGGCGCGTGAGTGATGCCGTGTTTACCGATGCGGGGGCGCGGCTGCTGAGTGCGGACAGCCTGGGACTGATCCGGCTGTGGGATATGGCGAGCGCGGATGCGCAGGGGCAACTGGTGACTGACCTGGGCTTCCCGCTGTATACGTTGGCGGTCAGTCAGGACGGCGCGCTCGTCGCTGGCGGGGGCGATGATCCGGCGGCCTACGTCGTTGCCCTGAGCGACAGCCAGCAGACGCTGCCGCCGCTGACGAGCGAATCGCCGGCGGCGGAGGTCTACTCGCTGGCCTTCAACGGCGGGACGCTGCTGGCGGGCGACGGCGACGGGCAGATCCAGGTCTGGGATACGGCGAGCGGCGTACTGCGTGGTTCCATCATGACGGCCAATCGCAGCCCGGTTTCGGCGCTGGCGGTCAGCCCGGATGGCCGGTTGATCGCTGCCGGGACGCGCGCAGGTGTCATCTACATCTATGACGCGGCGACGCTGGCGCAGGTGCGCGGCGCGTTCGAAGGCCACATGGATTGGGTGGTCGGGCTGGCCTTCGACGCGCGCGGAGTGACGCTGGCCTCCGCCAGCCACGACGAGACGGTGCGCGTCTGGGAGGTGGCGACCGGCCAGAATTATGCGCTCGAAGGCCACGTGAGCGAGCTGCCCAACCAGTGGGTGACCGACGTGGCGTTCGAGGCGGGCGACACGCTCTATTCACTGGGGCGCGATGGCCGGTTGATCGCCTGGGAACTCACGGTGGCGGAGTGGCGTGCGCAGGCGTGTAAGCTCGCCAGCCGCAATCTGACGACAGATGAGTGGGCGCGTTATTTCCCCGGCGAGCCGTATCATGAGACGTGCAGCGGCGTGGGTGCGTGAGCTGAAATCCATGGTGCGTGGGGAGGGTGCTCAGTGCTCGGTGCTCAGTTCTGAGTTCTGGGCACTGGCTCCAAATGGGGTACACGGTTCACAGTTCACGGTGCGAGCAACTTGTTTGTGATTGGCGCGTGTGCAGCTCGGTGGGCCGGGTGTAAGCCTATAGTTGCGTATTGATGGGCGAGCTGCCGGGGTGATTGTTCGTAAAGGGCGGAGAAGGAGGAGAGGAATGCGGCATATAGACGTTGACGGCGCGGATATCGCCTACAAGGATGTGGGGCTGGGCGATCCGCTGCTCTTGATCCATGGCGGGCTGATCTCGCATACGGAATGGCAGCCGCAAATCGAGGCGCTCAAGGATGAGTTTCGCCTGATTATGCCGGACGTGCGCGGGCATGGCGCATCGAGCCGGACGGCGGAACCCTACTCGGCCAAACTGTGGGCGGCGGACATGGTCAAGGTGCTCGACGGCTTGAGCATCGAGCAGGCAGTCGTCTGCGGGCATTCGATGGGCGGCACCATTGCCCAGCAGATCGCGGTTGATTATCCGGCGCGGGTGCGCGGGTTGATCCTGGCGGAGACGAACTTCGGCGTCGGCAATGACGGGATGATGCGGTTTGCCGCCAATGCTGCCACGGCCATGTTCCGGCTGGTCGGTGTTGGTCTCGGCGCAAAATTGGCGTCGGCTGCTTTGCGCGGGTCCGAAAAGATGGCGGCATTTGCCAGTCAGGAGATCGCCGCGCACAAGGAGAATCCGCAGAATTTCTTCAATATCATCGATGCCATGAACGCCTTCGATGGCGAGGCGCAGCTTGGGCGGATTCAGGCGCCGACACTGGTGATCGTTGGCGCGCGCAACCGGATGTCGCACAAACAGGCGCAGCAGATGGCGCAAACGATCCCGAACGCGAGGCTGGTCGAGATCGCGGATGCCGGGCACGGTGTCAACTGGGACAACGCCCCGTCCTTCAACGAGGCGATCCGAAGTTTCGTCCGCGCGCTCGACGGCGCGGAGACGGGGCCAGGGGTGAGGTAGGCGACGGGCACTTCTTAACCGCCAATATCCAAAAGCCAACGGCCGACCGCCCCCTACCGCACCGCCTCGAACTGGCGGCGATACAAGCGCGCATAGAGGCCGCCCTTCTTGAGCAGATCGTCGTGCGAGCCGTCCTCGACGATCTGCCCACGGCGCATGACGAGGATGCGGTCGGCGTCGCGCACGGTGCTCAGGCGGTGGGCAATGATGATGCTCGTCCGCCCGTGCAGCGCCGTTTCCAGCGCCTGCTGGATCAGCGCTTCGGTCTCGGTGTCGATGCTGCTCGTCGCCTCGTCGAGCACGAGCACGCTGTCCGGGCTGTGCAGCAGCGCCCGCGCCATGGCGAGCAACTGCCGCTGCCCCTGGCTGAGATCCGCGCCGCCCGGCAGCAGCTTGTAATCGTAGCTGCCCGGCAGCCGCTCGATGAACGGCGCGGCGCGCGCCATCTCCGCCGCCTGGCGCATCGCCTCCGGGCTGAAATCATCGCGGAACAGGCACAGGTTGTCGGCGACTGTGCCGTCGAAGCAGTAGGGATTCTGCGGCACGACCGTCACCAGTTCGCGCAGATCGGTCTGCGAAAGCTCGCGCACATCGATGCCGCCGATGCAGACGCAGCCGCTGTCCACGTCGTAGAGGCGCGTCAGCAGCCCGGCGAGCGAGGTCTTGCCCGCGCCGGTCGCGCCGACGATGGCGACGCGCTGCCCGGCGGGGATGTGCAGCGAGACATCGCGCAGCACCGGCGTGCCGGGGTCATAGCTGAAGTTCACATGCTGGAGCGTCACCGAGCGCTCGACCGCCGCTGGGTCGATCTGGCGCGCGCCGTCCTGGATGCGCGGCTCGACGCGCAGCATCCGCGCGATGCGGTCGCCCGCCGCCAGCGCTGTCTGGATCTGCGCCACCTGATCCGCCAGTTGCAGCAGCGGCTCGAAGCTGCGCCGCGAATACTCGACAAACGCGATCAACATGCCGAGCGTCGCCCAGCCCGCGAGCACACCCTGCCCGCCGCCCCAGAGCACCAGCGCCAGCCCGACGCTCGTCAGCACCTGCAAGATCGACGTGTAGGCGGTGTAGCTATCGCGCCACTCGGAATGGACGTCGCGTACCTGCCGGTTGATGCTATCGAAGTCGCCTCGGCTGCGCCCCTGCAAGCCGAAAAGCTGCACGACCAGCATCCCGCCAATCTGCTCGTTGACGTAGGCGAGATAGTCGGCGACGGTCTTGTGATAACGGCTCGCGTTGGCGCGGATGCGGCGGCGGAAGTAGATCGTCGTGCCGATCATGATTGGCAGCACCGCCAGGCCGATCAGCGCCAGCCGCCAGTTCAGGCCGAGCATGACGATGACGATGCCCGCCACGGTGATCAGGTTGGTGACGACGACGACAAAGCTCGTGCTGACCAGTTCCGTCAGCGCCTCGATGTCGTTCGACATGCGCGCGACCAACTGGCCGACCGGCGTCGTATTGAAGAAGCGCATGTCCTGGCGCACGATGTGGTCGAACAACACATGGCGCAAATCGACCAGCGCGTTCTGGCCTGCCGTTTGCAAGAGATACGTACTGCCGAAGCGCAGCGCGAACAGCAGCACAATTGAGCCGAGATAGATAACGCCGAGCGGGATCAGCCCGTTGAGATCGCCCTGTGTGATCGGCCCGTCAACCGCCTGCTGGATCAGGTACGGCGGCAGCAGGCCGAGCGCGCTGACCGAGACGAGCATGACGCAGACGGCCAGCAATGTCTTCCAGTAGGGACGCAGGAAACGCGCCAGCATCCACAGCAGCGCGCTGTCAGAGTCGCTGTCGTTGCGTTGATTGCGGGAAGAGTCCACGGTTGCCATGGACTCATTGTACACCGCTCAGAGCGAACGCCTAGAGCCATTGCGCTTGGTGCTCGGTGCTCAGTGCTCGGTACTGCGCACTGTGTACTCGGTACTCAGCACTCGGTACTCAGAACAAAGAGCCACATTGATGAGCGCAGATCGGAGGTGGCGATCAATCTGCAGCCGAAAGCCGCCTCAGACGTATTCGGCGTCCTCACGCTTCGGCTTCTCGTCCTCGTAGCCGTAGTCGCGTTTGGGCTTGTCCGCCCACTCCTGCTGGATGCGCTCGCGGGCAGCGGCGGCGCGCTCACGCGCTTTCGGCGACAGCATGTACCAGAGTGCCCCGCCGATCACCAGGAACGGCAGCAGCCCGAACAGCTTCGGCACGATGAAGACGAAGAACAGGACGCCGAACAGGATCGGTATCAGCGGGAAGAAGCCCCAGGGTCGCCACGGACGCGGCCCGAACATCATCGGACGCATAGGACGCGGTGGGCGCGGCCCCCAATAATGCATCCGCCCGTGATGATGATAGTGTCGCCCTCGCATAGTCGCTCTCTCCATTTGATCGCGTGTTTGTTCATAGGCTAGTACGTACAAGCAGTGTCGCCGGTTGCGCCGTGGCAGGTCAACCTCCCCAAAAGTGGAGGTTGGAGAGTGGGAATAGAACCCGTAGGGACGTGCAATGGCACGCCTGAATCTGCGAAAACGGAATTGAACCTCAAAGTCGCAAAAACGCAAAGGTGGAGGACTGGAACCACGGAGGCACAGAGATCACAGAGGAGAATTGGAGGAATCTGCACCGCGCAGTGACGCGTAAACGAAGTCACCGGAGGCAACGGCACGTCCGGAATCGGCACGCGGGGACAGTCTACAGCTATAGACTCAATCCTTTGACGGGCTGTTCTTACAGCGCCTTTAGTGCGCTTGATGGGCTGTAGCCGGGCGTTTCAACGTCCGGCGCGCACAAGCACACACCATCACCAATTGAACAGCTGTCTCCATCAGCCCATGGCTCCAGGTATCAATTCAAGGTTGGCGTTGTACTACAGCCGCATCACATGCGTGACATTCGGGATGGTGTCCGTTGCCTCGAAACCGAGCGCGACGTAGAACGCGGCGGCTTGCGCTGAGAAGGTGCGCAGCGTCACCAGCGTGAAGCGACCTCGCGCATGATCGATCAGCGCCGCCAGCAGCGCCCGTCCGACGCCCTGCCGCCGGTAGGCATCCAGGACGTAGACGTGGCGAATACGCCCGGCATCCCCCTGCGCCAGATACGGATCGGGCTGGATGCCGCCGATGGCGATCATGCGCTCGTCTTCATATGCCGCCAGGAGGCGTGCGCCGGGTTGATCGAACCGGTTGCTGCCATCCGCATAGTCATCCCACAAACGCTGAATGAAGTTGAACCCCTGCGCGCGGCTCTCGGTCAGCAGCGGCGCTAACGGCGCAAGGTCAAGATTTCGGAGTCGCCGAATAGGAGCAGTCACGGGTCTTAGGTAGGGGATTCCGCTTGACGCGCCCGTTTCCGTGCCTGCATTCGCTGCTTTCTGCCGGCACGTATCGCTTCTGTGTCGGGTCGCTGAGCTTCTTCCGCCGGGGATGCAAACTGCAGAGCAACTGACATCGGATCGATGCCGTCACGCTGAACGTTGAGGATTTCAATGCCGACCAGTTTACCCTGCGCATCAAAATCGAGCGCACACTGCTCGCTCGGCCGCTCCGTTCGCGAAATGGGCTGTTGGGTCAGGTGGATATAGAGCGCGTCCACCGATGGATCATATCTCAGTTTCATGTCGTCTCAACCTGTATCCGCCTGTTCTTACACTCCAGTGTAGATGTTTTACTCTGTAACGTCCATTACTGTAACTATCGTTTGACTCGCCTCGTCTACAATAACTTGAACGATAACGATGTCTTCCAGGTCTTCGTCATAAAGCTGGTACTCGTAGCGATCATTACCGTGAGGTTGTTCGATCAGACTTCCATTTTCTAGCGCGGCAATAATCATTTCCTCAGGAATCGAGCGCTCTATCATGCGCTGCAGCGCATGATAGCTTACAGTATAGTCTTTATTGTTGGCGCGAAGTATATATGCCATGACCTTCAATCCCCCGCTTCGAGCGCTGAGGCGGCGGCGTCCACGTCTTCGCGCTCGGCCATGGCTTCGCGGGCGGCCATCTGTGCGTACATACCGCCACGCGCGATCAAGTCGGCGTGAGTCCCCTGCTCGACGATGTGACCGTCATCCATGACGACGATAAAGTCGGCGTCTTTGACCGTCGCCAGCCGGTGCGCCACGATCAGGCTGGTGCGCTGGCGCAGCACCCCGCGCAGATCGTGCAGGATGTCCGCCGCCGTCTGCGTATCAACGCTGGAGAGCGCGTCGTCCAGCACCAGCACCGCCGGATCGCGGATCAGCGCGCGGGCAATCGCCACCCGCTGCTTCTGCCCGCCGCTGAGCATGACGCCCTTCTCGCCGACGAGCGTCTCCAGCCCCAGCGGCAGTTGTTCGAGATCGTTGCTCATGCGGGCGATGTGGATGGCGCGGTCGAGTTCTTCGTCGGCGATGCTGCCCCGGCCCATGCGCACATTCTCGTGCAGCGGGCGGCTGAAGAGGAAGGTTGCCTGCGGCACGTAGGCAATCGCCGCGCGCAGGTCTTCGAGCGGAAGCTGGCGCACGTCCACACCGTCGAAGAGCACGCGGCCTTCATTCGGGTCGAGGATGCGCGCGATCAAACTCAAGAGCAGCGTCTTGCCGCTGCCCGTCGCGCCGACGAAACCGACGACCGATCCCGCCGGTATGCGCAGGCTGACATCACGCAGCGCCCAGCGATCACCCATGCGCACGCCGATGCCCTCGAAGGCGATCTCGCCGTGGAATTCGCCGTGCGACTCCGTGCCTGTGCGTTCCGGCTCGGCAGTCTCGGAGCGGATCTGCGCCGGTTGCAGGAGCAGCGTCAGCCGCGCCAGCGCGCCGCGTCCCTGCTGCCAGCGCTGGTAGATCATGCCGAGCTGCAAGAGCACGGTGCTGATCAGGTTGAGCGAGATCAGAAAGCGCGCGAAATCGCCCAGTGAGAGCTGCCCCTGCAAGGCCAGCACGCCGCCCGCGACGACGACGATGCCCGCCGTCAATTCGGCGATGGCATTCGGCAGCAGGCCGACCGGCTCGTTGCGGCGCTTGAAGGCCAGCCACTTACGCCGGTAAGCGCGGTTCTGCTCGGCGAAGCGTGCGCCAGTGCCCTGCTCGCGCGCAAAGGCCTTGATCGCCAGGATGCCGCTGAAGATGTCCTGGACGAAGCCCGCCAGCAGGCCCGCCTGCGCCTGCGACTCCTCGAAGATCGGCGTGATTGCCAGCCCGGCGCGCGCCTGGAACGCCGTTGAAATCGTCAGCACGACGAAGACGATCAGCGTCAGCGGCAGATTGATCGTCCCCAGGAGGATGAACGTCAGCCCCAGCGAAAAGAGCGCGCTGCCGCCGCGCACGAACGTCATCGTCAACATGCGCCAGATCGCGTCGATGTCCAGGTGCATCCGTGAGAGCAGGTCACCCGTGGCGTTGCGCTGGAAGAAAGCCTGCTCCAACGTCAGCAGGTTGTCGAATAGCAGCCCCCGCATGGTGTAGGTCACACCGTAGGAGACGACGCCGCTGTAATAGCGCTGGCCGAAGAAGGCGATGACGACCACGGCAGCGATGAGCAGGAACAGCGCGATCTCACCAGGCAGGCTGCTGCGGGCGGCCTCGGCATTCGCGCCGCCCGCGGCAACCGTGCCGAAGGTATCGACAATCGTCCCGGCCAGATAGGGCTGCAAGGCCTGCGCCGCGCCGCCGATGAAGCCGCTGATCAGAGCGGCGAAAGCTGCGCGGCGCTCGCGCCAAACGAACTGCATCAGCCAGCGCATGTTGGCGACCGGCGCGGAAGGGGGTGAAGATTGAGCAGACATGAGCAAGCGTGCGTTATCTGTGTGCGAAGAATTCCCATTGTAGCGCAAAATGCGCGCATGGCGTCAACATGCGACAGAAATCATAACCACCGTCCTAAAGGAGGCTTGCCTGCTAACGCAGGCTGTGCTCAGGCACAGAGGACACAGAGGAAAGAAAAGGAAGAGGAAATTGAACCGCAAAGGCGCAAAGGACACAAAGGGGAAAGTTTAGCCACCTTGAAGGTAACTCACTTGCTGAAGCCAAACAACAAAAAAAGACACCGGTGCTGAATCGGGTCTGTCTAATTCGCTAATTTGCTAACCCGCCAATCTGCTGTCTAGCGAATGGCGAAGGCAAACCGGGCTATCTGGCGCATCTGGGCAAGGAGCGTGCCCAGGCCAGCGACGACACGCATGGGGAGCGATGAATGGGAGGTCTTGCGCATATCTCACTTCCTCGTGCAAGATTTCACAGGACTATAACACGATGTTACGCGCGAATCACAGGGGTAATCCTTGAGATTGCCCACCGCTATCCCGGCGGTGCGTAGGTCTGGGCCGCGGCGGTGCCGGTCAGCGCCAGATCGTAGACCTGCGTGCGCTCGATCTCGCGGTAGGCGGTCGCCGTGTAGTTGTAGGGCGCGGGCGACGGCGTCAGGGTCGGCAGCGGCGTCTCTGTCGGCGTCACCGGCGGCTGTGTCGGCAGCGCGACCGGCACGTTCGTCTCGGTCGGGAAGGCGGCCATGGTCGGGATGGCGACGGTATTGGCCTCACCCCCCAGATTGCCGAGCGCACCCACCACCAGCCCGATAATCGCGATCACGACGATGCCGATTGCGCCGAGCATCAGCAGCATTTTGCGCTGCTGCTGCCGCTTGTGCTGCTGGCGCAGTTGTGACAGCCGCTGGGTCGGCGCGCTCTGGCTCGGCGTGGATAGCGGACGCCCATTCGCGTCCAGACGGGTGACGCGCTGCGTCGGCGCGCTGTGTGGGTTGTCGTGCTCACGAGGCAGCCGTTCGGTCGGTGCGGCGTGCGTCGCAGCCGACTGCGCTGGCGACTCGGTGACGCCTGCGGCCTGAAGCTCGGTCAATTCGACATCCGCCTGCTCGTGGAACGGATCGACCAGCAGCACGCGGCGGATGAGCTTGAGGCGCTGCGACGACGAGGCCGCCATCATCGCGGCGGCATACCAGGCTTCGGCGTTATCCGGCTGCTCTTTGACCAGCGTTGTCATCAGGGCGCGCGCTTCGGCATGTGCGCCGCTGTCGTAGACTGCCTGTGCTTCGCGGATGCGCGCCTGGATGGCGGTTGCTAAGATGTCCTGGCTCATGTCCGTGTCCTCAGTAGAGCGTCAAGGCGTCAATGGCGGGGATGAAGACCCCGTCGTAAAGCACCTCACGCTCGAATTCGCTTGAGACCATGATCACCCAGTAGGTGTCGCGCCCGTTTTCGGTGAAGGCGGCGTGGACGTATTGATCGCCACGGCGGAACTCGAAGATGCGCCATGAGCGCCCGCTGGCTTCCCGCTGGTCGATGGGCATCGGGCGGTCGTAGATGTCGAACTCCGCCGCCAGCCGCCGCAGGAACTCATCACCGGTCAGGTTGTCGAAATGGAAGAAGGCGATCAGCGTGGTATCAATCGCCGAGCGCACGAACTTGCCGCCACTCACGTCGATCCAGGCGGCTGGGCGCAGGCTGCCGAGGCCGAGATCATCGTTGGTGAAGGCGGTCAGCTCCAGGCTGTTCTCGATGATCAGGAAGTCGGGCGTTTCCATCGCGGCGACGCAGGTCGAATCGGGCGCGGCCTGGGGATCATCGAGGAAGTCGATCATCATCGCCAGCGGGCAGGGATGGCCGGCGCTCGCGCCGTGGCCCATGCCGGGCAGCTCGTAGAAATAGCTGTGCGCGAGCGCATCGGCGACCATGCGCCCCCAGAGCGGCGGCGTGATCGGGTCGTATTGCCCGCTGATGACCAGCGTCGGGATGTCGCTGATGACCGGCGCATTCTCCTGCGGCGCAGGCATGGTCGCTGTCCATGACTGGCAGACAGACACGATCATGTCGCCGGTGTTTGGCTCGCTGCTGAAATAGCCGCCCAGGATCGGGCTGGCGGCCAGCGAGGCTTCGACACCAGGCAGCGAGGCAAACGGCGCTTCTTCGTTGCACTGCACCGCCAAGTGCATCCCCATGTTGACGCCTTCCTGATCTTCCAGGATCGACTGGAGCGTGCTGGCGAGCAGCCGGTAGTCGCCGTCGCGCACGTTGTAGATCAACTGCGGCAGAAGCTGGAACCACGTCCGGCTGTAGAGCGCGCTGAACGCCAGGCCGATCAACTGGTTGCCGTCGATGCGCACGGTGTACTCGGCGCGCGTGACCGGGTGATTGATGCGCGCGCTGCCGGGATTGGCGTTCAACTGGGCGACCGTCTCGTAAAAGACCGTGCCCAGGCGTGGGTAGCGTTCATTGCAGACCGGGTCGAGCGTGCAATCGAGAAACAGCACGTTGAGCGCCCGTTCCAGATTGGCCGGTTCGTCGTCGTAGAGGCTGACTTCCAGCGGCAGCACCGAGTCGATGACGACGCTGCGGATGCCCTCTGGATGATCGCGCATGGCTGTCAGCGCCAGCCGCGTGCCGTAGGAGATGCCGTAGAGATTCCACTGGTCGTAGCCGAGCAGACGGCGCAGATCGTCCAGATCCGCCGCATTCTCGGCGCTGTTGTAGCTGGCGACGTTGATACCGCGGCTCTCCAGGCGGTCGTGGCAGCTGCGCAGCGTGTCCGCCATCAGTGTGCGCGTCTGCTCCGAGCTGAGTTCCTCGTCGAGCAGATCGTAGCGCATGGCGTCGTATTCCGGGCAGTCGAGCGCCGGGCGCGAAAAGCCGGTGCCGCGCTGATCGAAAAAGATCACGTCGCGGTCAACGTTGAACGGCTCGCCGACGGCGTAGTAGACCCAGGGCATCTGCGGCAGTGTGTCAGTGCCCGGCCCGCCGTCGAGATAGACAATCGGGTCCGGCCTGGGATCGTCGCCGGTCGCGTGATAGATGGCGTAATGCAGGCGCACGCGGTTGCCGTCCGGGTCGCTCCGGTCTTCCGGGACGGTCAGATAGCCACAGGTGATGCCGCTGTCTTCGTCGTAGGTCAGGCCATAGCTGCGCCCGTAGCCGGGGTCGAACTGGCATTCGCCGGGATCGAGACGCGGAAGCTGCGCCTGAGCAGCAGCGGCCCCCGTCCCGATCAGGAACGGGACGAGCCAGAGAAACAGCCGGTAAACACGCAAGGTATAACCCCCTGATGCTGCGTTCGTAATTATTCTTATTGTCAGGGCGCTTTCATTGTGGAAACATTGTGGATTTATGAATTATTTCACACTCTTCATTCATGGGCGCCGCGCCCACCCATGAAATGGGCGGGCTATGTTGACGCCTCCTGCGGAGGCTGGTGGCGTGCAAGGTATGGCAAAGCCCCCGCAGGGGGCGCGGGTCTAGACGGGGCATTTCATGTCCCGGCGGCCAGGATTTCACCCGAATGCGCTACACGTGCGACCGCCCACATTCACCTCACCCCCGCGTCGTGATGCGCACACAAACGGATCGGCTTCCCCCTCTCCGCGCGCGACCGAAGGAAGTCCCACGGGGCGGAGAGGGGGCCAGGGGGTGAGGTGACTACCCCCCGCCTTCCAGCCCCGCGATCCAGCGCAGCATCAGATCAGCATTCTTCACGTCACCCGACCGTCGGTAATAGCGCTCAGCCTCGCGCCAGCAGATAATGGCCGCCGATAGGTCGCCGAGGGTGTAGTAGACATTTCCTAGCCCGTGCTGGAAACCAGCAAAATTCAGTGGGTTAGTGTCAGAATTGGTGATGTCCAGTGCAGCCAAGTAGCAACCTTCAGCACGGCGAAGATTGACCTCACGATTTTCCTCGAGTGCTAACTGGCGAAATGTGCCGCCCAAGTTCATTTGCGTCTCTGCGTATTCGTGCGGCGCAGTCTCCGGCGTACGGAAATTCAACGCCTTTTCAAAGGAACTCACTGCTTGGCGGAGGTTTTCCATCCGATCGTCGATCGCCGCAAGACTACGGTAGGAAACTCCAAGATTGTTTTGTGCCATGGCGTAGGCGAGCGGCGCCACCTCCGGCGAGAGGAAGCGCAATGACTGTTTGTATGCCACGATAGCCCGGCGCAGGTTGCCGGCCATGTCTTCGATCGACGCCAAACCCCAGTAGGTATTGCCCAAGCCAGTTTGCGTCATCGCGTACGCTAAGGGCATCGCCTCAGGCGTGTAGAAGTGCAGTGCCTCTTGATAGGCCGCTATCGCCCTGTGCAAGTTACTCGGTCGATCCTCGAGTTCGGACAGTATCGAGTATGCACCGCCCAGATTGAGTTGCGCCATGGCATAGTCGAGCGGCGTAGCCTTCGGTGTGTAGAAATGGAGCGCCCGTTCGAAGGCCTCGATCGTCCGGCTCAGGTTCGCACGTTGATCGCCCAGCGGATGTTTTGCATAGGCAATGCCTAAACTCACAATGGCCGCTGCGCTCGTTCGCTGGTCCGAGCCGACATCATCAATGCGGTCCAGCGTTTGCTCTGCCCATTGAAGTCGCTGAGCGAAACGCCCTCGATTGGAGAGAAAATCTGATGTTGCATTTGCCAGCCAATAAGCCGCTTCAGCATCCTCACGCAGCGCCCACTCGAAGGCGGCTTCAAGGTTGGCGCTCTCGACATCCAGCCCCAGGTAATCCTGCTTGCGGTCGTGCTCCTCCGCCAGCGCCTTGAAGAAATCGTAGTGCGGGCGGTGGGCGGTTTCGTCTTCGCCGGCGGCGGCGCGCACCAGCGGATCGACGTCGTAGCGGCCATCTTCCAGCCGCAGCAGCCCCCACTGGCGCTGCGGCGTCAGCGCGCTCACGTCATCGACCAGCGCCCTGGCCGCGTCGAAGCTGAAGCCGCCCCGGCAGACGGCCAGCCGCCGCAGCGCCGCAATTGCAGCCTCGCCGCGCGCCTGCGCACGGAGTTGATCGAGCGTGCGCCGCACCAGCTCGTCCAGCGCTGCCTCGGCGTCCGCACCCTTCAGGTCGTTGAGCGTCGCGATCACCTGTTCTGCCGGGTAGGCATTGGCCCACTTGACGGCGTATTGCATCAGGCGGGGGTGCTGGCGGGCGGCCTCGGCGATGGCAGCCTCGTGCCCATCCAACGGGAAGGCGGGCGGTTCGAGCGCGATCATCTCTTTCAGGATCGCGACCGCCGCCTCCCGTGAGGGCGCGCTCAGGTCGTGCTTATGGGCATTGCGCAGTTCGTCCCACTCCGCGCGGCTGGTCATGAGGATGCGCGTGCCGCCGTTGTGATCGAGCGCGTTCAGCCGCTCGGCATAGGCGCGGCGTTCGCGGCAGTCCTCGGCGTTGTCGAGCACGAGCAGCAGCCCTCGCCGCGCTAGCGTCCCCCAGACGCCGTCCTCGCTCAAACCCGCGTCCAGGCGCAGATGCTCGCGGATCTGCTGCGTCAGTCCGCCGACCCGGCTCTCGGGGCTGAGTGTATGCCAGAGCACGCCGTCGGGATACGCGCCGGTCACGACGACCTCAGCCGCCAGCCGCGTCTTGCCGACGCCGCCCAGCCCGGTGATCAGCGTCAGGCGCTGGCTGGCGAGATCGGCGCGCACCGCCGCCAGTTCGGCATCGCGCCCGATCAGCGGCAGGTCGAGCTGCCAACGCGGGAACGCCCCGCTGATCAGGATGGCGCGTTTCACGTCGTCGTCTGCCGGGTCAAGCTCACGCCCGCCCGCAATGGCTGCCACCAGTTCGCGCAGGCCGCCGTCGAAATCTGCCGCCAGGTCGGCGTACTGGTTGGTGATCAGCCGGTGTGGGAATTCCGCCAGCGGCACAGGTTCGATCAGGGCGATGTAAACGCGCTTGCCTTGAGCCAGCAGGTAGTTCCACTCGGATTTGACGTAGGCCGAGGCGGCGCTCTTGCGCGAGAGCACCAGCAGTCCGGCGTTCGCGTCGTTCATCGCCGCCTGGATCGCATCCGTCCAGTCCGTGCCGATGGCGATGCCGTCGTCGCCGCGCTTGTAATCGACCCAATGCGTGACAGCGGCGGCTGTGAGCGCGGCACAGATGCGCTCGACGATGGTGTTGTCCTGCTTACTGTGGCTGACGAAGATCTGGCTCATGGGCATCCTCCGGCGCAGGCGGGGTGTGTTACCGGAGATTGTACGCTCATGCGAGCGCCGCCGCAAAATGGGGGAGGCAGCGCGGGGCGCATTCGGAAATGGGGGCAAATGCGCCATTTCGTTGCACGCCGGAACCAGGGCAAGCGGGGAACCCCAGAGGCACGGCGATCACAGCGGCGGATGGCGCACACCAACTGCCACCCATATCACCTCATCATCTCATCACCTTGCCCCTCGTCCCCTCATCATCTCTCCCCTCATCACCCATTCCTTATACGCATCACTCCCGCCCTGACGCCGGAGCATTGGGCAGGGAGAACCAGAAGGTCGAGCCGTGGCCGATGCCGGCCGATTCGACCCAGATCTTGCCGCCGTGGACTTCGACGATGCGTTTGACCAACGCCAGACCGACGCCGGTGCCTTCACTGTCAACATCGAGTTTGTCGAACAGGCTGAAGACTTTCTCGTGGTATTCGGGCGCGATGCCAACGCCGTTGTCTTTGACGTAGATGACTGTCTGTGCGCCGTCCACGTGGGCGCCCATTTCGATGCGCGGATCGGGCTGATTGCCCATGAACTTGGCGGCGTTGTCGAGCAGATTCTGCATGACCTCGATCAAGCGCGCGCGGTCGCCGTAGATCTCCGGCGCACCGGTGGCTACCTCGACCGCGATGCCACGCGCTTTCAGCCGCCCCTGGACGAGTTCCATGCCTTCGCGGACGAGATGATCGAACGGCACGCTTTCCGGCGGATTCATTTTGCGCCCGATGCGCGAGAGTTCGAGCAGCTCGTTGAGCAGCCGTTCCATCTTGACTGTGGCGTTGCCGATGCGCTCGATGTCGGCTCGCATACGGTCGAAGTTGCCCCTATGGGCGTCATCCTCCAGGTAGCCGAGGAAGCCCCGGATGGTGATGAGCGGGCTTTTCAGATCGTGGGAGACGGTGTAGGTAAAGCGCTCCAGCTCGGCGTTCTTGGCTTCCAGTTCGGCGATCATGGTTTCGCGCTCTTCCTGGGCGCGGCGCCGGTCGGTAATGTCACGGTCGATGCCCATGATCGCTTCGACGCCCTGCACATCGATGGTCGTTGCGCTGCCCTCGACGGGGAACAGCGTGCCGTCTTTGTGCTGGTGGATCACCTCGTACGAGATCGTCCCCTCAGCCCGCACAGCATCGAGCATGGCATAGCCGGGATCGGACTTGGCCATTGCTTCAACGGTCAGGATGTCGACGGATTGCCCGATGAGTTCCTGGCGCGTGTAGCCGTGCATGGCGGCGGCGGCCTCGTTGCAGTCGATGATCTCGCCGGGGACGCTACCGCCGCGCGGAACCACCAATGTGACGCCCAGGGGCAGTTTCTCGAACAAGGCGCGGAAACGCCGCTCGGATGCACGCAGGGCGGCTTCGGCGTGCTTGGCCTCGGTGATATCACGCTCGATGATCAGCAGCAATTCTTCGCCCTGGATCTCCATCATCGAGACGGTCGATTGCGCCGGATACACGCTGCCATCTCGGCGCAGGCGGTCATCTTCCAGGGTGACGAAGCCCTCCTCGCGCACCTGATCCCAGAAGGCGCTGCGATCTTTTTCTGTCACCCGCTCTTTGTTGGCCATGAAGATTTCGATGGGCTGGCCGATCAGTTGTTCGCGCGTGTAGCCGTTCATGCGCGCAGCCGCCTCGTTGCAATCGACGATGACGGCAGCGCGTGTGCCCTGGGCGCGCGCGGCAGTCAGAAATGCGCCCAGCGGTAATTGCTCGAACAGGCCGCGGAAACGTTCTTCACTTTCGCGCAGTGCCCGCTCGTCGCGTTTGCGGGCGGTAATATCGCGCAGGAGGCCCATGGACGCCGGGCTGCCATTGAGCTGCACACGAGCGGCGGAAATCTCGACGTCGAAGATCGTGCCATCCTTTTTGCGCAGCTTCGCCTCATACCGGGAGGGCGCAGGTTCGCCGGCCATCCGAGCTTTGATATATTCTGTGATCTGGGCCTGGCTCTCCGGAGCGATGAAGTCCAGATAGGCGGTGCCTTGCAGCTCCTTGACTGTGCTTCCGAGCATGTCCGCCATAGGCTCATTCATGTGCACCATCTGCCCGTCCTGGACGACCAGAACCCCGTCGCGCGTCTGGTTGACCAGGGCAGCGTAGCGCGCTTCGCTCTCACGCAGCGCGTTTTCGGTGCGTTTCTGCTCGCTGATGTCTCGGCAGACAGTGGCGATCTCATAAGCGCCACCGGCTGTATCGTGTAGTTTGAAGATGGTTTGATCGACAGGGAAAAGTGATCCATCTTCGCGCTTCATGCAGGTTTCGCCGCGCCACTTGCCCGTTTTCAACACCGTCGGAATGACTTCGGAGAAGACGTAGTTCGCCGTTTCGTCGTCGTGGATCAGGCGAATGGATTGCCCGATATACTTCTCAGGATTTTCACACTGGATAGCCTGCATTCCGGCAGGATTCATATACAGATTGATGCCTGCGTTGTCTGCGATGCCAATAAAGTCGCTGGAGTTGCTGACGATGGCAGCCAGCCGTTCGCGCTCGGCCTCAATCTGCCGGCGTTCGCTTATATCTTGCACGACACCGAAGATGCGCGTGCGCCGGCCACTTGCGTCTTCCAGGGGACGTCCCTGCGCGTAGACACGCCGGGTGATGCCACTTTCCAGGAATATATCATTTTCGACGACATACGGCTCTCCGGTTTCGAGGGCCGTGCTCACGAGCGCCATCACGTGCTCGAAATCTTCCGGTTTCAGGCGGCGGCGATATGCTTCAAGCGTGACATCGGTGCCGACTTCGTAACCGAAGATGCGGTAGACTTCATCCGACCACGTGACAGACTGGTCGTCAATGTTGAATTCGAAATTGCCGATCTTGCCAAGCTGCTGCGCCTCTTTGAGTTTGGCTTCGCTTTCGCGCAGCGCGGCGTCAGCGCGTTTGATTTCCGTGATGTTGACGCCAACGCTGATGACGCCGGTGATGTTGTTATTCCCATCCATAACCGGCGCATGGGTGATGCGGTAAGTATCATATGTGACGGCGATTTCATTCACCCTGGTTTCGCCGGCAAGGGCTGCCTGCACCATTGGCATGAGCTGCTGCAAAATCTGTTCCGAGAAGACGTCGGTGATGAATTTGCCTTCCATATCCACTTTGGACAGGCCAAGGCTCTCGACTTCAGAGCCATCAAGCAGGACGAGGCGCAAGTCGTGGTCGAGCATTCCGACAATGATTCCCGGCAGACTGTGTGCCAGGGCGCGGTAACGTGCCTCGCTATCGGCCAATGCCTGGCGTATTTGTTTGCGTTCGGTGACGTCTTCGTAAGTCCCCATAACACCGATAATATCGTCGTTGGCGTCGCGCAGCGGCACCTTGCTTGTGCGCAGCCATCTCATCGAGTCCCCTCGCATTTGAGGTTCTTCGTAGTTCAGGCGTGGTTCGCCGCTGTCGATCACGACCCTGTCGTCCGCACGATATTGCTCAACATAGTCCGGTGGGCCAAGCTCATAATCACTTTTGCCGAGAATATCTAGCGGTGTACCGATTTGCGCATCCTGCGCAAACAACTCGTTGCAACCCAAAAAATTCAGATCGCGATCTTTCCAGAAAACGCGTACCGGGATGGCATTGAGTACCGAGCGGAGCAGATTGCGTTCATTCCCCAACTCAAGAACTGCGAATTCCAGTTCTTGATTGAGCATCTGCAAGATCTCCTGGGTCAATTTACTCTCGGTGATGTCCTGAACGATGCCGAAAATGTGGTTGCCAGTGGGTAAGGAGCGCGCGTAGAAGTGCAGAGTCCTATCTTCATTGGGGGACATTGATATACTGTGTTCGATCTCATACAATGCGTCCGGCTGCGCCATTTGCGCGATACCATCTGCAATCTCTGCGCAAATGTTTCTCCCCATCTTTTCGCAACACAATGCCAGTGTGACTGGTTTTCCCGGTTCGAGACCGAGAATGGCGCGTGCTTGTTCGGAGCAGATCAGTGTCTGCGCATCGGGATCGTACGAGAAGCTGCCAAGTTTGGCGATGCGCTGCGCTTCTTGCAGGCTGGCCTCGCTTTCGCGCAGGGCTTCTTCGGCGCGTTTGCGCTCGGTAATGTCCAACACCGCCCCGACTGTACGGACGGGATGCCGCGCAGCGCCTTCGCCCTCGAAGAAGGTCTGCGAGCGCGTCGTTAGCCAGCGAATCTCGCCATTTCGGATGACTCGATGTTCCACTTCGAAATTGCCATCACCCGCCGGATCGTGAGCGCGCTGGACAGCCGCGGCTAATCTGTCACGATCGTCCGGGTGGATGCGCGTGAAGTACTTTTCTATAGTCACGGATTCATCGGGGTCAAGGCCGTAAATCGCGCGCTCTTCCGGTGATGAATAAATCACGTCAGCGATTTGATCGTGATCGAAGATGCCGATATTGCCGACGCGCACTGCCTGGCGCAGACGCTCTTCTTTCTCGCGGATGGCGTCCTCTGCCTGCTTGCGCTCCGTAATATCAATCGCCAGGTTTGCGACGGCCGTGACGACACCGCTACTGTCTGTGATCGGTTGGGAACTAGCATGAAACCAGCGCTTTCGCCCGTGTAAAGGCACGTAGGTATCTGAGATTGCCCCCTGACCGGTGTCGAAGATTAATTTCAGCGAGCGCATGCGCTCCTGTGCTGTCTCTGCTGGCAATACCTCTTGAAGCGTTCTGCCAACAAAATCCTCCGGCTTGCCACCCATCTGTCGGGCAGCCGCCTCATTCATGAGCAGGAAGTGCCCGTCGCGATCCATCATGGTGATCGCCTCCCGGGTGTTTTCCATCAGGGTACGATATAAGGCCTGGCTCTGATGCAGGGCGTCTTCGATTCGTTTTCGTTCGGCGATCTCAGCCTGAATCTGCGCGACGCTGTGCCGCGCTTGCTCGATGACAGCCGCAAAGCCATTCTGGGCTTCAATCATGATCAACGCTATGACGCTTAGGTTGATGGCGACGTTGAGGTACATGAAGTTGCGGGAAGTCTGGATAAGCGGCGACCACCAATCATTCAGATCGGCGACATAAACGATGCCGCAGGCCAGGACGCTGAGGAACAACAGCAGCAGTGACCAGCGTCTGTTCGTCAGAAGGGCAGCGGTGACCAAAGCCGTTGCAAAGCCAACTGTACTCGCCGGTGATAATTCGCGCCAGAAGATCGCGGCACCTACGACCAGCCCCCAGAGGGTGATGGTGATTAACTTGCAGGCTATCAGCACGCGCCCGCGGCGCACGAGATTCAAGCCGATGGTCCCTGCCAGGAAGATGGTAACGATCAATAGTGCGAGCAAATTCGCATTCTGACGCAAGACCATCGCGCCCAGCGCGATACCTCCTCCCAGCCACAAAATGATGATGATTCTGTTAAGCAGCCGCGCCTTCAGGGTGGTTTCGTGGTTGCCAGGAAAGACGGGCGGCGTCAAGATATTTCGAATTGCTGCGAACATGCGATCCGGTTCTCCACTGATTCTCAGTCACCTGTGACTGCGCAAAGCGGCGCAGTGGCCAGACAGGCTGTAGTGCTAGAGGGAAGGGCAGTCATGCGGGAGCGATGGCTTCATCCTCAATTTCAGCTTACTACAAGGTACGAAAATCGTAATGAAAGATATTATGAGGTTGGTGAAGAGATTTTCCTTGCGCATGACGGTGATATATCCCACGTTATCCCACGTCTTTGGGATATGTTGGGATAAATATTGGGATTCTGCGGGCGTCACAACCTATGCTCTGATCACTGCGTATCGGGATGAGACGGGTCGCGACAAGGAGGTAACATGAGACTGTGCTTCATCGGCTGCCTGTTGCTGCTAGCTCTGCTTGCGGCTTGCACGGCCACGTCGCTGTCGGTGACGTGTGGAACATCTGCGGACGGCGCGACGGTGTGCGATCTCGACATGAGCAGCTTGAATGGCGTGTGGTCGCAGCAGGTCAAGCTCGATCTCGATGAGGATGCGGTGGCGGCGACGGCCAGCGCCGCGCTCCAGCTCGATGTCAGCGTTGGCACGGGTGTGGTGCGCGTGTCGTTTCTGGATGCGGTGGGTGAGCGGTTGACCTATGAAGTGACCGCAGACATGCCGCTCTCAATCGAGGAAACGGCCCAGGTTACCGCCGCGCGCGTCGTCGTCACGTTCGAAGCGATGAGCGGCCCGGCGACGGGTGTGAGCGCGCAGATAAGGGTGGGTAATGGGTAATGGGTGATGAGGGGGAAGGTGATGAGGTGATGAGGGAGAGAGCGTGTGAACCCAATGCCGAGTACCCAGTGCTGAGTGCCGAGTACCGAGTATCATCTTCCCGCACTGTGACCCGCCATCCTTACTGAGCACCGAGCACCGAGTACTGAGCACCGAGCACCCACATTCGAACCCAGTACCCAGAACTCAGAACCCATAACCGAGCACCGAGTACTGTCTTCCCGCGAAATGGCAAGCCGGAGTGAACACAATTGGCTACAATTAGCGTATAGGAGAGTATAAGACCGAGACTCACCGGGGAAGCGCACCGATGAGCGTTTTGCTGCTCACCACCAAACTCCATCTGCCACCGCCGCGCACGCGCCAGATCAGCCGCGTACCGCTGATCGCCCGGCTCAACGGCGCACTTGAGGCGGGCGCGCGCCTGACGCTGATCTCCGCGCCGGCGGGCTTCGGCAAGACGACACTCGTGAGCGAGTGGGCGCACCAGCTCGACGTGCCGGTCGCCTGGCTCTCGCTCGACGACGCCGATAACGATCCGGTGCAGTTCCTCAGCTACGTGATCGCCGCCTTGCAGCGTGTGCAGGATGACATCGGGCGCACCGCCGAGCAGGTCATGCACGCGCCGCAGATGCCCGCGCTGATGCAGTTGATGGCGTCGGTGATGAACGACCTGGCCGCGCTGCAACAGCCGGTGATCCTCGTACTGGATGATTATCACCGTATCGCCCTGCATGAGGTGGGGCAGATGATGCAGCTTTTGATCGACCGCCAGCCGCCGAACCTGCATCTTGTCATCTCGACGCGCGAAGATCCGGCGCTGCCGCTGGCGCAGTTGCGCGCGCGCGGTGAACTGACCGAGGTGCGCCAGCGCGATCTGCGCCTGAGCGCGGACGAGATGGAAGCGTTTCTGGCGACCGTCATGGGGCTGGATTTGACGCCGGAGGCGCGGCTGGCACTCGAAGCGCGCACGGAAGGCTGGGTCAGCGGTGTGCAATTGGCCGCGCTCGCCATCCAGAAGAATCCCGCCGAGACGAACGACTTCATCAGCGCCTTCACCGGCAGTGACCGCTACATCATGGATTACCTGATCAGCGAAGTGGTGGAGCGGCAGCCGCAGGACGTGCGCGACTTCCTGCGCCAGACCTCGGTGCTCGACCGGCTGACGGCGCCGCTGTGCGATGCTGTCACCGGGCGCACCGACAGCCAGGCGCTGCTCGAACACCTGGACGCCGCCAACGTCTTCCTCGTCGCACTCGATCACCAGCGCAGTTGGTATCGCTATCACCATCTCTTCGCCGACGTGCTGCGGACGACGCTGACGCGGGACGAGGAGATCCGCCTGCATACGCGCGCGCTGACCTGGTATGAGGCTCAGGGCGAACTGACGCAGGCCATCCCGCACGCCCAGATCGTCAATCGGCTGACAGGAGACTCGGCTCCGCTGGCGCGGCTGATCTGTGAGGTGGGTGACGACATCATTAGCCGGGGCGGCGTCCAGACGCTGCGCGGCTGGCTTGACCTGCTGCCGGACGCACGCATCAGCGATCACTGCGAGCTATCGGTCTACAATGCCTGGGTCGCGGCGCTGTCGGGCGCGATGAAGCGGGCGGAAGATTTCGCCCGCATCGCGGAAACACGCCTGGCCTCGTCGTCGGATGCGGCGTGGGGGCGGCTGCACTCGATCGCGGACGACTTTCCGGACGCGATCTTC
>JAHDWN010000016.1:85752-137116 GCA_023382675.1 Anaerolineae bacterium
TTCCTGGCGCTGATGATCAGCCGCAATTACCCGGCGGCGACCGAATTCGGCGCGCAAGCTCTGGCCCGCCTGAGCGACGATTACCCGCAGTGGCGGCTGATGGCGACGTGGGTGCTCTCCGAGGCGCAGAAACGCGATGGCAATCTGCCCCGCGCGATCACGACGCTTGAGGAGGCCGAGCGCCAGGGCTTGATGAGCGTCAGCGGCTTCTTCGGCCTGCTGGTGCAGATCTCGCTCGTCTCGTGCCTGTATTTTCACGGCCAGCGCGCGGCAGCGATCCAGCGCTGCGAGGCCATGATCGCGCGCCTGTGTGATGACGCGCACGGCCAGCCGTCACCGCTGGCCGGGATCGCCTACACGTGGCTGGGGCGGCTGCATTACGAGGCGAACGACTTCGCGCGGGCACAGGCGGCCTTCGAGACGGGCCAGCGCGTGAGCGAGCGGGTCGAATTGGATATGTACACGATGTTCGGGCTGGCGTATGGCGCACTGCTCCAGCACGCGCGCGGCGAAACGGAGGCCGCGCTCGACTCGCTGCGGCGTGCGCACCAACTGGCGCTGCAAACCAACCTCGCCGATGCCGCCTGGTTCCCGGCCTGGGAGGCGAACATCCGCCTGCAGAACGGTGAGATCGCGGCGGCTGAAGCCTGGGCGCGCAGTGAGGCATTGAGCAGTGACGAGCCGCCGGCTTACATGCGCCTGGAAGCGCAGCTTGCCTACGCTCGCCTGCTGATCGCGCAAGAGGCATACGACGAAGCTGACGGCTGGCTGGCGCAATTAGAAGCCTACGCCCGCGCCGGTGAACACCTGCGCCCACTGATGACGATCCACGTGCTCAAGGCACTGGCGGCGCAGGCACGCGGGCAGCGCCAGGCGGCGGTCGATCATCTGGCGCAGGCAGTCACACTGGCCGCGCCGGAGCAGTACGCGCGCGTGATCCTGGACGAGGATCGCGCGGTGAGGACGCTGCTGCCCTACGTGCGCCAGGCCGCGCCGCGCTTCGTCGATGGGCTGCTCAACAGCGCGCGCGTAATGGATGCGCCGCCGCTGCCGGACGGTCTGCTCGATGCGCTGAGCGAGCGCGAGCACGAAATCTTGCAGTTGATCGCCGATGGGCTGACGAACGCCGACATCGGCGAGCGGCTGTTCATCGCTGTGAGCACGGTCAAGCGGCACATCAATCACATCTACGACAAGCTCGACGTGGAAACGCGGACGCAGGCCGTCGCCAAGGCGCGCGCGCTGGGGCTGGTCGATGGGTGAGGGCGCGGCACCGCTTCCCCCCTACACCGATTTGGATGTTGCTGCGAATCTTCTTTGATTGGCGAGACTACAGCCCAAGCTGTCCCTTCAGATCATCGAGAAACGACTGTTCTTCAGGGTTGATCTTCTGGCCGGTGCCGAACACGCCGCCACCTGCCGCGCCCGCCATCTTCTGCGCGACGTCGTAAATGAAGCCCTTCACCGGCGCGGCTTCCTCGCCAGCATCGGCGAGCACGTTGTCCAGGCCGCCGACCATGTTCATGACATTACCGAGGTCGAGGTTGTCCAGGTCGAGGCTGCCGAGCAGATTCTTGCCCGCGTCGCCCGTCAGCGCGCCGAGCAAGCCTTCCATCAGGCTGTTGCCTTTGAACTGATCCGCCGCGCCAGAGAGTACACTGGCGAGCGCGCCGCCTTCACGCAGTTTGCCCCAAAAGCCGGATTCGCCCGACTTCATGACGCCGCCGATCACGTTGATGATGATGGGCAGGAGCGATTGTACGATCTTCTGCACGTCCATGGTTTGTCTTCCTATGACACTCCAAGTCGCAAATTTCGATCCGCATTACATTATACCGAGCGATTTAATGGATTGCGAATATCAGGTTACGACTCGACATGCCGTTCGCAGACTGTCGCCAGTGCCAGGTGCAATTTCAGGGTGCTGTGGTTGAATGTGTCCCCTCGCCATCGCGATGGCGAGGGGGCGAACCGCAGGTTCAGGGGTAGGGATAAAGGACGACTCAAGCGATTTACTCTGGGACCGCACTAAGTGGGCGATTGCCAGCGCCGGACATTGGGCTGGCCATCCTTGTAGATGTTCATGAAGGCGAACTCGACCGTGAACGTGAACAGAATGTAGTGATCGTCCGGCCCATAGGAGGCCGCCCGCACCGCCTGCTCACGGATGTGTGGATCGGTGTTCAGCGTCGCGTGGCCACGGACGTAGAATTCACCGCCGCCGCCGCTCGAATCGTCCACGGAGCAGTGCAGGGTGTAGCGTGGATCACGCTGTAGATCTTTTCCCTTGGGCGAAGTCGGCTCCATGAACAGCCACAACTGCTCGCCGAGGATCGGCGTCACCGGGTGTACACGCGGGCTGCCATCCGCGCGCACGGTGCCGAGATAAGCGACGCCGCTGGTGAAGCGCGCCTGACCAAAGGCCGCCAACTCCGGCGCTTGCTGTGAGAATTCGTGCCAACTGGTCATGATGTCTCCTCTTGCATCTCGTTCAGCCGCCGCAGGAGATAAGCGCGTTCGGCGCTGTTGCCACACAAGGCGATGGCGCGCGCATAGGCATCGGCGGCAGCCTCGCGCTGATTCGTGCGCCGCAGCAGATCGGCGCGGGCGACGTGATAGGGGTAAAAGCTGTCGGCCTGGCCTTCAAGGCGCAGGAGCAGATCCAGCCCGGCCTGCGCGCCCTGCGCCATGGCGACCGCGACCGCGCGATTGACCTCGACCACCACCGAGGGCGTCATCTGTGCCAGCGTGTTGTAGAGCAGCACGATCTGCGGCCAGTCGGTTCCTTCCGCCGTGGGCACGTCAGCGTGCAGCGCGCTGATGGCCGCCTGCACCTGGTACGGCCCCGGCGCATAGAGGGCGAGCGCTTCGTCCAGGATCGCCGTGCCCTCGTCGATCTTGGCTCGATTCCAGCGTGTGCGATCCTGCTCGTCGAGCAGCACGAGCTGCCCCGCCGCATCCAGGCGCGTCTCGCGGCGCGAATCGTGCAGCAGCATCAGCGCCAGCAGGCCGCGCGCCTCGGCGCTCTCCGGCAGCAGCGCGACCAACACGCGGCAGAGCCGGATCGCCTCGCCGCACAGGTCACCACGTGTCAGCGCCTCGCCGTCGGTCGCGACGTAGCCCTCGTTGAAGATCAGGTAGATGACCGCCAGCAGCGCATCGAGGCGTTCCGGCAGCTTATCCGCCGGCGGCACGCGGTAAGGGATGCCCGCATTGCGGATCTTCTTGCGCGCCCGCGCCAGCCGCTGCGCCATCGTCGCCACCGGGACGAGGAACGCCCGCGCGATCTCCGGCGTCGAGAGGCCGCCGAGGGTGTGCAGCGTCAGCGCGACCTGTGCCTCCAGCGCCAGCGCCGGGTGGCAGCAGGTGAACATCAGCTTGAGGCGGTCGTCGGGCAGCGCGGCGTCCATCGTGTCTTCGTTCTCATCTTCCGTGTCGGGCAGGTCGAGCAGGGCCGTCTTGCGCTCATGCGTGGCGGCGCGGCGCAGGCGGTCGATGGCGCGGTGTTTGGCGACGGTCAGCAGCCAGGCCGCCGGGTTGCGCGGCACGCCGTCGATCTCCCAGCGTTCCAGCGCATTGACGAGCGCATCCTGCAGCGCATCCTCCGCCAGCGAGAAATCGCCAAGCTGGCTGATGAGCGCCGCCAGAACACGCCCGTGCTCCGCGCGGAAGGTCGCTTCGATCTGGGTCTTCGCCGCCATGCGCATTCCGCCGCCTTCGTTATCCTTCCGACCACAACGGGCGGATCTCAACCGACCCGTATTTGGCGTGGGGGATCTTCTCCGCCCAGCGAATCGCGTCGTCCAGGTCGGCGCATTCGAAGATGGCGAAACCGCCGAGCTGCTCGTGCGTTTCGGCGAACGGGCCATCGGTCGTCAGCGTCTTGTCGTCCCGGATGCGCACGGTCGTCGCGTTGGTCGTGGGCAGCAGCCCGTTGGTCGTAATCAGCGCACCAGAGGCGTTCGCTTCCTTGAGGAAGCCGTACCACACGGAGGCGATCGCCTCACCCTGTTCCTGGACTTCCGCCGCGGCGGCTTCACTGGCGTAAAACAGCAGCATGTACTTCATGATCGTGTGCTCCTTGTGTGTCGATTATCGGCCATTTTTGCCGTTCTATACAAACGGCGAATGAGGAGAGGTCAGGATGACAGGCGGGTTGGGGGTTCTCATCTGTTGCTCATAAATGGTGATGCGAGAGGCGTGTTCGATTTGGACGTACGCAGGCAATTTGCGGGGGCGGCCCGCCGGGTCGCCCAGGGCAGGAGGGCAAGCCACCGGCTTGTCCCTACAACAACGTGGGTATATGTGGTGCTTTCATGAAAGCGCCTAGTGTATACCTTAGATCCCAACTCGTGCCAGGCGGAAGGTGTCGATGCCGTGCGGCGTCGCGCCGTCGAGAACGAGATCGACCAGGATGCTGCCGATCTCGTGGAGGTCGAAGTTCGGCATGGTGTGACTCCGCAAGCTCGTTGACCAACGCGATCGGCTCGTGCAGGATCGCCGGTCGGCCAGCCATTAGAGCGTAGGCAGGCGGATCGTGCAGTTGAACAGGATGGAGGCTCACCCTCGCATTTTCTGGAACGCGCTATACTCACGCGAAATAGTGTCATTTATTGGAGAAAGCGGGCAATATGTCCGGCTACACACCCCTTGACATCAGCCGCTGGTCGAATGTGAATACCAGCATCGAAACAGGGCAGCTCGGCCCACAAACACTACGTGGTCTACCCTTCAACATCCATCCCATTCACTTTGGCGCTAGCAGCAGCCAGACGATTGAGATACCCATTCAGTCCTCAGCGCGCTGGGTCATCATCGCGCATAGTCTGTTCGATTCCCGTGTGATCGAGGGTGAGCCCCCAGGGCAGATCGTCGCGCGCTATCGATTCAGCTTTTCTGACGTAGAGCCGGTTGTGGTGCCGGTTCGCGAACGCTTTGAAATCGCCTTTGTCCCCCAGGAGTGGCGGCTGCAGTACTGGGGGCAGTCTCCGTTCCTGGCCGTACCCGATCGGTTCGATAGCCTGATGCCGCGTGACGCCGGTCCGTGGGCGCAAACCGGCTCGCGGCAGTCAGAAGTGAACCAGGCAGCGCCGGAGCGCTTCTTCCTCTGGGCGTGGGAAAATCCACACCCGGATCGAGCGCTGGATTGCCTGAGCATCGAACCACTTGGGCGCGGTTTCCAGGTGGGCGGGGTGACGCTCAGTACGCTGGCGGAGAATCCATTTGGGCGCGAACCCCGCCAGCCCGTCAGGATCACGCTCAACGATATGGAGCAGGGCGATCAGCCGTTCAACCTGTCGGTCGAAGTCGATCGCGGGGTGGCGACCTATCCCTATCCGCTGCCGCGCCAGGATGAAGAATCGTTCCTGAGCGACTCGTTTCGGGGCTGGGGGCAGGAATACTCCAACCGCAACAGTCCGGCCTACGTCGAAATCGCCGCGCTGCCATCTGCCACGGTGCGGCTGAAGGCCGGGGAGGATGAGATCAGCCGGGTAAACTGGGGGGAGGTGCTGGAACAGGGGCGTGCGCAAACCCCGGCAGCCCGCATCGAAGTCGTCGAGCGGGGCAGGAATTGGGTGCATATCACGGTCGTGGACGACGAAACGGGGCAGCCTGTGCCCTGCCGGGTTCACTTTCGCTCACCCGAGGGCATCCCCTACCAACCACACGGCCATCACGACCACCTGCTGTCTGACCAGGGGACGTGGCACATTGACGTGGGCGGCGATCTGCGCCTGGGACACATCACCTATGCCTACATCGACGGCAAATGCCAGGGCTGGCTGCCGCGCGGCGACGTACTGGTCGATGTGGCGCGCGGGTTCGAATACGAGCCGCTGCGGGCGCGAGTCCAGATTGAGCCAGGCCAGCGAGATCTGATGCTGCGGCTCAAACGTTGGCGCAACCTGAACGCCGAACGCTGGTTCAGTGGCGATACGCACGTCCACTTCCTTTCGACAAGCGGCGCGCACCTCGAGGCGCAGGGCGAAGATCTTAACGTTGTCAATCTGCTGCAATCGCAGTGGGGACACCTGTTCACGAACACCGAGGATTTCGTGGGTCGGCCCGTGCCCACGCCTGATGGGCGCACCATTGTCTATGCCAGCCAGGAGAACCGGCAGCACCTTCTGGGACACCTGACCCTGCTTGGCCTCAAACAGCCGGTCATGCCCTGGTGCTCGGACGGCCCTGACGAAGCAGAACTGGGCGGCGCGTTGGAAATTACGCTCTCCCATTGGGCGGATGCCTGCCATGTTCAGGGTGGAACGGTCGTCATCCCCCACATGCCGCTGCCCAACGGCGAAACGGCAGCGCTGATCGCGACCGGGCGGACTGACGCGGTCGAAATGCTCGTACACGCGCCTTATTTTCACAACGAATACTACCGCTACCTGAACGGTGGCTATCGGCTGCCGCTGGTGGGTGGCACGGACAAGATGACGGCGGATGTCCCAGTGGGTTTGTATCGCACTTACGTCCACATCCCTCCAGACGAGGAATTCAACTACGAGAACTGGTGCAGACATCTGCGCCTGGGGCGAACGTTCTTGAGCGCGGGCCCGATCTTGCGTTTCACGGTCAATGGTGCTCAGATTGGCGACACGCTGCGTCTGCCCGGCAACGGCGGCACCGTTGAAGTTCAGGCCGAGGCACACAGCATCTTTCCGATTCACAGCTTGCAGATCGTCCAGGAAGGGCAGGTCGTCGCCTCAACTGAAGAGCCACACGGAGCGGAACGGCTGTCTCTGAAAGCCCAACTTACGCTGGATCATCACACCTGGCTGGCGGCGCGGGCGGGCGGCCCTGGCTACGATCAGGCCGTGCCACACTTCGACGGCTTCTTCCGGCGGGGTATCATGGCGCACACGTCGCCGATCTACGTGGCGGTCGGGGGCGAGTGGTGGATGTCCAGCCCGGAGACCTCGCAGTACATGCTCACGCTGCTGCACGGCGGGCTGGAATACATTCGCCAGCGCGCGACGCTGCATACGCATGGCACCGTCACCCACCATCATGGGGACGACGATCATCAGGCGTACCTGGAACGGCCATTTCACGAGGCGATTGAAGCTGTGCACCGGCATTCACATCATCCGTGACAGCTTTCCGGACAGCGTGTGAAAACCTCATATGAATTACTCGTTACGGCGTCGCACAAGCAAGCCTCGGCGTAAACGAGCCGGTCTATCACTGCCCAATCGGTGTCGGCAGGCCGTCCATGCTCGTCCGGTTGTGCTCTTGCTGGTAGGCAGCCGCATCGACGGTCGCGCAGAATTTGCGGAGTGCGTCGCGTTCACCCTCGTATTCGTAACGCGGCACGCCGAAGCCGCACGACGTTTGCACGCGGTCGATGTCCGCCGCGATGATCTGGCGCGCACCGTGATAGATCGTGAAGTGTGCGCTGACGTCATCCCAGGCTGGTGTGCCGGGCAGTATCGTTTGCCCATGCCCGAACAGGCGCAGGATCTCCGGGCTGCCGCTGAAGGCACAGAACATAAACGTAATGCGCCCGTTCTCCAGCACGTGCGCGCTCGTCTCGTTGGCGCTGCCGGTCATATCGAGGTAGGCGACGCGATGCGGCGATAAGACGCGGAAGGTATCCATGCCCTTGGGCGACACGTTGATATGCCCATCGGCGGACAGCGGCGCGGTGGCGACGAAGAACATCTGCTGCGCTGCGATGAAACTGCGAAGGTCGTCGGTGATGGCGTCGTAGATTTCGCCCATGCGTGTCTCTCCAATGTCCGAGGCTACATGACGGGTAGCTCGCTGCCAAGAAGGACAGCAATTCTACCGTCGAAAGCGCACGCGGCACACGCATTGGACAGTACCAATCCCGGCACGGCCAGACGCCATCCACCACCTCACTCCACACGCACCACTGCCAGCAGCGGCAGCGCCAGGTCACGCAGCCGGGCGATCAGCCCATAGAGCGCGGCCTGGTCGGCGACCCGGCCTTGCAGGATCGTGCTGCCGTCGGCGCAGGCGGTGATGCTCATGCCGTCGAAACTGGCGGCCCACTGCCGCGCATCCAGGCGCGCGGCCACGCGGATCTGGTAGATCGCGCCCGTGTCGTCGGGCAGTGGGGCGTGCGCGCTCATGACCGCTGAAATTGCAGTCGCCGCGCGAAGCTGTATGGCTTGCGCTGTGGACGCCGCGCCAGGCGCTGCTCGCTCTCCCAGGCGAGCATGGTAATGTTCTGCATGATCTGTGTCGCCACCCGGTTGACAAAGGCGCGGTCTTCAGCATCGCCGTGGAAGACCATCGGCTTGCCCACCGTGATATAGTACGGCCCGCGCCGGTACCAGCGGATCAGCTCCGGCTCGCCATCGACCGTCGTCTCGATCATACGGATGCGCGAGCGGTCGAGATGAATGCCGACCGGGATCACCGGCGCGCCGGTCGCCAGCGCCAGCCGTGCCACGCCCGTGCGCGGCTCCTTCAGACCGTTGGCCGGGCTGATGCCGCCTTCGGGAAAGATCGTCACCGTTCGCCCCTGTTCCAGCTTGCGCATGGCCGCCGAGAGCGCCGCGATGCCGTTGCCCGGCACGACGCGGATGTGCCCTGCCGCGCTCAGATACTGCCCCAGCACCGGCACACGAAAGACCGTGTCGTGAATCAGGATCGTCATCGGCTCGTCGAGCAGCCGGGTGATCAAGAACGGATCAGTGGTCGTCGGGTGATTCGGGGCGATGATCTTCGCGCCGGATGGTACAATCGCGTGCCGGTCGATGTCGAGCTTGTAATTGGCCGCCGCCAGCGCGCCGACCAGCCGCCGCCCGCTCCTGTAGAATGTGTCGCGCATGACTCGTTGCTCCTTATGCTGCGATCTCGTACATGTTCAGCGCAAGCAACTTGAATTGCACTTTCATCCTCACCCCTGAACCTCACGGTTCTTCCTCTCCCCATCGCGATGGGGAGGGGATTGAGAGGAGGGGACACATTCAATTGCATTGCCCGGAAATTGCACTATCAATGATCACAGCATCGCACACGTGAGCCGGCGCGGTCATGCACCGTAGGGTGTATTCAGGGGGTGTATTGGCCTCACCCTGCCGATCCAGCAGGCGCTGATCTGCATATAATGATCTTGGTGCGGCGAATTCATCTGGTTGAAAAATCAAGACAACGGAGGCAATCTCGTGGGAACGTTTGACACATCCGACGTTGACCTGTCCGGCCAGATTGCCATTGTCACAGGCGGGGGGCGCGGCCTTGGGCGCGCGATGGCGCTGGCACTGGCGGCTGCCCAGGCGAAGGTCGCGGTGGTCGCGCGTAACCAGGCGGAGCTTGCGCAGACGGTCGATCTGATCCGGCAGGCTGGCGGGCATGGCCTTGGGCTTCAGGCGGATGTCACCGACCCGCAGGCGGTGGCGGCCATGGTCGATGCTGTCGAGGCGCAGCTCGGCCCGGTCGATATTCTGGTCAATAGCGCGGGCGTCCCCGGCGTGCCCAGCCCGATCTGGACGGCCAATCTGGACGAATGGCGGCGTGCGCTCGACGTGAATGTCTACGGCGTCGTGGCCTGTACCGTGTCCGTCATGCGGCGGATGGTCGAGCGGCACCGCGGGCGCATCATCAATATTGCCAGCGGCGCGGCCCTCGCACCCATTCCCAACGGCAGCGCCTACTGCGTGTCCAAGGCCGCCCTCGCGCGCCTGACGGAGTGTGTCGCTGTCGATGGGCGGGAGCATAGCGTCGTGGCCTTTGCGATCAACCCTGGTTCGGTGCGCACTGCCATGACCGACTATCTGATCGAATCTGAAGCAGGCCGGACCTATCTGCCCTGGTACCGCGAGTTCATTCTCGGCGGTGGCGATGTCCCCGCCGAACTCTCGGCCAACCTGGTGGTGCTGCTCGCGTCCGGCAGGGCGGACAGCTTATCGGGGCGCTTCATCGAAGTGACGGACGATCTCGACCAGTTGATTGCTCAGGCAGAGCAGATCGTGCGCGACGATCTGCACACGCTGCGGCTGCGCAAGGTCTAGCCGCAGCTCGTCATCCAGCGTCGCGACAGGCACGGCCCGTCCGAGCCGGACACCCTGGTTAAAATCGAAGCATTGGTAGTTGTGAGGTGAATATGGGAGCTTATCAGCGGGTCGTGATCAAGCGCATTCACGATAGCCGTGATTTGGACGACTTACGGGACAGCTTGCAGGCACTTGTCGGCCAGATGTGTTGGCGCGTGCGCGTCAGTGCTAGCGACGAAGTGGTTCTGGAAATCGGCGACCACGCGCCTGATCCGCTGCCGGAGGGACTCGGCAGCATCCCCGGATACTGGACGATAGGGACTCGTGGCAGTGACTGGGTTTTGAGCCGACAGGACGTGATCGTGGCTCAGCTTCAGCAAATTCTCGAACACGACTTCCGGGATTCTGTCGCCATTACCGCCGAACACATGAAGACCATCACCGGTTTGCGCATCGTGGCGGTCGACATCGCCTATCCCGACCTGGCGCTGACCCTTGGCTTTGAGCACGATGTCGCGCTGCGGATCGCGGCCAACCATGATGAAGACGACTATGGCGTCTCGGATTGGGAGGTTTTCATGCCCGATGGAACCCTGCTGGATGTCGGGCCGGGCATGAAGTGGAGAACGGTGGCAGCGTCGCGCCAGGGTGCGCCTGCGCACATGGACGCTGATGCGCAGGATGACGACACGGCTGAGAACCCGGCGCATTCATGAAATACATACCCATGATGACGTATGGGTCTGGCGTCGCCAAGCCCAGGGCAATCCGCCGGATTGCACCTACCGTCCCCGTCATCCCGGCAGCCGCCGGAGCTGCACGGCGACGACGCCGAACGCTGCGATGGTTAAGCCGATGCCTGCTTCATGGTAATTCGGTTCAACCATTTCACTAAATCACAGTATTATGAAACAGCAGGTCACTCCGCCTCTCACTGACGCCTGGCTTGTTCAGCGTAGGACGAAGGAGGTGCTATGACACGCATTTTCATCAGTTACAGCCGTACAGATCGACCTTTTGTCGATGAGTTCGTACCACTGCTGCGCAGGGTCTATGCGGATGCCGTTGTCTGGTTTGATGAGGCCATTCCGGGTGGGCACCAATGGTGGCAAGTGATCGTCAATGAAATTACTCGCTGCGATCTGTTCATCTTTTTGCTCTCCAACGAGTCGCTTGGCTCCCCCTATTGCCAGGAGGAATTCCGCCACGCACTGCGCTTGCACAAACCTTTCTTGCCTGTGACCGTTCGCTCCAAGACGCAAATTGACGACAAAGTGCCAGATGACCTGCGCGGCGTGCTGCGACAAACCCAGTATGTCGATTTGTCCGGCGGCCTCAAGGATTATCAGGCCACGGCCGCGCTCTATGCCGCGCTCAACAGTTTGCTGCGAGAGATCCCTCCAGCCGCGCCGGCTTCAGTTTACGCGCAGCCGGTACGTGAACCGTCTCCGCCTGCACGCCCGCTCCAGCGACCGCCGTCCAAACGATCGCTGCCTGCATGGGTCCTGCTCCTCGCGCTCGTGCTGATCGGTGCGTGCGTTCTGGTGACGGCGCTTGCAGTCTTCCCAGATATCCTCGGGGAAATCGGCGCGAACCCACCCACGCGAGGCCCAACCGCCACCACTGGTATTGTGGGTGGATTCGAAGGCTATGTCGCAGATAGTGGGCATGGGCTCGGCATCCCCGGCGTGCGGATCACGTTTGAGGCTGAGGACGGTAGCTACACAGATGTGGTCGTCGCCGATGATAGGGGTGTTTATCAGATTGATCTGCCTGTGGGTCGTTACCGTGTCACAGCCACTCACGAGGACTACGAGACCTACTCAACAGGCACGGGCTTTTTCGTCGTCCGGGACTCAAGCATTCAGCATGGCGACATCACTATGGTGCACAAATAGGAGCCTGCGGCTGTGAGCATTGTGTCATCACTTTGTCCTCGCGCCGTGTAATCGCCCTCTGCGTCCCGGCAGCCGCCGGAGCTGCACGGCCACGACACCGAACGCCGCGATGGTGAAGCCGATGCCCGCCTGCGTGCTGAAGCCCTCGCCCAGGAACAGCCAGGCCAGCAGCGGGATCTGCGCCAGCATCAGGTTGTTGATCAGGCTGCTCTCCATGGCGGTCAGCACGCGCAGCGAGCGATTCCAGAGCACGAAGGCGAAGGCGGTGTTGACGACCGCCATCCAGACGATCAACACCCAGGTCGTCGGCTGCAACTGGGGCAGGCCATAGAGCGCCATTGAGACGCCCAGCAGGATCGCCGCGCCGATGCCCATGCTGATGGTCGTGATCGCCAGCGGCGACAAGCGGCCCGCGCGGTTGAGCGCCCGCCCGAAGATCGACGAGACAGCGTTCGAGAGCATCCCGACCAGCACGATCAGGATGCCCAACTGTTCTGACGCTGGAAGGGCGAACGGGTAATAATAGATGCCGACGCCGCCCAGGTAGATCGCCACGCCGACCCACTGCAAGCCGGTGGGGCGTTCGCCCAGGAAGCGCATCCCCAGGCCGATGATGACCACCGTCGTGACGCTCAAGAGCAGGTTGACGCTGATCGCCGGGAGCAGGCTCAGGCCGATGAACTGCGATGCCATCGTCACCGCATAGTAGAGCAGCCCCAGCAGGAGCAGCCGGATGCCGTCCACACGGGTCATGCCGCGCACCTTGTGCTGCTCGCCGCGCGCCAGGAAGACGACCAGCACACAGGCGAAGGCCAGCCCGTAGCGCAGCGCGACAAAGGATAATGGCGTGATGTTGTCGCGCAGCCCGATTTTGATCAGCACAAAGGAAGACGACCAGAGGAACGTGACGAGCACAGCTTCGGCGATGGCGCGCGCACGCGGGGAGAATGAGGACATTACGGAGCACCTCCAGTATAGATAGGCATGCGAAAATCGCATGAACCTACCCCCTCTGGCGTTTTCGTCCTCAAGGTGCGAGCCGTCGCAGCGGCCTTCTGTGGCGCTCGGTCCGGGCGCGGCATTCACACCGCCGGAACCCTAGCCACCCTTCAGTTCATAGCGCCAGTCTAGCGCATTGCGGGGGGGCGTGTCAAAACAAGTGCATTGGTGTCACTTTCCCGCCGGGGAATGAAATCCCCCGCCAAAGTAGTCACTCCCTGCGTGGAGACACATACTTCATGATTCCTGACAAAGTCCGTGGAGAGATTCACTAGCGCGTTCCGTGTCGCGGGCATGCCACAGAAACCGATTGCACCCGTCCTCTCGGTGAGTTGCTGTTCCTGACGTATGAATATTATACTAGGCTTTCGCCCCAATATCGGAAACCTGAAAAGAGTGGGAGTTGTGGCAAGTTGAATGCGGAATATGATGTGTTCCTCAGTTATAGCCGAACGGACGCATCGATGATGCGCCAAATACGGGATTCTCTGGAGCAAGACGACATTAAGGTCTGGACAGATGAACATCTCGATTTGGATACGGCGCAATGGCAGAAAGAGATTGAATACGCGATTCTACACTCTTCTTGCCTCGTTGTTCTGCTTTCTCCCAGCGCCAAAGACTCAGACTGGGTCGGTAGGGAAATTTCCTATGCACAAGAACACAACCGGCAGATTATTCCTGTATTGATAAGCGGAGACGCAAAGACGGCTGTTCCACTTGCGCTCATTTCACATCAACGGCTTACATTCCATCAGTTGGCTTACACATCGGCACTCGAAAAGCTTACAGATTCGATATCTGGAGTTCTGGGACGTGAAACGCCATCTATGATCCGAAAGCGAGAAGAAGAAAAGCGCGTTAACGACCTTGCTACCACTATTGTCAGGCTTGAGAAAGATCGTGAAGAGCAAGAGAAACGTATACAGGCCGAGGCGGAACGGCGAGCGAGAGACATTCTTCAAAAAGAAAGGGAAAATTCGGCGCAACGCACGGAGAAAACTCGGCGCTTCACAGCACCGATATTGAAGTTGTTACGCCAATTGATCTTTGTTCCCATCAGTCCTTTTGTGTTTTACACCGCCCCGTTTCGATTTCGCGAACAGGATCATCCTCGCACTGTCGCAGTGGTCACACTTGTACTGATCTTCGGATCGCTTTCGTTTCTCTATGCCGAAGACGCCATATTTGTAAGTGCTGGTAGAACAGTGCAAGATATTCTGGGATTCACGCCTGGACAAACAGAGGTCGGCTTTGTATTCATTTTCATTCCATTCGTTGTTTTACTTTGGTACTCATTTTCGACCGTGTACTCGCTTGCCGCAACGACTGAAACTAAAGAAGCAGTGACGGCATCGTTTGCTATTTCATTCGGATGCGCTATTGGAGCAGGTGTAGCGTACGCTCTCCAGCAGTATTCACTGAGTTTTCTTTCAAAAGTCACGTCAGGGCTGGTGGCAGGAATTCTGATTTTTGGAGCAGCCTATGTGGTTTCTTACTACTTTACTTTCATATATGTCCTCGGTGTCAAAAAGAAAATGGATTACCACAGGTACGTTCACTTGAGAAGTCTGCTTAACGTCCTCATTCTGATTGGGTTGATTGTGCTGGCTGTATGGTTGTTTGGCATGGATGGGTGGATACACATTGTCAATGTCTGAGAAAAGATGCAAAACGATTGACCACTCCATGACGCTGCCGCCGCTGCTATGTTATCATTGGCGTAAGGCAGAAACACGGACGGATGGAGTCAATCAGCCCTTGATGCAGCTTGCCTACGATCAAGATGCGGATGTCCTGTATATTTCCGTTGGTGAGCCGCGCAAGGCGATCGCGCGCGAAATCGGCGACGACGTGCTGCTGCGCGTTGATGCAGAGACGGGCGAGATTATCGGCGTGACCGTGATCAACCTGTCAACGCGCACGTCGCTCGCAGACCTCCCGCTCACGCTCACACTGGCAGAGGCATAAGCACCCCGTGCAAACATCGTTCTTCAGCAGCGAGGCGCTGACCGGCGTCGTCGAGCGCATCACGTTCTACAACGAAGAGAACGGCTACACTGTCGTCAAAATCACGCCGGACAAGCGCGTGCCGGATGCTGAAGCGCGCGATGGCACGGTCGCCGTCGTCGGCGTCATGCCGGAGCTGGCGGCGGGCGAGTCGGTGCGCTTCACCGGCTACTGGATCGACGACGCGAAGTATGGCCGCCAGTTCCGCGCCGAAACCTGCACGCCGATTGTGCCGACGACCGAGGCAGGCATCATGGCTTATCTCGCCAGCGGCATCGTCAGCGGCATCGGCCCGAAGACTGCCGAGCGCATTGTCGACCATTTCGGCGCAAAGACGCTCGACGTCCTCGATAACGAGCCGGATCGGCTGCATGAAGTGCCGGGGCTGAAGACCGAACTCGCCAACAAGCTCGGCAAGGCCTGGGTCGAGAACCAGTCCGTGCGCCAGACGATGATCTTCTTGCAGGGCTACGGCGTCAGCGCCAAGATGGCGACGCGCATCTACAAGCACTACGGCTTCAACACGAGCAAGATCGTTCAGGATAACCCGTACACGCTGGCCGACGAGGTCTACGGCATCGGCTTCATCCGCGCTGACGAGATCGCGCGGCGCATGGACGTGCAGGTGGACGATCCGAATCGACTGCGCGCCGGGCTGGTCTACGCGCTCAACCAACTGGCGCGTGACGGCCACGTCTACGCCCCGCGCGCCGAACTGATCACGACGGCGGCGGAACTGCTGCGTGTCGAAGGCACGGCTAACGTCGAAGCGCGCCTCGACGAGCAGATTCTGCGCGGCGAGCTGATCGCTGACAGCAGCGTCATCCCTGATGGGACGGCCATCTACCTGCCCGAATACTACGAGGCGGAGATCGGCGCGGTCGAGCACCTGCGCGCGCTGCGGGCAACCGACTCGGCGATCATGAAGACCGCCGCCAAGACCGATTGGGCTGATCTGCTGGCGCGGCTCGCCAAGGAGAGCGACGTTTCATTGACACCGCAGCAGCAGGGGGCGGTGCGCGCCGCCCTTGAAGGCAAAGTCTCGGTGCTCACCGGCGGCCCCGGCACCGGCAAGACGACGGCGCTGCGTATGGTCATCGAGGCGCTGCGTGAACTCGATCACAGCTTCGCGCTGGCCTCACCGACCGGGCGCGCCGCCAAACGCCTGAGCGAAGCCACCGGCCAGCCCGCCATGACGATTCACCGCCTGCTCGGCTACATCCCCGGCGAAGGTTTCGAATACGACGAAGACAACCCGCTGCGCGTCGAGATGCTAATCGTCGATGAAGCCTCGATGATCGACCTGCTGCTGCTGCATGATCTGCTGCGCGCGCTCAAGCCCGAAGCGCATTTGCTGCTCGTCGGCGATGTCGATCAGCTTCCAAGCGTCGGCGCGGGCAACGTCCTGCGCGACATCATCGACAGCGACATCGCCCACGTCACGCGCCTGGACGCGATCTTCCGCCAGAGCGAGGACAGCCACATCGTCCTCAACGCGCATCGCATCAACCACGGCCAGATGCCCGTGACGGACAACAAGAGCAGCGATTTCTACTTCTTCGGCGAGGAAGATCCGGCGCTGGCAGCGGAACTGCTGCTTGATGTCGTCACCAACCGCCTGCCTTCAAAGTTCGGCGTCGATCCGCTCAACGACGTGCAGGTGATCGCGCCGATGTATCGCGGCGTGATCGGCGTCCACGCGCTCAACGAGCAGCTTCAGCAGCGGCTCAACGGCAGCCGGCGCATGGCCGAAAAGCAGCTCGGCGGCAAGCTGTTCCGCGTCGGCGATAAAGTCATGCAGACGCGCAACAACTACGAGAAAGATGTCTTCAACGGGGACATTGGCCGCATTTACGGCCTGAATCTGGACGACAACGAGGTCGAGGTCGTCATCGACGGGCGCTACATCTACTATGACTTCTTAGAGGCGGCAGAGGAATTGATCCTCGCTTACTGTATCAGCACGCACCGCAGCCAGGGCAGCGAGTACCCGGTCGTCGTCATGCCGATCATGACGCAGCACTACATGATGCTTCAGCGCAACCTGCTCTACACCGCCGTCACGCGCGCCCGGCAGTTGGTCGTGCTCGTCGGCAGCCGCCGCGCCGTTCACATGGCTGTCCACAACAACAAGGTCGCCGCGCGCTACAGCGGGCTGGAACGGCGGTTAGCCAATAGCCGATAGCTCAAAGCAAATTAGCGCATGAGCAGATTGGCGAATTAGCTCGAATGCCAATACCTACAAGCCGACCGCCAATCCTATTCCATGCCGAGGTATTTCTTCTGGACTTCAGGATTCTGTTTGAGCGCGGCGGCGCTGTCGGCAAGCACGATCTCGCCGGTCTGGAGCACGTAGCCGCGATGCGCGACCTCCAGCGCCAAGAGCGCGTTCTGTTCGACCAGCAGCACGGTCATGCCCTCTTTGTTGATGCGCTCGATGGTGTCGAAGACCGTCTCGACCAGCACCGGCGCGAGGCCCATCGACGGCTCGTCGAGCAGCAGCAGGCGCGGGCGTGCCATCAGCGCGCGGGCGGTGGCGAGCATCTGCTGTTCGCCGCCGCTCAACGTCCCGGCAACCTGGAGACGACGTTCACGCAGGCGCGGGAACAGGTCGTAGGCTTTTTCGAGATCCTCGCGGATGCCGTCTTTGTCGTTGCGATAGTACGCGCCCATCTCCAGGTTTTCTTCGACCGTCAGCTTGGCGAAGACGCCGCGCCCTTCCGGCACCATCGCCACACCCTGCGCGGGCAGATTGTTGGCCGGGGTGTGGGTGATATCTTTGCCCTCGAACATGATCGTGCCTTCGCGCGGGTGCATCAGGCTGGTGATCGCGCGCAGGGTGGTCGTCTTACCCGCGCCGTTCGAGCCGATCAGCGTCACGATCTCGCCCTGTTCGACGTGGAACGTCAGCCCTTTGAGCGCGTGGATGTTGCCGTAGTAGGCGTGGATGTTGTTGACTTCCAGAAGTGCCATGCTTGTCTGCCGTTCGATCACGAAATCTTCTCAAGATGCGCCGCCGCGCCGCGCCCCAGGTACGCCTCGATCACGCGCGGATTGCTCTGAATCTCTGCCGGTAAGCCTTCGGCGATTTTGGTGCCGAAATCGAGCACGGTGATGTGCTCGGAAATCGTCATGACGACGCGCATGTCGTGCTCGATCAAGACGATGGTGATGCCTAACTCGTCACGCAGGCGGCGGATGAACTGGGTTGTCTGCGCCGTCTCGACCGGGTTCATCCCGGCGGTCGGCTCATCCAGCAGCAGCAGCGTCGGCCTGCTGCCGAGTGCGCGCCCGATTTCCAGGCGGCGCTGGTCGCCGTAGGACAGGTTGCGCGCGAGCGAGTCGCCTTTGCCCGCCAGGCCGACGAACTTGAGCAGCTCGTTGGCGCGCTTTTCGCTCTCCGCGTCTTCGCGGCGCGTCGCTTGCGTGCCCAGGATCGCGCCGATCCAACCGGCTTTCAGGTGCGGCTCCTGGCCGACCATGATGTTCTCGATGGCGGTCATATTGCTGAACAGGCGGATGTTCTGGAACGTCCGCGCGATGCCCAGCCGCGTGATCTGATCCGGCGATTTGCCGTTCAGACGCGTGCCATCGAAGATGATGTCGCCGCTGTCGATCTGGTAGAAGCCGGTGATGCAGTTGAAGAAGGTCGTCTTGCCCGCGCCGTTCGGGCCGATGATGCTGGCAATCGAGCCGCGCGGGATGAAGAAGTCCAGGCTATCGACGGCAGTCAAACCGCCAAAGCGTTTCGTCATGGCATCGGACGAAAGGATGGCGTCTTGTTTGCGGGCAGCGTAAGCGTCTGCGCTCATGATGGAGTGTCCTTTCTGCGCGGCTCAGTCGCCGGCCGCGGGTTGAGTCACGCCGCTTGTGGCGGGCGCAGGCTCTGGCGGGTTCTCGGCGGCAAGCTCGCGCTGGCGCACCTTCGACGGGATCAGGCCTTCGGGTCGGTTAAGCATCATGATGATCAAGAGTGCACCGTAGATCAGCCAGCGGAATTCCGAAAACTCGCGCAGCAGTTCAGGCATCCCGACGAGCGCAATCGCGCCGAGGACGATACCAGGGTTGCTGCCCATGCCGCCGAGGATGATCAGGCTGAGCACGTTGATCGAGACGAAGACGGTGAAACTGTTCGGGAAGACGGTGCCGACTTTGGCGGCGAAGATCGCGCCCGCCACACCGCCGGTCGCCGCGCTGACAGTGAAGGCCAGCAGCTTGGCGCGGGCCGTGTCGATGCCCATGGCTGCAGCCACGTCTTCGTCCTCGCGGACCGCCATCCAGGTGCGGCCAATCCGTGAGTTGTTCAGGCGGATGGAGACGAACAGCGTGACGATGCACGCAGCGAGAACGATGTAGTAGAGCTGTTCCGGGTTGACCAGTTCGGTGCCGAAAAAGTTCGGCTTGGGGATGAACAGGACGCCCTGCGCGCCACCGATGACCGGGCGCAGCCAGTCGGAGATCGCCAGTGTGCCGATGATTTCGCCGAAGCCGAGCGTCGCGATTGCCAGGTAGTCGCCCCGCATCTTAAGTATGGGAAGTGCCAGGATGAAGCCGGTGATCATGGCCGCGATGAGGGCGATGGGGATGACCACCCAGAAGCTCATCTGGCCGCCGGTCAGGCCGAGCGCGCCGGTCGAGGTCAGGACGGCGGCGACGTAGGCCCCGACGGCGTAGTTGGTGACGTAGCCGAGGTCCAGCAGACCGGCGAGGCCGATGGCGATGTTCAAGCCCAGGCCCATCATGACGTAAATGCCGACGGTCACGATGATGTCACTGAGGGCGCGCCCGACAATCCACGGCAGGGCCAGCAGCGCAACCAGGAAGATCAGCAGGCCAATGCGCTGCACCACCGTTCGCTGCGGCGCTGGCATGGCGTTGTAGCTCCTGGTGACGGCGTTTCGGCGCACTTCCCAGAAGTAGCTGCCGACGAAGCCGAGCACGAACAGGATAATCGCAGGCGTCAGGCGCAGGGACGTGCGCCGGTAGATCGTATCCAATGTCTCACGCGGGACGAGCTGCTGCAAGATCTGGCGCACGGTTTCGCCGAACATGCCGATCAGCAGCACGAGCGCCCCGGCGAACATCAGCGCGCCACGCAGTTTCTTCGGCAGCAGCGTCAGCACCCCGCCGACGCCTGCCGAGACGATCAGCACGCCCAGCAGCGCCAACGTACCGGTGAGCAGATCAGCGCGATTATCGAACGTCACCATATCCACCCAGTCGCGGTTGACATTGACGAGCACGTCGCGCACGTTCTCGATGTTGGCGTTAATGAAGAGCATGATCAGTGTCGGCACAGCCGTCACGGCCCCGGCGACGAGCGCGCTCGCCATGACGATGACCGGCGCTGCGCCGGACTTCTGGGCGCGCCGGGCAGCCATCCAGCCGCCGATGAGCGCGGGGAAGAAGATCAGGATTTGCCCCAGCGTGACGACTTCATAGATGACTTCGCGTTCCTGGAAGGCCGCGAACATGCCGATGACGCCGAGATAAAGCAGCACCACACCCATAATCAGGCCGGTTTCGATGGCGCTGCGCCAGACGGATTTCTTGTCTCTTTCCATGATCGTCACCCTACGCTTTCTTCTCGGTCAGGCGTTCACCGAGCAAGCCCTGCGGGCGGAAGATCAACACGAGCACGAGCATCGTAAACGCGATGACATCCTTAAGCTGGTTCGAGCCGGGGATGCCCAGGCCATTGAAGACCAGATTGGGGCCGACGGCCTCGATCACGCCCAGGAACAGGCCGCCGAGCATTGCGCCACGGATGTTGCCGATGCCGCCGAGCACCGCCGCCGTGAACGCCTTGATGCCCGGCACGAAACCCATGAAGAAGTTGACGCCCTGGGGGCGAAACAGACCGTTGATGACGCCCGCTGCGCCGGCCAGCGCGCCGCCGATGGCGAAGGTGAACATGATAATCTGGTCGATATCGATGCCCATCAGCCGTGAGACTTCTTTGTTTTCCGAAACGGCGCGCATCGCTTTGCCGAGCTTGGTACGTTCGACCAGCCAGTAGAGACCAGCCATGAGCAGCAGCGCGGCGATGAAGACCACGGGTTGCACGATGGGGATGCTGATCGAGCCAATTTCTAGCGACCCGGTCAGCGCCTGGACGGCGGGGTATGATCGGAACTGTGACCCGAAGAGTCCACGGAACGTATATTGCAGGAAGAACGACGCACCAATCGCGGTAATCAAGGGTACCAGGCGGGGCGCGCCGCGCAGCGGGCGATAGGCGAGGCGTTCCAGCAGCAGCGCCACGGACATCGACACCAGGCCGGCGAAGATTATCAAGATGATGATGGCGAGCAGCGGTTGCGCATCGAGGAAGCCGGAACGAGCGAAGGCTTGTGCCAGGAAGACAGTGGTCAATGCTCCGGACATGAAGACTTCGCCGTGGGCGAAATTGATCATAAGCAGGATGCCGTAGACCAGCGTGTAGCCGAGCGCGATCAAGGCGTAGATGCTGCCCTGTGCCAGACCGGCGACAAACAGGCTAACCCACTGTTCAAACGTGAAGCGCCCGGAGAGCAGCGTGTTTGCCGACCCGACGATCACCAGCAGGATGATGATAACACGGAGCGCGTTGATGATGAAATCAACCCACGAGAAATCTTGAAAGCGGCCTCTGCGTGTGACGGGTACTGATGCCATAGCCGAATAACCAAACCTAATGTCGTGTGATACGACAGCCGACAAAATAACCGACTTAATCCTTGATCAGGTAAACAGCGTACTGGGGTTGCCTCGTATTGGGCGCTGCGGACTTCCGACTTTGAACACCCCCGACATCAGTATCACTGACGGCGCTGTCCCCTTCGTGGCAAAGTCGTCTCACAATAATACCGTAATGTTTTATGAAAACTTTCGATCTAAGGGATGAGCCAGAACAGAGCGTCCTGGCTCATCGCAAACGACTATTTCAAACTGGCTCCGAAATTAGCCCTCCGGTGCCATCATCTCGGTCATGCCGGGCAACCAGACGACGGGCGGCGGCCAGTTGCCGTCCAATTCTGCCTGGGTGACTTCAAAGACGGCCAACGCCTCACCGGTGGCGCAGTCGCCGGTCTCATTGCAGGTGAGTGTGCCGGTCAAACCAGCATAGTCGGTCAGATCTGAGATCGCATCACGCAGCGCCTGGCGACCAATGCTGATCGTGCCATCGTCCGCGACGACTCCTACCTGCTCGATGGCGTTCAACAGGATGTTGGTCGCGTCAAAGGCATGGGCGTGGAAGCCGCTCGGCGGCACGCCACCGATAACCTCATCCCAGCGCTGCAGGAAGGTGTCGTAGGTTTCACTCTCGGCGACGTAGGGGCCAGACAGGAACACGCCGACAGCCGCCGGGCCAGTATTCTCGGGGAACGTATCGACGAATGTGCCGTCGGCACTCATCAACGCGACGTCTTCCAGGCCGGGGGTATCCGCCGACTGGGCTGTGAAGAAGTCTGATTCTGGCTCAAAGTACGGATAGTAGATGATGTCCGCGCCTGACGCAGCAATTTCGGTCAGGATGGCGCTCATGTCGGTATCGCCGACGTTGACCGCGCCCTGGAAGACAACTTCGCCGCCGAGTTCGGTGAAGGTATCGGCCATGACTGCCTGGAGGCTTTCCGCGTAGGGGCTGCCGTCGTGGACGGTCGCCAGCTTGGTTTTGCCCAGAATGTTATAGGCAAATTCCGCCGCAATCGCGCCCTGGAACAGGTCGTTATGCGCGGTGCGATAGTAGCCCGGCTGCCAGACGCCACCCTTGTCCGCGTCGGCTTCGGTCAGACGCGGGGCGGTATTGGAGGGCGAAATCATGAGCATTCCGGCTTCGCTGATGATGGGCAGGGCGGCGACCGCTTCACTGGAGCAGTTGCTGCCGATGATGCCGAGTACCTGCGGGTTCGCCGCGATACGCTGGCCGGCTGCCTGGCCGCCTTCTGCGGAGCAGAGGCTGTCTTCGCCGATCAACTCGATGTCGTGACCGAGGAGCTCGCCCCCACGATCGTCAATGGCGACTTCGATAGCGCCGAGGGAATCTTCGCCAAGGCTCGCCGTACCGCCCGAAATCGTGAGCATGTAAGCGATGGTGATCGGATCATCGGGGCCGATTTCGACACAGCCGATAGCGTCAGTGCAGTCTTGCGCGGCGACCGGCATTACCGCTACGCCCAAGACGGCGACGATGGCGAGTACGAACAAAACAACTAGCAAACGTTTCATAACCTATGCCTCCTAAAAGCGTAGCACATGCAGCAGACCGACGGGGGTTCTACCCTCGGAATTGCGCGCAAAAAGCGCGTTACCCACTTTTGGGCGATGGGATGTCTAATTCTATAGAGGCATTTTTAGAGATGCAAATTTTGGTCAGCATGTTTTTGCAGGCGTCAAGTACCATGCGAGACATTGTCTGATTAGGGGGAGTCTTGTGACGTTTAGCAGTGATGCGATATGACCCTAGTCTCGGAGTGCGATGTTATGCTGATCGTAAGCTCGCATTCTGGCTCTTGTGTAAGGATGCGCTGTTCTGGCTCTTTTGAGCGTTAGGTAGGTGAGACATGCAGACGATCATTGAAAAGCATATTGATGCGCTGACACCGGAGCGTCTGGCAAAGCTTGTGAATGTTCAGGGCGCTCCGGCGCTGTCGTTATATATGCCGGCGGGTCGCAGTGGCGATGACAGCCGGCAGAACCCCATACGTTACAAAAACCTGTGCAAGCGCGCGGCAGAAATGTTGGCGACTGCTCGGACACAGGACAATGCAGTCGGTCCGCTGCTGGCGCAGTTGGATGCGCTCGGCGAAGATGACCCGCGCTATTGGGAGCATCAAAGCGATGGCCTGGCCGTTTTTGTGACCGCAGATTTCTTTGAAGCTTTGCGCCTACCGCTCAGCTTTGCCGAGGACGTGCGTGTGGGCACGTCGTTCGACGTGCTGCCGCTCTTGCCCGCCCTGCGCCTGAATACCCATTTCGCTTTGCTCAACCTGGACTTGAACGACGTATGTTTGTATGCAGGCAGTGCGCTCACGTGGCAAAGTCTGGAACTGGCCGAGATTCCGCACACCATTCGCGAATATCGGGGCACGGTCGAACGGGAGCGCCAACTGCGGATGCACAGCGTCGGTGGTGACGGCGGCTCTGGCGTCGTTTTCCACGGCCACGGCGGGGCAGATGATCAGACGCATAAGCACGACACACGCGAGTTTTTCCGCCTGCTGGATGCGGCGGTGTGCAAGGCCATCACAGCGGAGCATCTGCCGTTGGTGCTGGCGGGAACTCCGGCCAATCGCAGCCTTTACCGCGAAGTCAGCCGCTATCCGCATTTGATGGGCGCGGGTATTGAGATCGACCCGGCGGCGGACGACGCGCAATCGCTCCAGCTTCGGTCGCTGCCCATCGCCAGGGCGATTGCCGAGTCCGAGATGCAGGCCGCGCTGTCTCGCTTGAATGTGTCCGCCCGGCGCGTGACGGGTATCGAAGCGGTACTGCCCGCCGCGCATATGGGGCGGGTGGATACGCTGTTCGTGCCGGAGGATGCGCGCATCCCTGGACGCTTTGATGCGGAGGCGCAGATCGTCGCCTGCGATGACAATTCAGATGTGGATCTGCTCAACCAGGCGGTGTTTTACACGCTGGCGCACGGCGGGAAGCTTTACAGCGTCGCGGCGAGCGCATCACCGGCGGCGCTGCTGCGCTATTGAGCGCTGAACGGGTTAAGTGAACTTTCAGAGCAAGCAACTTGAATTGTGCCATCGTCCCCACCCCTGAACCTGCGGTTCGTCCCCTCCCCATCGCGATGGGGAGGGGATTAAGAGGTGGGGATACACGCAATCACATCGGTTTGAGATTGCACTAAGTCCGATCATCGAATGTCCAGCGAGTCGCGGTCTTCGGGAAGTTGTGCTCCTGCCAGGTCAGGGCGGTGTGCGGGGTGAAGACCCAGAAGCCGGCGCCGTCGGGCGAGTCCTCGGTCGGGTTCAGGCCATATTTGGCGGCGTAGGCTTCGCCGAAGCGGCGCTGTTGGTTGGCATCCTTCAGCGCTGCGACGTGGCCTTCGATGATGACGACGTCGTCGCCGCTTTCGAGGTGCATGACGACGTTAGCGTTATGGCGAAAGTTGCGCGCCTTGCGTGACTCGGCACCGGTGCCGAACACGAGCACGCCATTCATCCAGATGCCCCAGACGGGCGCGGCATGGGGGGCGCCGTCCGCGCCCGCCGTGCTGATCCAGTAGTTGCGCGCCTTCGTCAACTGCTCGACGGCCCAGTCCCATGCCATCAGGCCGTCGGGCGTGGTCGAGATGCCGTAATCTTTCATTTTCGGGCGGCTGGGGCGCGGGGTGGTGGGCATGGGAGACTCCTTGGGGTTCTGAGTTCTGGGTTCATAGTACACGGTTCATGGTGCGGAAGAGTTGGTACTCGGTACCTGGTACTGGGTACTCAGTTCAAATTCGGGTGCGCAGTCCACGGTGCCAGGCGCAAATTCGCAAAGTCGCCTCTGCGGTTTCCGATCATTCTCTTTGTGACTTTGAGGCATTGCGGTTCAAATCCCTTGTATTCCGGATTCCATTTGTGTCCTCTGCGCCTCTGTGATTCCCGCTCTTCGCCCTCTTGATGACGGATAGCGCACAGCGTGTGAAAGCGTGGACAGAACTGGCCGCCGATGCGCAGTCTGCCTCAGTTCGCTTGCACAAAGATCTCCAAGCCAAGTACTGGCAAAAAAGCCTTGTTGGATGTTTAGGACGCGATTGATTTCAAAACTCATTACCCATCACTCGGCACCCATCACTTATAGAGCTTCCACTTCAAGAAACAGGCTCAACGACGCGATCAGGCTCTCAGCGCTGGCAGCGACCTTCCGCGCCGTGTCATCCCGCGCGATCAGATATGGCATCTCCGGGTCATCAGGGCGCACGTCGACCGTCACTTTGGTCGCCCAGCGCGGAAGGTCAAGGATCAAACAGCCGAGATCGGGACTGACGAGGGCGCGGACGCTCATGTAATCGTAGTGCGCGCTCAAGATGTCAATGGCCGTCTCGATCAGGGGCTGGTTGCGCGTTTTTTCCTGAAGCTGCCAGTGGTTGACCGCGCGCAGATATTGGCACTGATCGCGTAACCCCTCCCAACCGCCGAATTGGGAGGGAAGATCAAAGTGAATGTGGACAGTTGCAGCTGTCTCCCAATGGAAGGTATAGCCAAACTCACCCCAGGGATAGCTGTAAATCCAGTAGTCCAACTGCGCGATCTCATCGGGCGAGAGCCATTGGTCTTCATTCAGCAGCACCGGCGGTTCGACCTGATGGGGTGGGCCAAATTGGGCGTATAACCAGTGTTTGATGTGCTGGCTCCAGACCACCAGGGCGTGCAGATTGTCTTCCCACGCTGTCCCGCCGATGGCGGGTGCAAAGTAGATGCCACTGATGTAGCGCTGGTAGAAGGCTAAGCGCGCCTCGACTTGAAAATTCAGGAAATTCAACCGGGGCAGATAGACGTGCGCGGCTGGCATAATGTCTTGATTCACCAACTGCCGTTCGAGAGCAGGATAGTGAGCTTCGATCTCGGCATATTTCATGCGCGGATGAAAGGTGAACCGGTCGATGGTCACGAAGCCTGTTTCTTGATCGATGCGTACTGCTTCCATTACGGATTCCTTCACCATACATCAATACAAGCATACCCGTCTCTTGCGTCCAGAAGCGTAGACATGTTTGAACATGGTTAGATTGGCGTCTATTTTCTCAAGCCAGCGAGGGTAAGCGGCGCGGGAAGAGGGTGCTCAGTGCTCGGTACTCAGTTCTGGGTTCTGAGTTCTGGGTACTGGGTTCAAATACGGGTGCTCGATACTCGGTGCTCAGTAAGGGTGGTTCACGGCTTACGGTGCGGGAAGATAGTACTCGGTACTCATGGAAGAGAGAAATCGGATTGATAGGTTCAATACTTTGCCGGGCTGTTCTTCCAGCGCCTTGAGTGCGCTTGATTTTGCCTAGCCGACGGGTTGACCCGTCGGCGACCACAAGCACATTTCATATCAATCTGGATTCGTTTCTGCATCAGTTCTGGGTTCGAATGCGGGTGCTCGGTGCGGGAACGTAGTACTCGGTACTCAATTCTGGGTTCTCTGCGTCTCTGTGGTTTCCGATCTTCCGCGTCTCTTGAAGATGGATGCGCGCAAATTGTTACGGCGGTCAGGCGCTGGCGACAAGTTCAAGCAGGCGCGCGGCGAGGGCAACTTCGGTGCCTGCGAGGCCAGTGCTGACGAACAGGCTGATGCCGCCGCGCTGTGGTCGTTCGATCTTGCCCGCCACCACGTCCGCGAGCTCGTGGAGCAGGATGCCCGTGTCTTGCAGGATCGTGCCGTCGGGGTAGCTGCGCATCTGTTCCGGGCTGTCGGTGACAATCCAGCCCGCGCGCCGGACGACCTCCTCATCGATTTCGCGGTTGCTGCGCCCGCGCGTGCCGAGCGTCGAGACATGCGCGTCGGGCGCGAGCCATTCACCCAGGATCAGCGGGTGCTTGCTCGTGGTCGCGCTGACAACCAGTGCTGCGTCGCGCACCGCCGTCTCGACATCATCGACCGGCGCAATCTTGAGATCCGGCCACTGCGCCTGGGCTTTCTCACAGAAGGCGGCGCGGTGCTCAGGCGTGCGGCTGTGGACGCGCACCTCTGCCAGTGGGCGGACGGCCATGATCGCCTGGAGTTGTGTCCACGCCTGCCGCCCCGTGCCGATCAGCGCGAGGCTGGTCGCCTCCGGGGGAGTCATGTGCTTGATCGCCGTGCCGCCGATGGCCCCCGTGCGCAGCGCGCCGAGCGCACCGCCGGTGATGATGCCCTTGAGCGCGGCGGTCTGCCGATCCCAGACGACGACGACCTGATCATCGTGATCGAACGTGCCGCGCACGTAGACGCGGAAGCCGATCCCCTGTGGAACCGCGCCGGCGGTGAAAGTCATGCGGCCTTCGGGGAAGGGCATCTCCCAGCGCGGCGCACCCGACGTGTCACCGTTGGCGCGTGCTCGGAAGACGGACTCCATGACGGCGACGGCTTCGGCAGGCGAAAGAAATTGGTGTACGTCATCGTCGGTCAGGATGAGTGGCATCGCGGCTGCTCCTGAATCGCTTGTATGGGAGGGGGATGATACCGCAAAGATATGGGGAGGCCGAAGAAAGAAGACTTGTACCACAGAGACACGGAGGGCACAGGGGAGGATTGGCAGTTGGCTTTTGGCTAAAGGCTGTCGGCCAAAAGCTTCCGGGCTAATTCGCTAATCTGCTAATGCGCCAACTTGCTCACCCTCTCCCTGGTAGCGCGCGCGATTCTGCGTTCCAATTAGCCGTTGTGCGCGGGACGGACACAGACAGCAGGCATCCATGACCTCACGACAACTCGGCATTCTCTACGGCCTGCTGGCGGCAGCGATCTGGGGCGGCATGTACGTCGTTTCCGACGTGGTGCTCCAGGTGATCCCGCCGTTCACACTGCTGACGATCCGGCTGATCCTCGGCGCACTGGTGCTGGCGCTGATCCTGTCGGTGCGCAGGCCGCCCGGCCCGCCGCGCAATCTGCGTGCGCTGCTGGGCGTCGGGCTGCTCGGCTTCGGCGTGAGCGTCGGCTTGCAGTTCGTCGGCACGGATCTGTCGACGGCGGTCAATGGCGCGTTGATCACGAGCGCTGCGCCCGCGTTCATCCTCGTCTTTGCGGCGCTGCTGCTGCGCGAGCCAATGACGCCACGGCGCATTTTCGCCGTCGCGCTGGCGAGCATCGGCGTGCTGCTGATCGTTGATCTGTCGCAGGCGGATTTCAGCAGCGATCTGTTCGTGGGCAATGCGGCGCTGGCGGGCGCGGCACTGACGTGGGGGCTGTACTCGGTGCTGGTGCGGCATGTGAGCGCGACGACCGATACGCTGGTTGTGACGCTGGTCGCTTTTTGCGGCGGTTTGCTGCTGACGATCCCGCTGGCGCTGATCGAGCTGCCATCACGGCCTATCGGCGACATCGATCTGCCGGTCGTGCTCGGCATCCTCTATCTGGGCGTCGTCTCGACGGCGGGCGCGATGTGGCTGTGGAACCGCGCCTTCGCCCTGGTCGATGCGGGCACGGCCTCGCTGACGTTCTTCGCTCAGCCGGTCGTCGGTGCGCTGCTGGGGGCGCTGCTGCTGGGACAGACGCTGACGGGCGCGGCGGTCGTCGGCGGGCTGCTGATCGCGGCGGGGGTGCTGCTGGCGATGCGGCGCGGGTGAGGGGCGGTCAGGCCGGGTTGACACGCTTTTTGGCGCGATGCTATACTGCCGTGTCATCGCTGGAGACCCTTGACGACATGCTGATCGAGCGCACCGCCCGGACGGATCGCAGCCTGCGTCAGCGCCCGCTGATCGCTTGCCTGTCTAGCGCGGTGGCGGCGCTGCTGGCACTGCATCTGCTCGGCCTACAAGCCTCTGCCATCCCCACAGCCATCGAATTGACGCGCGGCGAGGCATCGGTTGCCTTCTATGGCGACCGCGATCGGCTGCTCGTGCCGGGAAGCTGCGTCGGCGTGCGCTGGCAGGTGGACGGCATCCGCGAGGTCTACCTGGATGGTGTAGGCGTGGTCGGCAGCGGGACACGCGAGAGTTGCACGCCCGGCGCGCCAACGCTCGGCGTCGTCTTTAGCGATGGCGTCCGCGAAGACTATGCACTGCAAGTGACGCGCCTGTATGATGATCCCGCGGTCGCACTCGAACTGCTGGCGCTCGCTTTCCTGGTGAGCATCGCGGCGCTGCTGCTGTTCGGCGCGCCGGGGCTGATCGTCGTGCTGACCATCGTTGTGTTCGCGCCGATGCTGCGGCTGTATGCCAACACGGGCGGCGATTACATCACGCATCAGTTCTTTGCCCATCAGGCGCTCGAAACCGGCCAGTTCAGCGCGCTGCCGCCGCACTTCATCTTCCACGCCTTCATCATCGGGCTGGCGCAGCTAACCGGCCTCGACCTGGAGAATGCCAGCTTCTGGATCGTGTTGGCAGCGCAGGTCATGACCGGGCTGGGTGTGTATGCGCTGCTGCGGATGCTTGTGCGCCGCAGCAGTAGCCGCCCGGGCGAATTCATCCCCACCCCACAATCCCGTCCCCATCGCGATTGGGAGGGGACGAACCGCAGGTTCAGGGGAGGGGATGCGAATCAGTCAACTTACTCTGAATCGCTGCCATTACAAGCAGGTGTCGCACTGCTGACGGTCGGGCTGCTGATCGTCGCCTCGCTGGTCGTCTTCAACCCGTGGTTTCCGGCGGCGTTCCGGCCACTGCTCGCCCCGCCGAACACCTATCACAGCCCGACGATGGTCTTCTCGCGTGCGTTTTCGCTCTGGCTATTCGTGGCGCTGATGGCTGCGTTGGCGCGTCGGGATGCGCCGGGCGGACGCTGGCTCGCGAGCCTCGGCGTGATCGCGCTCCTGACGGTCGTCGGCACGCTGTCCAAGCCGAACTACACGCTGGCGCTCGCGCCGGTCAGCGCGCTCGTGATCGGCTATGGCGTGTTGCGACGGGAGGCCGTGTCACGGCTGGCGCTGCTGGCGGGCGTGCTCATCCCAGCGGCGCTCGTCCTGATCGGCCAGTACATTTTTCTGTACGGGCCGGATGCGCAGTCGAGCGTCTACGGCCAGCAGGCGTCGATTACCATCGCGCCGTTCGCGCTGACCGAGGCGTATGGCCTGCCGGTCTGGTGGCTGCCGCTTGAGCTGGTGCTGTCGGCGCACTTCCCGGCGGCGGTCTATGTGCTCTTCCCGGACGCGCGGCGTGATTTCACCTTCAACGTGGCCTGGCTGGCCTTCGGCGTCGCCGTCGTGACCTCGCTGCTGCTGATCGAGCGCCCGCGCGTGACCGAGGCCAATCTCACCTGGGGCAATCAGATAACGCTGTTCATCCTGTTCGCGGTCGCCGCCGGGGTCTGGCTGCGCCATGCACGCGGGTTGAATGGACGATGGCTGCTGGCCGGGGGCATCCTGGCTGCGCACGTGCTGGCCGGGTTGACGTGGATGCTGGCGCCATGACACGTCCATCACTCCTACAGACACTGCGGCAGTGGGTGACGCGCCACGGATTCTGGCTGCTGCTGATCGGCATCGTCATTCTGGGCGCGCTGCCACGGCTGGCGAGCTACGATTTCAGCCTGCCCTACGTCGATTACCCGGACGAGCCAGCCTACTACAACGGCGCGCGCGCGCTGCGCGGCCTGATCATCGACAGCGATGGCTACTTCGAGGGCGTGCCGCCCGGCTATCTATGGCTGAACGCGGCGGTGCAGGTCGCGCTCGAACCGCTCGGCCTGACGGAATTGGCGCAGCTTCTGCCGCTGATGCGCCTGCTCAGCATCGCGACTAATCTGCTCGTGATTGTCTTGATCGCGGACACGGCGCGGCTGGCCTTCCCCGGCAGGGCAGGGATGGCGGCGGGGCTGCTGGCCGGGCTGGCCTGGGCGATTGCGCCGCACGTGATCGCCGCCGGGGTGCTGGCGCTGCCCGATCCGTGGCTGATCCTGGGTACGGCGGTCGCGCTGTGGGCGGCTGCCCGCGCCATCGTCGCGCCGGAGCACAATCGCGCCTACGCGCTGATCTCGACCATCGCCGGGCTGATCGCCGTCATCTTCAAGTATCCCGCCGTGCCCGCGCTCATCCCCGGCGTGCTGGCGGCGCTGATCGACCTGCGGCGCGAGCGCAGGCGGGCGCTGGCGACACTGGCGATCCAGATCGGGCTGATCGCGGCGGTGGCGGGCTGGCTGATCTTTGGCTATGGCATCGCCTTCCAGCGCGAGGGCGCGATCGTACGCGACAGCGGGCTGGCGAACATGCTCGACCCGGCGCGCATCTGGCACAACCTGACGCAGACGTTCTTGCCGCTCGATCTGGCAGCGGTGGCGGTGCTGGTCGTCCTCGGCGGCGCGGCCTGGTGGGCGGCCAAGACGCGCGCGCGCCTGCTGGTTCTGCTCGTCAGCCTGACGCTCGTGATCAGCGTGCCCTGGCTGACGGCGGCCTACAGCAGCGTGAGCGGCGAAAAGCTGCGCTACCTCCTGCCGGGGGCGCTGGCCTTCTACATCCTGGCGGGCGTCGCCGTCGAGCAGATCGCGCTGGCAATCCCGGCGCGCTGGGCGGCCCTGCGCGCGTTAATCCCGCTCGGCGCGGCGCTGCTGCTGTTCGTGCCGGTCTGGGGCGAGACGACCCGGCTGGTGGCGGACTACGAGCGCCCGGACAGCCGCGTGCTGCTGCATCGCTGGTTCGACGAGAGTCTTGAGCCGGGCGACATCGTACTCACGCGCGAGACCGAGAAGGTCTTCAACCCGGATTGGGGCGGGATGCGCCTGCGCGATGGGCACTGGGTCAACTGGTGGATCGCGGACAATCTGCGTGAGCGCTCCCTGGCTGAGTGGCGGGCGGATGGCTACGAGTACGCGGTCATCCCGTCTGATACGTGGCGGGCATGGACGGCGACCGACGACGGCAGCGCTTATCTGGATGAGATGCTGTATCTGCGCCGCTTTGCCGATCCGGGCACGCGCGGGCCGGCGCTGGTCGTCTACCGGCTGACGCGCCCGGCGCACGATCTCGCCGTGCGCTTCGGCGACCGCATCACCTTGATCGGCTACGACGGCGACGCGGACGCGGCGGCAGCGGGCGTGAGCCTGACCTATCGCTTCTACTGGCGCGCTGAGGCGACGCCGATCACCAATTACTCGCTGTTCTTGCACTTGACGGCGGAGAGCAGCGCCGAACCGGTCGTCCAGGCCGACGGCGCGCCGGGCGCGCCTGATCGCCCGACTCTGACGTGGGACGCACCCGACGAGACGCTCGTCAGCCAGTCGTTTACGATCACACTGCCAGAGACGCTGCCGCCAGGGCGCTATACGCTGCGCCTGGGATTGTACGACTACGCGACCGGCGCGCGGCTGCCCGTGGCTGGCGACCCGGCGCAGGACGCCTATCCCCTGGCGACATTCGACATCCGCTGAGACGCGGCGTAGAGCAAGCGTCAGGCAGCGATCCAGAACCTGCGCGCGGAATTGGTGTATTCTGATCTAGATAACGAATCGATTCCCAGAGATGGACTCATTGCCGCCTCAGAGTAGATAGCTTGAGTCGTCTTTTATCCCCACTCCTGAACCTGTGGTTCGTCCCCTCCTCATCGCGATGGGGAGGGGATTGAGGGGAGGGGACACATTTAACCATAGCCGTGGATTTGCACTATGCACGACCGCAGACAACCGCCGCCCCCGGCGCGACCCTTGCCCCACCGACCGCAGCCGCGAACGCGCAAGCGTACCTCGTGGCGTCCCTGGCTGCTGATGGGCGGCGCGCTGACGTTTGGCAGTGTGCTGGCGCTGGCGGCATTGGCGTTCGTCGCTCTGCTGCTGATGGCGACGCCGGATCGCGTCGCTGCCGGGGTGACGGTCGCCGGGCAGAACATCGGCGGCAGCAGCCAGCGCGAGGCTGAGACGCTGATCGCGGATCTGGCCGCGCGCCCGGTTGCGCTGGTTGATGGCGTGCGCCAATGGCAGGTGACGCCGGGCGAGTTCGGCATCCGCGTCGATGTCGATGGCACACTGGCGGATGCGCTCGACGCCGCGCCGGGCAGCCCGGTCGCGCTGCGCGTCGCCATTGACCTGAGCCAGACGCAGACGACGCTCGTCAACCTCAGCCCGGAGATCAACATCCCGCCGGAAACCGAGCCGGAAGCGCGCGACGGCTGGGTGATGGAGATCCCGGTCATGCTCGACCGCCTGTGGCGTGACGCGCCGGGCGAACTGGCCGACGCCGCCGTCGAACTGAGCATGATGGCCGTCGAGCCGCCGCGCCCGCTCGCCAGCAACGGCTACAGCGGCGAGCCGGTCACGCACGTCGTCGAAGCGGGGCAGGAGCTGGGGCTGATCGCGAAGCAGTACAACGTCTCGATCAGCGACATTGTGCAGATGAATGACCTCGCCGACCCGGATCTGCTCTTCATCGGCCAGGAGCTGCTGATCCCGGCGGCGGGCATCTACGCGCCGACCGACGAGACCGCGCCGCCCGCGCCGAGCGCCACAGGCCGCTCGATCCTCGTTTCGACCGGCGACCAGCGCATCTATGCTTACGAAAACGGCAAGCTGGTGCATTCGCATCTGGTCTCGACCGGGCGGTCAGAGACGCCGACGGTGCTCGGCGATTACCAGATCTACGTCAAATACACGGCGGACGACATGACGGGGCCGGATTACTTCCTGCCGCAGGTGCCGTTCACGATGTACTTCTACCAGGGCTATGCCATCCACGGCACGTACTGGCACAACGCGTTCGGCAGACCGATGAGCCACGGCTGCGTCAACCTGCCGGTCGACGAGGCGCAGTGGTTCTTCGACTTCGCCGAGGTCGGCACGCTCGTGCGGGTGGTGTAGGGGCGGTTGGCCGTTAGCCTGTAGCCGTTATCGGGACGAAGGCGGCACCTCACTCCATCTCTGCGCTGGAGAGGGTGCGGCGCGCACTGCTGCACTTGCTACGGCGGAGTGATCTCATAGATATTGTTGCCAGAGACCGTGGCGATCAACCTCAATTCACCGAATGATTCTCCGAACACACTCCTCGGGGGCGATACACTTTCGGGCATAACCACGTAGCGAAAGCGACCCTCCTGCAAGAGCTGCGGCAATGCTGCGTAGGGCTCATTGTGAAGCGCGTAGTTAATCAATGAGATTTCATACTGCGGGAACAAGGCGTGCTTGAAAAAGACGTTATTCAATATTCGGGGCTCCCACGCCAGGAAATATGCTTCAGGCGACTGCGCAAGCTCTGCCTCCATGAAGTTGATCAGTTCAGCCGGATAGGCGTGGCTGGCGTCGACATGATAGTGCTTGCTATACAGAAGCATGTCATTAACCGAGAGGGCGAGCGCATAGATGATGGCGATCAGGCAGCTCAGCGCCGCAACGCGTGGACGCTGCACGAAAGCCTGAAGCGGACGGCTGATCATCAGGCTTCTGACGACGAACAGACTGCCTATGATCATCGATTCGGTCATGTAGTGGATGGCAGACCCCACTTTCAGCCCGCTGATCAAGTTGACGCCCGTCGTGATGACAAAGGCCCAACACAAGAACGGGAGGATCGGATCGCCAAAAAAGGCACGGCGATCTGGTTGCGTGCGCAGCATCAGGGCGAGCGCAGCCAGCGGTAACACGAACAAGGGTAGAAACCAGGTGAAATAGATCGAGTAGATCGTCACCACGGCTCTCTGAAAGTCGGTGCCATTATCAATCCCGCCGATGACGTTGGCGAAGAAGAAGTTCCCGTCTCCGGGGATGAGTGAGTAGTAGTTACGCCAGATGGCGGATGTGAGGAACAAGGCGAGGGCGGCTCCCGCTGCCAGCCAGATGAGTTCCACGTAGCGGCGTCTGAAACCGGCGAAGACCAGGACGATGCCGAGGAACAGGGCGAAGTTCTGCTTCGTCAGCGCCGCCAGAAAGCCGCAAACGCCGGTAGCGAATAGGGTCAGCCGATCGCGGCGAGCATCCAAGCCGCGAGATGCGCGCCACAAGTGCCAACTGTACAGATAGACCGTGCTCAAGCCCAGGCAGGTTGCCAGCGCATCCGGGCGGAGCAGGATGTTCCAGGGGATCGGCAGGATTAGCGCCAGGGTCAGGATGAACGCTGCCAGAAGCAAGCCCGTTCCGAAGGTGCGCAGCAGAGCGAAGGTCGAGAGCGCCATGGCGACGGCAAAGACCAGGCTGAGGCCGCGCCCCACCTGGTAGATTGCGACGACATCGACGCCGGGAACGAGGCCGAGCGCCCGACTGAGGTCGATGACGATGATGTAGTACAGGGGCGTGTACTGCGTGATGGCGAACGACGGCACTGTCGGGTCGGGGTAGAGGCTGTCCTCGCTCAGGGTGGCTTGAATGGTATAGGCGACATTCGGCTCGACGCCACGAATATTCGGGGCAGCGCTGGACGCCAACAGCCCGCAGCGCACCAGCGCAAAGGCGATCAGCAATGTGAAAACAACGAGCAGGATGCGTTTGACGTAGGCGTTGCGTAGGAAATCTCGACTTGTGGTCACAACGGAATCGTCCGAATTGTGCGGTTCAAGTGACGCTACGTTTGATAGCGTGGCTTGAATGAATATTGACCTCTTGCTGACTGTCGACATAGATGAGCGCGTCGCGCGCTGGGATCATGGGTGACGTTGACCGGCGATGGAGCACGACAAACACCACGCCCATCGAAACCATAATCATCTGGACGACGAAGATCACGAGCAATCCGATGGTGAAAGTGGCCCAACCAGGAATGGCAAGATCGGTGAAGTAACGCAAGACCACAACGATGCCAATTCCCAAAAGTGACATGCCAAGCATACCCAGAGACAAGATCAGGAATCGGGCTGCGACCACTTCGGTATAGAGCGATATTGCACTCAGACCGTGAATCAAGAGACTCGTGAAGTTCATGTGAGATCGCCCGGCATAACGGACGCAGCGATTGGTATCGATCTTCTCGAGTGGCACGCGAGAGTGCGCCAAAGTCGCCGCCAAATGATTCCATAATCCTGGATGGTAAACGAGCATTCTCAGATATTTCGATGGGATGAGGCAGTAGTTGCCAAAATCAATAATGCGACCGGTCAGAAGCTTGAAAAGTTGTTTGTAAAGTTGATAAAAGACGCGAAACGTTATGGTTTCGCGCCGGTGCCGGCGCGACGCAACCACTATCGCATCGTTACTGTTCGCACGATCAATCAGGCGGAAGATATCTTCCGGGCAGTCTTCGCCATCGCCATCCATCACCACCACATAATCATAATCTTTGTGCTGAGAAAGCATGACAAGGCCGACGGCGATCGCACGTTGGTGACCAAGGTTATTCACCAGGCGAGTCTTGTAGACGGCGTGCACATGCGACAGATTCAGTTCCGGCACATGGTCAGGAATCGAGTGATCGTCGATTACGTGGATGTCGATGCGAAGGTCACGAGGTTCCAGCAGGGAGTCGATCTCGGCGCAAAGGCTTTCAAAGGCCGCCCAATCATTCAAGATAGGTATGAGTATGGCGCAGCTGCTGATCGGCTTCTGCATGGTGACCATTTCAGGTAATCCGTTGCCATACGCAGATAACTGATCTGCCAAAGGGATGCCCCAACAACGGATCGATGCGGCGAGACACCGGTACTAAGAATCGATCCCAGAGTAAGATCTGGTTCAAACTGGGCTTGGTTGACCGCAGCAGGACAAGGTTCGCCAATGATGTGAGCATACCGATTGAGTCTAGATAGAACGAGGCCACGAGTTTGCAGTCGTGAGGAGTCAGCGCTTGCAGTGTGGATTTTGTATAGCGGCGATAGTGACCGATAGCCTTATCAAAAGGTGTATACAGGGATTGAAAAGCCGGGCTTAAGACGATGAGATGGCCTTCCGCCTCCAACTGCTGGGATGCTCGCATAACCTCTTCAGAGTCGCATTCAATGTGTTCAAGTACGTCAATGTAGACAATCGTGTCGAACAAATCTGATGCTTCAAGGTCGAAAATCGTCGCATTGCGGACTTCGCACGTTGTCGGCAGGTCACCCGACCGGCGCCTGAGTTCAAGCTCTTTCGCCAGATTGCTATCTGGCTCAAGGGCAACCCATCGATCTTGCTGATCGCTCAATAGGACACGTGTGGTTCCGCCTATGCCTGCACCAACTTCGAGTACATTGCGACCCATGTACTTTTGTATCTTGTCCCGCCAATAGCTCTTCCAATTCAATGCATGTTGAAATACTTCGAGTTCATCGCCCACATAATTGAAGTCCGAAGCCATCGAGGGGAACCTGTCACCATGCCCGTGTCGCTAAAAGTCTAGCACGATTCCGGAGGACACATATAGTGTGGAGCCGTAAAATGGGACAGACCGAAATCCACTCAGCGATTGAGTAGCTGAAAAAACTCTCGTCGTCCAAGTCACTGTTCGAGAGTGTCACAACGTTGACGAACCGGCTCACACTCTGTGCCGCGTTGGGTGCGAACTTTGCATAGGCGGCACAGAGTCCATCTTCGGCGCAGTGCTCACAACCCCGTGGCGGTGACGCCGTATTCGCCGGAGCTGTAGACGTAGACGTAGTTGACGACGCTCTCATCGCGGTAGTCGTGGCCGTCGAGGAACCAGTTGAACAGCCAGCGCGCATCGCTGATGCTCAGGTTGACGCAGCCGTGGCTGCGGCGGTAGCCGAAGTAATCGTGCCAGTACGTCCCGTGCAGGCTGATGCCGCCGTCGAAGTACATAACCCAGGGCACGCTCTGGAGCGCGTAGGCATCCGGCGCGCCGGTCGCGCCCGCCATGCGATCCCGTGGCAGCCGCGCCCAGACCTCGAAAATGCCCTCGTTGGTCGAGAAGTCGGGCAGCCCGCTGGCGATCAGCGTCGCGTAGACGGGCCGGTCATCCTCGTAGGCGACCAGTGTCTGCTCGTAGAGATCGACCGCCACCCAGCGCCCGCTGACGCCCTCAGGCCGCTCGGTCGGCTGGACTTTGGCGACGAACGTCTGCTTGACCCACTGGTTCGGGCCGATCATGTACCAGCGCCAGCCCTCGTCGTCATAGGCGGTGGCGAAGATGTTGACGCGCTCGTAGCGATGCAGCCAGCGCCCGGTCGCGGTCGATGCCGGGCCGCCGGGATATTCTGAGACGAACACGCGGCTGAGATCGAGAATCCAGGCGAAGGGATATTCGAGGTCGGTCGTCAACTGGACGCCGTTGAAGATCGACGGCTCGACGTAGGTGGCGCGCTCGCGCTGCACCCAGTGGCCGTCCTCGATTTGCAGCCAGCCATCCACGCTCAGATCGATGGCGCGGACGAAGTTGAAGCCCGCCGGGATTTCGCTGACGACATTGCCGCCAGGGCCATCGAACAGGGGCAGCGCGTCCGGCCCGACCTTCCAGAACGAGTACTCGCTCAGCGTGTAGCGATCCTGCTCGATGTCGATCAGCGTCGGGCGCGGGAACGCCTCGATCATGGCGAGGCAGGCATCGCTGAGGGTGCTGCTCTCGCCAGCGCCGGCACACACTTCCGGGTTGTAGACGCGCGGGATGGACACGCGGTCGGTTTGCGCGGCGGCGGGTGCGGCCAGGATGCTGGTGGCGATCAGCACGGTGATGAGCGAGAAGAGTCGTTTCATCGTGGTTGTCGGGTTCCGTTGTGCCTGTCGATCTGCGCGAAATCTTAGCAGAGCATACGGATCAGACAAGGGTGAGCGGCTGCGGCGTGGGGCTGGCGGTGGTTGCGTGAGGCTGTCGATCATCTGGACGGTGGTGCCGGTGGGTTGCCCGCCGACGGGTCAACCCGTCGGCTGACGGATATCAAGCACGCTAAAGGTGCTGTGGGACGTCTCAACATCTATCATGTACGTCAAAGTTGCCTTGAGTATGCATGATTGGATCTAGGCAGGCGTATTCTGCAGTCGTCCTTTTCTAGCCGCTTTAGCAGGCTTGATTTTGCCTGGGCGACCGATTGATCGGTCGGCGGCGCTTGTGCGATTCAATCGCCCATCTGCCGTGCATTATTCGATGCGTTCGCTAGAACAATCCGCGCAGGAGCAGCAGCCCGCCGAAGATCATGACCGGCACGCCCAGGATCGCGCCGACGACCGTCAGCGTGAGCGCCATGCCCGTGACCAGCAGCAGCACGCCGATGACGATCGCCAGCAAGCGCCCGGTGATCTCCATGATGGCGCTGAACAAGCTCCAGATCAGGCGGAAGGGGAAGGTCAGGATAGCCATGCGTCACTCCTCGGCTGTGCGCACTACTGCAATCTCAGGGCGCTACGATTGAATGCGTCCCCTCCCCTTTATCCCCTCCTCATCGCAATGGGGAGGGGAAGAACCGTAAGGTTCAGGGGTGGGGATGAAGGCACAATTCAAGTGATTTACCCTGAAGGCGCGCGTAGTCTTTCTTCCGGGTATACGCAGGAGCGCGCAGGGGAGTTGCAGGGCAAACAAAAACCGGAACACCGTTTGTCCGGTTCCGGTTTCTGTGTCCAAGAATCAGGCTTCGGCCCAGCGGTCTGTCACAACGCGCCGGGCCGAATCATCACAGACTGTGTCCATGGCCGGTAAGGCGTGGACGTAATTTGCTTAGCGAATTCCCTGTTCGATCAGCGGCGCGATCAGATCGACATTTCCCGTGTTGACCGTGCCGACACCGGTATCGAAATGCATACCCGGATAATAGAAATTCTTGGTCAACCAGCACTGTAGCACCGGGTAGTAACCCTGGAGGTACAGGGCCTGGTCGAAGCTGGCAGTGATCCAGCCGTCCTTGATGGCCTGGACGATCTCGGGACCGAGGTCGATGCCGCCAACGACGATTTCGCCGGGCTGTTTACCAGCCTGCTCCAACACCGTCGGCAGAATCCCGGTGATCTGACCATGCTGCGTACCAATCGCTTTCAGGTTGGGATGGGCTTCCATGTAGGCCGTCAGGATCGGGATTGCCAGCGACGCCTCGCTGTCCACTTCCTGGGACACGTCGAGCTGTTCGACAACTAGCCCAGCTTCCGTGAGCGCGTCAAACACGCCCTGCGAGCTGCGGCTGCGCAGCTCCTGGTGCCAGATGTCATAGACCAGCGCCTCGTCACCAGGCTGCAATCCGCCTGCCGCCACCATCGCCTCGCCGGTCAAATGGCCGCCGGCATACAGGTCAGCGCCCGCATAGCCGAAGCCCTGATCCCTGAATCTGGCCTGGATATTCGGCATCGGGTTGTTACCGCTGGTAACAATGATGCCCGCGTTGACCGCTTCCTCAACCAGCGGCATCATCGCTTCTTCACCAGGATGGCCCATGATTTCGATACAATCGGGCTGCGCGGCGATCGCCTGCCTGAACGCTTCGATCATCTTCTGCTGGTCCCAGCTCGAATACTGCTCAACCAGTTCGATTCCCAGCGCTTCCGCTGCGGCCTGCGCGCCGCTCGTCCGTGCCGCCACCGAGGCAATGCCGGGGTCGCCGCCCATCTGCATGTACATGACAATCGTGTCATCCTGGGCGCTGATCACTGTCAGGCCGAGCACGACGAAAACAATCACCATCAAGAGAACCATCATCAATGCACGGAGCTTCATTTTTTTCTCCTTTTCTTGGTGAAACCTAGGTCTATTTGAAGCTTGGCGGATACCGATATGTTCGTGTATGGCGATAACCATCCTCCCTTCTGTAATAAGTTGTCCTCAGCCCTGATGAGGCGCTGTTATTTCAGCACCTCGTCGGGTTTCTCCATCGTCATGTGGGCGGGTATCGAACGTTGTTCACGCGTACTCCAGTGACGGAACCGTTCGGAAAGCGCAGCCAGGCGTCCCTCGCCCATGATGGCGTTGAGTACCACAACACCGGCCATCACCGCCCCTTCGACCACACGCACCCAATAGCCGCTGATGGTTGTGGCGACGACACCTGCTTCCAGCGAGCCGATGATGTACATCCCGAAATAAGTGCCCACGATCGAACCGGCGCCACCGGCAATCGAAGTCCCGCCGACAAAGACGCCCGCCATCACCGGCAACAGGTAATTCCCCTGCGTTGGATAAAAGACGCCGATATCAAGCGTGAGCAGAATCCCCGCAATCGCCGCCATCACCCCTTGCAGCGTGAAAAGCTGGACACGTGTCCTCTCAACATTGATGCCCATAACACGGGCCACGTCTGCGTTGTCGCCAATGAACGAGACAGCTTCGCCAAATGTGTGCCGGTTCAGGATGAACCACATCAAGACCGCCAGCGCCGTTGCCCACAGGGCCTGGACGGGCAGCCCGGGGAAGTTTTGTCCGCCAATCACCTGGCCTCTGAATAACCGGCCCACAAGAAGTTCGTGCAGGAAGTGGTCTTTAATGCCCACGAGCGCTACTTGCAGACCGCCCGCCAGCAGGATTGTGATACCATACCAGAAAAACTGTGCCGCCAGGGTTGCCATGATCGACGGCACGCCGAGCCTGGCCACCAGAATGCCGTTCGTATACCCGACCAGAGCGCCCGCCGCCAGCGCCACGACGATACCTACATAGGGCCCCCAGATCGGGTCCAGGTTCCGGTAGCTCCAGGCCAGTGCCAGGCCAGACAGCGCGACCACAGCCGGAAAGCTCAGGTCGATTTCTCCCGCGGTGATGACCAGCGTGAGGCCCAGCCCGCAGATCAGCATCGGCGGTATGGTCTCGAAGAACGACATGTAGATGCCTGGTTTCAAGAATACGGTTGGGGCCGTGATCATAAATGCGACAAACACGACGACCAGGACCAGGGCGATTGGCAGACCTTCGACCTTACTGAGAGATGCAGTTAGCGAACGGAGGCGATTTGTGCTGCTTTGAGTGGTCATTCTTGTTTGTCCTTCAGACCATGAGCATAGCCAAGCAAGAACTCATCCAATTCTTTCAGAGTTACGTCGCTTCTGCGGATGTTTCCTACAACCTCACCACGATCGACAATGACAAAGCGGTCGGCGACTTCATACACATCGTGGATGGCGTGGGAGATATAGACGCAGGCTTTGCCACCCTCTTTGATCTTGTGGACGAAGCTGATCACCTTCTGCACCTCCTTGAGGGAGAGCGCCACGGTTGGCTCGTCCAGGACGATCAGCTCGGCCTCAAAGTGCATTGCCCTGCCAATCGCAATCCCCTGCCGTTCCCCGCCGGAAAGCTTGCTCACCTTCGAATCGACGGTAATGCCCCGGCCACGAAAGCCAATCGTATTCAACATGATCTCGTTAGCGAGTTCTTTTTCCTTCTTCACGTCGATGAAACCAAAGCGGCGGGTAATCTGGCGTCCAACGAAGAAATTCCGCCACAGCGCCTGCTTCTCGCCGAGAGATTTGTCCTGGTAAACCGTCTCGATGCCGTACTCGTGCGCCTTCCTGACGCTGTAAGTGGAGAGATCGACTTTGCGCCCGGCGATATACAGCTCGCCGCTGCTTGGCCGGTAGACGCCGGTCAGGATCTTGACGATGGTCGATTTTCCCGCGCCGTTATCGCCGATGAGGCCCACGATTTCATTGCGACCAACCTGGATGTTGATGTTGCGCAGCGCGGCGACCGGTCCGAAGTACTTCTCGATGTTGACCATTTGCAGCGCGAATTCATGCGGACGGTGCTCAGTCACGACAAGTCTCCTTGCAGTAGACATGCGGCACAGTACGCCAGCGCCGCTGAGGGCAAAAGTGTGCATAGAGTGGAATCGAATGAGAGGCAGGCGGACGGTTGCTGGGTCCAGTAAACCGATGGAACGACAAAGATATGCAGTTCATGTCTAATATTTCCAAACGATATTGTAGTTTCTGCGAAGTATAACGCATCTCGTCAGGGAGGGGGGCAGTATTTCTCAGTCATGATAGGTGTATTCGGATTCTGGGCATGGCCCGCCCATGAAATGGGGCGGGCAACAAATGCGCCTCCGCAGGAGGCGCACGTCTAGACGGGACGGGGAATTACATTCCCCGGCGACGAAATGGCACATTTGCCCCCATTTCCGAATGCGCCCGTCATGCTCCGTGTATAACCGATGCAAATCCAGTGCGACGCGGCAGTACACTGCCTGATTTGACGCTGCAACTGCACGTTGCACTCTGCGTACAAAACCCCGCCATTTCTTCCGTGTTTTCAGCCCCCAAATATGTGGGTAGTGCCTTTTGCTATTAGAACAAATATGCTATAATATGAGGTGTAGGAAGCATGATTGATGGAGCTTTGACGCGCTATGAAACCGGCGAACCTCAAATCACTACAGAACCGCAGCCGCGCGCTGACTGTCCGCCGAGTCACGCGCGATACCTACGCGGTCGCCAGCAAATCGCAGCCGAATCTCCAGCACATCGTCACGGTGTCGCTAGGGCGCGACGGCGCGATCCACGGGCGCTGCACCTGCCCATGGTCACATCACGGCGGCTTTGGCTGTGTCCACGTGATGGCGGTGCTGCATCACCTCGCTGCGCGCAAGCGGCGGCGCATCAGCTTCTGGCCGACGCGGGAAGAGGCCGAGCGCCAGCACAAACGGGTGCTGCGACTGGTGGGCAACAAAGACGACGCGATCTACATCACCAGCCGCCCGGCACGCAGGAAGAAACAATTGCCCATGGCGGCCTGAGATGCGGGCGCGAGTGGACGTGAGCGACCCATGGGATCACCCAGGGCAAGCCATCGGCTTGCCCCTACAATAACGCCATTCGTTCTCGCCACGTTCAGGTGTTCTAGGCCGTAAGCTGCCGCGCGTTGGTGGACTGCTGGGGTGAGAGCTGGCCGCTCCGCCCCAGTTTTTTGACGCGCTGGCGTGAGCGCAACCAGGCAGCGGGGCCTTCGATTTCCGCGCCGATGTACAACCGCAACAGCCACCAGTAGTCGCTGTTTTGCCCGCGCAGCATCCGCGCCAGTTCGCGCACAGTTTCGAGCGTGCGCCAGGCGGGCAGCCGGACGAACAGCTGCCACAGGCCGCGCCAATCGCCATCGTTGAGGAAGATCTCGATCTCGTAGGCAATCATGCCCTTGGTGTGATTGTGCAGTTGGTGGCGTAGAGACTCCCAATTGCTGCGGTGCTTGTGCCAGACCCAGACCGACGGCTCATAATAGATTGTGTAGCCCGCACGCAGGATGCGATAGAACATGTAGGTGTCATCCGCTGTGCCGGTCGGCGAACCCGCGCCCAACACCTCGTTGAACAAGCCGACGCGCGGGTCGACAAACACTTCGCGGCGGCAGGCCCAGTTCGCGCCGACGCCGGTGTAGTGGGCGGGCACGGAGCGCAGGCGAAAGGACCGGAACCAGTCCGTGTCAAAGTTGACCGGATCATGGCCGCGCCCAAGCGGATTGTATTTTTTAAACACTTTCTCGGCGTCAGTCTCAAGCTTGTGTGGGATCACATTGCCCGTGATGACGCAGACTTCGGGGTCGTCAAACTGCGCCATCACACTGTTGATGAAGCCAGGCGGCGTGATCACGTCGTCATCAATGGCGATCAGGATGCTGCCGCTGGCGGCGAGAATGGCCGCATTGCGCGCATAAGAGATGCCCGTGCGCGGTTCTTCTACCAGGATCACGTCCGGGAACTCGGCGACGACGGCGGCGGTTTGCCCGGACTCCGGATGATTATCGGCGATCACGATTTCGACCGGCACCTGCGTGATTTGTTGGGTGAGGCTTTCAAGACATTCGCGTAAGTCATCTGGCCGGTCGTGGGTGGGGATGATGATCGATGCGCCTGCCGCAGGATGGACGGTCAGATGTGAAGGATCAGTAAATCCCATGCGCTTCTTCTCGTGTGCTATTGCTCTTACAGCATACATTACACGAGCCTCATTTGTCCATGGAATCTTATGGATTTGTACGGCTGCGTTGGGCGTTGCGCAGCGCCACAATCGCGGGCGCGATAACCCTCACGTGCCGGCCATAAAGGCTTCGGCTTGAGCACGTGTCGGGATGCCGCGCCGCCCACCGAGCTTAGTCGCCTTGAGCGCGGCAACCGCGGACGCCAGGCGCACGCGCGCCGGAAGATCCAGCCCCCAGACCAGCCCGGCAGCATATGCCCCGTGAAAGACATCGCCGCAGCCGGTCGTATCGACGGCCTGCACCGTGAACGCGGGTTGATGCCCTGGCTCGCCGGTGCCATCCAGATACCAACTGCCCTGAATGCCGCAGGTGATGACGACCACCGCCCGATCCTCGCGCCAGAAGGCTCGCGCCGCCGCCGCCGGGTCGGTTTCGCCGAGCACCCGCGCCGCATAGCCCGACGAGACGATCAGATGATCCGGCAGCGCCAGCAGTTCGGCATCGGTGCGCCGTTCCACGTCGCCGACGACAGCCACCCCGGCGGCGCGCGCCGTTTCCATCGCCCGGATCGTCGCCGTCGGGTCGGTGCTCACGTCATCGATCATGAGCACGCGTGCCGCCCGAACGGCAGCCAGCAGGGCCGAGTCAGCGGTTGGCGGCACGTGCCCCGCCGTCGTGTACAGAATCGTCCGGCTGCCCGTGCCCTGCTCGACGATGATGAAGGCGTGGATCGGGCGCGCGTCCGGGTGGCGCGCGATCAGCGACGTGTCCACACCCTCGCGTTCGAAGTCGGCGATCACCCAGCGCGAGAGATCGTCATCGCCGAGCACGTCGACATAGGCTGTTGATACGCCCAGACGCGCTGCGGCGACCGATGCGGTCGCGACCAGGCCGCCGCCATGCCGATCCGTCGCCAGCACTTCCTGCTTGCTATCCGCCAGTGGATAGTGATCCACGATCAGCAGTTCATCAACTGTCGCAGCGCCGATGCCGATGATGTCCCAACGGGTGTGTGTCTCGTTCATCGCCAATACGCCAGGTGTACAGCGACTGCCTCATCTTCCAGCACCGGGCCGATGACTTCGACCGCCCGTGCGCCGCGTGCGAAGACCTCCCGGCTTGGCAGATTCAGCCCGCCACCGCCGACGATCGCCTTCAGGCGTTTCTCCGAGCAGGCGTAGACCATGCGCCCGATGCCCGACCAGTAGATCGCGCCCGCGCACATCGCGCACGGCTCGGTGCTGGTGTAAAGCGTGCAGTCAGCGAGGAATTCCGCCGAGTAGGCCGCGCCCGCCAGCCGCACGAGATTGGTCTCAGCATGGCCGGTTGGGTCGCTCTCGGTGAAGATCGTGTTTTCGGCGCGCAGGATGACCGCGCCCTCTTTGACCAGCACCGCCCCGAACGGCTCGTTGCCATGATCGACGGCGGCCTGCGCGAGGGCGATTGCTTCACGGATAAAGGGATAATGGATGTCGTCCGCCATCGGCTAACGCCCTACCTTCCCGCGAGCGCGTCGTCGGCGCTTTTGCCATCGTGGATGACGGCCTTGTAAGCGCGTACTGCGCCGGTGATGTCCTCGCTGCCCCAGACATTGCGCCCGACCGTGCCGCCGCGCACGCCGGCATTGCAGGCTTCGCGCAGCACATTGAGCGCGTCGCGCATGGTGGCCGTCTTCGGGCCGCCCGCCGCCACGACCGGCACCGGGCAGTCGGCGACGATCTGCGCATGCGCGACCGGATCGCCACAGTATGGGACTTTGACGATGTCCGCGCCGACCTCGACGATGCAGCGCACCGCCCAGGCGATGTCCTCCGGGCTGAAGATGATATTGTTGTCCTTATCGCGTGGATAGACGTGGCAGATGATCGGCATGCCGTGGCGCTCGCCCTCGCGGACGTAGTCGGCCACGTTGCTCAGGTAATAGGCCTCGGTCTTGCCGTGAACGTAGGCAACGACCGCTGTCGCGTCCGCGCCCATCATCAGCGTTTCCTCGACAGTCGCGAAGTTTTCGTGCGCGCTGTCATCCGGGCGCACGCCGCTGCTCTGGATAATGAGCGGCTTTTTCCCGGCGTATTTATGCCAGAGCGCGCGGGCGACGCCTTTGTGCATGGTCACGGCATCCGGCTCGCCCGCCATGACCGCTTCAAGCGTCTTTTCGATCTGGCGCAGGCCCTGGGGCAGGCCGATGTTGTAGCCGGTGAAGTGATCGACGGCAACCGAGCACAGATTGCCGGACGGATGCGCGAAGATGCGATTGAGACGGATTTGTTTACCAAGAGACATGATGGAGAGATGCCTTTTGTGTGTGGTGCAGTACCGATGTGACGCCGATTGTAGCGCAGGTTGCGGCGAGCGGGTGTTGCCAGTATCACGACGATGATGTCGTAATCCGTTCCACAAGCCCCAGCACAAGGCTGTGTATCCCCGATTGCCTACCAAAATTGCTCACGGTATAGTGTACACAACACAACCCAAGACAGAGTCGTATGGGTGATGATGTCTAACTACGATGTATTCATCTCTTATTCCCGCCTTGATGACGAAGCACAGTTCGTTACAGATGTCAAAGCCGCTCTGGAGCATGCTGGACTGACTGGCTGGATGGATACCGTTGCCATGCGCACCAGCCAGGAATGGTGGACGCAGATCTGCACGAACATCGAACGCTCGGATAACTTTCTGCTCATCATAAGTGAGAACTCGCTCGCTTCCGAATGGTGTCAGAAAGAGATCGCCCATGCGCTTGGGTACGGCAAACGCATCGTCCCATTTCAGATCGAGCAACTTGACGACCGGCGCGTCAAAGGTAGTTGGGTGGATCAGCCCTGGGAGCAGATCGCACGCGCCAACTGGAAACCGCTCACCGAGATCCAGTGGATCAAGCAGTACATCGAGACGGGCAACCTGGACGCAACACTGGCACGTATTATTGATGATGCACAAACCGATCTGGATCACATCAAGGCGCATACACAACTGTTGCTGCAAGCGCAGGCATGGCAAGCCATGGGACGGAGCCCTGGTGCGCTCATCAGTGGCGACGCGCTTGCGGCGGCAGAGTCATGGTTAGCGCAGTGGGACACACTGCCCAGCGATGAACGCAAACAGCCTAACCCGACGGATGCTCAGCGCGCTTTCCTGACGGAATGCCGAAAAGCAGAGGATGAGGCAACTCGACTGAAGGTCGAGCAGGAGACACGCACATGCGCGCTGGAAGCACAAGCACGGCGTGCGGCTGCCGAAAACGCGCGACTTGAACAGCGCACACACCGCTTTCGTGTCACAGCGATCATCGCAGCGCTTGTCGGCGCACTTGCTGTAGTCAGCACGGGTGTCGCCTTTCAGCAGGGCAACGAAGCGAGAGACGCCGAGGCAACTGCTAATTCCGCGCTGATGGCAGTGACGCCCACACTGAATGCCATCGCGACACAGGTCCAGGCCGGCGAAGCGCGCATTCGCTCGCTTGATTGGGCATCGGAGGCGGTTGGGTTGGTCAACGATCCAATAGGCAATCCCGAACTTGCAACCTTGCTTAGCATCGTCGCACTGAGGACAACCTACACCGAGCAGGCGGACTTCGCGCTCGTGCGTGCAGCTTCCGTGCTCCACACGCGCGGTCTACTGCACGGGCACACAGGCGAGGTGCAAACTGCGACTTACAGCCCAGACGGGCGCTTCATCGTCACTGCGAGCGACGATGGCACCGCACGCATCTGGGATGCTGATTCTGGCACCGAACTAAGAATCTTGCGTGGACATGAAGGTTGGGTGCGTAGTGCGACATACAGCCCGGATGGGCACTACATTGTCACTACGGGTTACGACGGCACTGCACGTATCTGGGATGCAGAGACTGCCACTGAACTCCGCATCTTTCGCGGGCATGACGGCATTGTAAACAACGCCGACTTCAGCCCAGATGGACATCTTATCGTAACTGCGGGGCGCGACGGTACGGCCCGTATCTGGAATGCAGAAAATGAGGATGAGATACTCGTTCTGGCAGGACATGAAGAGTACGTAGAAAGCGCGGCCTTCAGCCCTGACGGGCGCTTCGTTGTCACTGCGGGAAGTGATGGTACGGCACGTATCTGGAATGCAGAAAATGGGGATGAGATACTCGTTCTGGCAGGACATGAAGAGTACGTAGAAAGCGCAGCCTTCAGCCCTGACGGGCGCTTCGTTGTCACTGCCAGCGGCGACAGCACCGCCCGCATCTGGGATTCCCAAACGGGCATCGAAATTCGAACCCTTCGCGGACATACATTTGCCATAAACAGTGCTGCCTTCAGCTCTGACGGACGGTTCGTAGTTACTGCCAGTTTTGACCGGACAGCGCGCATCTGGGACGTAGATACCGGTAATGAGGTCCGTATCTTGCGCGGGCACGACGATACAGTATTTGGCGCAACATTTAGCCCTGATGGGCGCTTCATCGTCACGGCGAGTTGGGATGGCACTGCGCGCATTTGGGACGCCTACACAGACAACGTACGACGCGACCTGCACGACCATGAGGATGGTATTATGGGTGCGGATTACAATCCCGACGGACACCTTATTGTTACGGCTGGTCGAGACGGTACTGGACGCATCTGGAACGCAGAGACTGGTGATGAAGTCCTCATCTTGCGCGGGCATGAGACCACTCTGTCAAGTGCGGCCTTTAGTCCAGACGGGCGGTTCGTCGTCACTGCTAGTTATGACCGCACTGCGCGCATTTGGGACGCCAACACCGGCGATGAAGTTCGCATCCTGGAAGGCCACGTATATAGCGCCGCCTACAGCCCGGATGGACGCCTTGTCGTCACCTCGGACGATGATGGCACCGCACGTATCTGGGACGCTGATACTGGTTCCGAACGCGTTGTTCTCGAGGTGCCCGCGGGTGGGATAGGCAGCGCCGTATTCAGTCCAGACGGGCGGTTCGTCATCACTGCTAGTTATGATCGCACTGCACGCATTTGGGATGTCGCAACCGGCAATGAAGTCCGTGTCTTGAGCGGGCATGAGGATGGCGTCAGGGACGCGGACTTCAGTCCGGATGGACGCTTTGTCGTCACCGCTAGCGGTGACCATACAGCGCGCATTTGGGATGTCACAACCGGCAATGAACTCCACGTCTTGAGTGGGCATGAAGGCCCGATAAACAGTGCAGCATTCAGCCCTGACGGGCGCTTTGTCGTTACCGCCAGCGAAGACGGCACAACACGTATTTGGGATGCCAACACTGGCAGCGAAAGCCGTATTTGGGGAGGGCATGATGGAGTGGCAACTAGCGCAGTATTCAGCCCGGATGGACGTTTCGTTATCACAACAAATTGGAATGGTGGCGCCTATGTCTGGGACGCAACCGTAGACGACTCAATCGCACATGCCTGCACCCAGCTATACCGCGACTTCACCGATTACGAACGGACTCGTTATGGCATCTCAATGGGACCAACATGTCCGCAGTTCGCAGAGGAAACAGGTGACTCGTAATGGTGCGTCTAGCGCCTCAATGCCCGAAACGTTGCGACGAACTTGTTTTCCAAGAGAAATGATCTTGAGCAGCCTTGCGTGTAATGCAGTGCCACTGCGGCCCAGATTGTAGCTCAGAGTCAGATGGCAAGGCGATCTGAGCCGCGCCCCTTACTACGCATCGATCTCGTCGAAATACGTCCAACCCGACACGTCCGGCGGCTCGACACCCAACCCGGTCATGATTGCTTTGATCTGTTCGCGGTGCTCGGTGGCGTGGTTGATGGCCTGGGTGAGCAGGATCGTCTTCGGCACATCGCGGGGCGCGCCCTCCCAATCAATGCTCACGGTGTCGGCATGCTGCACTTTGAGTGCCCACTCGATCAGGCCGCTGCCGGAGAACTGCAACGATGCCTTTACTTCTTCCAGGGCCAGCGGCGGCGCATCTGCCGGGCGGCTGTAGCGCTGACCGGTGCTGAGCCGCGACAAATACGAGCGCTCGGCATTGGCGATGTGCTGCAAGATGTTACGGATTGATCCATACGCCCCGATAGCCGTGGACTCCAGTTGCGCGTTGGTTAGCGCTGCGCAGTGGTCGAGCAGGCGCAGATTCGCCCACAGGTTGTGGCTGAACAGCGTGGTCAGTGTGTCGGTCGGTTGCATATGTGCCTCCATATTGAATGAACCCTTATGAACTATTGTAACCTTTGACAATATTGATTGAAAGTAAGTCGGTATGATTCACCTGGCCGTGAAATGGGGTTCAT
>JAHDWN010000017.1:0-32006 GCA_023382675.1 Anaerolineae bacterium
GTTATGGAGTTGTTCGGTGTCCGGCGCGTTGGGCGCTACTCGCTGCGCGCGCTGGCCACCAAAGCGCTCACGGTCGAGTGGGCAGCCCGCATCCATCGGGTGCCGCTGGACCAATTTCTCAAAATTCTGCGCCAGGCTGTCGCGGCTCAAACCCAGGAAGACCAGCCACCTATGCCATAAGTGCGACTGCGCGCGGCAATGTCATCGGCGCTCGAAGAAATGATTGATGGCATTCGCGATCTCGGCGGGGCGTGTCATCGTCGGCACGTGCCCCGCGCCCGCGAAGCTAATCAGAAACGAATTCGGGACCCGCGATGCCAGCCAGCGCGACGAATCGACCGGCAGGATGCAGTCTCGCTCGCCGTGCAGGATCAGCGTCGGCTGGGGATCTGGCTGACCTGCGCGCGCAGATCGACGCCCAGCACGCATTCATCGAGCCGTATGGCCGCGGCCTGCGACGAGCGCGCCAGAATCTGCCGCCCCCAACCGTGGATGACTTCGCTGTTCGGCTCAGGCACGCAGGTATCGACAAACTAGCTGATGGCGGCCTCGAACTGATGGTTAAGGCCGTGCAAGAATGGACTCGAACCCAGAGGGGGATAACCGTTTTCGCCCGTCCCAGGCGGCAAAGCTACGCCACATAGTCACCCAAGCTGTAGCTGTACTACCTGCCGCATGACGACCCACAGCTATTCAACAGAGCGGACGCAGCGAAAACCGGTGTAATTGCTCTCGGAAAGCGGGTTGCTCCAGTCGCGAAGCGCACTGCGCAGGAAAGGGGCTGTATCGAGGAAACCACCACCCCGCACCACCTGGAGAGTATAGATTGGAATACGCGCCTCAAATTCTTCAACGGTCTCATCACGCTCACGGCCATCACTTGCGACATAGGGATACGGATATAGTCCCTGAAAATCAAATGACTGGCGGGAATAATCCAGGTCATCGTAGCGGGTGCTGGTCCATTCCCATACATTGCCCGCCATATCAATCGCGCCGACCCAGGATGCTCCCTGCGGACGCAATGGCTCGCCATCCGCATCCATCACCGGCAGGTGACCAGCGCTTGGCGGACGATTGTAAACCGCGGCATCGCTGATGAAAGTATTATCCCAGGGGTAAGTCAGGCTGTCCGGTCCCCGCGCGGCGTACTCCCATTCCCGCTCAGTCGGCAGGCGGGTAGTACGCATCTGACAAAAGTCGCGCGCATCGAACCAGGCGATGCTGTCTACCGGGTTAAGGTTATCCGCAAACTCGCTCGGCGGTTCCTCGCCATAAATCGCCCGATATTGTGCATTCGTCACCTCAAACTTGTCGATCCAGAACGGTTCATCAAAACATTGCAGGTGAGTGGGCTGTTCATCGCCACCAGCCACACTGCCCATATAGAAACATCCCGGCGGAACTTGCACCATCACAACGTTGAACTCGTCCGTCATTTCAACCGGTTCCCACGCATTCAACACCGCAACCTGTGTTAGCGTGGCGATATACGAGGTCGGTTCCGGGGTGCCAGTTCCTGGTGGCACGACAACCGCACCGGCAGCAAGTGTGCCCACACGCTGCTGTTGGAGGGCAAAAAACGCAACGTCGCCAGCGAGCTGTGTACTGCCTGCTTCAACCGTCTGGCCTCGATTCAATGCCTCACCTTGTGCCACAGTCGCTGTCAGTGCCAGATTCCCCGAATTGACCGCCTGATTCAGTGCCTCACCTTGTGCCACAGTCGCTGTCAGTGCCAGATTCCCCGAATTGACCGCCTGATTGAAGGCAGCCACCGTCGCCACGACCGCCAGTGCCCCAATCAGCGCCAACACTGCCGCTGCCAGCTGGAACTGTCTGATTCTCTGCTCGCGTTCCACCGTCTGTCGCTTCAGTGCGTCTTCAACACGACGGCTTTCCTTGATATACGTCTGCTGGATGGCCGTCGCCTCCGGGATTCTGCCTGCACTCTGTGCCAGCCAGGACTCAGCGAACGCGAGATTGTCGCCGCTCATCAAGAAGCTTGGATTGCGGTTGCTTCGTTCCCACTCCAACGCGTCACTCTGGTAGCGAGTGTGCGCCTTGATGTACGGCTGGTCTTCCTCCAGTGCTTGCAGCAAGGCATCAAACTCTGCATTGAACCCGGCATCATCATCAAAGAATATCCAGTTCAGGTGGCTGATGTAATCCCAGTGATCGCGCGCAGTTTGCTCCCAGGGCAAATCCATCCAAGTGCCCTTCACCCGCTTTTCGATGTCATCTTCAATCCGCTGCCGAATGATGGGTAGTACACGCTTGTTGTTCTGCCGCGCTTGTAGGAGTTCGTTGTGGCAGATTTCGCTGGTGAGCCAGTGCTCGGAGATGACACAGATAAAAGCGTCTACATTCTCGATTCCTTGTTGGATTTCATGCCACCAATCCTCACCGCGCGGGATGCTCTGCCAATCTACCCATACGACACGATTCGCGCCAACAAAAGCGGTGTTCAAGCGTTGGACGAACTCGCTATCCCTGCGCGAATAAGAGATAAACACATCCGCCATCAGGTTTCTCCTGAATTCAACTGGGACTAGCTCAGTCTAGACTCTGAATTGACGTTACGCACTTTGAGCTTGAGGGCAGTGGGCTAAAACCTCTGGCTGAGTATAAGTTCGAGTCGATCCGCGTAACATCAACTCTGAAGATAATGCACATCAAAATCGCCCCCGGTATAAGAAGCGTGACGCTGTTTCTACGTGGTATTGCCCAGTGTACGCGGATTCATCAATTTTGTTACGCCGCGTCGTTAGCCAGCCAAATCGAATGCCCGGCGGCGGCGGATTGTGTTACGCTTAGGGGAGAACGTAACAGTGCAGGGCTTACATGGACGACAGCCAAATCAGTGTCTACGAATTCGCTGGCGGAGAGCCGATCTTTCGCCAGTTGGTCGATGTATTCTACGCGCGCGTCGAGCAGGATGACGTGCTGCGCCCACTGTTCCCGGACGACCTGGGGCCGGGCAAGCGCTGGCAGCTCCTGTTCCTGACGCAGTATTTCGGCGGGCCAGCCGACTACGCCAGTGAGCGCGGTCACCCGCGCCTGCGGATGCGGCACACGCCGTTCCCGATTGATGGCGAGGCGCGCGAACGCTGGCTGGGGCACATGCTGGCGGCCATCGATGCTGTCGGCATCGCCGAACCGGCGCGCGCGGTCATGCGCGATTATTTCGAGCGCGCATCAATCGCGATGATCAACGTCTATTCTCACGGTAAGGAGTGACATCATGGGGCGCAAACCCAACCCGCGACCGACACATGCAGGGATTCCGCTGCCTTACGTGCCTGAAATGGAACCGCCGCCCGCCCCAACGCTGGAAGAGCGTACGATTGCGCTCCCCCGGCTGGTGCGAATGCTGATCGCCGGGGTGTTTGCGCTGGCGGCGGCACTGCTGGTGACGCCGGTGGTGGACAACATCTATTTGGAGAACTTCTTCTCGATGGACACCCGGACGGTTCCGGCGCTCGTCTCTGCTGCGTTGGGCATGGTCGTCTACGTGGTCGGCTGGCGACTGATCGTGGGCGTGGTCGGTTCACCGCCGCCAGCGCGCCCCGCCGTCCGCTACTACCTGATCTTTGGCGTGGCCCTGATCCTGTTCGTGATCGTGCTGATTGCTTTCGGTTTTTATTCGAACGTGCCGTTATTCGGCTTGTGAGGTCATCATGCGGGTCAATATCGCGCTCATCGTCGCTCTCTTTGCCCTGGCACTGGCCGCCTGTGCGCCTCAGGCTGCGCCGGCACCGACGCCATCGCCCGCCCCGCCCAGCGACACGCCAACGCCTGCAGAAAGCGCGACACGCGCGCCGACGATGACGCCGCTGGTGCGCCCGACGCTGCCGCCGACCTGGACGCCCGACTTCCAACCGACGGCGACCGCAATCGTCGGTACGCTGCGCCCGGATGCGACGAATGAGGCGCTGCGCGGTGAACCGACGCTGGCCGCCTGCGCGAGCTTCAGCGAAGACCGCGAGCGCACGCCGCGCACATTTAGCGCTGGCGAGCCGCTGACGATCTACTGGAATGCCGCGCGTGGGGCGAACCGCTACCGCGTAACACTTTATGACGCTTCATTCCAGGCGCTGCTGAGCGAGAATACGGATGAGACCTCGTTCACGTTTGCCGGCGATTTCTTCGAACTTGGCAGCTACTACGGTTGGGAAGTGCGCCCGTACAATGCGCTGAACGAGCAGTTGTGCCTGCCCATCGGTGGCGACGTGGAAGCGGGATAGAGGGAGCCATTAGCCTTTGGCCGATAGCCATTAACTGTTAGCTTATTGGGCGCGCACAAGCTGCGGCTTGTTTGTTGTGCTGAGTGCTGAGTACAGAGTGCCGAGCACTGAGCACCGTGAGCCCAGAACTGAGTACCGAGTACTGAGCACCAAAAAATGACCGATCTCTCCTTCACCAACCTGATCGCCGGCTTGCTGGTCAGCTTTGTCGTGTCGCTGCCGCTGTTCGCGCTGGTCGGGCTGGCATCGCTCCAGTATTTCTACCACGCCTACGAGTCGACGCCGGATCAGCTTGACCGCTTCCTGGCGCGCCAGGCGTTCCCGTTCAGCATCTACCGTGCGGGCTACGTCCAGCAGATGTTCAACGCTTTTCAGACGGCGCGCGCCTGGTATGTCGCCCGCACAGCGCTGCTCGTGATCGTCTTCTGGACGACGTTCGGCTGGGCGGTGTTCACGCTGGCGCAGCCGAACACGCCGCTGGCCGACTGGCTGATCCTGGGCGCGTTCTTTCTGATATACCTGATCATGAGCGCGATCCTGCTCGGCTTTGGCCGCGGCCTGGTCGAGGCGTGAAGTTGGCTATCGGCGGTCGGCTATCGACTTTGTGCTCTGATCAGATAGGCCACCAACCACCGCCTCTCACCCCTCGCGCTTGAGCACGTACTGCTCGAAGGCCTCTGCCGTCCAGGGCAGGGCGGCTTTGAAGAAGTGCTCGTAGATGGCCTGGGCGTACACGCGGATCTCGTACTGTGCGTCCGAGGCCATGCGCAGGCGCAGGAAGTGCATCAGATTGAGCGCATCGACCTTGATCACCCAGGTGTAGTAGACGCTGAAGCCGGGCAGGAACAGCCGCGCCATCTCCCGCGCGACGCCCTGCGCCAGCGCCTCTTCGTAGAGCTTGTAGCCCTGCTCGTAGTGCGCCAGCAGCTTGCGCGTCATTTCTGCGTTGGCTGCCGGGTCGAGGTTATCGCCGCTGGCCTGCTTGTTGCTGACATGCTGCTGCCGCCATGCGCTCGGCACGTAAAAGTCGCTCTCTTCGAACTCGGTGTAGCGCCCGCTCTGCGCGTTGGCGCTTTGGTAGTGAAAGGTGCGATGGCGCACCCACTGCCAGTAGGTCACGAGCGGGGCACGGACGCGAAACTTGAACTCGACCATCTCGAACGGCGACGAATGCTCGTGGCGCAATAGATAGAAGAGCAGCTTCTTGTCCTTGTCGTCGCCTTTGCTTTCGCCCATGAACGAGACGCGCGCCGCCGAGACGATGGCGAGGTCGCCGCTGACGCCCATATCGGGGTGTGGCATCAGGTCAAGCAGCTCGATCCAGCCTTTGTCGAGCACGTCGATGCGTTTGCCGATGAGTTCTTGGGTCATGGGATCGTTCTATCGCTCCTATCACTGGGTGCTGATTGCCGAGTACTGAGAGGGTAACTGCTAATAAATCTTAGGGGACAGTCGTCGTAAGAACAGGTGAATGAAGGCGATGTCGATGATGCCTTCACTGGCGAGTGGCGACTGCTCGTAGTCTTTGCTCAGGCGACGATCGCGACCGAACCAGGCAAAACCGCGTTCGATGACCCAACGCCCGTGCTGAACGACCAAGCCGCCCGCACGCGCATCCCGCGACGTCACGACGAGCCGGGCGTTCAAGTGTTGGTGACACCAGGTCGCGAGTGGCGCGCTGCGATAGCCCTGGTCAGCGCGCATTTCGCGCAAGCGCGGATTGGGCGCGCGCCGTTGTAGACCATCCCATGCCCCCTGGCGTTCCTGGATATTGGCTGCTTGAACGACGACCCGCATCAACAAGCCTTGACTGTCGGTGACCATTTGCCGTTGGCGTCCTTTCACGCGCTTGTACGGGTCGAAGCCGCGCCGTCCCCTGTTTCGGTTGTCTTGCTGGCTTGACTATCCAGCAGCAGCACACTCGGTTGTGGGTCACCTCCCGCAGTGACTCGCACCTGCACGCGCCGTTGATCCGCGATCCCTTTCCACACCCCCTGGCGCTTCAACTCGCGCAACTAGTCATTGACCGTCTTGTAGGGCGGAACATCGTGTGGTAACGCTTCCCACACAATCCCTTGCCGCACCCCATAGAAGCTGGCGTTCAGCAGTTCCCGCCGGCTGTGTTTCGCCTTCGCACCGCCCCGGTCACGCCGTGTCGGTCACAACGTTCATCCACGCCCACTCTTGCTCGCTGATGTCACTGGGATAGGCTTTTCGTGTTTTCATCCGCCTAGTCTATCACCGTCAGCATCATTCTAACAGTTACCCTCTGAGCACCGAGTACTCTTCCTAGTGCAGGGCTGAGACACATAGTTTGAATAAAGTAGAGAAAAGGTATTAGATAGGAGGATGAAAGCACTCCAAGTACGAGCAGTGACAAGTGGGGAGTACGAAGCGCTTCAGGCAGGTCTGCATTCGCCATCGGCCTTCACGGTTCGACGCTGCCAGATCGTGTTGATGAGCGCTGAAGAGGGTCTCAAGGCAGGTGATATTGGGCAACGGTTGCGTTGTAGCGACCAGTGTGTGCGCGATGCTATCCATGCGTTTGAGGCAGAAGGACTGCAATGTCTGCACGAGAAATCGCGAGCGCGACATAGTCCGCAGGCGACGTTCGCTGGAGCCGGTCGCGAGTGGTAAAAAAGCCTGATCCAGCAATCACCGCGCAGCTTTGGCTATGACAGCAGCCTGTGGACGCTGGACTTGCTGGCAGAGTTGGCGCATCAGCAGGGCTACAGTGAGCGCGATGCTGTTGGCGAATTAATCTTTCTCTCTTTTAACCCTCACCCCGTCGCTTTGCGCCGCCCCTCTCCCTGAGGGCCGAGGGGTTAATAGCGCGCTTACTCCCCTTCTCCATGAGGGAGAAGGGGCCGGGGGATGAGGGCAAGAAGTCATTTCATGAGTTCGCCAACAGCACCGAGCGCCAGGTTAACCCGGACACCGTTGGGCGGGCACTGGCACAAGCGGGGATTGAGCGGAAACGAGCCAAGCAGCGCATCAACAGCCCGGATGCCGACTATGTGGGTAAAAAAAGCGACGCGACTGGCTGAAAGCCCAAGCACAGCAACACCCAGACTGGCTGTTATTCGATGAGGATGAATGCTGGTTTTCGCGCTTTGCGCAACCCACGGCTCATGCCTGGGCGCTACCGGGTGAAGCGGTGCAGATGGTGGAGCGCGACCCAAAACGGGGCGAAAAGGAGAAAGCACTGGCCTGCTTTGGCGCCAGACGACAGGACAATGGACACGTCTATCTGTATTTCAGTTCTGGGCAACCCTATAATGAGCACCAGTGGGTCTTTATCATCGCCTTGTTAGCTTTGGCGCGGCAGGAAGGGAAACGCGTGGTCGTCCTCATTTGGGACAGCGCCAGTTGGCATCTGAGCCAGCGTCTCCGTCAGTGGATACGCGCCTACAACCGGGCCGCGAAAGCAGCGAACGAGCCACGCCTGTTGGTGCACGGTTTACCCCTCAAAAGTCCCTGGCTTACTCCGATTGAACCCGATTGGGTTCATGCTAAGCGCGCCGTCTGCGAGCCGCATGGCACCTTAGCGCCGACCAAATTGCGCCGCGGCTATGTGCTCACTTCAATACCGGGCCCCTCGCCAATTCATTCCAACTATGAGCTGCATTCCTGCGCTAGAACAGCCCCCAATCGTCGGCAACGCCTTCTTCCATCATCGACGGATCCCACATCTCCATGCCCATCTCGATGGTCGTCGGGCGCTGGAGATAATCCTGCGCGCGGCGGCGCGTCTGCTCCAGAAGCTGCGGCGCATACGGGCAGAACGGAGTCGTCATGATCATGCGGATGTGCCCGCGCTCCGGCTCGATTTCGAGGCCGCGAATCAACCCCAGTTCGACCACGTTCATGCCAATTTCCGGGTCAACGACGACGCGCAGTGCTTCGAGCAGACCTGCTTCGGTTTTTTCATCTACGGGCTGGTCGGTCATCCGCCGCTCCTTGGGCTAGTCACGCTTGCGATATGCGCCCATACTAGCACGAGCGGCGGGCAGCGTCAATTTCTCTGATCGCCATCTTGGAAACCTGACCGGCGCGGTCGTCCGCGGCAAAATCCGCCGTCCCGCGCCAGGCGCAATCGAGGCGGCATCACTGCCAGAGCGCCATTTGATCGCGGAGAAGAACCGCAAGCGCAGCGTCAATGCTGCTCGCCATCTGCACCGGCGCGCCGCCCAGCAGTCTGTGGACGACAGCGGCCTGAACATCGGCAAAACGGGCGGCACCGATGACGACGTTGAGACCGCGATACAGGCCGCTCAACGCGCTGTTACCCGCCACCGGCACACCTGCCAGGGTGACTTCAGTCAACGACATGTCGAACACGGCATCGACCGCGCAATCGCGTTGATTCATCCATAGAGTTGCAATCTCGTTGGCTGCGGAGAACTCTGCCTCAGTCCAGGGGTCATGAAAGACATAGTGGAGGATCGTCTCGTCCTCATCTAACCAGCACAAATCCACAGCCATCGTTAACATCTCTCGCGTATACAATAAATCGTCAACTCTATTTTAATTCTATCAGGGTTACACGCCGCGTAAAGGTTTCTTCGGAGCAGTCGTCCCCTTCGGGCATAACATTCCCGTTTCACCATGCCAGGCTCGCACCCAAAGCTGGAGTATCTTGCCCTTGTTTAGCGGCGCATCAATTTTTATGATAGTGATCTTAGAAATAATTGACGATGCGCTCCCCGCCTGCTATACTGCCATCAGGTTTTTGTACGTAGGGTATGGATAAAATTTAACCGCCCTTTTGATCCGCTAGAGGAGTAAACCGCCACGATGACTTCCGCACTCGAAATCCGCAATCTGCACGTCCAGGTCGAAAATACCCCGATCCTGCGCGGCGTAAACCTGACCGTCAATCACGGCGAAATCCACGCGCTGATGGGGCCAAACGGCAGTGGCAAGAGCACGCTTGCCAACGTCATGCTCGGCAACCCCGCCTACGAAGTCACCGACGGCGAGATCTGCTTCGCGGGTCAGAATATCCTCGAACTGGAGCCGGATGAGCGCGCGCGCCTTGGCCTGTTCCTGGCCTTCCAGTACCCGGTCGCCATCCCCGGCGTGACGCTGGCGAACTTCCTGCGCCTGGCGATCAATTCGCGCATGAAAGCGGATGACCCGGATAGCAAGGGCATCTCGATCCCGGACTTCCGGCGGATGATGCGCGAGCGCATGGACTTCCTCAGCATCGATCACGCTTTTGCCGGGCGCTACCTGAACGAAGGCTTCAGCGGCGGCGAAAAGAAGCGCGCCGAAATCTTGCAGATGGCCGTCCTCAATCCGCAGATCGCCATCCTGGACGAAACGGACAGCGGCCTTGATATTGACGCGCTGCGCATCGTCAGCGACGGCGTCAACAAGCTGCATGAGGCCAGCCAGATGGGCGTGCTCGTCATCACGCACTACCAGCGGATGCTCAACTACATCAAACCGCAGTTCGTTCACGTCATGTTCCAGGGGCAAATCGTCGAAAGTGGCGGCGCCGATCTCGCGCTCACGCTCGAAGAACGTGGCTACGACTGGATTCGCGAGCGCCATGCGGCAGCGGCAAAATAGCACGACAGTGGCGAGTCGGCGCGGCACTTCGCACTGACGATCTCGCTGTTCCACCATCGCCCGATCTAAGTAGAGGGACACTTTCTCATGACCGATTCACCGGTTCAGAGCGATAAGCAGCTCACCGAACACGAAGCCGCGCTCAAGGACATCAACGCCTCTTACGCCGAGAAGTACGGCTTTCACGACGACGTTCAATACGCCTTCCAGGGTAAAAAAGGTCTCACCGCCGAGATCGTCCGCCAGATCAGCGAGATGAAGAACGAGCCGGGCTGGATGACCGAACTCCGCCTCAAGGCCTACGAAGAATTCATCCGCCGCCCGATGCCGACCTGGGGCGCGGATCTCAGCGGCATCGATTTCGACGACATCTATTACTTCGTCCGCGCGACCGACCGCCAGGGAAAATCCTGGGACGACATCCCCGAAGAGATCAAGCGCACCTTCGACCGCCTCGGCATCCCCGAAGCGGAGCAGAAGTATCTCCAGGGTGTGACCGCCCAGTACGAGAGCGAAGTCGTCTACCACAGCATCCGCAAGGATCTGGAGTCGAAGGGCGTCTACTTCACCGACATGGACAGCGGCCTGCGCGAGCACCCGGAGATCGTGCGCGAATACTTCGGCACGATCATCCCCTACAGCGACAACAAGTTCGCGGCGCTCAACAGCGCAGTCTGGTCGGGCGGCTCGTTCGTCTACGTGCCTAAAGGCGTCCACATCGAGATGCCGCTGCAAGCCTACTTCCGCATCAACACGCAGAACATGGGCCAGTTCGAGCGCACGCTCATTATCGTGGAAGAGGGTGCGTATGTACATTACGTGGAAGGCTGTACCGCGCCCATTTATAGCTCAGACAGCCTGCACAGCGCCGTGGTCGAGATCATGGTCAAGGATGGCGGACGCTGCCGCTACACGACGATCCAGAACTGGTCGCCCAATGTCTACAATCTCGTGACCAAGCGCGCCGTTGCCCAGAAACGCGCAACAATGGAATGGGTCGACGCCAATCTCGGTTGCCTCGCTGAAGGCTCGACCGTGACCACGCCGAGCGGCATCAAGACGATTGAGTCGCTGGAAGCGGGCGATCAAGTTCTGTCCTACGATGACACTACCGGGAAGCTGGTCTTCCGCAAGGTGGTCGCCAAGAAGTTCTCCGGCTATCAGCCTGTGCATATGGTCTCGGCGAGCGAGCGCTCGCTTCAGGTGACGGCCAATCACCCGTTCTACTCATATGTTTACAACCCTGACGCGCCGAAGAAGCTGGGACGCTACCAGCTAGCCTATGTTCGTGCCGATCATTTGACAGAGGCTATCATCCCTCGTGTCTCGCTCGATTACGGCACGCCGCATCGTCTGCAACTGCCTGCGCTTGAGACACAGTTTGACTCCAAGAATCAGTATGCCGATGGCCTGACCATGAAGCGGACACGCAAGTCACGCATGGACTCACCTGAATATACGACCGACGATATCATGTGGTTGTTCGGCTATTGGATGGGTGATGGCAATATCGACGTTACGCCAGGAAAAACAGGCGGCGTGATGCGCTTCGCAAGAGTCGGTTTTTCGACACCGCGCACAGACCGCGCCCGCAATCGCCTGACCGAAACGATGACTGCGCTCGTAGATGCAGAACCGTCAGAACGTGAGGATGGACATCATCTCGCGTGGAACAGCGTCGAATTGGTCCAGTTCTTCCAAGTCAACGGTTTCGAAGGCAAAGCGCGTGACAAGCGTGTTCCTGCCTGGGTCTGGTCACTGCCTCAATCACAGCGACTCGCTTTCATCGCCGGTTATCTTGATGCTGATGGAACGATCGTTGAGAGTAAGCGCCAATTCTCTGCGAAGTCGAGCAACCGCGCATTGCTCGACGATATGGCATCTCTACTTGTGACTCTTGGAATTACGCCGCGCATCTACACGGAATTCGACGAGCCGAAGCGAGTCGTCATCATGGGCAATGAATGCATCGCCCATGGTGCATATCGCCTGGAATTCGCCCTCGACGATCGGCTGTTCACGCATGTAAGCGCGACGTTGCGACAGAGAGCAGAGGCAGTTCCTACCGCAAAGACAATCTATAATCGTACCGTTGGACGTTCTCAGATCGAACTCAGCGAAGACGTGGAGATCGTCACCGTCCACGTGTCCGAACCCACGACAGAGGCGGTTCCCACCTGGGACATCGAGGTTGAAGGGACGGGCAACTTCGTCTCGCAGGGCTTCATCGTCCATAACTCCAAGCTCACGATGAAGTACCCGGCGGTGATCCTGGCGGGTGAAGGTGCGCATGGCGAGGTGCTCAGCATCGCCTTCGCCGGGCACGAGCAGCATCAGGACGCCGGTGCGAAGATCACGCACCTTGCGCCCAACACCAGCAGCCAGATCATCAGCAAGTCGATCAGCAAAGACGGCGGGCGCGCCAGCTATCGCGGCCTGCTCAAGATCGCGGAGGGCGCGGACAACGCCAAGAGCAACGTCGTCTGCGACGCACTGCTGCTCGATGCCAAGAGCCGCTCGGACACCTACCCGACGATTGAATGCGACGCCAAGAACGTCACCATGGGCCACGAAGCCTCCGTCAGCCGCGTCGGCGAAGATCAGCTCTTCTACGCCATGAGCCGCGGCATGACCGAGGACGAAGCCAATGCCATGATCGTTAACGGCTTCATCGAGCCGCTCGTCAAAGAGCTGCCGATGGAGTATGCACTCGAACTCAACCGCCTGATCCAGATCCAGCTTGAAGGGTCGATTGGGTAAAGCAAATTAGCGGATTAGTCGATTAGCAAATCAGCTTCTGGCAATTCACAGTAACGGTGCGAACCGCCCGGAGCTAAAAGCTAATCCGCTAATTCGCTAACCTGCTAATTTGCTGCTCAAAGGAGAAAAATCACCGCATGGTTGCCGCACGACAACGACGCACGATGGCCGAAGCGCCGCTCTACACCCAGGCGGATGTCGAAGCCCTCAGCGCCCGCAACAATGAACCCCAGTGGCTGCGCGAAAGCCGCATCGCCGCCTGGGAACTCTACGAAATGCTGCCGATGCCCTCGCGCGAGATGGAAGAATGGCGACGCACCGATTACCGCCATGTCCGCTGGGAAGAAGCCAGCCAGCTGCTCAACGGCGCACAGCCGACCTTCGACAACATCCCGGAGGCGATGCGCGAGCCGCTGATCGGTGAGGAGCAAGGCGGCATGATCGCCTTCGCCAATGGCAAGCTCGTCCGCCACGAACTCAACCAGTCGATGGCCGCGAAGGGCATCATCTTCACCGACCTGCTCACGGCCTGCCGGGAATACCCGCACCTCGTGCGCGAAAACCTGATGACCAAGGCCGTCCAGCCAGGCGACGGCAAGTTCGCGGCGCTGCACGCAGCCATGTGGACGCACGGCGTGTTCATGTACGTGCCGCGCGGGGTGGCTGCCGAACTGCCCTTCCACGTCGTCATGTACAACACCGACGACGGCGCGACCCTGGGGCACATGCTCGTCATCCTCGAAGAGGCCGCCGAAGCCAAAGTCCTGGTCGATTACCAATCGGCAGGCGGCGCGGCGCAGTCCAGCTACATCGGCGCGACCGAGCTGATCATCGGCCCGGCAGCGAACCTGACTTACGTTGGCCTGCAAGATTGGAATCGCAGCACCTTCGAGTTCAGCCACCAGCGCGCCCGCGTCGGCAGCGATGGCAACCTCGACTGGATCGTCGGCACGATGGGCGGCGAACTGGTCAAATCGTTCATCGAGGTTGAACTTGACGGTCAGGGCGCGCACGGGCGCGTCAGCGGCATGTTCTTCGCCGATCACGAGCAGCTCTTCGACCACGACACGCAGCAGAATCACAACGCGCCGCTGACGACCAGCGACCTGCTCTTCAAGGGCGCGGCCAAGGACGAAGCCCGCTCCGTCTGGCAGGGCATGATCAAGTCGCTGCCGGATATGCAGAAGATTGACGGCTTCCAGGCCAGCCGCAACCTCGTCTTGAGCGAGGACGCGCGCATGGACGGCATCCCCGGCCTGGAGATCCAGGCGGATGATGTGCGCTGCACCCACGCCGCCACTTTCGGCACGCTCGAAGAAGAGCCGATCTTCTACCTCATGAGCCGCGGTGTGCCCCGCCCGGATGCGGAATTGATGGTGACGGAGGGCTTCTTCGACGAGCTGCTCGCCCGGATCCCGTTCGAGCGCGTCCGCGACCGCCTGCGCTACGCCCTCGATCTCAAGATCGTCGGCCATGCGCTCGACCACCGCGACGACGAGGCCGCCGCCGAATTCTAGCCCGATACGTCATTGGTCATTGTAGGGGTTTGGCGCTGGCAAACCCCTTTTTGTTGCTGCCCTTCGTGTATGATAGAGGCGGTGGAAGATGATGTGGAGGCCACCCCATCGTGAGCGCAGTGGAACAAGAAATCCTGGAAGCCGTCAGACGATTAGATCCGAAGCAGCAGCAGCGCGTGCTGGAGTTTGTTCGCACCATCACGCCGAAAGGTGGGACAACGTTCGCAGAAATGCGTGAAATTGCCCGCGAAATCGCGTTTCCCAAAGAAGATCTGGATGAAATAGCGCGCATCATCGAGGAGGAGTTCGAGCAGGTACGCGGAGACGAGTTGGATGTCCCAGACCTTGATCCTTGACACAGTCAGCGCCATCGCCACTCTCAACGGCAATCTGATACTGCCAGATGACACCATTCTCCATCTACCAATTATTGCGTTGGGCGAACTGTATGCGGGTGCCCAGCGATCAGCGCGAGCACATGAAAACGTTCGGCGTGCAGAAGTCCTGGCTGCACGTTATGCAATTCTTGTGTGCGATCACGATACCGCTCGGCAATATGGGCGCATCGTCGCGAGCCTGCGCAAGAAAGGCCGCCCGATTCCTCAGAACGATGTCTGGATCGCGGCGCTGGCTCTCCAGCACAATCTCGCCCTCCTGACTCGTGACGCACATTTCCAACACGTCGATGGTCTAGCGGTACAGGGATGGTGACACCTATACCATTTCAGCAACCTGCCGTGTTTCTCCGCCCAGAACATTGAAGACACTGAAGTAAAATAGCCTGAATGCAGTTTTTTCCAGCGCCTTGAGTGCGCTTGATTTCGCCTGGCCGACGGGTTGACCCGTCGGCGATCCAAAATGTTCCCTGCCCAACCATCTACACCGTGATCTCTAGCGCACATCCCCGCCGAACTGCGCCAGCCGCGCCGACACGTCCACGTTATAGACCACCTGCTCGACCTCCCAGGTCGCCCACGGCGCATCGTCGTTCCACCACGTCTCCGAGAGCGCCGGCAGTTGTAGATCCCCCACCTGCGCCCAGGCCAGGACGCGGTTGCTCCAGCGCTCGCGCCTGCCCTGCTCGACATTGCCGTAGCGCATGGTCGTGATCGTCGAGAGCAGCCCGGTGTCCGGATCGAAGCCGACGGTGAAGGCTTCCATGTCATCGGCGTTCGGCAGGTACATGCGTGCTGTGGTCGCATCGATAGCCTCCCAGCGCACACGCGGATCGTTGAAGACGATGGCGGGCACCCAGGCCAGCGTTTCCGACCAGTAGCCCTGGTTGGCGGCGGCATCCGTGAACGGATCGTTCTCGACGCGCTCGCCCGGCAGATCGAGGATCGTCTGCCCATCCAGGTAGCGCTCAGTCACACGCAGCACCGGCAGCGTGAACCACGTCACCTGGAAGTCGTGATAGTGGCTCGTGCGCGCCGCGTCATAGTAGAGGCGCATCCGCGTCGGCAGCGCCAGCCCTTTGTTGATCAGCCGCCCGCGGCCAAACACCTGCGCGCTGTGCACTTCGGGTATGGTCTCGCCGAAGAGCGTGCGCGCATAACGCAGCACCGGTTCAGGCAGATCGTCCGGCAGCGGCACACGATTGGGCGCAGCACCGGGCGGAACGGCGGGAAAGCTGGCGGCCTTGACCTGCAAGCCGAGCCAGCCAGCGGCGATCAGCAGGACGACAATCGACACAAGCGCAATGAGAATTCGGACGAGCATACGCATTTCGCACCTTTCCAATCAGGCAATTGAGTTCATGGCGCAGACGGCTTTAGCCGGGTGAGATGAGGTTGGCAAGCTGAGGCCCGACGATCAGCAGCACGAGGATGGCGACATCGACGATGGCGCCGCGGAAGGCCGGTGCCCAATCGAGCGCGATCACGAACAGCGAGGCCACCGTCACCGCGATCAGCAGCGGGCGCGCCCACTCCCGCCCGGAGACCAGCCCGAAACAGGCGGCGACAAAACCGATGGCGACGAGCAGCCAGATGACGCTGTACAGGCGCGTGCCCGCAGTGCCCAGGTTGAGCCGCCCGCCGAGAAACGTCGTCTTGTAGGTCAATTCAGGCACAGCGCGCAGCGGCCAGTAGGCGACGAAGCCCAGCAGGTGGATCAGACCGTGCAAGCCCAGGATGACGACGAGCACAAACGAAATCAGCGGCAGCATCATGGTTCTCCTTGAGAGGCCACGGTGCCTCTCACAAATAGATCGGCCAGCGACTCCAGCGTTTCAGCGCTCGGGATTACGGGCGCTGAGGCAGACCCCATCAGATTCGCAAACAAGACATAGGACGAGAACAGGCTGTCGAAGGCATTCGCCAGCACCAATGGATCGAAATCGGCGCGGATGACGCCCGCGGCAATCTGTTCGCGGAAGTAATCGGCAATCAGTGCGAGATTGCCGCCTGCGCCTGCCGCCAGCGACTCGCGCAGTTCCGGCACCGACTGCGCATCGCACAGCAGCAGGCGCAGGATTTCGAAATTCGCGGCCGTGTCCGCCATTTCCAGCCGCGCCATCGTGCGGATGTCGGCCGCGTAGTCACCCGTCAACTGGTCGCGAAAGGTGGCGGCAAACCCGGCCTGATTGCCAGCGGCCACGCAGGCCGCCAGCAGATTCTGCTTGTTGCCGAAGTGCCGAAACAGCGTCACTTCGTTGACGCCCGCTCGCTCGGCAATCGCCCGCGTCGTCGCGCGGGTGTAGCCGATCTCGCCGAACAATTTGAGCGCGGCGTCGAGGATGCGCTGCCGAGTGTCGTCTGTTCCAGGATCGATGCTCATGACTATCCCTCCACTGTATGCAAGTGCTTACTTGCACTATCAGCATAGGATAGACACCCCATGCAAGCAAGTGATTACTTGCATGGGGTGGGAGTGATCTTTGTCATATCCAGGAGAAGTGACGAGTAATGGGTAATGAGTGATGAGATTGGAGATGCGCATATGGGACACAATGCGGCAATTGTAGGGACGGGGCGCGCCCTGCCCGCGTACCGCCCTCGCCCGTCAATTTGACCGGTAAGGGCGATGAGAAACCGACATTGTTTGCTGCGCCTTTAATGGCCGTCAATCACCTTTTGCAGCGCCTCGATGAAGCTGGCCGTGCGCAGCGGCTTGGCGATCAGCGCGGCGAAACCGGCGCGCTCGGCATCGACAGCGACGCGGCTCGAATGGTGTGCGGTGATGGCAACAACCGGCAGATTCGCCCCGCCAGGCATGGCGCGGATCTTGTTGAGCAGGACCCAGCCATCGGGCCGGGGCATGGCGAGGTCGAGCAGGATCATCGTCGGCTCGACCGTTTGCATGAGCTTATCGAATTCGGCTCCGTCGGCCGCGCAATAGACGGTCGCGCCCGCCTGCGTGAGCATGGCGTGGACAATCTGACGGCTGTCTGCCTCGTCGTCGACGACGATCACTTTCCAGGTGTCAATGGGGGTCATCAATCTCTCAACCATATTTCGCGCTCAACGCTTGCGCGTCTGAAACTGCTCGATTATCTTCTGGATGCGCTGCGCTAACGTGCCGATTCGGTAAGGCTTGGTGATGTAGCCATCGAAGCCAGCATCCTGAACACGCACCTGCTCCGGCGGCATGACCAGCGCCGTCACAGCAATGATCGGCACGTCATCCAACGCTGGCCGCGCACGCAGGAGACGCTGAAGCTCCCACCCATCCATATCCGGCATCGAAAGATCGAGCAGAATCAGATTGGGTTGGAATGCATCCACGGCTTCCAGCCCTTTGCGACTGTCGTCCACACCTAGCGGATGCGCACCGTGAAGCTCCAGAAACGTGACCAACAGATCGAGCGAATCTGGCTCATTCTCAACCACCAGGGCGCGCCAACTTTCGGGTGCGGCTGTAAGCTCCATAGATAAAGTCATTCTTCATGCAGTGGTTTTTTGGTCTCAAGATCAATAAGCTGCTTCAGCGGCAACCGGATCGTAAAAACGCTGCCTCGCCCCACTTCGCTCTCGACACTCACTTTGCCGTTCATGAGTAGAGCGAGTTTCTTGACAACTGCAAGTCCGAGACCGGTTCCGCCATGTTCACGCTGCGTTGAACCATCAACCTGCCGAAACTCGTCAAAGATGTATTCTAGCGCGTGTGCAGGGATGCCGACACCAGTATCCTTGACGTGGATCATCCAGGCTTCGTCGCCAGCACGCGCAAGCCGCACTTCGACCGACCCGGTTTCCGTGAAGCGGATGGCATTGCTGACAAGATTGGTCAAGATCTGTTCGAGGCGATGCTCATCGCCGATCAGCCGCTCCGGCAGGTCGGCATCCAGATAGGTCTTGAAGGTCAGCTTCTTCGCCTCAGCGATGGATTGCAGTTGTGATTGAATACGTTTGACCAATCCACTCGGCGAGAACGGTGCTTCGACAATTTCCAGCCGCCCCGCCTCGATCTTGGCGACATCGAGAATGTCGTTGATCAGCGCCAGCAGGCGTTCACTGTTGTTAAGGATGCGATTTATGTAGTCCACCTGCCGCTCGTTCAATTCCCCGGTAACGCCGCCCATCATCAAATCCGAAAAACCGATGATGGCGTTCAGCGGCGTGCGCAGCTCATGAGACATGGTCGCCAGAAACTCGGTCTTCAGCCGGTTCGCTTCGGTCGCGGCTTTCTGCGCGCGTTCCAGGGCTTCGTTCGTCTTGATCAGCGTTTGGTTCTGGGCACGGATGCGCTCATTCGCGCGTTTCATGTCGGTGACATCATGGAGCACGATCACGCGACCGGTCAGATTGCCGCTGCGGTTATGCAGCGGCGAAATACGCATATCGTAAAAGCGCTGGTCGGCCAGCGTCTCGCCCAGCGAGATAACGTCCGAAGCTTCAGCGACGTTGGCGTACTTATCGGCCAGTCCCTCGTAGCTGCGCAGAACCAGGCGTGCGGGCTTGCCGATGATCGTATCTTTGCTCACGAGCGTGTCGTACTTTGAGCTGAGTGCCATGCGGGCAGCGGGATTAGCATCGACGATGCGCCCCTTGTTGTCGAGCAACAGCATGGCATCGCTCATGCTCTCGATCACCAATTCACGGGCGACGGGCACGATGTCCATCAGCCGGTAGCGGAGCATGCTATAGGCGAAGGCCAGACCGCTGAGCGAAAACGCGACCGGCGTGAAATCGAACAACGGCAGCGGATTCAACTCGGTCACGTAGAGCAGATTTGCGATCCAGGGCGTGAACGCGCCAATGAGCATGGCGGCAAGCTGGCCGCGATAGATCTGTGGGGTGCGCCACAAACTCCGCAGCAGCAAAACTGTGGCCGTCAGAAGGACAACGTAAGCGTAGACCCAATGTAGCCAGAAAGCCGGCCCTTTCTGCGTGATCATGATGGTGTAATCTGCTTCCGGTTGCAGGGTTACGCTCGTGTACAGGAGTGGGTGGTAGCGATTCGTGAGCGCAATCGTGATGATGATGACCGGCTCGACAAGCAGAAGCGTGAGATTGCGCTGCGTCAGCCACTTTTCGCGCCCGGTGTATTCGAGCACGAAGGCCAGCCAGCTCACGGGAATCAGGGTAATGGCGATGTATTGTATGCCCGCCAACAGCCGCTTGGATGCTTCGGCAGCGGCAGATATCTCGAAGTTGTAGGCAACGTTCCAGAGCATGATCAGGGCGAGAATTGCAACCAATGGGTAAACACCCGGGCCGGGTCGCCGCCGCCAGACAAGGAATGCAAGCCACGCGGAAATACCCGCAGAGAGGATCAGGGGAATCGAATAGGGTGTGAGTGCGAGGGCTGGCATGACATCACGGGTTTTTGAATTATATCTGCGTTGAGCATATCACCGAATGGCGAACTGCGCCCTTGAAAGTCAGCGTCTTAGGTTGAAATTCACATTCTATGGTTGGCGACGATTGGATGGGCAGCCAATCGATAATCAGTCGCACCTTGCGAGGTGATTCGTTCCAGAGCGACGATGACACTGAACGCAGACGGCCAATCTTCACGCCAATTTTGCCCTACACACCCGGACACCCTCGTGCTATACTGGCACTTACCTGGTGGATGTAGCTCAATAGGCGGAGCAGCTGATTGTGGATCAGCAGGTTGAGGGTTCGAGCCCCTTCATCCACCCCACGCTACGATAATGATAGACATGCCTGAAAAAGGACGCCCGCAAGCGTCTTTTTTAGTCCTCATCCATAAATTCCGAGTCCACGCTGGTATAGCCGGGCTGCTTGAGCGGCAGGCGGACGACAAACGTGGTTCCCCTGTCAGGCACGCTGTTAAAGTTGATCGTCCCGTGGTGCAAATCAATGACCATGCGGCAGTAGGCCAGGCCGACACCAGTGCCACTCAGATGCAAAGCGTTCTCCGCGCGCTCGAACATCTCGAAGACTCGCGCCTTGGCCGCCTCCGGGATACCGATGCCCTCATCCTTGACGTGGATGACAGCATCAGCATCTTCCCAGTGTAATATCAGCGTCACCCGGCCACCGACAGGCGAATACTTGACCGCATTCGACATCAGGTTGTCCAGGACGCGCTTGATCAGGCGCATATCGCCTTCGATGATCTGCTTGTTATCAGGCACTTCACAGACGATGGGGTGGCGGTCGCCGATGATCCCCGTCCAATGATCGGACACGCGACAGCACAGGTCAGCCAGATCAAACGCGGTGATGACAGGCACCAGCTTGCCCAGACTCGCTTGATTGAGCGTGATCAAATCATCGACCAGATCGATCAGCGTCGTGATCTGAGTGTCAATCCGGTTGAGCGCATCGCGCACACGCGGCTTGTCAGTGGCGTGCCCCTGCTTGGCGATGATGTCGCGGTAGAGCTTGATGGCGGTCAGCGGGGATTTGAACTCGTGTGCAACCATCGAGACGAGTTGATCGCGCAGGTCGGACATGCGAATCGCATCGGTCAGTTCGCTTTCGAGCAATCGAGTGAGCAGCCGCTCTTCTTCCATATCCAGGCGCTCTTCAGCGTCGCGCATCACCCAGATAATCTTCTCCGGCACGCCTTGATCGTCGCGCAGGTACGACACCGTCGTCAGCAGCGACAGATCTTCACCGGCCTTCGTCCGCACGAGCACGCTGTTGACCACGCGGCCATTCTTCGCCAACTGCCGCCACATGGCGCGGTAGATTTCGAAGTCGAAGTCCGGTGATTGCAGCGCGTCGATCTGGCTCCCAAGCATCTCTTCAGCGGAGAAGCCGAGCACAAATTCGCTCGCGGCCATCCAGTACAGGATCTGCCGGTCGAGATCGGTGATGATGATGGCGACCGGCAGCTGCTGCAAGATCTGGCGATCCAGCCGCAGGCGCTCTTCGGCGCGCCGTTGCAGCGTAATATCGGTCGCCATGACGAGCCGTGCCTTGTGATATTCGAACTCGACAGCGTGCGCGACGATCTCGACGTTGATCGGCGTGCCATCCTGCCTGAGATGAATCCATTCCGTCGCTTCATTCGTGGCTTGGGGTTCTTCCGGCTGGCGCGTTTCAGACACAGGTGTGCTTGCGTCTTCAGCCGGGCGCAAATCCCGTGGATTGAGCTTCAGGAAATCCTCGTGGCTGTAGCCATAGAGTTTGATCGCAGCCTCATTCACATCCAGGATGTGCATCGACTCCGGATCATAAATCCACATTGGCGTCGGGTGGCTCACGAACAACATCCGATAACTCATCTCGTTGCGCTGCATTCACTATCCTTGGCAGTTAGGCGTCGTGGTGGCTCAATGCCGAATACGGGTCTCGCACTAAATCATAAAATGACTATTACATCAGCTTCCATTGTCGCAAACAAAAGATTGCGTAGCCAAAAAGGAATCGCGCTCAAAAAGACCAATCTTCCCCATCAAACGTTAATGCTGCATATATTATCATTGAAGCTCCTTGCCGCGCATCCTCATTCCGTATAATCTCTCCTCGAAATGCACGGAGTTTACGTCAGGAGAAGAACAAGCATGGAGTACCGCGCGTTTGGACGCACTGGCTGGCAAGTATCAACGATCAGTCTGGGTGCATGGGCAATTGGTTCGGCGTGGGGGGCCGTCGACGACACCGAGTCACTGGCAGCCATGCACCGCGCGCTCGACCTGGGCGTCAACCTGATCGATACGGCGGATGTCTATGGCGATGGACACAGTGAGCGGATGATCGCACGCCTGCGCAAAGAGCGCAGCGATCCATTCTATGTCATTACCAAAGCTGGGCGGCGGCTTCCACAGCAGGTCGTTGACGGCTATACACGCGAAAACCTTACGGCCTGGATCGAGCGCAGCCTGCACAACCTCGACACCGACTGTCTGGATTTAGTTCAACTGCATTGTCCACCGACGGAACTCTATTACCATCAGGAAGTGTTCGCCATCTTAGACGATCTCGTGCAGGCAGGCAAGATTCGGTTTTACGGTGTCAGCGTCGAAAAGGTCGAGGAAGCGCTGAAAGCCATCGAGTATCCGAACGTGCAGTCGGTGCAGATCATCTTCAATATGTTCCGCCACCGCCCTGCCGAGCTTTTCTTCGAGCAGGCACAGAAGCGCAAGGTCGGCATCCTGGCGCGCGTGCCCTTGGCGAGCGGGATGCTGACCGGCAAGCTGACGCCGACAAGTACGTTCGCAAGTGACGATCACCGCAGCTTCAACCGCCATGGCGAGTCCTTCGACATGGGCGAAACGTTCAGCGGTGTCGATTACGAGACAGGGCTGACAGCGGTCGAAGCGATCAAGGCGCTCGTGCCGGAGGGCGTGACACTGGCGCAGTTCGCGCTGCGCTGGATTCTGATGTTCCCGGCGGTGTCGTGCGCCATTCCCGGCGCGAAACGTCCGTCACAGGTGCAAGACAACTGCGACGCGGCGGATTTGCCCCCGCTGACCGCCGAGCAGATGGACACCATCCAGCGCATCTACGACCAGTACATTCGCGGCCAGGTACACCAGCGCTGGTAGAATGCCTCGCGAACTGTAGGTGTTTATCTGGTAGGGGCTTGGCGGCGCCAAGCCCCTACATGAAGGTTGGTGGTTGCCGTCTACGCCGCCTTGAGCACCCGCAGCGCGCGCAGCGTCACCCATTTGTTCGGCTGATTTTTGTCGCCGAAATTGTTCCAGATCTTGCCCGCGTAGCTGTATTCGAGCGGCCAGCGCCCCTGGTCATCCTGCTTGTCGCGGATCAGCGCCAGCGCGTTCGCCAGCCGTGGATCGCGCGCATAGCCAAGCGCGACGAGCGCTTCGACAATTTGCAGCAGATCGGTCACGTAGAAGACGGGGAAGCCGAACTTCCACCAGTTGCCGCTCGGCTTATCAGCGAAGCGTGACGGGTACCTCGCCGTCGCCGGATCAACGCTGAACAGGAAATCGATACCCGTCTGGATCGCGCGCTCGATGGTCGGCGTCCGCCGCGCGGCCGGCAGCTTGCCCAACGCCAGCATGACCTTGACGCCGCCCCAGGCACACGACAGCCCGCCGTTCGAGCCACAGGCGAACAGCGGCCCGCACTTGCCCGCGTAGTAACGCACCGGCGCATCCTTCTGTTCCTTCGGCGCAATACCTTCACCGGTGACGCTGCGCGCCATCCAGTCGAATGCGCTGTCCAGCCGGGGATCGTCGCAGCCGATCGCAAGCAGCGCCTCGCACAGATTGCCCTGCAAGCAGTCCGCCGTCGCGGATGGCGCGCCGGAGAGGCTGAACTGGCCGCCGTCCGTCAGCCCTTGATCGATCGCGTAGGCGCAGGCGCGGGCGATCCGCTCATCCTGCGCCGCCGACGCGCCTAACTGCGCCAGCGTGATCAGCGACCAGACCGTGCCTTGGTACTTGGGGTAATAGCCGGGGCCGGGCTTGACCCAGTGGCCATCTGGCTGCATAACCGCGAGGATGTGGGCGATCTCCCCATGGCGATGCGCCTGTGTGCGAGCAGCTTCCAGTTCGGGGTCATCGTCGGGGCAGTCCAGAAGATCGCGCAGCGCCAGGTAGCGGACGCCGGGAGTTTTCGCTTCCATCAGCCAATCCAGCGGATCGGCCTTGAGCTGCTGTCGCCATGACATTGCTTCGCCTCCTTTCTATACAGACGAAACATATGTGCTATTCTATTATACTGCGATTCCGTCGACCAAGTCTCGCGTACACACATCGAAAGCCAAAAAAAAGCCGATCACATTCGTGACCGGCTGAAAGCTATCAGCGCTTGGCTAACGACTGCATCACACCGTTTCCCAGACCGGCTCGCCGTTGAAGATGCGCGCCAGCTGGGTGGGAAACTTATCCGGATTGAGCGGCTTGCCAAGGAAACCGTGGAAGCCAATATCATAGGCCACCTGAATCTCGCTGACATGTACAGTACAGGCAACGATCGGTACGTTCGCCACCCTGGGGTCAGTTTTCAGAGAGTCCAGGACGTCGTAGCCGTTCAAACCGGGCATCTCCAGGTCGAGGAAGATCACATCGAGCCGTCCAATTGTGTCGAGCACATCGGGAAGCCGTGTTGGGTTTGTCACCTGGGTGCTGCTCACGCCTTCCATTTCAAGCAATCCGACGAGTACAGCTACGTTTCTGGCGTTGTCGTCGATGATCAGCGCATGGCGTTCACTCATTATTGTCTCCAGTTAGCATAGATATGTTGAAAGCGATACCGAACAGTGCTGCAGCCAGGTTTTTTCGCACCTCGGCTGCACCACATCATGGTTTAGGCCGTTACAAAGTGCTCGCCGCCGTACCAGACTTGCTCGCCCTCGATAATGCGCGCAAGCTGCTCGGGTAACAGGATCATGTCGATAGGCTTGGCGATGAAGCCGCTGAAGCCGTTCTCACGCGTTTCCTTGATCGCGGCCGATGGATCAGCGGCAGAGATAGCGACGACAGGCACATTCTCAAAACCGGGCAGTTCGCGAATTCGCTTGAAAACATCGTAGCCGGTTATGCCGCCAGGCAGCATCAAGTCGAGAATGATCAGATCAAAGTGCTTGAAGCATTGCAGGTGCATTTCCGCTTGGCGTCCCCAACGATCGAATTCAAGCGTCGCGCCCTGAGTCATGAGCACCGTCTGGTAGATGACGCGATTTTGAGCATTGTCTTCGACGATGAAGATATTCTTGCCTTTCAGAAGCATGTCATGTCCCTGTTTCGACCCTAACTAAAGATGCGCCAGACATTTTCACCGCGCACGATGAGATCGAGCGTATCACCGAAGGTCATCATGTCAATCGGCTTAGCAAGGCAGCCGTCGAAACCAGCAGTACGCAGTTGATCGACTTCCTCATTCATGACGCTCGCCGTCATCGCCACGATCGGCACGCCCTGGAAGCGCGGTGACTGGCGCAGCATCGACAGCATTTCAAAGCCGTTATGTGGCTTGAGATGAATGTCGAGCAGCACTAGATCAGGACGCGGCTCGACGGCCTCGGCGCGCGCCAGAAAGTCGGTGCTGTCCTCGAAAATCGTCATGCCAGGCAGCTCGAGATAAGTGGCGACCATCTCCATGACGGTGCGGCTGCGCGGCTCATCTTCGACATACAAGATGTTGGGTTGGCTATTCATGACTCCCCCCCTTCAGCATTCGCGTCACGGGTAGTTTGGCCTGATCCGGAGGCTGCGCCGGCAGCGCCACGTAGAACCGCGAACCCTTCTTCGGCTCGCTTTCCAGCCACATGCGCCCTCCATGAGCTTCGGCCAGACTGCGCGAAATCGGCATGCCCAGGCCTGTGCCACCGCCCTGCCGCAGCCCTGACGCGGTCTGGCGGAAGGCCTCGAACACGGCGGCCTGGTCTTCAGGCTCGATACCGACGCCAGTGTCTTCGATGACGAAGACCACTTCGTCACCCTGGCGATTGGCGCGAAGTTCGACGTGGCCTTTTTCCGTGAATTTGCAGGCGTTCGACATGATGTTGAGCAAAATCTGGAATACGCGCTGGCGGTCGGCGCGGATGGCGGGCAGGTCGTCCGCAATCTTGGCGCGGAGCTCGATTGACTTTTCGCCGGTCAGGCCTTTGGCTGTCGACATGACCGACTCGACAATCGGCTTGAGATCGACGTTGTCGTCGAACAGCAGGTTGAGTGACCCGGACTCGATCTTCGACATATCCAGCACGTCGTTGATCAGCGTTAGCAGGTGGCGGGAGCTATCGATCACCTCATTGAGTGTGCTGGCCTGCTTCTCGTTGACCGGCCCCTGCACGCCGAGGGCGACAAAGCGCGTGAAGTTAATGATGGCGTTGAGCGGCGTGCGCAGTTCATGCGACATGCTCGCCAGGAAGGCAGACTTGACCTGATTGGCGCGCTCAAGGTCAGCCTTGGCGCGCTCGACCTCGGACTTGGCAAGCACGAATTCGTCAACCGTCGCTTGCAGCTCGATGGCATCGTCTTCAATCTGCGTCTTGAGCCTCGTCACTTCTTTCTCCAGGCTCTCGACCTGGGTGCGAAGGCGAGCGATCTCACTCTCGGAGTCTGGCGAGCTGCCTTTTTGTGTACCCGGCGGCACAGACGGCTGAGATTCAATGGTTTTGACGTCTGCTAGGTTCATATCCATAAAGGGAATTCCTCCCACTGCCCGAATTGTGGCCGCCCGCGCATGTTCTTTGACGTAAGAAGCCTGCGCAAACCACGGCCAGAATTACGCTGTCACACATTTCTATTCTAAGGTCACCTTACTGAAGATTACGTTGGGGTATTTTGTGAAGATTTTGTAAAAACCACGGCCTGAGCCGCGGATTCATTCGCGTGCATGACGCAGATCTGGCGTGTCCATGCCATCCTTAACTTGACTCTCGAACAGGCCAAATTAGAGTACAGATAATGATACGTAGTGCGGCCTAGCTCACCTTTGGTTACAACGCAACATAAGTGGACCGCGAGCAGTAGGTGATTTGCGAGCGAAGGAGTAAGCTTCATTATGAGTACGGAAACGATTATTGAGAATGAGTATACGACGCTCTGGTACCACCCCGATTCCAGGATTGTCCATCACAAATGGCACAAGTTCATTCATGGTGAGCGGTTCCGCGAAGTCCTGGAGAAAGGGCTAGAAATCTTCCAGGAACGCGGCGCCAACAAGTGGCTCTCCGACGATCGCAACAATTCCACGCTGCCCGCCGCCGACTCGGAATGGGGCATCAAAGATTGGAATCCGCGAGTGATGGCGGCGGGTTGGAAATACTGGGCGATTGTGATGCCGGACAAAGTTGTCGGCAAAATGAATATGCAGCGGTTTATCGACTTGTATGCCGAGCAAGGGCTCAACATCGACATCTTCGACGATGCCGATGAGGCGTTGAAATGGCTTGAATCAGTCTGATCGCGGTGGGGACGCAACCCAGATGAGTCATCTCAGACGATAGCGGATCTGCCGGATCGGCTCAAATTGGCACGGCCTTTCAACACATGCAGATGCTAAGGGCAATGTCTCGCAATGACCAACTTCAAGTGAAGGACAATCTGCAATGAAACAAGAAATAATTCTCGAAACCGATTACGCGACGCTGTGGTACTACCCCGAAGCCAAGATCATCCATCACAAATTCCACAAATTCATTCATGGGGAGAGGTTCCGCGAGGTGCTGTCGACGGGGCTTGAAATCTTTGAAAAGGACGGCGCGCAGAAATGGCTGTCCGACGACCGTAATAATTCCACGCTGACGGCTGCGGACTCGGATTGGGCCGTCAACGTCTGGACGCCACGCGTGCTGGCGGCGGGCTGGAAATATTGGGCAATTGTGCTGCCGGACAAGGTAGTCGGCAAGATGAACATGCAGCGCTACATCGAACAGAATGCTGAATTGGGCGTCACCGTCGACATCTTCGACGATACCGACGAGGCATTGAAGTGGTTGGAGTCAGTTTGAAGCAAGCTGGCTCGAACTGAGCCGCAGCCAGATTTAGTACGATTTGTTTCAGGCCAACGCGAAATTGTTGGATCAGCATAGGTGGGTAATGCCCTTCAGCGCACACAGATGCTGAGGGGCAATGCCCTGTAATGATTGGCTGCGCTTGAAAGACAGGATGTCATGAACAGAGAAACGATTCTCGAAACCGATTACGCGACGTTGTGGTACTACCCCGACTCCAGGATCGTCCATCACCAGTTCCACCGGTTCATTCATGGTGAGAAGTTCCGCGAGGTGCTGGAGACGGGGCTCAAAGTCTTCCGCGAGCGCGGCGCCAGCAAATGGCTCTCCGACGACCGCAAGAACTCCGCCCTGCCGCAGGCTGACGCAGAATGGGGACTGGGCGATTGGAATCCGCGCGTGTTCAAAGAGGGCTGGAAGTATTGGGCTGTGGTCATGCCGGACAAAGTCGCCGGGCAGATGAACCTCAACCGGCTCATGAAAGAGAACATCGATCTCGGCCTGACAGTCAAGGCGTTTGAAGATCCGGATGAAGCCATGGCCTGGCTCGAATCGGTCTGAGGCTATGCAGGCATAGCGCCTCCTGAAGCTCGCTGCCCTTCTCCTCGCGCCTGGGGAGAAGGGCGCGCGATTTCAATCCCCGCACATAAGCGCAAGCTGACCGCATTTCCCCCGCTCGCGAATGCGAGAAAAATCACCTTCCACGGGTGATGAGTCGCACTATCTGCCGGGTACAGGCCGCCTTAAGGTGAACATAGGCATCCATGAGGCTGCCTGACTGGTAGCGCGGGCCGTCATCGTTCCCCGACTTCGCCGGCTACAGGCCCGCAAAAAGGGGACTTCACATGACCAGGACGCGCATTCTCCTCATTCTGCTCGTGACATTGTTGGCGCTCGCCTTGCTTCAGGCGGATACCCTGGCGCAGCCGACCTTCGAGGCCACGGCCTGCCCGTTCGACCTGCCGCCCGGCGCGATTGAGGGCGAGGATGTCGAATGCGGCTACGTGAGCGTGCCGGAAGATCATGCCAGCCCGGACGGTCGTCAAATCAAGCTGGCGGTCGCCATCATCCACCCACCCGGCGGCGCAACCCATCCCGATCCGATTGTCTACCTCAGCGGCGGGCCGGGCGGCAGCCGTCTCATGCTGCTGAATCTCATGACCGATAGTTACCCGCCCATGTTCGCGCTCGAACGCGATCTGATCATCTTCGACCAGCGCGGCGTCGGTTACTCACAGCCGGCGCTCGTCTGCCCGGAGATGGTCGAGCTGTTGGCGGAACTCTTCGATTACGAATGGCAGGGCGAAGCGCTCGACGCCGAGGGCGTGCGCGAACTCAAGGTCGATACGCTGACAGCCTGCCGAAACGATCTGAGCGAGATCGCCGATCTGTCGCGGTACCACACGACGCAGAATGCCGCCGATGTGGCCGATCTGCGCGCCGCCATGGGCTACGATGAAATCAACCTGTACGGCAGTTCCTACGGCACGCTGCTGGCGCTGGAAGTCATGCGCAGCCATCCCGAAGGCATCCGCAGCGTCATCCTCGACGCGCCCTACACCCCGGCGGCGGATCTTTACCTGGCGCTGCCCGGCAACTTTGCCCGCGCGCTGGAGAGTATGTTCGTTGACTGCGCCGCCGAAGCCGCCTGCAATGCCGCCTATCCCGACCTGCGCGCAGTCTTCACCGACGTGCTCGATCAGCTTCGCAGCAGGCCCTACGAAACCAACGTCATTCACCCGTTCAACCGCACGCGCTATCCACTGCTGCTCAACGACGACATGTTCCTCTACCTGATGTTCCGCGGCCTTTACATCACCGAACTGCGCCCGCTGCTGCCGCAGATCATCTATGCTGCGCATGAGGGCACGTTCGACGTGATCACGCAGATCGCGCAGCGGGAACTGCTGCTCCACAGTGTCCAGTCCTGGGGCATGTACCTGTCGGTGCTCTGCCACGACGAGATCGCCTTCAGCACCGTCGAACAGTTTCGGGCTGCCGTTGCTGAGCATCCCGAATACGAGGGTTTCTTCAGCCACTTCGAGGCAGGCGAACTGACCTACGCCATCTGCGAACGCTGGGGCGCGGGCGAAGCCGACGCCAGCGCCAACGCGGATGTCATCAGCGACATTCCCACGCTGCTCTTCACTGGCGCGTCCGACCCGATTGTCGCGCCGAATTGGGGGCGTGACGCCGCCGCGCATCTCACCAACGGCTACTATTTCTCGTTCCCCGGCTACGGGCACGGCGTCGGCGCGAGCCACGCATGCCCGCTCAGCATGATCATTGCCTTCGTCACTGATCCGACACACACACCGGACGCCTCGTGCATGGACGAGATGGAGGTCGCCGCCTTTGCCCTGCCGGCTGAAGAGACTGTGGTCGAGATGGAGCCGTTCACTCAGGAAGACATGAGCATCAGCGGCCTCGCGCCTGTAGGCTGGACGGCTGCCGGCCCCGGCGCATTCGTGCGCGGTCGGGATGTCACCGACGTGACGGCGCTCATCCAGCAGCGCGCGCCGCTCTCTCTGGACGACGTGACCGCCCTGCTGGCGGCGCAGCTGGGTCTGGATGGGGTGCCCGAAAGCAGTGCCACCCGCGAAGCCAACGGCCAGACGTGGACGATCTATGCGCTCGAAGTCCAGGGCATCGCCGTCGATGCGGCGCTGGCGCAAGTCGGCGATACCACGCTCATCATCTTGATGAACAGCACGATGCGCGAGCACGACGCGCTCTACGAACAGGTCTTCCTGCCCGCCGTCGATGCGCTCGTGCCGCTGGAGGAATAGCGAAGGGCATTCGGCTATCGGCTTTCGGCGGTCGGCCTTTTACCATATGCTGTTAGCCGCGAGCTTTTTGGGGCGGGTAACTAGCCCAAGAGCAGATGGGTACGAAAGCCTCTAGATTCCGCAATCGAAAAGCCGATAGCCAATAGCCGACCGCCGACAGCCACTCCCTACCCAATCTCGCGCTGATACAGCCCGCCGCTGGTGGCCTCGGGCACCGGCGCGAAGCCCATGCGCTTGAGATAGGCGTGATGTTTCTCGCTGCCCGGCACGCTGTAGAGCGTGCGCACGCCCTTCTCCGGCAGCATGTGATCGAGTTCTTCATAGAGGAACTTGCCCGGCTGAAGATCGCGATAGCCGGGGATGACGTAATCGAGGTTGATCAGCGAGCGCCCGGAGCGATCCCGCTCGGTGATGAACACACCCACGGGCATCAGATCACGCAGCACGAGGTAGACCAGATCGACCTGTTCCGGATCGTACTTGAACGACGGGAAAAACTTGCCGATGTCCGCCTGGTAGAACTCGAGGAAGCTGCGCAGGTAGGCTGAACGGCGATCCACTTCCAGCAGTTTGAAATAGTGCTTTGCCGTAAACATCTGGAATAAGAAATAGACGTTGATGGCGATGATGATGCCATTGGTGACGTAGATCGGCGGCGCATTCAGCATTACGCCGTAGATGAACCACGCGACCGCGCCGACGAAGCTGATCAGGCGCAGGCGCAAGACCGACGTCATCACCAGCGAGACGATCACCAGCGCCGACGCAATGTAACCGATCAGTTCCGCGCTCATGGGTTTAGAAACCTCTCACGTTGCCGCGTATAATCATCCACACATTGTACCTACCCACGAACAGGAGTACACGATGTCGGACGCAGATCAGGAGTTCATCCCCGTCGCCAGGATCGCTGACATCCCGCCCGGCGAGCGCCTCGTCGTCGAACTGGGGCGCAAGTGGGTTGTCATCTTCAACGTCGATGGCGCGTTCTACGCCGTCGAGGACGAGTGTACGCACGAAGAAGTGCCGCTCTCGGAAGGCGCGCTCGACGGCTGTGAGATCGAGTGCCACAAGCACGGCGCGCGCTTCGATTTGCGCACGGGCGCGGTCACAGCGCCGCCAGCGGTCGTCCCGGTCAGGACCTTCCGCACGAAGGTCGAAGGCGATCAGCTTTTCATCGCCCGCAAATAGGCTGCGCACGGGAAGCGCAAATGATCAAAGACGCGGTACGCCAGTTCAACAAGCACGTCCTCAACCGTGGGATGCGCCGGTTGGCCCATCTGCGCTTCGGCCCGTTTGCCAACGTGCATCATGTCGGGCGCAAGAGC
>JAHDWN010000017.1:32016-126912 GCA_023382675.1 Anaerolineae bacterium
CTACGTGACGCCGATCCTGGTCGTACCCATCGACGGCGGCTTCATGATCGCGCTCACCTACGGGCCGGAGTTCGATTGGTATCGCAATGTGGTCGCGGCGGGCGGCTGCCAGATCGTGTGGCATGATCGGACGTACATCATTGACGCGGTTGAGCCGGTCGATGCCGCCACCGGGCGCGCCGGGTTCCCCCAGCCGGAGCGGACGATCCTCGGCCTCGTGGGCATTCATCATTATGCGCGCCTGAAGGGACAGGCGGGGGACGCGGGAGCGAGAGAACGCTGCCTCACCGTTTGAATGATGCCTTCTTGATCTGTTGCGTTTACCGCAGCCACCGCACGAGGCTCGAAGCCTCGCGCTGGATTTTTGGTAAGCCCGATGGAATCGGGCTGATTCTACGCAAGCGTCGCAGCTTCATTGCCTAATCAGCCAACTCACCAGCCAGACCGTAACGCTTCGCGTGCGTTCCTAGCGACGGTCGGGCGATGCATTTCTTTGCGTCCTCGTGCCTGAGCGAAGCCTGCGTTCAGCAGGTAAGCCCCCTTTAGGGCCGTGGTTCCATGTCCCTCCACATTCCAGAGCGTCTGGCAGGCGGTGGTTCGTGGCATTCCGAAACGGCGCGAAATCCGTTAGACTTGCCAGGGCAGCGCGCCTGCCGCCAAACTGTGTACACGAGCGGCAGCGGCCATCGACGAGCTAGAGGCATCTCACCTATGACTGATCGAAAACGACCTGGACGCTTGCAGCGGGGACTGGCGACGATTGTCTACCGCCTGCTGGCGCTGGTGCTGACACTGGCAGTTCTGTTCTTCGGCTACCGCGTGGCAGAAGGGCTGCTGCGGCGCGTGGATGAGCAGACGCGCTACACGGCCAACGCGCCGAGCTACGGCGAGACGGCGACGGCCATCGCCGCGACGCTGACGACGGACACGCCCCAGCCCTCGGCGACACCGAGCGCGACACCCACTGCCACACCGACGGCAGCCGTGACCGAAACCGCCACGCAAGCAGCCGCCCTCGATGCGCCGCGGCGTCACACTTCGGCCAAGCTGGCGCAGGTGTTCGTCACCAACACGCCGCAGCCGCTCGACGCCGCCCAGGTGACGCTGCCAGCGATCAATACGCCTGCCGGAGAGGCGGCGACCGCTGTGTCGACGGTCGCGCCCACGCTGCCTGCGCCGGACACGCAGCTGACGCCGCGCCCGCTGCCGACCGTCTTCGTCTACGGCAGCGCGCCGGAGGGAGCTGTCGCGCCGACCGGCATCCCGACGCCGGTCGATTTTGTCGACCGCCGCGGTTACGATCTGCTCAACGTGATCCTGCTCGGCAATGACGGCGAGCTGACCAACGACGGCTTCATCCGCACCGACACCATGATCATCGTCTCGATCAACCGGACGACGGGCACAGTGTCGATGATTGGCCTACCGCGCGATCTCTATGTCTACATCCCCGGCTGGACGATGCAGCGGCTCAACCTGGCTTACATTCACGGCCAGTCGGTCGGCTGGACAGACGGCGGCTTTGGCCTGCTGCGCCAGACGATCCTCTATAACTTCGGCATCAACGTTCACTACTACGCCATGGTCAACCTGAGCGGCCTACGCAACCTGATCGACCTGGTTGGCGGCGTGGACATCGCGGTCGATTGCGCCATCCAGAATCTGCCGTTGATCGGTGCGGATGTCCCGGCGGCGGCGCAGCGCGTGACCGAAGACGGCGATTACCTGCTGCCGGTCGGCAACTATCACCTGACCGGCGGCGAGGCGCTCTGGTATGCGCGCGCCCGCGACATCACCATCGAGTTCGACCGGCAGCGCCGCCAGATGCAGCTTCTGCGCGCGCTCTGGCGCAAGGCACGCGACAACGGCCTGCTGCTCAACCTGCCCGCGCTCTGGCAGGAAGGCTCGCAGTTCGTCGAGACGAACCTGACGCTGGAAGACCTGTTGAGCCTGGTGCCGGTTGCGCTCAATCTGGATGTCAACGGCATCGAGAACTTCAACCTGATCCGCCTGTATCACACCGAGCCGTGGCAGACGCCGGATGGCGATTACGTGCAGCTGCCGATCTACGACGCGCTGCGCCCGCTGCTGGAAGATTTCTACAGCCCGCCGACCGAAAGCCAGGTGCGCATCGAAGGCGCGCGCATCCGGGTCTTCAACGGATCGCCGAACGCCGATTGGGATCGCGTGGCGGCGGAACGGCTGGCCTACAGCGGCTTTCTGGCGACAGCGGCGGGCGCTGCCGATAACAACGCCTACGCCGACACGATGCTGATCGACTACACCGGCAGCAGCAAGGGCAGCAGCCTGCTCGACATCGCTCACATCCTCAACGTGCGGCCAGAGAATATCAGCATTCAGCCGGACCCGAACCGAACGGCTGATTTCGACGTGATCCTGGGCGCGAATTACAATTCCTGCACCGAGCCGGGCGTCGAGCAGGTGGGATAGGGGTAAGCCATGGGGGACAGCGAACGAGGCTCCATACGACGGATCATTCCGGGCGCGCTGGCGGTGCTGATGATCGTGGCACTGTCCGGCTGCGCGGTTGCTGAGTTCACAAGCGTCGAACCGACGCCGACAGGCGGCCCATCGTTCGTGATCCCCCCACCGCCGACGCAGGTCTTTACCGGAGAATGCAGCCTGGAGAATCGCAGCCAGGAGTTCTGGATTCAGACGGCGGCGGCCCAGGCCGAATCGTTCCGCATGCTGTTTGCGAAGGCGCTGGACGACACTGAGACGCGCCAGGAGACGATGGGCGAAATGTGGCGGCTGCGCGACGAGACGTATCAGAACCCGACGCCGGAATGCGCCGTGCCGATCCAACTGCTGTTGACCTCGGCCATGGGGCGTTCGCTGGAGTCGCTGCGGCTGACCATCCTCGACCCGACCATCGACATCAGCGGCACAGTGGCGCTGGTGAACGAGATGCTGACCCAGGTCGAGGATCAGCTCAAGCTGATGATGGACGACATGGAGCGGCGCCTGCAAACCCGCGAAGCCGAGGGATCGTGAGGCGTCAGGCAGCCAATGAAACGGGTACGCCGACAGGTTATGCCGTCAAGAAAAATGATCGGGTAGGGGTTTGGCGGCTACCGCACGAGGCTCGAAGCCTCGCGCTGGCTTCATGGGTAAGCCCCATGGAATGGGGCTGTTTCTGCGCACGTGGCGCAGAATCGTAGCCCAATCAGCCATCTTCCAGATGGCTTCCAAATTCACCAGCCCGACCGTTCGACGGTCGGGTGGTCATTGCCCCTGTGCCAACCCGCCGCACACGGCCACAAGCCGAAAGCTGACAGCCCGCCGCCAATACCCAAAAGCCGCTATCATGCTATACTTCCCCTACCCTGGCCTCCAGCAATATGCCAACGGCTAAGGGCTATCCGCTAAAGGCTATCAGGAGACGAACGTGGAGACCATCCGTCTGACGGCGTTGGCCTCGTGCGCTGGTTGAGCGTCTAAGCTCGGACCGAGCGAACTGGCGCAGGTGCTGCGACCGCTAACCGGACTGTTTCCAATTGAAGATTACCCGGATCTGCTCGTCGGGCTGGCTGCGCCGGACGACGCTGCCGTTTACCGACTCGCCGGTGGGCTGGCGGTTGTCTCGACGGTCGATTTCTTCCCGCCCGTGGTCGATGATCCCTACAGCTTTGGCGCGATTGCGGCGGTCAACGCCATGAGCGACATCTACGCCATGGGCGGCGAGCCGCTGTTCGCGATCAACCTTGCCGCCTACCCCGACAACCTGGCGCTGGAAGTCCTGACCGAGATCCTGCGCGGCGGCGCGGAGAAAGTCCGCGAGGCCGGCGCGGTCATCGCCGGGGGGCACACCGTCACCGACAAAGAGCCGAAATATGGCCTGGCCGTCACCGGAACAGTCGATCCTGAGCACATCATCGCCAAGGGCGGCGCGCGCCCCGGCGACGTGCTCATCCTGACCAAGCCGCTTGGCACCGGCGTCGTCACCACCGCCCACAAACGCGGTATCGCCACCGACGCGGACATCGCCGCCGCCATCGCCAGCATGACCCGGCTCAACCGCGAGGCGTCCCGGCTGGCACGGGCGCACGGCGTCCACGCCATGACCGACATCACCGGCTTCGGTCTGGTCGGCCATGCGCACGAGATGGCGCACCTGAGCGACGCGGCCATGCACATCGACTACGCCGCGCTCGACTGGCTGCCGGGCACGCTGCACCACGCTAACGACTACGTCTTCCCCGGCGGCATGGAGCGCAACCAGGCGTTCTACAGCCAGTGGGCGCGCTACGACGGCGAGTTCGCCGATTACGAACTGGCGCTGCTCAACAACCCGGAGACCTCCGGCGGCCTGCTGATGGCCGTCGCGCCCGAAAGCGCCGACGCCTTGCTCGCCAACCTGCTCAGCGCAGGCGATGCCGCCCGGCGCATCGGCACGGTCGAGCGCGGCAGCGGCGGCCAGATCATCGTGCGCAAGTGACATGGCCTTTCAAGGCGATCCGGCTGTCATTCACTGGAAACTGCACCGCCGCGCCCCGGCTGAGCGTGTCTTCGACATGCTCGCGACTGACGCAGGCCACGCACGCTTCTGGGCGGAGCGCACCGTCGAGCATGACGGCGTGATCGACTGGTTTTTTCCCGGCGGCCTCACCTGGACGGGGCCGCATTGTCGAATCCACACCGCCCTGGCGCTACGTCGTCGAATACTACGGCGGCAGTATCGCCAGCTTCGATCTACTGCCGGACGCGGCGGGCGGCGTCGATCTCGTCCTCATGGATCGCGGCGTGCCTTCCGAACACCGCGTCGAGGTGATCGCCGGTTGGGTGTCTGTCCTGATGGCGCACAAAGCCGCCGTCGATTTCGGCGTCGATCTGCGCAATCACAACGATGCGCGCGCCTGGGAGCAGGGCTACGCCAACAACCAGCCCATACGTTTCCTGCCGATTGCTGCCGCACTCGCGGCGCTGCTGGTAACTGCATCATCTGTAATGAACTAGACTTGATCCAACAGACAGCGGTAGAGGGGAGGAGTTCGTCTGACAGTTCTGGCAAGACATTTGAACAAATAATAGAATCAGATTGTCCTCATTGGGCTATCGCATTACCAGGCATATCGCAATTACACGGGGTAAAAACATGGTCACTAACACTGAGACGCTGAAGCAGATCCTCGAAGCATTCAACCAACACGACCTTGATGCCATCATGGACTTCTTTGCGGAAGACTGCATACTGGAATTGCCTCGCGGCCCCCATCCGTGGGGCAGTCGCTTCGTCGGAAAAGAGCAGGTGCGGGCAGGCCTAGCCAGTCGCTTCGCTGGTATCCCGAATGTGCATTACAGCGACGACACGCACTGGCTGTGCGGTGATCGCGGCGTCTCGGAGTGGCTTCTCACTGGGACCACTGCGTCTGGCGTTCAGTTGAGTGTGCGGGGCTGCGACCACTGGCAGTTCCGGGATGGCAAAGTGGTGCGCAAGGACTCCTACTGGAAGATTGTCGAGTAGAATAGCCCTCCCGTGGAACGCAGTCCGACACGCACAAGCTGATCATGCATCGCTATTCTTCAGGCTAAATCCTGACTACAACACATCATCTGTGGATAGCGTGAATAAGGGTGAGCAGAGTCTGTGCCGTTGAGCTTCTGATCACGGATCGACTCAGCCATCAACAGGTATCAGCGTCCTATTTGGCGGCGCTGATAATCTCGGACGGGAACCTCCCTGGTACGAATTCGCGCGTGATGTGCTTGAACCCGGCCTGCTCGACAGGTCGTTCCATGAGCACCGGGCGGCAGCCACCAATGATGTAGAGCGCCAGTTTCGGCGGCAGCAAAGGATACAGCCGTTCGCGCAAGGTTCGCGTGTGTTCATCGGGCTTGCTCATATTGAGTAGGACAAGACGCCCACCCGGTTTGAGTACGCGCTTGAATTCTGCCAGGATGGTTGTCATCTCGGCCAACGATACGAGATCAAGCATGTAACCGTTGTAGAGCAGGTCAAATGTTTCGTCCGGGAAGCGCAGGTCGGCGGCACTGCCCTCGGACAGCACGACGTTCGTTATGCCCGCTGCCTGCAACGTTTGCCGCGCTATCTTCAACATTCCTGGCGAAATATCGACTCCCTGCACGGTATTCGACCTGTCAACTCGCCTGGCGATTTCAGCCAGCGCCAGCCCTGGCCCGACCGCCACTTCGAGCACTTTATCATCGGGACGGATAGCGGCTTTCTCAATTGCGCGCACATGGTTCGGGAATTCGAGTGGCGCAACGGTCTTGCTATAAACGCGGCTGCGGCGGCTGTAGACTGTGCGAACCTGCGTGGATGTATATTTGCCAGCTTCTATCATCGTGTCTAGCTCCTATCTCGTGATAGGATCAGAGCATACAAGTTGAAGCATACTTCAAGTCAAGAGAGCAATCTGCCATGACCGCCTTTAGCATCGGCCAGATCGCACAACAAGCAGGCATTGAAACCTCTACCATCCGTTACTACGAAAGAATCGGCCTGCTGCCGCGCCCGAAGCGTCTGAACGGACGCCGGTTGTATGAAGAGGATGTGCTGAAATGGCTGGCTTTGATCAAGGCCACCAAAGCCGCCGGCTTCACCATCGCGGAAATTCAAACCCTGACAGCCATGTGGAAAGAAGAAGGACGATCGCCAAAGGATTGGCGGCAATTCGTGGAGCGGAAACTTGCTCAAACGGAAGCGCTCATTAGCGACGCCCTGCGCACGAAGGAAATACTCAGTTCCGCGCTGGAGTGTGGTTGTTGGGACAATTACACTCTACCGCTTGATAAATTCATTACCCAGGTGTCGCTCGACACCCCGGAATCGGCCTTGCATCGTCAACAACATTCTACCTGAGTGGCCTGCGTTTGCTGGAGGCACCACGGAGCAAACAGGCGCATGGGGCATCTTTCGCTGGATGCGTCTTGTTGTTTTCTGCGCCAGGGCGTGGTTCAATAAGGGCAGGTTAACAGCGCGAGGAGCACGCCGATGGAGATCGAGCGCGTTTACGGCCTTTCGACCCGAGTATTCGTCTCACCCAAGTCGAGCACGCAGTCGTTGGTGGTCGGCGGCATTGGCGAAGATGCCAAGCGCTGGACGCGCGTCGTCTCCCTGCGCGCTGCGCAGATCCTCTGGTTTCATCTGACGCAGTATCTGTTCCCGGAAAAGGCGTCGCGTGTGACCGCCGTCGTCCACACCGCCCCCGCCCGCACGACGGAAATGCCAACCATCACCAGCCACATCACGGTCGATCACCTCGACAGCCAGCAGTACGAGATCACCGGCTGGGTCAATCACCAGACGTGGGTCGCCCGCCTGACGCCCAACGAAGCGCAGCGCCTCTGGCAAGCGCTCGATCAGACGCTCTACCCGACCGGCTGGAACAGCCCCACGAACACCGATTGAGACGATCCGCTAAAACATGCTTGTGCCGGTGCGCCGCTCCAGCTTCGCGCTGGGCGGCTGTTTGCACTCGGCGCGGCGGATATACCCGTCGCTAAGCGTGTCGCAGTGGATCAGGCATAACACCGGGGAAAACCCGTGTTACTGTGAAGACAAGCGGCTGCTTCAGGCGGCTGCCTGCCTTACCCGGCCCTCACCGTCTGGATGCCCATGCTTGACTGGCTGGCGGACACGTTCTTAAGTCGCTCCCTGCGTTTGCGCTACGAGGAAATTCGCCAGCGCCAGCCGTTATACTGTCTGGGCACGGCTCACTATCTCAACACCCAGTATCGTCTTCAGGTTATCGGCGGCGCAGATACGCGTTCACGCTGGCAGCGCTGCCTGTGTACCGTCGAGCAGGATGGCCTGCATCTCTATCCGGGCGTGCGCAAATGGGATGTTCACGTCCTCTTCGAATGGCCGTCGCTGCGCTGGTTTGGACGCCCGGCCAAATATAGCTCCGGCACGAACGAAATCTGGCTGCACTTCGAGCACGGCGGACAGTGGCATTTCCTCACGCTGCGGACGAGCCGCTTCGCCATGCAGGGGTTTGTCCGCGCCATCAAGGCGATGGCTGCGCCGGAGCTGGTCAAGGCCTACCGGAGGCAGCGCCCTTACGTTCATTTTGAGCCAACGCCAGCACAGCACGCCGAGCAAAATCTGTATGGCGCATGGCACGTCGATCCCAAACCGCTGGCGCTCTACCTGACCCCCTTGACGCTAGTCGAACTCGACGGCGAGCGCGTTCAGCGGACGCTGGCATTGGAAACGATCCAGCAGATCGAGGTCATGCCGCGCCTGGATGCGCCCGGCGAGAATGGGATCGTGCGCTTCAGGATCGTCTGCTCCAATGAGACAGCCACGACGGCATACACGCTGCGCGATTACGTCGCCTTCGGCGCTGCCCTGTCGGAAGCCGCCAAACGCTCGCTCGAAGACCCGCCCATCTTCTATGGTAAGAAGAAGGATGAGGATGACTAGCGCATGCCCATCAGCCGGTGACAGAGTGATTGTGTGTGGCTATTCAAGCTGTGAACTGCAATCTGGGCCGAACTGCGTCAGCGTCGCCCGCCAGTGGTTCGAAACCACTGGCTACTTGGGCAAAGCCTGCTGGAAGCAGGCTGACAGAGGGTGACTGTTTGACCAGCCATCTTCCAGATGGCTTACCGACCAACCAGCCCGACCGTAACGCTTCGCGTGCGTTCCTAGCGACGGTCGGGCGGCGACTCTGGCGATCGGCTTAGCCCACGCCCTCGCGCAGCATCTGGGCAAATTCGTGCGGCAGTGCTGCCGCTTCAACAGCGCGCGCCGCCGCCTCGTGATCGTAAGCCACGCGGATGAAGCCCACGCTCAGTTCGCGCCCCGTCGCTGAGAGCATGACGTAACCCGCCCGTGGATCGCCATCCTTGGGCTTGCCGACGCTGCCCGCGTTGATCAGATGGCGACCGCTCGGCAGCACGCGGTGATACGGCAGATGGGTATGCCCGCAGACGAGCACGTCCACACCCGCCTGGTCGAACAGCCGCTCTATGCTCGCCTCCGGGCGATCCACATACAGATATTCATTCACCCGGCGCGGGCTGCCGTGTACCAATAACACTTTGAGATCACCGAGCGTGACCGGGATCGTCAGCGGCCGCGCGCGCAGCCAGGCTTTGTGATCTGCGTCCGTCTGCGCGTTCGTCCAGGCAATCGAGCGCTCGCCGCGCGCCTTCTCCACGTCCGTCTTGTAAGCGCAGCCGCAGTCGTCGCTGTCGTTGCCGACGCCCTGGTCGTAGTTGCCCATCAGCGTCGGGATGTCGCGACTGCGCATGGCGGCGACAACCTCGTTCGGGAACGCGCCGTAGCCGACAAGATCGCCCAGGCAGTATAAGTTCGGCAGCGCCCGTGCCTCCATGTCAGCGAAGACCGCCTCCAGCGCGTGAAGGTTGGCGTGAATGTCGCCAAAGATCGTGATCGTGTCCATCTCGCCGCCTTCTCTTGTCTGTGCCCCATCGACGTGAAGCATACGCCACTTGTATGCAGCGAACGTTAAGCGCGTGCTAAATCTTGTCGAGCGAATCGATCAATCGCTAATGTCAAAAATACTTGACACGAAGTAAAAACAGGACTACTATGTGTAAAGTATTTTTTACATCATGTAAAGCCAACAAGACACACGGAGGGCATATGTCCTTTCAAGAAAGACGCAGTCTCGTCAATCTCATCAGTTCGGTTTTGATCACGGTGATCTATGCCGCATACGTGCTGCCAAGGATGCCGGAAGCCGATCCCTATTCGAAAGAACTCTTCCACTTTTGGGGATCGTTCTTCCTGCTCTTAATCCCGGTCTCGATTGTCGCGCGCATCATCGTCTTCATCGTCTTCTACATCATTAACACGATTGCCACCCGCGAAGAAGAACCTTCGATTACGGACGAGCGCGACAAGTTGATCGAACTGCGGGCCAACCGGAACGGTTTCTTCGCCTTTGTCCTCGGCTTCGTTATCGCGATGGCATCACTGGTGATGGAAATGCCCCCCTCGACGATGTTCATCATCCTGATTTGCTCCGGGATTGCCTCCGAAGTGATCAGTGACGCATCGGAGTTCGTTTACTACCGGCGAGGATTCTGAGATGGCACAAAGTCCAATCAGCAACAACATTCGGCGCTTGCGCTTTGAACACGGCGAAATGACGCAAAAAGACCTGGCGGAACAAGTCGGTGTGACGAGGCAGACCATTGTCGCCATCGAAAGCGCGAAATACTCCCCTTCGCTGGAGTTGGCCTTCCGCATCGCCCACGTTTTCAGCGTGACGCTGGTCGATGTCTTCGCCTACGAACCGAATGACGACCCGATCTGGAAGAAAAAGAAGTAGCTTCAAGCTGTCCGTTTTACCCAATCCTGAACGTTCTCATCTACCTGCTGGAGAAACATCATGAAAGCAATGGTCTACACAGAATACGGCACCCCGGATGTCCTGCACCTCAGCGACGTACCCAAACCGACGCCCAAAGATGACGAAATCCTCGTCCGCGTCCGTGCGACCGATGTCGGTTTCGGCGACCTCATGGCCCGCCAGTTCAACGCGTTTACGCCGCGCAGCTTTAACATGCCCGTGTTCCTGTGGCTGCCTTCCCGCCTGACGATCGGTGTCAGCAAGCCGAAGAAACACATCCTCGGCAGCGAATTTGCCGGTGAAGTCGAAGCCGTCGGCAGCGCGGTCACGCGCTTCAAGCCAGGCGATCAGGTCTTTGGCTATCCTAGTTCCAACTTCGGCGCGTATGCGGAGTACATCTGCATGTCTGAAAAGGCATCGGTGATGCTCAAACCGGCCAACATGACCTACGAGGAAGCCACCACCGTACCCTACGGCGCACTGACCGCCTTAAACCTGCTCAAGAAAGTCGATATTCACCCCGGCCAGAAAATCCTCATCAACGGCGCTTCCGGCAGCATCGGCGCAGCCGCGCTCCAGCTCGCCAAGTCCTATGGTGCGCACGTGACGGCGGTCTGCGGGACGCAGCGACTTGAATATGTGATAGCGCTCGGCGCGGACAAGGTGATTGACTACACGCAAGAAGATTTCACCCGCAACGGCGAAACCTACGACGTGATCTTCGACATCCTGGGCAAGACCTCGTTCGCACGCTGCAAAAACTCGCTCAAGCCGAACGGGCGGCTGCTCTACGCCAGCTTCAAAATGAAACAGCTTTTCCAGATGCTCTGGACATCGATCCGGGGCGGCAAGCGGGTTATCTGCGCGCTGGCGATGGACAAGCAGGCGGATCTCGCCCAGATCCGGGAACTGGTTGAGGCGGGCAAGATCAAGGCGATCCTCGACCGCTGCTATCCGCTGGCACAGGCCGCCGAGGCCCATCGCTACGCCGAAAGCGGGCAAAAACGAGGCAGCATCGTCATCACGCTGGCCGCGAATGCCTGATCTGGTAAAGCACGGCCCTGTCACCAGTCGGACTGGTGACAGGGCGGCTGATAGAGGAATCAAAGCAGGTGTTGGCACAGGGTCTTCACCAAACCAGCACCTATATGCTGTCGGCGCGAGGAGTGGATTGGATTATGTCTGGGCAAACAGAGAACCTGTACCGATTGCGAAGACAAGACGTTTCAAAAGCGGGGGCAGTGCTGACAGACGCATTTCGTCACGATCCCCTCTGGCGCAAACTTCTAGCTGGATCGCAAGCGCGCCAAACACGTGGTTTGTTTGAAATACCGGTCCGCTACTGCCTCAAGTATGGGCAAGTCTGTGCCGTTTCTGAAAACCTCGAAGGCGTTATCGCCTGGGTTTCGGGACATCTGGCAGATATGCCAATCTGGCGGCTGGTCGCCAGCGGAGCGATCTGGCCCGGGCTAAGGGTGGCGCGCCTGATGGCCCCGCAAATGGCGCCTGTATTCATGCCGATTGAAGCGGATCGAAAAGCAAACATGCTTGGAAGACCTTACATCTATCTACCCGTCCTCGGCGTCGCTCAAGCGTATCAGGGGCAGGGCTTTGGCGGCAAGTTGTTGAGCGCCTTGGTTTCAGAAAGTGAACAGGCCGGATTGCCGCTCTATCTGGAGACAGAAACTGAAAGCAATGTGCGATGGTATGAACGATTCGGGTTCAAAACCGTCAAACAGATCACTCTGTCCAGACTCGATCTTCCGCTGTGGGAAATGGTGAGGGAACCATGAAATCCGAAGCTATGTGGGATAGGTTAGCAAGTGACTGGGACAAACCCGGTGCGAGTCTCAGTCAAAGTGACAGCAGACTCCTGGAAAGAGCGAAAAAGCATCTCAACGCCAGCGCTGCCGTGCTGGATTACGGCTGCGCGACCGGCACAATCGCGCTGGAACTAGCCAGCAGCGTGAATACAGTCAGCGCCATCGACATATCGTCAAAGATGATCGCGGTTGCCAGAAGACGGGCCGGTGAGCGCGCCTTGACCAATACGCACTTCATGCACGCGACGATCTTCGATGAACAGTTCAACGAGGAAGCCTTCGACGCGATTCTGGCCTTCAGCATCTTGCATCTGGTGGAAAATCCCTCAGCGGTTGTCCAACGGATTCATCAGTTGTTGAAACCGGGCGGCATCTTCATCGCTTCAACCCCGTGTTTAGGCGAGAAAACCGTTGTCAGTGTCCTGCTCAATCTGCCGATCTTCCTGCTCTCCAAAATTGGAGTCCTTCCCCGTATCAGTTTCTTCAGCGCTGCTGGATTGGCTGCTGTCATGACGAACGCGCAGTTCCAGATTGTTGAAACTGAGTTTCTATCTGTTCGTCCGATCACGGAGTATTTCATCGTCGCCAGGAAGCTATAGAGGCAATCCCAAATCCAATCGTCGGATCAGCCGACAAACCGCATCGAATGTCAACCGTCAACCAGAACTCATTGTGGAGAAACCCATGAAAGCAATCGTCTACAACCGCTACGGATCGCCGGATGTACTGCACCTGCAAGAGGTCGCGAAGCCCGTTCCGAAAGACAACGAAATCCTGGTCAAAATCCGCGCCGCCACGGTCGCCGCCGGTGACTGGCGTCTGCGTAAGGCCGATCCCTTCGCCGCGCGGCTCTTCAACGGCCTGTTCAGACCGCTCAAGGTCCATATCCTGGGCTTCGAGCTGGCCGGGGACGTGGAGGCGGTCGGTAAAGCGGTCAAACGCTTCCGGGTCGGCGACGCGGTCCTCGCCTTCACCGGGTTTGGCTTCGGCGCGCACGCCGAGTACCGCTGCCTGCCCGAAGACTGCAAGCCGGGCGACGGGCTGATCGCGCTCAAACCGGCCAACATGAGCTACGAGGAAGCCGCCGCCGTGCCGGTTGGCGGGCTGACGGCGCTGAACTTCCTGCGCAAAGCCAACATCCAGCGCGGCCACAAGGTGCTGATCTACGGTGCTTCGGGCAGCGTCGGCACCTATGCCGTCCAGCTTGCCAAGCACTTCGGGGCGGACGTGACAGCCGTGTGCAGCACAAAGAACTTGGACATGGTGGCGTCACTGGGCGCGGACAAGGTCATCGACTACACCAGAGAAGAATTCACCCAGAGCGGCGAGACCTACGACATCGTATTCGACGCCGTGGGCAAGACCTCGGCTGCCAGCAGCCGCAGCGTGCTCAAAAAGCAGGGTATCTTCGTCAGCGTCATGGGTTCCGCCAAGGTGGGGGCGGACAGCCTCACGTTCCTGAAAGACCTGATCGAGGCGGGCAAGCTGAGAGCCGTTATCGACCGGTGCTATCCGTTGGAGCAGGTTCCCGAAGCGCACCGCTATGTCGAAGCCGGGCACAAGAAGGGCAACGTCGTCATCACCGTGGCGCCCAATGGCAAAGGGTGAGTCGTCACAGGGTGCATTTCATGTTTTCTGCGTAGGTCGCACACACTGCGTTCGCTCACCCATGAAATGGGGTGGGCTGCCCAGCGCCCCCTGCGGGGGCTAACCGCGCGCACACAGATACGCAGCCCTCGAAGAGGGCGACTATCCTGGCCGGGGGATTTCATTCCCCGGCCGCCAGCAGTGTTCAACCGTCACTGGCACTTTTTTGAATCTGCGGCGGGTGGTCTATACTTGATCCATGCCTACGCCAATTCTCGCCACGAAACTCTATATCCCGCCGCCGCGCCCGAAGGTCGTCCACCGCCCGCGCCTGCTCGAACGGCTGAAAGGGGACATGCAGCGCAAGCTGACGCTCATCTCTGCGCCGGCGGGCTTCGGCAAGACGACGCTGGTCAGCGCGTGGATCGTCGACTGCGGGCAGCCGGTCGCCTGGCTGTCGTTGGACAAGGATGATAACGATCCCGCACGCTTCCTGGCTTACCTCAGCGCCGCGGTGCAGACGCTTGCCCCATCCGTTGGCGACACTGCGCTTGCGCTGCTTCAATCGCCACAGCTCCCACCTGCCGAAGTCATCCTGACCGCTCTGCTCAACGACATCGCCACGATCCCGCATGATTTCATCCTCGTGCTCGATGACTACCACGTCATCGAGAGCCAACCGGTTGCGCTGGCCGCAGCGTTCCTCCTGGAACACCTGCCGCCGCAAATGCACCTGGTGATCGCCACCCGCGAAGACCCACCGCTGCCGCTCGCGCGCCTACGCGCCCGCAGCCAACTGATCGAGCTGCGCGTCGCCGATTTGCGCTTCACCCCGGCTGAAACCGCCAGCTTTCTCAATCAGGTCATGGGGCTGAACGTTACCGATCCAGACGTTGCCGCCCTCGAAGCCCGCACCGAAGGCTGGATCGCCGGGCTGCAACTGGCCGCACTCTCGATGCAGGGCAGCGACGACGTCGGCAGCTTCGTCAAGTCGTTCACCGGCAGCCACCGCTTCGTGCTCGACTATCTGGTCGAAGAAGTGCTGCAAAAACAACCGGAAACCGTCCAGACGTTCCTGCTGCGCACGTCCATCCTCAATCATATGTGCGGCCCATTATGCGAGGCGGTCCTGCTCGAACGCGCTGCGCCGGGTCAGGCAACGCTGGAATATCTCGAACGCGCCAACCTGTTCCTCGTCCCGCTGGATAACGAGCGCCGCTGGTATCGCTATCACCATCTGTTCGCGGAACTGCTGCGCCAGCGCCTTCAACAGAGCCTCGCCGCGGCGACAGGCGATCCAGAAAGCGCCATGCACGAATTGCATATCCGTGCCAGCCAGTGGTACGAAGACCATGGCTTTGACTTTGAAGCCTTTCACCATGCGGCTGCCGGGCACGATATTGAGCGCGCCGAGCGCCTGATTGAAGGCACGGGCATTCCGCTGCATCTGCGGGGCGCGGTCGTGGCAATTCTGGACTGGCTGGAGTCGCTGCCGGTGGAGGTGCTGAATGCCCGTCCGTCACTGTGGTGGCGACACGCCTCACTCATGTTGATCGATGGACAAACGACCGGCGTGGAGGAGAAACTCGATGCCGCTGAGGCCGCCCTGCAAGATGTCGAGCTGGACGCCAGGACGCGCAATCTGATCGGGCGCATCGCCACTGCCAGGTCTGTATTGGCGCTGACTCGCTATCAGGTGGACACCATGCTGGCGCAGTCGCGCCGCGCCCTGGAGTATTTGCACCCCGACAACCTGGCGACCCGTGGCAGTGCGACCTGGATCATGGGGACGGCCCACCTGATGCGCGGCGACCGGGGCGCAGCCCGGCAGGCTTTGACGGAAGCCATCGCCTTGAGCCAAACATGCGGCGACACCTTCACCACTATCCTGGCGACCATCAGCCTCAGCAACATCTACGAATCTGAAACCCAACTCAATCTGGCCGCCGAAGCCTACCGGAAGATCCTGCAGTTGGTAGGCAGCCAGCCGCTTTCGATTATCTACGAAGCGCATCTTGGCCTGGCGCGTGTCCTCTACCAATGGAACGACCTGGCCGGTGCTGAGGCGCATGGCCAGCAAGGACTGCACCTGGCGCGGCAGTATGATCGGGTTATTGACCGCTTCATCATCTGCGAGGTGTTTCTTGCCCGTGTGAAGCTGGCGCAGGGCGACGTGGACGGCGCGGCAGCCATGCTCGCGCAGACCAGCCAGTCGGCGCGCCAGCGCAATTTCGTCCTCCGCATCCCTGAAGTCGTGGACATGCAGGTGCTGGCGCTGCTGCGTCAGGGCGATCTGGTCGCCGCCGCACAGTTGGCGCAAACGGTCGAACTCCCTGTCACCAGCCAGGCGCGCTTGCATCTGGCGCAGGGCGATCCGTCCGCAGCGCTCACGCTGCTGGCGACAGGTCGCCAACAGGCAGAGGCAAAGGGCTGGCAGGACGAGCGTCTCAAGGTGCTGGTGCTGCAAGCGCTCGCTCACCACGCGCATGGCGACGGGCGCGCGGCGCTGCAACTGCTCGGCGAAGCGCTGGCGCTGGCCGCGCCGGGTGGCTACATCCGCCTGTTCATCGACGAGGGCCAGCCGATGGCACAGCTTCTGGCCGAAGCCGCCGCGCATGGCATCCTGCCGGAGTATGTCGGCAACCTGCGGGCGGCCCTGGAAATCGAGCAGGCCAGGCCCGCCCTCCTCGCCCAGCCCCTGATCGATCCCTTGAGCGACCGCGAGTTAGAAGTCTTGCAGCTCATCGCCCAGGGACTCTCCAATCAAGAGATCAGCGAACGGCTCTTCCTCGCCCTGGACACGGTCAAAGGCCACAACCGCAGAATCTTTGACAAACTTCAAGTCCAGCGGCGCACGGAAGCGGTAGCCCGCGCGCGCGAAGTGGGTTTGCTGTAAGTACGAAACCTCTCCTCAGTCGCTCAAAACGACACCCCCAAACAACACCAAAGTGTCTATACGCCAACACCAGGTTGTCGACATACTACTTATAGATTGAACGCGTGGCATAGACGACTATGACCCGCCAGAACAGGTGCGGGGTGATGTCCAATAAACGCAACATCGAAACAGAACCCGATGAATCCCGGATCTACCAGATCAGGCTCACAGGGCATCTGGGATGTGAATGGATGGACTGGTTCGAAGGCCTGACCATCACGCTGGAAGACAACGGCGATACGCTTCTGACCGGCCCGGTGGTCGATCAGGCTGCGCTGCACGGGTTGCTCAAGAAAGTACGCGATCTCGGCATGTCATTGGTCTCGGTCATTCGCCTCGAACCTGGCGCGACCGATGTGTGAGAAGCACGTTGCTCGTCAGTAACCTTGAAACGGAGATGCGCAAATGAGCGTACAGAAGTTGGCGGTCAATGCGGTTGAACCGGATGGGAAGTGGTTGTATCGAGTCGGCGGTATCGCGGCACTGGTCTTTGCGCTGGCCTACGTCGTCATCATCGCCTTATACATGCCCATGGGTGCGCCGCCGAAAGGCGTCGAGGAGCGGCTCGCGTATATGGCCGGGAATACGACGGCATGGTGGGCGATCCTCGCGCTCTCTGTCCTGACGGACTTCCTGCTGGCGCCGGTCTTATTTTCGCTCTATCTCGCATTGAAAGGCATCAACAAAGGCATGATGCTGGTCGCAAGCGCGTTCATGGGGCTGTTCATTTTGCTCGACCTGGCGCTGACCTGGACCAACTACGCCGCGCTGATCACGCTCAGCAGCCAGTACGCCGCGGCCACGGATGGCGCGCAGCGGGCGGTTCTCATCACGATTGCCAGCTACCCGACGGCGGTGCTGGAATCGCACCTGCTGGATGTCTACAACACGGTCACGCTCGCCATCGGCATTCTCCTGGCCGGCATCGTCATGCTCAAAGGCATCTTCAGCAGAAGTGTGGCCTACCTGGGCATCATCACGGGCATCCTTGGGATCGCCGCCGTCGCCGGGCCGTTCGTTCTGAGTGGCTTGAGCGCGCTTATCATCGTCGCTTCCCTGCTCACGACCATCTGGGTCTTCCTCGTTGGCTATAAGCTCTACAGGTTGAGTCAGCAATGAAAGCAATTGTCTACACACACTACGGGTCGCCGGATCGTCTTGAGTACACCGACGTGGAGAAGCCCACGCCGACAGACAATCAAGTTCTGGTGAAGGTTCGCGCAGCATCCATCAACGCGCGCGAGTGGCGGCTCTTCACGATGGGGCCGCTGATGCCGCGCCTGATGGGCGGCGGGCTGCTCAAGCCCAAAGCGGTCGTGCTCGGCAGAGACATCGCCGGGCAGGTCGAGGCCGTGGGCAGCCAGGTGACGCAGTTTCAGCCGGGAGACGAGGTGTTTGGGGTCGCCAACGGTGGGTACGCCGAATACGTGTGTACGTCCCCAGCCAATCTGGCGCGCAAACCCGCCAATGTCTCGTTTGAAGCAGCCGCCGCCGTCCCGGTGGCCGCCATCACCGCCTTGCAGGGCATCCGGGACACAGGGCAGCTTCAGCCGGGGCAAACGGTGCTGATTCACGGCGCGTCGGGCGGCGTGGGCACGTTCGCGGTGCAGATCGCCAAAGCCTTCGGAGGTGACATCACCGCCGTGTGTAGCACGCGTAATCTGGATATGGTGCGCGCGCTCGGCGCGGATCACGTCATCGATTATACGCGCGAGGATTTCACCAAAAGCGGGCAGCGGTATGATTTGATCCTTGCCGTGAACGGAACTCACTCGCTGCCGACCTACCGGCGTGCGTTAAAGCCCAACGGGATCTTGGTCGCGCTTGGCGGCTCTCTGGCGCAGATCTTCCAGGTGATGCTCCTGGGGCGCTGGGTGTCCAGGCTCGGAGGTCAAAAGATGAGCACCATGCTGGCGCACGTCAACCAGCAGGATCTGGCGTACCTGGGTAAACTGCTTGAAACCGGCAAGGTTGTGCCCGTCATTGACCGACGGTATCCCTTGCAAGAGACGGTTCAGGCGTTCCGGTATGTCATCGACGAACACCCACGCGGCAAAGTGATGATCACCATCGGCAGCGACCAAACCTGATCGAAAGCTGTCCCCAGCCAGGGGGCAGACATGTATAGCAAAGTCAATTCGGAAAGAGACGCATGAAAGCCATAATCGTTACAAAACAGGGACCTGCGGACGGGCTACAGCTCAAAGAGGTCGAAAAACCAACCCCCAGGGACAACGAGGTGCTGGTCAAAGTTCATGCGGCGACCGTCACCGCGGGAGATGTCATCCTGCGCAAACTCCCCACCCTGGCATTCATTCCGCTGCGGCTGTTCGGCCTGCGTAAGAAAACGACGCCGGGGCACGAGTTCGCCGGAGAGATCGAAGCCGTTGGCGAAGCTGTGAATCGCTTCAAGCCAGGCGACCAGGTTTTCGGGACGACGACAGGCTTAAGCACGGGCGCGAACGCCGAATACGTCTGCGTGCCTGAATCGTCGTCGACTGGCGTGCTGGCGCTGAAACCAGCCAGCATGACCTACGAGGAAGCTGCCGCCGTGCCGATTGGCGGGATGACAGCCTTGCAGATTCTGCGTAAAGCGCACGTGCAGCCCAGCCAGAAGGTGCTCATTTATGGCGCTTCTGGCAGCGTCGGCAGTTACGCGGTGCAGATTGCCAAAGCCCTGGGCGCGGAAGTCACCGGGGTATGCAGCACGCGCAACCTGGATATGGTACGCTCATTGGGCGCGGATCACGTCATCGATTACACTCAAGAGGACTTCGCCGAGCGCGGCGAGACCTACGATGTCATCTTTGACGCTGTTGGCAAAAGCTCACCTTCTACCAACAAGAAGGCGCTGAAGGAATCCGGGGTGTACCTTTCGATAAGGTCATCAACAAGTGAAAAGGCGGAAGATCTGGTTTTCCTTCGAGAGCTGATTGAGGCGGGGAAGATCCGAGCCGTTATCGATAGGCGTTATCCCCTGGAACAGACCGCCGAGGCGCACCGCTACGTCGAAACAGGGCGTAAGGCAGGAAATGTGGTAATAACTGTGGCTAACGGCGACACCCGTTAGCCACACGCTGCGAAGGAGTTCACTTGGCACAAGATATCGAACTGCTGGTTGCGATAGCCGAAATTGCCGGCGTTTTTGTCGGCTTTGGCGCGCTCATCAGCATGACGCGCGGAAGCCAGATCGAAGCGTCCCTGCTCACCCAGATTCGCGCCGTCGTCACCATTGGGCTGGTCGTGATCGTCGCCGCCCTCGTTCCCGCCGGCCTCAGCCGTTACGGCGTCACAGGTCATGACCTGTGGGCCATTTGCAGTCTCATCTTCCTCATCCTCATCTGGGCCGTGACCGTTATGTCGCTGCGGCGATCAGAGAACAAGGCCATCGTCGTCACGAGGGCACGGGCGAACCCGGCCACGGCGATCATTTTCTGGATCTTGCTCGAAATCCCGATGCAGGTTCCGCTGGTGCTCACCGTGCTTGGCTTGTATCCCGATCTCGAACCCGCGTTTTACACCACAGCGCTCGTGCTCAATCTGTTCCAGGCCGCTTTCGTCCTGGCCCAACTCGTCTACGCGCAGGTCAGCGCGGCAGGTGAGTGATGCCGCTTATCTTCTTCCGCCGCGCACCGGAGGCGCGCCGGAGCTATCATTCGAAAGGAGAGATACGATGACCAGGGAGAAATTTCTAACCGTCGGTTGGAACAATCGCATTTCGCTCGGTTTCGGGCTGATCGTGGTGACGTATGTCGTCGCGGTACTATCTGCTGCCACCTGGGCGAGCAGGGATGGATTCATCGGACTTGTGCTGTTTGGTGTGGTTTTCTGACTGCTCGTTGAAGGGCATACCGCCATGCGGTTCGCATGGTTGAAGAAGACCGTAGGGATCGGCAATTCCGTCAAACCGGGCTGTGGCATCCAACTCTTCAGGCAGATCTACAACGCTGCCTGGTGGCTGCCGATCTTGCTGGCACTGACGGGAACGGTTGACTTCAGCACCGGCTTTATCGTCTTTGGGGTTGTCACCGTCGCCCGCTTCAGTGCCAACCTTTACATGAACAACGTTCTCAGCCTTGAGCAAGCCGAGACATTTCTCTTCCGGTCATAGCCGGTCGTAAGTCATAAGGAGCACACATGAAAGCTGTTGTCTGGACAAAGTACGGATCGCCGGATGGCCTTGAGTACCGCGAGATCGCCAAGCCCACGCCGAAGGATAACGAAGTCCTGATCAAAGTCCACGCCTCGACCGTGACAGCCGGGGATAGTGAGATGCGCGGATTCCGGTTCCCGCTCTGGCTCGCCATCCCGATCCGACTCTATATGGGGCCGATCAAACCGAGGGACATCGTCCTGGGGCAGGAACTGGCTGGCGAGGTCGAAGCCGTCGGCAAAGACGTGACGCAGTTCAAACCGGGCGATCGGGTCTTCGGGACGACGGGCATGCGCCTGGGCAGCCACGCGGAGTACAACTGCCTGCCCGCGCAAACCGACGATTCGGTGCTCGCGATCATGCCGAGCAACATGACCTATGAGGAGGCCGCCGCCGTGCCCACCGGGGGCTTGGAAGCGCTGCACTTTCTCAGAAAGGCCAAGATCCAGCCCGGCGAAAAGGTGCTGATCGTTGGCGCGGGCGGCAGCATTGGGACGTTTGCCATTCAGCTTGCCAAAGACTTCGGCGCAGAAGTGACCGCCGTGGACAGCACGGCCAAGCTCGACATGCTGCGCTCAATCGGCGCCGATCACGTGATTGACTATACACGCGAGGACTTTACCCAGAACGGGCAGACGTATGACGTGATTTTCGATGTGATGGGCAAAGGGTCGTATGCGCGCAGCCTCAAGTCGCTCAACCCGCATGGTCGCCTCGCTTACGGCAACCCCCAGTTCTCGCACATGATTCGCAAACTGTGGGAATCCGGGGGTGACGGAAAGCAGGTCATCATCGGGACGCCCAACCAGCGGAACGAGGATCTGCTTTACCTCAAAGACCTGATCGAGACAGGCAAGCTGAAGTCGATCATCGACCGGCGCTATCCGTTGGAACAGACCGCCGAGGCGCACCGTTACGTTGAGACCGGGCAGAAACAGGGCCACGTGGTCATCACCGTGGCGGGTGGCGAATAGAGGGAACCGCCGTTCTGGTCTGGCTCCTTCCTTAAGTCACTGGCCCAACGGACTGCACCTGAGCCGGTCATAAATCCGATAGTGCCTTTACGTGCCTGGCCTGTACTCCTTGTAACAGATAAGCACAAGCCAGGCATAGCAGAGGCGAACCCGGCTCCGATTTTCTATAGCCATTTTCGGCACACACCCCTACTCCGCAGTTGTGACCGATACCGACAGCAGCTCTCACATGAAAGCGGGTTCCACCGGGTCCCAGCTTCTGATCGCAGACATAGCAGTTCATGATTGGTCTCCACCGACGTCCGATAACGCTTCGGCAGGCTCCGGATGAGCCTGTATTTGGGGAGAATCGGGCGGTAACTGCCAGAGCGGATCGCGCGGATATAATCTGCGCCCTAACCAGAGCGAGACATAGACCAGACCGATCAGCACTGGGACTTCGACCAGCGGCCCGACCACGGTTGCCAATGCTTCGCTGGATGCCAGACCGAACACGGCAATGGCGACCGCGATTGCCAGCTCGAAATTGTTGCTGGCGGCGGTGAATGAAATCGTCGCGGTATCGGCATAGGGGAACTTCAAGAAATAGGAGACCGCGAACGAGATGAAGAACATGATGCCGAAGTAGACCAGCAGCGGCAGCGCGATGCGCACTACATCCAGTGGTCGCTCCAGGATCACCTCGCCCTTGAGCGAGAACATCATGACGATGGTGAACAGGAGGCCGATGATCGCCGTCGGGCCAAGCCGGGGGATGAATTTCGTGTCGTACCATGCATCGCCTTTGGCCCGGCTGAGGAAGAAACGGGTCAGAAACCCGGCTGCCAGCGGGATGCCCAGGAAGATCAGTACGCTCTTGGCAATGTCTCCCATCGAAATGTTCAAAGCTACGCCCTCAGCGCCCAGCCAACCGGGCACAACGGTCAGGTAGAAATAGCCCAGCACTGTGTACATCACAATCTGAAACAACGAGTTGATGGCGACCAGCACCGCCGCATACTCATTATCGCCGCAGGCCAGCATGTTCCAGATCAACACCATCGCAATGCAGCGAGCCAGCCCAACGATGATCAGTCCGGTGCGGTATTCAGGGTGATCGGGCAGCAGCGCCCAGGCGAGGATGAACATCAGGGCCGGCCCTACGATCCAGTTGAGGAGCAGCGACGTGCCTGACATTTTCCAATTGCTGACTATCGCCGGGATCTTGCCGTAGTTCACTTTCGCCAGTACCGGATACATCATCCACAGCAGCCCGATAGCGATGGGCAGCGAAACCGTATCGAGCTTGACCGAATCGAGTGCGGGCGCAAGATTGGGGAACGCTTTCCCCAGCACGATACCGAGCGCCATCGCAATGAAGATCCACAGCGGCAGCCAGCGGTCAAGCATAGACAGTCGTCCAAAGACGCTGCCGCTGGATGAAGACGGAATGTTTGCGGTTTGAGAAGTCACTGATTTGCCTCCTATTCGTCATACGCTTCAGAATTATCAATGTGGAACAGCATGCCAGGGCTTAGCAAGATGGTTTTGCTCATACATCAAAACCTTACTCGCTACTCGCAACATCACCAATCAGTGCCTCAAGCGTAACTCTCCGATCAGCGAAAGCAGGGTCTTCGTTCAGAACTTTACATTCGCTGAGTGTTCGTCGATGCTGTAGCAGAGCGACGGCAAACGCCATACAGGTTGCCTCATCACACCGCTTGCAGTTGGTTTGCGGTAACAGTGACCATATATCCAGAAGCTGCGGTACTCTACGAGGCTCAGAAACCGGAACGAGTTCGTGCCGATGCGTCCAGGTTGCGTTGACGGCATCTGCCAGATGTGATAGCAATTCGAGCCCCTCCTCTACGTCATGCACCTGAGTAATAGACACTCGGTCAGCCTGGAGGCTGAGAAACCCTTGCTGACGACGTAGAGTAAGTGTGCCTGCCTGTGGATTGTGGGTGATAACATTGGGCAACATCGCATATAGGGGATCACCTCATCAAGTCGCCGAGAGGGTTCGCCAATCACGATGATCTTCCCCGGTTCAGCCAGACAAGGAAGCGTTTTGACAAGCATAATCCTCTCAAGGTACATCAACGGCTCCCGGTCTTGAAGACATCGCCACGCATCTGAGTTATGCCTGCACCAGGCACTTCGACAATCACTTTTCAGCCGCCTTCGAGTAGCTCACGCGCCTTGCCCTTGAAGTGCATCCTCACAAAACTCAGTGCACCTTCAGAGTCGTCATCAATGAGTACTCGCATCAACTCAATGACATCGGTATCGTCCAAGACAAGGGTGATCGCTCTTTTCATACCGCCCCCCAGTACAAACCGCCGGATCGGTTAGAACGCCGCCAGCGCCAGCCCGAATAGATAGCCCGCCACGGTGCTGAAGACCGCCACCAGCGACACATAAGCGATGGTCTTCTGCCGCCCCAGGATGCGGCCTGTGACCATGATGCTTTGCACGCTCAGTTCCGGGTCAGCCAGCAGATAGGCGAGCAGCGGCCCGCGGTGCATCCCCAGGTCGAGGAACATGCGCGCGATCGGGACTTCGACCAGCGTCGGGAAGTACATGAAGACGCCGAACAGCACGCCGAGCGCGTTCGCCCAGATCGTGTTCTGCCCGGCCAGCGCGCGTATCCAGTCCTCCGGTACGATGCCGCGCACCATGCCCGCGATGAAGACGCCCGCGATCAAGAGCGGGAAGATCTGCTTGACGAAGCGCCACGTCTCCGCCAGCCAGTCGGCCAGTTCCTCGCGCGTCAGGAAACGACTCGCCACGTAGGCAATCGCCGCCAGCAGCAGCAGTTCGGCCACGAAGCGCCCGGTAATGTTGATGATCAGGCTGCCGGGCGCGGTCGTCGGCGCGGCGAACAGGAGCGTCGTCGCCGTCAAACCGAGGGCGGCCCACGTCCAGCGGCTGAAGCCATTGACGACGTTGTTGAAGCCCTTCCAGGCGACCGGCGCGATGATGACCAGCAGCACGATCAGCGCCGCCCCTTGCAGCGTCAAATGCAGAGCATCCAGCCCCTGCTGAAGGCTGACCGGCAGATCCAGCGGCAGATGGATCGAGAACAGCGTCGCCGTCAGCATATCGACCTGGAGCGTTCCGGCGATCAGCACCGCCAGCAGCAGCGCGAACAGCCCGCCGAGTGCCGGACGCATTTGGTGCTCGCCCGCGAACATGCCCGCCGCATCGTCCTGCGCCTGGGGCTGGCGGAACAGCGCCGCCATGATCAGGCCAATGGCAATGCCGAAGATGATCGACAGCGCCAGCCGCGCGAAAGCGATGTCCGCGCCGATCGCCGCGCCGGTGTAGCTGATCGCCAGGATGTTGACCGCCGGGCCGACGAACAGAAACGTGATCGCGGGGCCAAGCCCGGCGCCACGCTTCCAGATGCCCGCGAACAGCGGCAGGATCGTACACGAGCACACGGCCAGCACGAAGCCGCCCACCGCCGCCGCCGGGTAGCTGATCCAGCGCGGCGTCTTCGGCCCCAGGTAGCGCGTGACCGTCTCTTTCGGGATCAGCGAAAGATACCCGGCGATAAAGAACGCGGGGACGAGGCAGAGCAGCACGTGCGCCGCCAGATAATCCAGCAGCCCCAACCAGCCTGATTGCAGCAGCTTGATCAGCAGATCGCCGATTTGCATAAGACCGCCCTACATTCAAGAATCCGAATGTAAAATTGCAAAAAGATATCCCGTGAAAGCGTACAGCCAGTCACCGATTAACGCGCATGAATTGGGTCGATGCCCGCTTGGCTCACACCGAAGCCGCTTCTGCCTCACGCGCCCACTCGATGATCTTCGCCCGTGCCGGGATGCGCCCGGTGGAGACGATTTTGTCGTTGATGATCAGCGCCGGTGTGCTGAGCACGCCATGGGCGGCGATATCTTCGTAATCTGTGACCTTCATCAGGCTGTAGGCTAGCTCGGCTTCATCGAGCGCGGCGCGTGTCTCGGCTTCCAGGCGCTGGCAGTTCGGGCAGCCCGGTCCAAGGACTTTGACGTAAACCATTTTCTGTTTCCTTCCGGCTCAATCGAAGAGCGTGACATTCACGGTCGTACATTTGGGACATGGGCAGCCATCGAGCGCATGATGTTCATCGGCGAGCGGCCCGCGCAGCAAATCGAGCAGCGCTATGACCTGCGAATCAGCAATCCAGTAGTAGACCTGCAAGCCGTCGCGGCGGCTTTCGACCAGCCCAGCCTCGCGCAGTGCCATCAACTGCTGCGACACGTAGGCCTGGCGCTTGCCGAGCGCTGCCTCGATGTGACAGACACATAACTCGCCGCCACGCAGCAGATCGACGATCTGCAAGCGCGCCGGGTGCGCCAGCGCTTTGAATTTGTCCGCGAGTGATAAATATTGTGAGTTCAAGGGTGCAGCCCACATTCAAAATACTGAATATAGATTAGCACCGCGCCTGTTCCACCGTGAGTGCCGCGCATCACCCCACGGCTATGACATTGCTCACCCGCTGCTGACAGCAAATCAGCGCATGAGCCGATTGGCGAATTAGCGGATTGCGAATTGGCCGGCCGCTTTCCAACAGCCGCCCATCTCCGGCTAAAAGCGAATGGCTGAAGGCCAATACCCAACCGCGAACCGCCCCAGTAGGCTGAGCATCTACTGCCGCATGTTGGATTCTGGTTTATTATAGACAGTGTGAATGTCATGGATGCGCTTTACGGCCAGGCGCTCACGGCCGAGCACACAGGAGAACATGCATGAGCACATACCCACCACCTGTACCCAAACCGTCGAACGCTGGAACGCCGAAAACGGCCATCGTTGTGCCGCGCGGCTCATATGTCAACCTGCGCAACGGGCCGGGCACGAATTACCAGGACATCGGCGACATCAATCGCAGTACGCTGGTCGCCTACTACCCGGCGACGCGCCGCTCGGATGGCTGGATCTGGATCGAGCAGTACGGCGTCGGCGGCTGGATCTTCACCGGCGTGGTCGAACTGCAAGATGTGCCCACGCCTGGGCCGGTGACGCCCGACCGCGCGACACCCTTCGACAACCGGATCGGCGTCTGGCACTGGAAAGGCGATTCGGTTGCGGAAAACACCATCGACGATCTCGCCCGCAATCTGAAAGCCGCCGCCCCCGGCGTCAATCAGGTCTGGGTCAAGACCAGCGACATCACGGCCAGTTCCGGCGCGCAGTGGCAGGGCTTCTGGGATACCAAGCGCAACCTCGCCATCGACGGCCCCGCCGCTATCGACCGCTGGGTGACAGGGCTGGCGCGCCACGGGCTGGAGTTTGTCGCCTGGGCCATCCCGCGCGGCATGAACATTGCCGCCGAAGCCGACCTGATCATTCAGGCGTGCCAGCGCCCTGGCGTCAAAGCCATGGTGCTCGACGTGGAACCCTACGAGGGCTTCTGGGTCGGCGGCGCGGAAGCCGTGCGTCCGTTGATGACGCGCATCCGCCGCGCGCTGCCCGGCGCATTCCACATCGGCATCTGTGTCGATCCGCGCCGCCAGTGGTTCTCGAAGATTCATCCACAGGAGTGGTTCCCGTTCGTCAACAGCGTCCACCCGATGGTCTACTGGGCGACTTTCCGCCGCACCGCTGAGGATTCGCTGGCGGAGACCTACGAGGTCTGGGGCAACTATGGCCGCCCGATTGTGCCGATCTTGCAGGGCGACGCCGACGCCGGCGATATCACCGTCGCCGGGACGCTGGCGGCCAACCGCCACGGCGCGCGTGGCCTGAGCTTCTGGCGGCTGGGCGTGATGAACTCGGCGCAGCTTCGGTCAGCCTCGAATGCGCTCGGCAGCCGCCCCGACGTCAACCCGTCGGTACCAACGATTGAATACGGCGAAACGCAGATCGTCCGCCCGACCGACAGCGGCTTCAGCAGCTTCTCGTACACGGGTAGAAACGAACTTCAGAGCTTCGACGGCACCTGGGGCTGGAGGGTCTATTTCAAGACCACCGAGATAACCGCCAGCAAGGCGGCCGCGCGCTGGTCGCCGCAGATCAAACAGTCCGGCAAATACGCCATCGAAGCGTTCGTCCCGGCGCGCCATGCCTCGACCCAGAACGCGCGCTACAAGATCCACGGCGTCAAAAACACCAGCACCGAGATCCTCGTCACGGTCGATCAGTCGCAGCAGAAGAACACCTGGGTTTCGCTCGGCGTCTTCGATTTCGAGAAAGACGCCATCAATGCGGGCGTCGTCTTCCTCAACGATCTGACCGGCGAGCGCGATCTGACCATCGCCTTCGACGCTGTTCGCTGGCGGCAGGTGCTCGACACGCCCATCGGCGGTGGCAACGGCAGCGTGCCCGCCTTCGCTGGGGATGGCTACGACTCCCCTATCGGCACCGAGGCCGAGCGGCGAGCATCGAAGGTCTGGCCGGGTAGCTGGCTCGACGCCAGCCCGTTCGGGCGGCTCTACTTCGTCGGCACGCCGAGCGAAGCCTATCACACCGGCGCGGATCTCAACCTGCCGCAGGATGCCGACCGGGGCAAGCCGGTCTATGCCACGGCCAGCGGCGAGGTCATCTTCGCCAGCCGCCTGCCGACCTGGGGCAACGTCATCGTCATCCGCCACGATCCACTGGTGACGAACGGCAAGGTCATGTACAGCCGTTCCGCCCACGTTGACCGCATGTTCGTCTCGGTCGGCGACCGCATTGAGCGTGGCCAGGAGATCGCGACGGTCGGCAATGCCTTCGGGCGCTGGGCCTATCACCTGCACTTCGATCTCAGCCCGACGACGATCCTGGAGTCCAACCCCGGCCACTGGCCCGGCAAGGATCGCGACGCGACCTTCCTCCACTACGTCGATCCGAAGGACTTTATCGTCGCGAACCGGCCACGATCCTAGCGCGTGGCTATCGGCGTTCGGCTGCCGGCTTATGGCTGGCAGCCGGCGCTGGTCTGGGGGATGAGTCGAGAGAGCAGCATTAATCCATTCCAGGCAATCATAATGGACGAAAGCGAGCAGAACCCAAGATCGCGCTACACAAATCTCCCCAATGAACTTCCAGAATATCAAACCATCCCCGATTACCTGGAAAGCACCTTCAATATGCTGTTGTGTGCTTTCCCGAACGAAGTAACCGACGAACAATATTGGGCACTCCTGACTATCCTAAACGAGACAATGTCGCAGCGAACGCTCGCACACGTTGTATCGATTCTTACTCAAAAACATTGGTTTCTGGTCTTCAACGATGTGGCAGGTGTAGGCGTTGATCCACCACCCGCTCCGGACGTGATAAAACGGGTGGAGAATCGACTGCGCGCGTGCGGCTATGACGAGTGGCCCAAGCATGTGGAATGATGGTGATCAGAAAGCTCGACGTCAGTGATTAGCACGCGCTTTCGCCGATGTCAGCGTCCTTAATTTGCTGCCCTGGCCAATAGCCGACCGCCGCTAGTGCCCCAGCCCAGCAGCCTACTCGACCCGGATCTGGCACACAGCATGAGACCAGGAGTCCCCGGCTTCGAAGGGTTCCTGTGCCCAGTCCGGATTGATCTGAATCGTCGGCGTGTATAGCATTTCGACGTTGTGGATACCGGGTGTAGCGACCCACGATGTAGTCCAGACAATGCCACTGCCCGAAGCCATGCCGACACCTTCGTATATGACGTCACCATCCACAAAGAGTGTGGCGACAATCGCGCCGACGGGGATTGCACTCGATTGGTAGGAATCAGCGATTGGGATGGTGTCGCCGACGTGCGCATAGATGACGCGTTCGCTCGTACAGGTCAGGTCGGACGAATAGCCCTGCGTCGAGGGCTGGCGCGGTCGAGCGTCGACAGACACCACGGTATCGCAGTTACCGCTGGCTGCCACAATGTCTGCGCGAACCCAGCGCCGCGCCGCGACCCGCCACCAGACAAACCCATCGCTCCCAAGCGTCCGGCCATCGACACGATAAGGCGTGTCATCGGCGAGGATTCCATTGGCAAAGTAGGCGGTGTCGGGGCCTTCACGGAAGTTGGCAACCGGCACCGTCGCCGTGATCCGGCACGCGACGATCTGGTTAATCTGGCGCGGTACCAGGGGATCGATGATGTCGATTGGGCGCGGCAGCAGCGCGAGCGGCAGCGCCTGCAACTCTTCAAGCGTGTAGGGAGTCGGGTTTGCGGGCGCGGCGCTGACCAGGAGATCGTCGGCGACGGGCACGACGGTCATCGCACCTGCCGGAATCGTGGTCGACGTTTGCAGGGCGCGCACCGTGCCCGTGCCTTCCAGCAGGTTGACGAACAACGCATTGCCCGCGTCTGCCTGCAAAAACGCCGTACCGCTCAAGCGAAGCTCTACGCCGTTGATCTGCAATTCGACGCTGTCCACACTGTCCGGCGTTTGCACCAGCAGGCCGCTGTTCGGCGCGTCTGGGCAGGCGGCATCGTGTACCCCCGTGCGCATAACGACAGCCTGCATCGGCGCATAATTCGCCATCTCAGCATCGACCACGGCGAGCGTGAGCACATCCGCCTCCGTTTGAAGCAGGTACGCAGCCAGCCAGCCGTCATCACCGTCATCCAATTGGATGTGCAGCCAGTCGCCCGCCGCATTGCGCCCATTGACGGTCACAGCCGTGCCCGGATCGAGAATGCGAACAATCTCCCCTTGCGTCGAGGGAGCGCTGCGCACGTTGATCGGGTTGGGCGCGGCAATCGCCGCTTCGACTTGAACTGCCGTGCCGACATTCTCGACCTCGGCATCGCCGAAGAGCACGAGCGTGACCTGCCGATCCGCTGGCAGGTTGGCCTGTACATTCATCAGCGTCAGCCCCCAGGTCTCATCAGTCAGATTGAGCGGGCTGAGCTGGAGCGTCTGAACGGCTGAGGTGCTGACCACGTCGCCGGGCTGCGCGAAGTTGAAATCGCTCCCGTCCGCCTGCGGCACAGCGGTCAGCGCCCCGTGCCCATAGCAGAGTTGGTTGCGCCCGGTGGCAGCACAGGCTGCATCTGCGACCTCTAGAGCGGCGCGCACCAACGCCGGGCAGTCATTCTGAGCCACAGCGGGTAGACCGAGGCTAAGGAGCATCAGGATCGAAATCAGGCTGGCAACACGCATCATCGAACACCTCGCGCATAGATCCGGCTTCCGAGCGCCGGGGATGTCCGCCAATATCTGCAAGAAGTCATCCGTTCAAGTGTCTTCAACAGAAGCATAACACCAGGTGAGCCGCTGCGATCCCTTCATTGTCATGGGCCATATATGACAGACATCGCTTGAATTATTGGCACACGAATTTCCTGCGCTGGCGTCCGGTGCGCTGTCGAATGCCTGCTATAGATGAGATCGGGCACATCTCCGGCTGTCAACAATCCTGCACAGTTCAAACCGTAATTCCGTACCGTTCGTTGTTCCCCACCTAGCAGAGGCTAGTCGGCTCGCTCCCAGGCGAGTTCCAACCCGCCCATGTGAATTCACTTGCGATCGTGGCACCTAATGCTGCATCGTTCGCTCACGTATTCGGCGCTCCGTAGGTTGTCAGGACTGTTGACATATCGTATGCATTTGTAATACTGTATGTCATACGCATCTCAATCTCTGGGGGGAGAGTCTTACGATGAAGATGGATGGCAACTATCATATAGTCTTAAAGCCGGGCATAAACGAAACAGATTTCGTTGCACATGTACATAGGCAATTCTCGACCATGAGTTTTGCCACGCGCATAACAAGAGCGATAGACAGTCGCTTACTGAGATCCGAGATGAGCGGTTTTAGTCCCCACTATACATTGCAGGTTAGCGTCGATTTAGTTACGGATACACCTTATCGCTTCGACGAGCGTGTTCCAGAGATCATTGGCCTGGTCGAGGCTTTTGGTGTGGTGACTGGCGTGGAAATATATACGGTCATCGAATCCAGCCCGACATCTGCATAGAGGTGAAGCACGCTTGGGGGCAGCGATGGAGAGCTTTCGATACACTCCACCAGGTACTGCTCCACATGCGAACGTCTGTGAATGCAGGTTCCGGTGGTTATTGATAGAACAGGGGGAGAGACCGCCCTCTCCCCCAAGAAAACTCAGCGAGTCTGTTGTCGAATCTTCCGCAGGTCACAGATGCTGTGTATGTCATGATCGCCCGGCACAGCTACAGTCAGCCGAGCCGATAGCCCGCAGCAACCAAGGTTGTCCCATTTCCAATCCGACTGCATAAATGCGTCGGTCACTGTCATGTGCCACTCATGACAGACATCACTTGAATTATTTTTAGATTTGTCTAAACTATAATTATTGACAAACGAATTCTCGGCGAAAGCATCCGGCGGGCAAACGATACGAGGCCATGCTATAAGGTCGGGCGCAATCGTGTCGGGAGGTGAGCGATGGAATGGTTGCCTGAACTTCGGCTCGGTTGGCTCAACGGCTGGCTGATGCTCGCCGTCTTCTATCTGGTTTTCGCCCTGTTGATGATCGTGTTTCCGCGCGACGTGGTCAAAAAGCTGTATGACCGGTCCGGCTGGACGCGCCAACAGCGTTGGCTGTCGATTGTGCGGATACCGGTCGCGCTCGCATTTTTCATCCTGGCGATCTTCACGCCGCTCAAGATCGGCCAGCCTGTCTTTATCGTCGGCCTGGCGATCTTCTGCGCCGGCTACCTCGGGATGCTCGTCGCCCTCTTCAACTACCGCAACACGCCGGTCGATCAACCGGTCACGCAGGGGCTGTATCGCCTGTCGCGCAATCCACAGTGGCTGTCGCTGGCGACGATGTTCGCGGGCACAGCCATCGCCATGGGATCGTGGCTGGCGCTGCTGCTCCTCGCGGTTGTCGCAGTGGTGTATCACTCTCGGATTCTTAGCGAGGAAAAATCCTGTCTTGAGCGTTACGGCGACTCCTACCGTGCCTATCTCAAGCGCATCCCGCGCTATCTGATCGTCTAGCAGGCGCGCGCCTGGCAAAGGATGTGCCATGACCGCAAATTTCGCCGCCCCCAAGATCGCCCGCTTGTACGCGGACGTCCCCGCCGAGATGGTGCAAAAACTTCAGGCGTTTCGCGCTAAGTATCCGCAGCAGCAGTTGCGCGTCGGTGGCACAGACTGGCGCTACATCGACACGCGCACAGGCGACCCGGTCGTGCTGGCGCTCTCCGGCGCGACCTGCATCGCCGAGATCAGTTGGAACACCATCGACCGCCTGGCGCAGCACTACCGCGTCATCGCGCCCGACTACCCTGCCATCGACAGCAACGCCGAACTCTCCGACGGCCTGGCCGCCATCCTCGATCACGAGGGCATCCGGCAGGCACACGTGCTCGGCGGCTCGGCGGGCGGCCTGGCGGCGCAGGCGTTTGTGCGCCGCTGCCCAGACCGGTCGGCCAGTCTGATCCTGTCTCACGTGCCCCCGCTGAGTCGTGAGTCCGGCAAGCGCATCGCCAGAACGGTCGGCTGGCTCCGGCTGCTGCCACAATCGATTCTGCGGTTGGTCTTCAAGCGCAGCCTGAGCGGGCTGCAGCCGCAGGCGGAGACACCGGAGATCGCGCTCTTCAAGGCGCACTTCCAGGAGATTGCCAACACCCGCGTGACCAAGGCGCAGATCATCAGCCTGATGAAACGCACAATCGAGCTGACGCAAACTGACCTCACGCCGCACGATCTTGACGGCTGGCCGGGGCGTGTACTGCTGCTGCTGTCCGAGGATGATCCGGCGACGCCGGAACCGGCGCGCCGGGCGATGATGGCGCTGTATCCGCAGGCCGAGATGCGCCTGTTCACCGGCGGCGGGCACGCCGCGTCGATCCTCAAGCAGGACGAGTATCTCGCCGCGATTGAGCAGTTCATCGAGCGGTAGCTATTTGCTTCCGGCAGCATGCACGCTTCATATGGAGGCGTTGGCATTTTCGCGCTCCCAACCCACCGATCACCAACCGGCAGGCGCTGTTCAACGCAGGAATCGAGTAGACTCGTAGTATGCTCACAGCAGTGATGGGTGTGATTGGAGAAACGCGCATGTTGAAACCACTACTCGCCGCGGTGCTCGTGCTGAGCGTACTGAGTCTCGCAGGCATGGCCGGCGCGCAACCCACCGAGGAGACGACGATGACCGGCAACGAAGCCTTCACGTTCGACTTCTACGCGCAGATCAAGGCGGAGGAAGGCAACCTGTTCTTCTCGCCGCACAGCATCCTCAGCGCCTTCTGGCTCGCCTATCTCGGCGCGGACGGCGACACCGCCACGCAGATGGCCGAAGCGCTCCATCTGCCCGTGGATCGAGAAACTGCCGCGCTGCCAGACATCGGCGCGTCCGAGAGCGAAGATTTCGTCCTCCGCAGCGCCAACGCCCTCTGGGCACAGGAGGGCTATCCCTGGCGACCGGACTATCTGGCGCAGTTGGAGGCGCTTGGCTCGCCGATCCGCCTGGTCGATTACCTGGCCAACCCGGAAGGCGTGCGCCAGCAGATCAACCAGTGGGTCGAGGACGAGACCGAGGACAAGATCCAGGACTTGATCCCCCAGGGCGCGATTGACGAACTCACACGCCTGACCATCGCCAACGCCGTTTACTTCAAAGCCACCTGGCTGACCCAGTTCGTCAAGGAACTGACGCAGGATGCGCCCTTCACCCTGCTCGACGGCAGCACCGTGACCGTGCCGATGATGTCGATGAGCGAGGGTGTCAGCCTCAAGGTGTTCCAGGGCGACGGCTTCGTCGCCGTCGCGCTTCCGTATGTCGGCAGCGCCGAGATGCTGATCCTGCTGCCGGATGCCGGGCAGTTCGAGAACTTCGAGGCCGCGCTCACGGCCCAGCAGTACCGCGACATTCTGGCGGCGATGCAGCCGACGATGGCACAGGTCAGTATGCCGAGCTTCACCTTCGATACTTTCCTCAGCCTGGGCGCGCCGCTGGAGGCGCTGGGCATGAGCGACGCCTTCGACCCGGAGCAGGCCGACTTTGGCCGCATGTATAACCGGAGCGACGCCGCCGAAAACCTGTATATCACCGCCGCGCTGCACAAAGCCTTCGTCGATGTCAACGAGCAGGGCACCGAGGCGGCGGCGGCGACCGGCGTCATTTTCGGCACGCTGTCCATGCCCGCGCCCGCGCTCATGATCCGCGTGGATCGCCCGTTCCTGTTCGCCATCCGCGAGACGCAAACAGACACGATCCTGTTCATGGGGCGCGTCGTCAGCCCGTAAGCGCCTGGCGACTATGACCTTCCGCGCGGTTGTACCCTGCCAAAAGCAACTACTCAGCCGCGCCGATTTGCCTTACAGTGATCGTAGATGTCGCTGTAAGGCGAATCGAAAGGAAGGATCATCATGAGACGATTCTGGAAAGCAGCAGCGGCGTTGATCGCCGGCCTGCTGGTGATCGTTGCCTACCGGCTGATCGCGACACGCCGCGAACTGACCGGCGCGGACTATTACATCGCGCGCAAGGAGCGCTTGCTGCGTGAATTCGATCACATCGTCGCGCGGGTACGGCACGTGGTCGATGCGCGCTACGGGATGCTGGCAACCAATCACATGATCGGCGATGCGCGCCACGAATACGAAGAGCTGATCCCACAGATCCCCTATGTCGGCGGCAAGCAGCCGTTCACCCAGTTTTTGATCTACACCGCGCTCTACATCGCGCTTTACCGGGCCATGCGCAATATGGGTATGGCGCTCGAGGAGACGGGCAAGCTGCTTTACGAGGCTTCACGCCTCTACATCGACCGCTTCCCGCGCTTCCTGTACACCATTTTCGGACGCATGAACTTCTCGCCGCGCTATATCGAGGAGGCGAAGCGCCGCGCCGAAGAGTCGCAGGCGCGCAAGTATCCGGGCGATTGGGTCTTCGACTTCGTGCCGGGCGCTGATGGCAACTTCGACTATGGCATCGATTACACCGAGTGCGGGGCCTGCAAATTCATGGAAGCCCAGGACGCGCTCGAACTCGCGCCTTACCTCTGCCCTGTCGACCGGCTCTACAGCGAGAAGCTGGGCTGGGGTCTGAAACGCACAAGCACGATTGCCGAGGGTGGCTCACGCTGTGACTTCCGCTTCAAGCAGGGCGGTGACACTCAGGTCGAGTCGTCCGTGCTCCCGGAGGCGGAAGCCGAAGTCGTTGCCTGAGCAGCATCGACCGCGATCACCTGCACCGGATCGCCCACGCGCACAATGCCGCTTTCGATGACGCGCGCCATCACGCCCACTCGTCCCCGCGCCGCCGTGGGCGCATCCGGTTTGCCCTGAACGAACCCAAAAATCTCTCCCTGATCAGCAACCGCAGCGGTCAGCGTGGCCAATAGTCCGGCTTGTGCTATTGGGGCGCTCGAGCGCCGTGTTTTCGACCAACGTTGTGCCGAGCATGATTGCAACACGAGTACTCTAGTTTCTATGAAACGGACTATACTGAAAGTGAAAATCCCGTAGAGAGTCATCACTTGTAATCCCGTCACATGGCGGAGCGTGTGGCTATTTCTATTCATTTTCGCCACTACCGAAGTGCCGAGGGTTACAGTGGACGGCCGGAGTCGGAGGTGCGCATGTCGAATGGTTCGTCTGGCAAAAGTCCCCAAAACGCCTCTCAGAACCTGCTACTGCCGGCAGAACTTCCAGGGCGCTGCTTCATCTCGCATTCGTATCAGGACGGGGCCGTCGTCGAGTCGCTCATAAAGATGCTGCAAGATCACGTCGAGCCGGTGATTTTCCCTCGTCAAGAACCTGATCCGCAGCGGGCTGTCAGCAACGAGATTATTGTCAAAATTCTGGATTGCCCAGGACTGATCTATCTAAAGGGAGGAGCCTCAGAGAAGTCGTTCTGGGTATCGTTCGAGCGTGACTACGCATTGCGTTCGAAACGCGTTGTCTATGCCTATGATCCAAAGCGACGCCGCCTCACGCGCGATACATCATCGCCCCTACCACTCGACATAGCGGTGGTTTCGCATCGATCAGATAGGGAAAGGGTTGAGCGTCTCCTGTCGTGGATGGCCAACGAGCGTCACTTCGTGATTGATAGAAGACACCTGCGTTCGACTTTCGGCGGCTTCACGGGCGACATCATGCTAATCATGGAGGAACTTCTGATGTACGGTGGCGTGATACTGTGGATGATGGGACGGGGAAGCCAGGCAATTGCAGACAGTTTCTACAGCGAAGACTTCCTCGATTATGTCCGAGAGTATTCCGCCCTAGACTACGAGTTTGACGAAGACACCGATCCCTATGGAAATGTGCACAGTGTTTTTGCTCGAATCGACCCAGAATGGGAACCTCCGCGCGTCGACGCGGAACTCGCGGAGTTTGTCCCAGCATCGTACAACGCCCTTGATCTCTACGAAGGCCTCAGCGATACCACTTCATTCAACTGGAATCGCGTCGACGATTTGATTATTCGCTTGTATGCGCAGGTGCTGGTGGCGTCCAAGTCCGTTGATGACTAGGGGTTTCCTTCCGAGACTGTTGGCTACGTGTTATATCGACTTCTATTTGCCTCGGAACCTGGGTGACGGATAGCTGCGTATGAGTCCAGGGGGGCGCGGGTCCCCAAGCCCCCATGTGCTCAGGCCTACGCCTCACGCTCTTCGTCACGGACAAGCTGCTGAATCTCGGCGGCCTGTTCCGGCGTCACCTCGACCTGATGTACACTGCGCGCGTGTTCCGCTGCCTGGCGCATAGCGAGTGCGATGACGGCCTGTCTCAGGCCGTCGCCAATGCCGAGTCTGCGCGTTGCCGCTGCACCGCCAGGCCGATCCCCAGCCATCCCAGACCCACGCCCAGGAACAGCAGAAAGATGAGCGCATTAGCACCTATCTGAGGCATACTCTGAAACAGGCGCTCCGGCAGCCCACTCCATATGAACAACCAGCCCGACGCCATCATCAGCGGCAGTGCACGAAAGATGGGCAGTGTGGGCCTGCGCAAGTGCACCAGCCCGAACACAGTCAGGGCGACCACATGGATGATGGTGGCGCCCATCCAGAGATTCCACAGATCATCGTTCAGCGACGTTGCCACAACGCCAACAGCCATCCCGAGCGCGCCGATGCCGACACCAATCAGCAGCCAGCGCGCAGCCGTTCCTGACGCCTGATCCTCCCGCAGCCCCAAGCCAATGCACCCCAGACCGAGCAGCAAATAACCGGGCGCATACAGCCACATCAACAATTGGTAGATGCCGTAATAGGTGTAGTGATCGTCCGGCTGCAATTGACTGAACGCAGCCAGCCCGCTGAGAGCGCCGCCCAGCACAAGGAAGATACCAGCCAACTGCACGAATGTAGATTTTGACATCTCAAGCCTGACCTTTCGCCGTTGTTCAATCACGGTCAACGTGAGATCAAGGAGCGTCGCAGACCACCAGAACACCGCGCCCATCAATCCTTCTGTGCGATAGCGTTCGCGCGTCATATCGCGGAAGACCTGCACCATCAGCGAACGGTATTCGCGGCGGAATTCAGCCGGATACAGCACAAGCAAGGCGTCATAAATGCGCACCGACAACACAATCCAGCCTGGCGGCGTCATCGGACTCATCCTGTCGCCCTGCCCATAAGCCTTTTCGACGTGGCAACGTTCAGCAGCGCGGCCAGTCTGTCAGCCTCGGCCTGGGCCACGCGCCGCCCAAATGGGGTCAGGCGGTAGTAACGGCGGCGTTCGTCATCCAACTCAGGATCGGGCCGCTCGTCCGTCTCCTCGATCAAGCCCATATCCAACATGCGTTTGATCGACCCGTAGAGTGTGCCCGGCCCCATGCGAACCGCGCCATCCGTGATGTCCGCGACTTCCTGCATGATGCTGTAGCCATGCTTTTCGCCATCCGCGAGCGCCAGAAGGATGTGAAAGACAGCCGGAGTGAGCGGCAGCATGTCTTGCGGTTGCGGTGTGGCAATCGGCATTCCTGCACCTTAAACTATAACGGTCACGGATATATCCATGACCGTTATAATAAGGGCATTTGCTGTGGCTGTCAAGCAGTCAACTTGGTGGCGGATTACAGAGCCGCTCAACTTCCCAGAGTCGGGAGTATCAAGGAGCGAAATTCAACCAATAAGTCGCAATGGTGCACAAACAGCGCTTTCAGATGGACTGAGCGCCGAGTACTGATGGAGCATACAGTTAGGTTTGAACGGATCAAATTGGCTAGTAGCGTCAGTATGCTGTTCGCCGACGGGTCCCGTCGGCTAGATCTAATCAAGCATACTGAAGATGCTTCGTTACACTGCTCTTGGATGTGATCTGCTATTCGAGCACCTTGAGTGTGCTTGATGTTCGTTAGCCGACCGATTGATCGGTCGGCGACGAAAGCGGTCAAGATCAACCATATCCAAGCCGCACATCCTATCATCTATAACTGAATGATCCGTGAGTATCCGCATTTCGCGCCGTGAACTGTGAACCAAGCACAGTGAACTCAGAACTCAGTACCGAGTACCCAGTACCGAGGACCAACCCTATATGCCCGCGACCGCCGGGATCACCTCTTTGACCATCGTCTCCACCGGCGTGATCTCGTGGACGTTCGGCATGTTGAAGATCGCGTGCGTGAAGCCCAGGCTCGCCTGTTCGCGGCAGAGCGCGATCACATCCGCGGCGCTCATCTCGCCGGGCGCAATGTGTACCGTGTTGAGCGTCGTCTTCTCGATGGCGTCGAAATCGCGCCCCAGAGCGTCGCAGTGCTCACGCAGCACGCTAAGCTTCTGCTGAAGCGTCTCCGCGCCCGCGCGCCCAAAGAAGTTGACCGCGTCGGCATACTGTGCTGCCGGCCGCAGCGTTTTGCGCTCGCCCATGCCGCCGATCAGGATTGGCGGGTGCGGCTGGCTCAACGGCTGCGGGCTGCTGATCGGCTGCTCGGCGTGGACGTGCGCGCCGTCGAAGGCGGTGCGGTCGCCCTGCCACATCTGGTGCGCCAGCCGCAGCGCATCTTCCAGCATCTCGAAGCGCTCCCTGGTCGAAGGATAGGGAATGCCGAGCGACTTCGCCTCGTGTTCGTACCAGGCCGCGCCGATGCCCAGGTAAGCGCGCCCGCCGCTGAGCACGTCGAGCGTCGTCACCGTCTTGACCAGCACCGCCGGGTAGCGATAGATGACACCCGTCACCAGCGTGCCCAGCATGACGCGCTCTGTCAGCCCGGCCATAAACGACAGCGTGCTGTAGCCTTCGAGCATCGGATCTTCGTCGGGGCCCAACCCCATGCCGAGCTGGAAGAAATGATCCATCACCCACAGGCTGTAGAAGCCGCCTGCATCGGCAGTCTGCGCGACGGTCTTGAGCGTGGGCGCGATGGCGGGCGTGCCGCCAGGGAATTTGAATACCGGCAGTTGCAGGCTAATCCGCATGAGACTTCTCCAGAATGCTGCTGAATCGATTCAGATGAGACATATGATGAAAATGATGTGACGGCGGCTGCTTGAAGAGCGCTTTCGTGAACACTATACCCACATTTGTGCCCTCGTGCCGCCATACCTATGGCTAGGCCATGTGTTCTCGACTAGGCGGCGCTATGCTCGATTTCCTGTGCTGCCTGAGCGATAGCTCAGTTACACATAGTATTAGTGACGAATGTCACTTCTGATACACAGTACTTTCCAAGTATTATCCATAATGGCGTAATTTTAGCATTCAACAATTAGATAGTTCGTCATCGTTATCGTCTTCACAGCGGCGAACAACATCAACGAGTATGCGCAATCGCCGAGACTTGCTCTGATAAACGAGGGTAATAGGTCTCGGCTTTTTGTTTGTAGATTTCTTGTTTTGCACGGAGGCTCACATGAAACGAACACTTACACGCGTTGGAACAGTATCTGCATTGCTTCTACTTCTTCTATCCGTTTTCCACCTCGCATTCGCATCGTCAAATCTGGTATTCACAGAGCACTTGATTGACAACAATGTGCCCAATGGTATTGCACTCTACGCCGTTGACATGAATGCGGATGGGCATGTCGATGTATTGGGAAGTTCACGGGCACTGCGGAGAGTGTATCTTTATTTGAACGATGGTTTGGGTAATTTCACCACTCAGGTTATTGGGACCGACGATGTTTCTGGCTTCGACGTAGACGACATCGACCAGGATGGTGACCTGGACATTGCAATTGCTGGCAATGCCTCCGCCTACAGTCTGCTCTGGTACAGGAACGATGGCAATCTGAATTTCACGCGATTCATAGTGCATAACTTCTACGTGGACGTTGCCGCAGCTCACATCTTGGACATGGACAGCGATGGCGACATGGATTTACTGGCCGCAGCAAGCGGATATGACATTCCACACATCGAGTGGTTTGAGAACAATGGAAGCGAAGCATTTACCCGTCACGCCATTCTGCCAGGGTCAGAATACGGTGACGCTGAAAACTGTCAGTACATCGAGCCTTTTGACAAGGATGGGGACGGTGATTTCGACATTCTCACAGCTTGTGGCTTCAATGTACCCCTATTCTGGTTGGTTAATGACGGAAGTCAGAATTTCTCGCGCGAGAACATTTCTGCTTCTTTCCCCCAATTGAATTCTATTTCATTGGCAGATGTGGATACTGATGCAGACATCGATGTGGTAGTGTCTGATTGGCAGTTGGGAGTTTTCTGGCTCGAGAATATCAACGGCACGTATTCCCAGCATGCCGTCTCATCGAACATCAATCCGACTGATACTTTGGCGGAAGACATTGATCACGATGGGGACACCGACATAATCGAAACCGGAGGAACAAGTTATCAGGTTCCTATCTGGTTGAACGACGGGAACGAACACTTCGAACAATTCGTAATGCCTACGAATTACGCTCGTACATTCACAGTCATCTCTGCTGACATTAACAAAGATGGTTTGCGTGATCTTATTACTGACTCGGTACAAGCGGGCTGGATTTCGTGGCATGAACAGGGGCGTCTCAATGCCGCTCCGACAGTGAGTGCACAAGGTCCCTATTCGGTTGACGAAGGGGCATCCGTCAATCTTGCCGCCAGTGGGTTCGATCCAGAGGGTGAACCGCTGACCTATGCGTGGGATCTCGATAACGACGGAGTATTTGAGACCGTCGGGCGAAATGCCGTGTTCTCGGCAGCGCTGCTCGATGGACCAACCAGTTACCCCATCGCCGTCCAGGCGACTGATAATGGCGGAGCATCCGCAATCGATTATACGACCGTCGAGGTGCAGAACATTGCCCCGATCGCCGAGTTCTCAGGCATGCCGGGTGTCGTCAACCCTGGAGAACCGACTACGTTGACCTTCAGCAATCAGTTCGATCCCAGCACTGAAGACACAAGTGCCGGATTCCTCTATTCGTATGATTGCACCGGTGACGGGACGTTCGATCTCGTAGACAGTTCGTCCGCAACATTTGTCTGTCCACCCTACTCGGCGCCGGGAACGATCTCGGTTGTCGGGCGTATCAAAGACAACGATGGAGGCTCCACCGATCATCAAGTGGCAATCGTGGTGAATTCACCGCCGGTTCTGAGTGTCGGCAATGTCGCAGTCGCAGCAGATGAAGGCCAGACCGCAGTCAATAGCGGCAATGTCAGCGATATCGATGGTGACTTCGTCTTGTTGAGCGCCTCCGAGGGGCTGGTGATCGACAACGGTGACGGTACGTGGTCGTGGAGCTTCATCACTAGTGATGGGCCTGCTCAGAGCCAATCAATAACGATTGACGCGAACGATGGCCGCGGTGGTTTTGCCCAAGTCACATTCACTGTCACGGTCAACAACGTATCCCCGATCGCCACTGCGGGAGCTGATCTTACCGTCGTGCGCACCGCAGCGGTAAATGTCTCAGGAACCTGGACTGATCCGGCTGCCAATGCTGATGCTCCCTATGCATGGATGTGGGATCTGGCTGGTTCTGTGCAAAGTGGCAGTTCTGCCTATGGCGAAACAGCAACGGCAACAACCTCCTACCCGCTCGAGGGTCAATACACATTGACATTCCAGGTGACTGACAAGGACGGCGGTACAGGCAGTGACACGCTGATTGTCACGGTTCAGAACCAGACTCCGGTATGCGATGTAGCGCTGCCGAGTCTCGATTTCCTGTGGCCGCCGGAACATCAGATGATGGATGTCAGCATCCTGAGCGTCACCGATCCAGAAGGTGATCCGGTAGCGATAACCATCATGAGCATCTATCAGGACGAGCCGACGAACGGCTTGGGCGATGGGGACACCTCGCCTGATGGGCAGGGCATCGGCACACCCATTGCTACAGTTCGCGCCGAACGTGCGGGTGACGGCAACGGACGCATGTATCACATCAGCTTCTCAGCAGACGACGGCCACAACGGCGTTTGCACGGGTAGCGTGCTGGTTGGGGTCAATCATGACCAGGGCAAGAAGGGTGAAGCCGTAGATGACGGTGCACTCTTCGACTCGACTCTGCCGTAATTACATGTCATGAGTCTGCTTGCCCTCACAGACGTTGTTCGGAAGAGTGAGCAGGCTCATCTCTGCTGAATTCAAAGCGAGGACATGCAAGAAACCTGCGTGTCCTCACTACGTTCTTATCCTTTGCCCAGAAGCCTCAGCTTTCCCCGCTCTCGCCCAGGGGTCTCGCCGGATATCCCGCAGCGGCTGCGCACGCCCTGCTTGTGGGTCGCGGTTTGACTTATTTCCCTCTTCCCTCTGTGTCCTCCGTGTTCTCTGTGGTTCATTCCATGCGTCCACCAAAAACAGCAGCGCCAGAGACTCGAAGAATCCCTGGCGCTGCATGGCTGTTATAATGACATCATCACCCGACTTGGCTCGGAGGGTGACGCCCTCTCTTTACCCACCAGTAAGGAAAGGGCTGCCGGGTGATGTGTCATCCACGAGAGTTAGCTGGAGCGAGTCCAGTCCTGCACGTTCCAATAGAGCGTGCCGGGGTACGGCTCGACGCCAGTGACCGTGTTGTCCCACGAATACATGCCGTCAAGGGAAAACAGCCACAGATACGGCGCATCATCGTGCAGGATCTGCTGCACCTGGGCGTAGATTGCCTTGCGCCCTTCGACATCGCAGTCAGGCACTTCCGAAGCCTGCGCAAACAGCGCGTCGAGTTCCGGATTGATGTAAGAGCCGGAGTTGCTGCCGCCGATCACGTCGCCGGTCGAGCCAAAGATCTGGCGCTGGTCGGCGCGGAACGGATAGCTGTTCTGCCAGCCGAGGATGAACGCATCAAACGTCTGCTGATCCAGAATCTCGATCAGAACGTTGAAATCGATGCTCTGGAAATCGACCCTGATACCGATACGGCTCAACTCGTCCTGGGTGATCGTGCCGATGGCGTTGCGTCGGGTGTTGCCCTGGTTCGTGAACAGGGTGAAGGCAAACTCAGTGCCATCCGGCGCATACATCGCGCCCTGGGCGACCAGCGGCGTCGATGGATCATTGTCGTGATCGATCCAGCCGGCTTCCGCCAGCAGTTCCAGCGCGCGCTCCGGGTTGTACTCGTAGACGGGCACGCTTGGATCATACGGCCAGCTCCCCGGCGCGTAAGACGATGACATCTGCGAGCCAAAGCCGAAGACCGCGCCTTCGATGATCGCGTCCACGTTGACGGCCATGTTCAGCGCCTGGCGCACACGCACGTCCGCGAAGAACATGTTCGGGGTCTGTTCGACCAGATTGCCGTTTTCGTCGTAAGCGTTCTGCGGATTGCTTGGGTCAGCCAGGTTGAAGCCCAGGTAATCATAGCGGTCGCCGGGCGAATAGGTGTAGACGTTGACGCTGCCCTGTTCCTGAGCCGCCAGCACGTCCGAGCGGCGGTTCGGGGCGATGAAGTCCAGCGCGGTTGTTTCGCCAGCCAGGAACGCCTCGAATTCAACCGTCTGATCACCAAAGACGCGCATGATCCAGCCGTCATTCTGCGCGTTGCCGTCGGGATCGTCCCACGTCGCCGGGATCAGGCCGGTCTGCTGGTCAGTGATCTGGGATGCAAGCTGGTACGGGCCAACTTCGAGTGCGTCCGGCGTATCGGCGTTGTAATCGTTCAGCGCCGAGAACGGGCCGCTCTCGAAGACGTGCGCCGGAACCGGCTGCAAGCCCGCGCTGTTGAGCGCTTCGCAGTCCGCCGACGTGAACGTCACCCTGAGTGTGTAGTCGTCCACGGCCTCGAAATCGACCACCGGGTTATCGAGCAAGAAGGCAAGCGGGGATTCTGTCTCGCCGCTGGCAATCGCATCCCAGGTATATTCGAAGTCACGGGCGGTCACGGGCGTACCGTCACTCCAGGAGAAGCCCTGGCGCAGGCGGAAGGTGTAGACCGTGCCGTCGTCGCTGATGTCCCAGCTTTCGGCCATGCCGCCGGGCGCACCGGGTGTGATCAAGGCCGTGACCGGATCGACACCGAGCAGGTTCGGGTAGAGCCGGTTCATGACTTCCTGCTCGTCCGAGCTGCTGCTCGTCACCGGGTTGAAGTTGATCGGCCCGCTGCCGAAGGTCGAGCGGGTGATGATGTTCCCCTGATCCTGCGCCGACGCGGGGATCACCAGCAGGAACACCAATGCCAGTAACCCTAATATCCACAGACGATTCAAATGCTTCATCCTTATCTCTCCTGAAGCCTAAAAACGTGCGCGCAGCACCGACGCGGCGCGCAGGTGAACACACGCCACCTAATTAAAATAGTGGCCTGCTGGAAGGCGGGTTCGAGATTGAACGGAAACTGCCGCTGCGGGGTAGATATTGCGTTTTCAGATGATCAAGGGCGAGGGGGCGAGTGATGTGTTATGCGTGATGAGTGGCGAGCAGGAGGACCGTGTTCATCACTTTCCTCCGCACCGTGAACCTTGAACCGTACACCGTGAACTCAGAACCGAGCACCGAGCACTGAGCACCCACTTGCACGCCCGCCGGGGAAGCGATTAGACTTGGCATATCCGTCGACTCGCTGCGCACAGGGAGAGAAGCGAACATGACCACCCTGGATCACTTTTACGACAACCGACCACGCCCGCTGATCTTCGGCCATCGCGGTGCGAGCGCCTACGCGCCCATGAACACACTGCCCGCGTTCACGCTGGCGGCGGAGCAAGGGGCGGATGGGATCGAGCTGGACGTGTGGCTGAGCAAAGACGGCGTGCCGGTCATCCTGCACAATGACACGTTGGACGAGACGACCGATGGCAGCGGCTACGTCTGGAATATGACGCTGGCCGATCTCAAACAGTTGGACGCCGGAAGCTGGAAAGACGCGCGCTTCGCCGGGACGCGCATCCCGACATTGGACGAGGTGTTCGAGGCCGTCGGGCAGCGGCTGCTGATCAACGTCGAGATCAAGTCTGCCGAAGGGATGATCGCGGACGTGGAGGCCGCCGTCGCCGAGTGCATCGCCCGCCACGCCATGCACGATCGCGTACTGATCTCGTCGTTCGATCCACGCGTGCTGGCGCGCTTCGCCCAGATCAACGCCGATGTGCCGATCGCCTTCCTCGAATTCGAAGGCACGCCGCCGCAGGCCTATGTCGTCGCCGACCTGATGCTCAACCAGCGCGCGCGCCACCCCCATCACCCGATGATCGACGCCGGGTATATGGAGCGGGCGCACGGCAAAGACTGGCGTGTCAACGCCTGGACGGTCGATGACGTGGAGGTGGCGAAACAGCTCGTCGCCTTGGGCGTCGACGGCATCATTACCAACGTACCAGACGTGATGATCGCGGCGCTGCGTGGCTGAACGGCAGCCTTCATGAACAGCGGCGACAGCTAATGCTATGCTGAAAAAAACTGACGTAGCCGAGGAGCTGTTGCCGTGTCTCGCAAGTTGTTTGCTGCGCTTTTGCTCATCCTCCTGAGCGCCATACCCGCGCTCCATGCGCAGGATAATTTCACCTGCCCTGCTCCCGCCGACATCGTTGCAGCCGTCGCCGAAGCCTGCACCAACCTGGAGGCGGATCAGGTCTGCCTGGCGCGGGCAGGCGTGACCGCCGAAACCGGCATCGATGCTGCTTTTGCCCAGCCCGGCGACCGTGTAACCGCTGGCGCGCTCGCGCAGCTTGCCACGACCGCACCCACGGCAGACAACGCGGACTTGGGCGCGGCGCTGCTCAACCTGCGCGCGAACCTGAGCGACAACACCGTGAAGGCACTCGTGATCGGCGGTGGGCAGATTGCTAACGCCAATGATGCGCGGCTCGTGCTCCCGGCCTTCTTTAGAGACGTCGGGCGTGTGCGTTCGACACCCTCGACCGCCAATGACGACAACATCATGACCACGCTCCAGGGCGGTGCCAGTGTGACCGCCGTCGCGCGCAACGAGGCCGGTGATTGGGTTCAGATCAGCTTCGGCGAGGGCGAGCTTGGCTGGGCGGCGACCTTCCTGCTGCGCATCGACGGCGATGTCAACCAGCTTTCGACCACGCCAGCCGCAGCCGGTGCGGTCTATGGCAGCCCGCTGCAAGCCTTCAACCTGATCGGCGCGCCCGCCGCCGAATCCGCCTGCGCCGAACTCCCGGCGGGCGGCGTGCTGCTGCACACACCGGCGGGCACGCGCGCGTTCTTCGTCGTCAATGGCGTCCAAGTCAGCTTCACCTCGACGATCTACCTGTCACTCGGTGAGGAAGTCGGACGGCCGGCGCTGCGGGTGGAGGTCTATGCTGGCGAGGCGACCGCCCAGACGGACGATGGCGCGGCGCTGCTCGTGCCGGGGGTGTATGCGAGTGTGCCGCTGTCGCCCGATTTCGCCACGCCGCTGGCCGAGCCGTTCCCCGCGCGCCCGAATCCGGCAGGGCGCGACGTGCAGCTTGCGCCGCTGACCGCCGCAGTCACCGCCGACGGCACAACGATCGCGCTCACGCCGTCGCTGGCTGCCGCGCAGATCGACGCCGCCATCGCGCAGGTGTTCGCGCCCGATGGTCTGCTCACGGGCACGTACCAGCTCGTCAATGCCGTCAGCGTCCCCTACACCGAGCCTGCGGACTGGCAGTGCGGCCAGGATATGGAACCTGGCATGCAGGTACGCTTTGCGCCGAACATTGCCGACGCTCTCGAAGAAGCCTATGGGGTGCGCATCGCTGCCGGGCAGGGCACCAACGGCGTCTCACTGAATACGCACAACGATCCGCAGTACCGGACGGTGCCGGAGACGAACGGCGAGGTTGCCGCGCGTTCGATTGTCGTCCGGGACATGCTGCACTTCACGCTCGTCGAGACATGGGCGCGCCGCGAGGGTGATTTCGCCGCCGCCTGCAACAGCGAATTCACCTGGGAGTGGGTCGCGCCATGAGGGCAATTTCAGTGCGCTATGATTGAATGTATCCCCTCCTCTCAATCCCCTCCTCATCGCAATGGGGAGGGGACGAACCGCAGGTTCAGGAGTGGGGATGAAGGCACAATTCACGTGATGTACTCTGAAGCTGCACTAGGGTGTGCGCGTGATGGCCTTTGATCCACGTTACCCACCGACCAGCAACTCGCTCAATCGACTGCGCCTGGAAGCGGAATCGCTGCCGCTTCCGGCGAACGTGCGGGGCAAGGCGGCCTCCGAACTGCTCTCCAGCCTTGCCCTGGACGGCCTCATACAGGCCCACACCAGCGACGTCGTCCTGTTTTACGAGCAGGCTGCCCTGGGAGCCGAGTGGGCGGTTGAGCTGGCTCAGACCCTGGGCACGCACCTCGGCACGCTGCTTGCAGTCCTGGCACGCAATGACACGCGCACGCATAAGGCTAACCCCGATAAGCCCGCCGCTTATTGGGCACATTGGGCGGGCATTCGCGCAGTCTGTATCGGCGGCGGCATGGCACGGGGCAGAGTCGGCGCGATCATCGCCGCCCAGGCGCAGGCGACCGTCTGCAGCCTCGCCGATGCGCCGGGCTATCAGGTCGTCCAGGCTGAACATCCGCAGTATTTGCCGCTCCTGGGCGCGGCGCGCACCGTCCAGGCATGCAACCGCGCCAGCATCCTCGATTTTGGCGGCAGTTACGTCAAACGCGCCATCGCCCATTACTCGTCCGGTTGGTTGAGCCGCCTGCAACTGCGCGCCTCGCTGCCCACTGATCTCCCGGCGGACGATGACGACGCGCGGCTTATTTTTGAGCGCATGGTGGACATTATGGCGCAGTCCTACGCCGAAGTTGACAGTCCCACCATGCCGATCAGCATCGCCGCCTATGTCGATCAATGTGGGCAGCCACGGCTGTCACAGAGCGGCATCTACATGCGCCTGGCGCGGCTGACACCGGATGTCCCCGCCGCCTTCTCGCAGGCAGTCAGTGAACGGCTGCGTACACCCGTCGAGGTCAGGCTGCTGCATGATGGCACGGCTGCCGCTCTCGCCTACGCCCCGCTGGAACAAGCAGCGGTGATCATGCTCGGCACCGCGCTCGGCTCCGGCTATCCCGTGGCGCGGTCAGATCTGGCGCTGCGTCCGCTGTCACCGAGCATGACGGTTGGCTAAATTTCGCGATTCGCATAGACTGGAAACTGGCCCATCATCTGCATGAATGCGGCGCACTCATCTTTTAAAGAAGGAGAACTCATGAGACGGTTGATCATTTTGCTTGTGAGCCTCGCGCTGCTGGCGCTGGCGGTTGCCCCCGCCGGTGCCCAGGAGCAGCCCGGCGCATGTGACATTGAGCTGGTCGAAGCGATTGCCGGGCTGAGCCAGGCTCAGATCAGCGCTGACGGCGGCGACACCGGCGCAGCGTTGCAGACCATCGAAACCGTGCAGGCACAGCTTGAAACGATCATCAGCGCCTGCGCGCAGGGAACCATCCCTGAGCGGATCTACATCTCACCCGACAAATCGTTCGCCTTTGCCTATCCCGAAAGCTGGTCACGGCTCAGCCCGACCGCCGGGGTCTACGTCGTATCGAATGACCAGCGCGTGCTCAGCGCCGCCATCGAAAGCAACCTGGGCGACCCGCTCGCGCCGGGGTCGGTCATCGTCGTGGTGGGCATACTGGACATCGAGGATTACGTCTCGTCTGGGGGCAGCTTCGACGATTTTGTGACCGAGTTCCAGGACGAGGGCATCAACTCGACCATCGACATTGTCGGCCCGACCCGAACGCCTGAATTTGGCCGCTACGAAATGCGCGCGACCAACCTCCAGTCCGACGATCTGGAGGGGGTGATCTACTATCTCAACCCCGCTGCTGATGGCAAAGTCATCGTCGTCATCGGTCTGACGCCCAGGGGTGAGTACGAGCCGTATACGCCGGAAGTCAATGCTATTGCGGCGTCCGTCCGCTATGGCGCAGACGTGGCCGAAGCCCAGGCCGCGCAAGCATCGCCATCCGCGCCGACCGTAGTCGAGGGTATTCTGCCTCCCGGCCGGCCGCTGGCTGACATCACCTATACCAGCGCGATCAGCCTGACCGATTTCAACGCGGACATCAACGTTCGCAGCGCCATGCTCTCGCCCGACGGTTCGATGATCGGCTGGCACACGCCCCGGGATGATGGCCTGATCTGCGTCTATACCTTCGCCGATGGGGAGACGGTGTGCTCGACCGTGCCAGAGATCTTCCGTGGCTCACCGCAATACATCGTCTGGTCGCCGGACAGTCGCTACATCACCTTCAGCCAGGATTTTGTCCTCCGTTTCGAGGAAGCGGACATCTGGCTCTACGAAGTAGAGACGCAACGCTTCCTCAACGTCACCGACGATCAGATCGACCGCTGGAGTCCAGTCGGCGGCACACGCGACGATAACGTGGAAGGCCCGCTGTGGATCGATATGGCCTTTACCTGGGGGCCGGATCTCAACCTGTATTTTTACCGTACCGAACTGCCCGATCCTTCGACGATGGATCTGTACACTGTCGGTATCTACCGTCTGAATCCCGCCAGCGGCGAGACGGTTCTGATCCGGGATATCACGGAGGACTTCGAACGCTTCTCGATTTATCAGAATCGTGAGCTTGAATTCAACGGCTCACTCGCCGTCTCGCCGGATGCGCAGCAGATCGCCATGATCGTGCTCGAACACGAACTCGATTCGCCCAAGAGTGGCATCTGGGTCATGCGAACTGATGGCTCTGAAGCGCCGCAGCAGTTGGTCGCCGCCTCCGACTTGACGCCGGGCCTGGTGACTGAGGCACTGCAAGGCTTCAAGTTCGCTATCCCCATGGGGCTGGCCTGGTCGGCGGATGGACGTTCGCTCTATACGTTGGGGACGACGGTCTATACCGGCACCCTGGATGGCGGCGCAGTCGTCTACCAGATCGACGCCGACACGGCTGAGATCACGCCGCTGAACGACTTCAGCGCCTATGACCGCGAGACGCTGTACAGCGCCGATGTCAACGGGCATGCGCCCGCGTTCTACGTCCCACGCGGCGCGGTGATGTCATCCGACGGCACGACGCCACTGGTGCTCCACGCGTTTGAGGGCCAGGGCGGCCTGTCGGCGCTGCGCGTGGTCGATGGCGCGCCGCAGCCCGAACTGCTGGTCGCAATTGGCGATTACGGCCCAATTCCGGCAAGCGTGTCCTCGGTTGCCCGCGATGGCAAACTGCTGTTGTGGGGCTATTTGTTCCTGCCGGAGGCATGAGACGGCCAGTGGGGATGGGGTTTGGATTATGATTCGAGCGGGGCGCATCGTGATGCGCCCCTACGCCCACCAGGGAGCGATGGCGCTGTAGCAACGACACGATAGATCTCGGATATAGTCTTTGCGTCTTTGCGCCTGAGCGCAGCCTGCGTTCAGCAGGCAAGCCTCCTTTAGGGTCGCGGTTCGAATTCCCTCCTCTGTGTCCTCTGTGCCTCTGTGGTTCCTTTCCTCCATGGGCTGGCATAATCTTTGCGCTGCGCCTAGACTTTGCGCCATGTTGCCAAGGAACACATCCATCAGCCCATGAGACAAATCTGGATCGGCCTGATCAAGTTCGGCTTCCGGCTGCTGTACAACGAATTCGCCTGGACGTATGACTGGGTGAGCAAGGCCGTGTCGTTCGGGCAGTGGCGCTGCTGGGGACGGCAGGCGCTCAAACATCTCAATGTGCCGCCCGGCGCGCGTGTGCTGGAGATCGCGCACGGCACGGGCGACATCCAGCTCGATCTGCTGGCGGCGGGCTACGCCGTGACCGGCATCGATCTCTCGCCGCACATGGGGCGGATCGCAGCCGCCAAGCTCAAGCGCGCCGGGCAGCGGGTACGGCTGGCGCGGGCGAGCGCGGATGCACTGCCCTTCGCCGACGGTCACTTCGCGGCCATCGTCTGCACCTTTCCCGCGCCCTTCATCTTGCAGGCCGGGACGCTGCGCGCGGCGCGGCGCGTCTTGCAGCCCGGCGGGCGGCTGGTGATCGTGCCCAACGCCGTGCTCACCGGTGGCGACCCGGCCTCGGCGGCGGTCGAACTGCTCTACCGGCTGACCGGGCAGCGCGGCACGGAGGACTTCGACATCTCAGGCTATTTCGCGCCCCACGGATTCGCCGCGCGTCTCATCACCGAGCAGTGTCAGCGCAGCATGGTCATGGTCGTCATCGCCGAACGCGTGGACGCGACACAAGACGCAGAATAGTGTCGAACCACGGAGGCACGGAGGCCACAGAGGGAATACAAGGGGATTTTGAACCGCGAAGGCGCAAAAGCGCAAAGGGGAAAGACTGCCGACGGCTCAAGCTAGTCGGCTACGAGACATCAAGTCTGTTGGCTATACTGGAAGTTCTTGTGAATAAACACAGAACATCTCATGCCTATCGACGTTGTGACAGCTTGCCCGGTCGCGACTTCAGGGCGGACAGGCGTACTAGATCCACCGCTTGGCCGTCTATCGGCAATTTCCTCTGACCACAACATACGTCAGTCAATTTTGTGCTGATAGATGGAGGAACCAAACATCAGCACCGCAAGCCCAAATAAGAACGAGCCAGCCCACGCCGTAACAAACTGAATAGTGAAAGGCGGGGAATTACCGGAATATGCGGCTCGCAGTTGTGACTCATTCGCGAAGATGTCATGTAGTCTAAAAGTGCTTTCAATAAAGCCAATAAAGAAGGCTACTGCAAAAGCTAACAATACAAGTCCACAAAGAAAATAAAATCGTCTTCTTTCAAGTCCCGCAATATGGTCGGTCGTACTCTTGTTTTTCAACAGCAGTATCAGCAATAAAGATAATAGAGAAAATGGAAGGATCAATAGACCAATCCCTGAAACAACGCTCACCAAATTGTCGCTAATTGCGGCTATTCTCAGTAGGTGGGCACATAAGCATCCCGGGAATACTCCGACGAAAAGGTAGATGAGAAAAGCCAACCATGATCTGTTTCGACCTTCACCAATCATAGAGAAACTTGCTCCGTCGAGATCAGGACTTCCTTCAATGCCTATCATACAGGCGATGAGATGCAATTCCTCGCGCCAAATCGCCCATATACACTGCGAAACGGATTCCTTCTGAACACCTAACGCTGAACGCTGTCTTATATCAGCACCTGCCCCCGCACCGTGAACTGTGAACCGTGTACTGTGAACCCAGAACTGAGCACCGAGTACTGAGCACCGAGTACTGAGCACCACCTTCCCCATTTTAAGCAGGCGTTAAAACGCAAGGGTAAGTTCGCACCGTTTATGAGCGTCTTGAATTAATGTTCTACTGACGTTTGTCTCAGTTGGCCTTCATGCCACTGTGACAACATACACTTGGCGCGCGACACGGTCAACGCCGCGTTCGCCCACTGAATAGAGGCTGGTTACAGCCCCGGATCAAAAACCCACTGTGAACTAAAAGCACAATACGGTTTTGGCCCCCTGTGACCACCGATGTTCAACCGAAAGGTATCGCAGCGATACCCTGACATACACAACATTGGTGAGAAGGTGACATGATGATTCACAAGGTACGGACACCAGGGCGCAAAGTGACAGGCACACGCAAAGTCGATGTACTCCCGGAACTCAGCGTGCGCACAGGCGGCAATCTGGCACTCGAACTGCTCAAAGAGGTCGATGAGTACGGGCCGAGTTTCAGCGCGCCCTACGAAGCGACCGAGGTACTGACCGGCGACCCGGAGCAGTTCCGCAAAATCGAGCAGGCCGTGCGCGATCTGCTCGATGCGTTCAACGTCAACTGGGCTGACCCGAATTACACGGATACCCCCCAGCGTGTCGCCAAGGCCTACACCCAGTTTTGGGCGAATGGCTACGGGCGCGAAGCCGAGGACGAGGTGACTGTCTTCCCGAACACGAGCGGCAGTGGTGATCTGGTGCTGGTCAAGGACATGAAGTTCTACAGCCTGTGCAGCCATCACCTGGCTCCGTTCACCGGCTACGGCGCGATTGCCTACCTGCCGGATGAGCAACTGCTTGGCCTGAGCAAGCTCGGCCGCATCCTCGATATATACGCGCGCCGCTTTCAGCTTCAGGAGCGCATCGGCGCACAAACCGCTGATACAATCATGGAACTGGTGCGCCCGAAGGGTGTGATGGTCGTACTCTATGACGTGGAGCACATGTGCATGTCATCCCGCGGCGTCAAGCTGCACGAGGCGAACACGACGACCGTCGCCACCCGCGGCGTCTTCAAGGAGGACCCGCAACTGCGCGCCGAGGTGATGACGCTGCTCAAGGGTTAGCCCTCAGCAGGCGGCAGCAGTTGGATGTCGTCACGCACAATCAAATCCGCATTCGCGAACCGCTGCGCCAACGTGTGCAGCGGTTTTGATTCCCCGCCAGGGTTCAGATCCGGCGCGATGTCGGCCATCGGCACGGCGACGTAAGCATAAAGAGCGAGATCAGCGTCAGGCGCTTCGTCGCCATAGACGATGATGTCCAGGTCGAGCGCGACGACTTTCGATTTGCGGCCTTCGGCGTCCATGCGCACGCGCCCGCAGACAGCTTCGATCTGCCGGAGCTGCGCCTTGAGCGCCTCGCGACTGAGCGGCGTATCGATCAGCAGCGCGGCGTTGAGGTAGTTCGCGCTGCCGCCGCCGACGGGCGCTGTCTCGTAGACGCGCGATGCTGCCTGCACACTGACCTGTTCGGCGAGCAGGCGCACCCCACGCCGCAGGTTGTCGGCGGCGTTGTGGTTCGATCCGATGCTGAGGTAGACGTGGGGCATGGGGACAGCCTTTAGCGGCTAGCCGATAGCCTTTAGCCGGAAGGGAGATGGCAGTCGGCGGTCGGCGATTGCGTATGTACATTCACACAGGAAAATTGAACCGCAAAGGTTCGAAAACGCAAAGAGAAGGTTGGAACCATCCTGCCGCTCTCCAATTAATCTGCTCATCCGCAAAGCTAAAGGCTATCGGCTAACAGCTAATGGCTGGAGGCTACAAGCCGACCACCGACAGCGACCGCCGAATTAGCAGCAGCGCGATCCAATACAGATTGAACGGGATAACGAAGACGAGGAGCGACCAGTACGGCTGGCCGATCAGACTGAACAGGCAGATGATCAGCAGTTGCATCCCCAGGCCCATCAGGCTGGCGAGCGTCATGAAGCGGCGGCTCACCAGCACGTTCGGATCGGACTTGAGCAGGCGGCGGTCGACGTAGAGCGCGAGCTTATCCTGCCAGGCGTAGATCAGCGTGTAGATGGCGAGCAACCGGCGCACGGTGGCCGGGTTATCCCACGGGTAGTTCTCCGCCTCGGCTTCGTTAAGTTGGCTGGTGCTGTCGCCCTGCGTCGCCAACCGGTAGGAGACGTAGAAGTAGTTGAAGATGGTGCCCTGCCAGGTGACGGAGATCAGCGCCAGCGCTGCCATCCAGATCGCCGCCGGGTCGCCCACACGCTGATGCTCGGCCATGGCGATGGCGAAGAGTACCGCGACGTTGATGAAGAAGTCGGCAATCGAATCGAGGAAGCGGCCAATCCGCGACGGCCGCCCCCGCAGCCGCGCCAGCGAGCCATCGGCGGCGTCGATACCGCTCTTGAGCACGAGCAGCAGCCCGGCGATCACCTGCGCCGGGTACGCGCCCGTCAGATAGAGCGCCGCCGCCAGCGCACCAACGACCGTAAAGATGATCGTGATGTGGACGGGTGTCAGCGGCGTAGCGACCGCCGCGCGGGCAATCCAATCCCCCATGGGGCGCGCATAATCGCTCAGATCAGTAAACTTGTACTCAGACGGTACTTTTGCCATGGGCGATGACTGCCACTTGCGCCGGTCAATATCGGGCGCATTATAGCGTGCAGCGCGACACTCGCAGCGCTCAAGTGTGAAAACATCATGAAATTATGGCCGAATCCCATCTTCAACACACACTCTGATGGTAGGTTAGGCATATGAAGTTGTTGATTGGAATGAGTCCGGGGATCGCAGCCTCATGAAAAAACGCCGGAACATTGGCTTTGTATCGACCCGCTTTGCTGGCACCGATGGTGTGTCGCTCGAGACGATGAAATGGCGGCGCGTGTTCGAACGCCGCGGCTATCACTGCTATTTCTTCGCCGGAGAAGTCGAGTACCCGGAAGACATCAGCTATGAAGTGCCGGAAGCGCACTTCATGCACCCGGACATCCGGGCGATGGAGGTGGCGCTCTTCGATACCGAGCGGCGCGCGCCCGACATCTCCATGCAAGTCCACAAACTCAAGGAACATCTCAAGCTGCATCTGTATCGCTACTGCCAGAAGTTCGACATCGATTTCCTGGTGGTCGAGAACGCGCTGTCGCTGCCGATGAATATCCCGCTGGGATTGGCAATCACGGAGCTGATCGCCGAAACGGGCGTCCCGACGATTGCGCATCATCATGACTTCGCCTGGGAGCGCCCCCGCTTCGCCGTCACCGCCGCCGATGATTACCTGCGCGCGGCCTTCCCGCCCACCCTGCGCGCGATTCAGCACGTGGTGATCAATTCGTTCGCGGCGCAGCAGTTGGCCCTGCGCGCCGGTGTCGCCGCCACGCTCATCCCCAATGTGATGGACTTCGACGCCGCGCCCGCGCCGCTGGATGACTACGCCGCCGACCTGCGCCCGACGCTCGGCATCGCCGGCGACGATTTCCTGCTGCTCCAGCCGACGCGGATCGTGCCACGCAAGCAGATCGAGCACGCGATAGATCTGACAGCGCGCCTGGGCGAGCGGGCGGTGCTGGTCATCTCGCACGCCGCCGGTGACGAAGGCATGGCCTACGAGCAGTTCCTGCGCGAATACACGGCGGCACGCGGCGCGCGGGTCATCTTCGCCGGGGATCAGATCAACCACGTGCGCCGCCTCAGAGACGATGGACGCAAGGTCTATGCGCTCGGCGACGTTTACCAGCAAGCGAACCTCGTCACTTATCCCTCGCGCATTGAGGGCTTCGGCAACGCCTTCCTGGAGACGATCTACTACCGCCGCCCGATCGTCATCAACAACTACGAGATCTTCAAGACGGACATCCAGCCCAAGGGCTTCCGCGTCATCGGCTTCAATGACTACATCTCGCCAGACACCGTGCGCCAGGCGCGCGACGTGCTGGAAAATCCTGAGCAGGCGGAGGCGATGGTCGAGCACAATTTCAGGCTCGGCAAGCGCTACTATTCCTATCAGGCGCTGGAGGAGCACCTGTCGTCGTTCCTTTCGACCTTCCTGCGCAATGGCACGTAGGGGGCGGGTACGGAGTACTCGGTACTGGGTACTCAGTTCTGCGTTCAAAGGCTGGTTCTCAGTGCTCGGTACTCGGTGCTCAGTTCTGGGTTCTGAGTTCTGAGTTCTGGGTACTGGGTTCAAATTCCGGTACTCGGAGCGGATGACGAGTACCTGGCAGTGTTCGCTCTGTGGCCTCCGTGTTCTCTGTGGTTCAAATCCTCCGACCGGGTAACGCCATTTCACCTTGCGCCTGGCCGCTCACCTAAGGTATACTGCATCCTTGTACGGGGTGTGGCGCAGCCTGGTAGCGCGCTTGCATGGGGTGCAAGAGGTCATGGGTTCGAATCCCGTCACCCCGACTCTCGCGAAACCGCCGATGATGAATATCGGCGGTTTTTTTGTTGCAATTATCCGAATGCTGATTAAAATAGGCGACGCGATACGCTTTTCCGAGCAAATTTGAACCAGGCTGAATCGAACCGAGTAACGAAGTATAGAGGGTGAAGACTCTCGCTCCGGTTCGCTTGCTCGGAATTAGCGCATCTTAATTTGTAAGCCTTTCAATAGGAGAGAGGTCAGATGAATCGTTTTGGAAAATTGCTGCTGGTGACTATGGTAGTCGCGCTTGCCGCGCTCCTGGTCCTGCCAGCCGGCGCGCAGGACGAAGGCGGGATCATCATTGATTCGACCTTCGGCAGCGGCCCGATCAACTTCAACCCGGTGACCAGCACGTCTGCCACCGAGCAGGATGTGATGAACAACCTGTACCCCAACCTTCTCGGTGTCAACCCGGTCACGGGTGTCATCGAGCCTAATCAGCCCGGCGGATTGGCTGAGAGCTGGGAAATCAGCGACGACGGCACGGTCTACACCTTCAAACTGCGCCAGGGCTACACCTGGACTGATGGTGAGCCGGTGACTGCGTATGACTGGGAGTACACCTGGGATGCCGTCAAGAGCGGTGAAGTTGAAACCAACCTCATCTTCTTGATCGATGATCCGGTGGTCGACATGACCGCCATCGATGACTACACCCTTGAGGTGACTTTCACTTCGGCGGACTGCGAAGCGCTCAACAGCGCCGGCCTGCAGCCGATTCCGAAGCACTACTTCGAGCCCCTTGGCTTCGCCGCGATCAACGAGGAAAACTTCACCGACGCGGACGACCTGGAAGTCGGCCCCTACCAGCTTGCTTCGCAGATTCCTGACCAGCAGACCGCGCTGATCCCGGCGACGTGGGACAATCCCGATGGCCTGCCGCAGAATGATGGTTGGGTCATGCGCGTTTTCGGTGACCAGACGGTTGAATTCCAGTCGTTCCTGGCCGGCGAAACCGGCGTGCTGGAAAGTGTCGCCCCGAACCTCCAGGGTGACGTGATTTCGGCGGCGGAAGATGGCTCGCTCCAGTACTACCAGTACAGCCCCGGGGATGCCTGGGACTACATGGCCTTCAACCTGGCGAACCCGCAGAATCCGCAGGCCGCCTACGATGAAAGTGGCAACCTGATCGAGCAGGACCCGCACCCGCTTTTCGGTGACCTGCGCGTCCGCCAGGCGATCAACATGGCCGTCAACGTCGATGACATCATCGCCGGCGCGGTCTTCGGTAACGGCGCGCGTATGCAGTCGATCTACGCGCCCGGCTCCTGGCCGTATGCGGAAGATGTGCCGTTCTATGACTTCGATCCGGAAGCCGCCGCCGCGATGCTCGAAGAGGCCGGTTGGATTGACAGCGACAACGATCCCAGCACCCCGCGCGTCGCTCAGGGCGCGATGTATGCCGAAGATGGCACCGAAATGACGTTCACGCTCTTCACCAACCAGGGCAACACACGTCGTACCGCCATCGGCACGATCATCCAGGATCAACTGGCGCAGGTCGGCATTGGCGTTGATTTCCAGACCATCGACTTCAACGTGCTGCTCGACATCTTGGATCAGCAGACCTACGATACCTTCATCCTCGGCTGGCGCAACAGCTATCCGTTCCGTGCAGATCAGCGGCAGCTCTGGGCAACCACGTCAGACGTGATCGCGGGTGACAACTTCACCAGCTACATCAACCCCGAACTCGACGACCTGTGGGTGCAGGCGGCGACCGTACCTGGCTGCGACATCGAAGCCCGCCGCGAGATCTACGGCCAGATCCAGCAGATCTTCCATGAAGACACCCCGTATCTGTTCCTCTACAGCATCAACGGTATGTACGCCTGGAACAGCAAGTATCAGGGCGTCAACCCGTATCCTGGTGCGTTCTATTGGAACCTGAGCGAATGGACTGTCACTGAGTAAGTGACCAGCGCAGGCGGCTGCCCCACTTGTACAGGGCGTGGCAGCCGTCCCGCACCTATGAGGGCGAGGCGAATAGTCTCGCCCTACTTTCTTACTCTCTATGCCCCACAGTCGTTCAAACGTGATTTGATCTGGTGCAGGGAGACCGTTACGGGGAAACGATCCGGCGCGCGGCGATCACGACGCCAGGCGGAGTTCACGAAATCGCCCCAATATTGAACCTCAAAGAGTATTAAATAGTGCTTATTGCAAGGCTGGCCTAGACAGAAACATCTAAATTGGTTGACATATGATCAAATACACCATCCGTCGCCTGATCCAGGCGATTCCAACCTTCTTCGGCATCACCATGCTGTCGTATCTGTTGATGACGGCAGCGCCGGGCGGCCCGACGGCGGCGCTCGCGTTTGACCCGCGCATTTCGCCGCAGGAACGCCGCGCCATCGAGGCCCGCCTGGGCGTGAGCGATCCGTGGCCGGTGCAGTATCTGCGCTGGCTGACCGGTGACGATTGGATGCGCCGCGATACGGACGGCGATGGCAGGGCTGATACTTGCATCCTGATCGCCTGCGACGCCGATGGCGACGGGCAGACGGAGCCTGCGGGCACGCGCCGCGGCATTTTGCGCCTGGATTTTGGCACGTCGTTTTTCGAGCGCAGACCGGTGATTGAAGTCATCGGTGACCGGGTGAACGCGACCTTCGAGCTTGGCTTATCAGCGCTCGTCGTCTCGCTAATTATCGGCATCCCGCTTGGTATTCTCGCCGGGGTGTATCGAGGGAGTCTGTTCGATAATATCGCCCGCCTCGTCTCGGTCGTCTTCAGCGCTGTGCCCATCTTCTGGCTCGGTCTGATTTTACTCCTGATCTTTGGGCGCTGGCTGGACATCTTGCCCCTGGGAGGCCGGCACGGCATTGTGCTCACCGGCGAAGTCCCGCCGTTATATACGCGCCTGAATTATCTGATTCTGCCGACGTTCGTGCTGGCGGCGAACTACATTGCCGTCTACACCCGCTACATGCGTGCGTCGCTGCTGGACGTGATCAACCAGGATTACGTGCGCACGGCGCAGGCGAAGGGTCTCTCCGGCGCGCGTGTCTGGTTCGTTCACACCGCGCGTAACGCCCTGATCCCGATTGCGACCTTCCTCGGCCCCGCCGTCACCGGCATCCTCGGCGGCGCGGTGCTGACCGAGACGATTTTCTCCTGGCCGGGACTGGGGCGCACCGGCGTCAGCGCCGTTATCCAGCAGGATTACCCGGTTGTCATGGCGGTGGTCATCATTGGCGCAGCCGCGACCATCCTCGGCTATATCGTCTCCGACATCATGTATGCGCTGATTGACCCGCGCATCCGGTTCGACTAGGATAAACAACCATGGCTACACAAACACAGGTTGCACGTCTGGCTCCGGTTCAGGAGCGCAAGGTCGGTCGCTCGCTCACAGAATTAGCGCTGCTGCGTCTGCGTCGTGACAAGCTGACTCTGGCGGCCATCGCCATTATCGTTGTCATGGTGGCGCTGGCTGCCGGTGCACCGGCCATCAGCCAGTACATCCTGCATGTCGATCCCACCCGGACGAACGTCACGCAGTCATACCTCGTCCCCGGTTCGCCGGGACACGTGCTCGGCACCGATGACCTGGGCCGCGATCACCTGGCGCGCTTGCTGTATGCGGGCGGTGTCTCGCTCCAGATCGCGTTCTTCGCGGCGCTGCTGTCGCTGGTGCTCGGCATCGGCGTCGGCATGATAATGGGCTATTTCGGCGGCGTCGTTGACGATGCCTTCACCTGGTTCATCTCGACGCTCAACTCGATCCCGTCATTGTTCCTCTTACTGATCGTATCGGCGGTGCTAAACCCGTCGGCCCAGACGCTGATCCTCGTGCTCGGCCTGCTCGGCTGGACGGGCACGGCGCGGCTGGTGCGCGGGCAAACACTGGCGCTGCGCGAGCGCGAGTTCGTCATCGGCGCGCAGGCGGTCGGCGCATCCCCGGCGCGCATCATGATGGCGCACATCCTGCCGAATCTGTTCTCGATCATCATCGTCACGTTGATGCTCGACATCGGCTCGCTGATCCTGGTCGAAGCGGCGCTGAGCTACCTCGGCCTGGGCGTGAAGCCGCCGACGCCGACCTGGGGCAACATGCTGACGGACGCACAGACCTACTTCACCAAGGGCTGGCACCTGGTCATCATGCCGGGCGTGCTCATCTTCGTCACGGTGCTGTGCCTGTTCATCATCGGCGACGGCCTGCGCGATGCCTTCGACCCGACGAGCAAAGACTGAGACCCATCGCTGTAGTCTGAAGTAAACGAAGGGCGCGACCTGTGTGGTTGCGCCCTTTTCGATTCGCGTGGTTGTGCGCCTACCAGCGGCGCAGATGGACGAGCTTGCGCCGCAGCTTGAGGCGTAGTCCAATACGCGGCTGGTGGAAGATCGCTTCCGGCGCTTCTACTGCGGGCGTGGGTGCGGCGACGGCAAGCTCCGGCGCGGGCGCAGTGGCCTTGGCTTTCACTTTTTGCGTCGCCGGCGGCCTGGACTTGTCGGGCGTGACCGGCGGCAGCGCGGTGACGGTTTCGACTTCCGTGGCTGCCGGATTGTCCGGCGGCGCGGTTTCGGCCTCGCTCGGCGGCGGCAGGCCGAAGACTTCCCAGATGCTGACCTTGCTCGTATCCATCAGCCCTTGAGAATCGCTGCTCGCGAGCGGCGGCTCTTCGATGATTGGCCCGCCGGACGTGGTAATCGATTCCGTGACGGATGCGCTTTCCTGAGCGCTGTCGTCCAACTCACGCTCGATGGCGCTCACGTCGATCATCTGGGCGTGAGACAGCCGTTCGCCCGCAAGCGGCGCGGTTTCGGCGGAGACAGCTTCCGGCGGCTCTGCCTCATCTGCTCTCGCGGCAGTTTCCGCAGGCATATCGGCCAGGAACGCCGGTTCGCCCTGGTCCTGGCCGGGCGGAGTGCCAGTGACGGCGGCGACGGCGCGCGTGGGCCGGGTATCGTCTTCGGTCAGCGGCGGCTCTTCGATGACGACGCGCTCCGCCGCGACCTCGGTTTCCGTCTCCGGTTTCGGCTCAGACTCTGGCTGCGCTTCGACCTCTTTAGCCTCGACATGCGAGGGATGGCGCGGCTTATACTGCGCGCGGGCTTCCGCGTCCGGCGCGTCGCGCATGAGCGATTTCGTCACCGGGTTCGGGTCGATGATGCGCGCGCGGTCGGTCTTGAGCGTCAGGTAGAGCTTCTTCAGGCTCTGCGCGATCGCGCTGTCGATCTGCCGCCCGGTGCTAATCGAATTGCGCACGCCGCCGAGCACCCCGCCCAACTCGTATTCGAGCGTCCACTGAACGACAGTGCCTTCCGGGATCTCTTGCAGGCGAATGCGCCCCATCGCCGTGCGGAACGGGGGCCGGTCGATGAACGAGTACTCGTAGCCCAGACCCTCGTACCAGGCGCGGACTTCGACGACGTACTCCTTGCCCTTCTCGCTGCTGGCGCGCCAGCGCGTGCCGACGCCTTCCTGGCGCGTCGTCAGGAACGACAGGTTGCTGCAATCGACCTGCCAGCGCGCGTTGTTCGCCAGATTGCCGATGTAATCCCACACGACGTGCTGCGGGACGGGGATGAGAATGCGATGGTCGATGGTTGTCATGGTAGAAGATTATACGAACAAACCGCCGATGCGCCAAGCGCGGAGCGTAGCACCGCACTTCGGCCTGTCCAGGCTCAAAACTCCATCACGCTATCCAGCCCGCGCTGCAGACCGACCAGCTTGCTGACGTTCCGGATCGCGAGCAATGCGCCCGCGACGTAGGGTTCGGCGCTGGTGCCCGACTCGTGCCGCAAGATCAGTTTCTGATCGGGCATGCCGAAGATCGCGTCGATGGAGATGGTATAGCCCGGCAGGCGCACCGAATGCACCTGCGAGCCATTGAGGCGCAAACCGCGGCTCTCTTTCGGGCCGCTCATGGCGTCCAGGCTGACGTCAAGCTGCGATTCGCCCAGGCGGTGCGCCAGCTCGCGCGCCGTCCCGCTCGGCGCATCGATCTTGCCGGAATGCGCGTAGTCGATGATCTCCCAATGCGGGATGTATTTCGCGGCCATCTCGGCGAACTTTTGCAGCAAGACGACGGTCAGCGCGAAATTGCCGACCGCGAGCACGCCGCGCCGGGCTGCCTGCGCCGCCGCATCGATCTCGCGATAGTCCGCATCCGTCAGCCCTGACGTGCCCACGACGACATGGCAGCCGTGGTTCAGCGCCGCGATGATGTTGGCCTTGGCGACATCGGGCCTGGTGAATTCGAAAAATATCTCCGGGTCGAACTTCAGCGCTTCATCGACTGAGCCCACAATCGGCGTCTTCATACCTTCGACGCTGAGGACATCGCCCAGGACTTGCCCGGCGCTGCTTCTGGCGATGCCCACCACCAGATCCATATCATCGGCTTTGAAAATCGCCTGTGCCAGCGCTGAACCTGCCCAGCCGGTCGCCCCCGCCAGGCATAGCTTGTGAGTCATATATCCCCCGTTGTACCGTGTCATCTGTGGTGCGTTGCGCAAACTATACTGGGATTATCGCGTCTGGTCGATGATTTCGATCCGTGCAGGGGAATGAAATCCCCCTGCCAACCATGCGCCTCCTGCGGAGGCTCGCCAGCATTATGACAGCTAAGACAATCCCCGCAGGGGACGTCTCACTAGCCCGTTCCATTTCATGGGCGGGCGGCCCCTATTGCATCTTACGCACATATGTTCTACACTGTCCCCAGCGCAAGTAAAGGAGAAGCACATGTCAACAACACAGCCCGATGGCTATCTCGCACTGCCCGCCAGTGGCACAGGCCATGGTGTTCTGGTGCTCCACCCCTGGTGGGGTTTGAACGCCACCATCAAAGCCTTCTGTGACCGGCTGGCCGAGGCCGGCTTCGTCGCCTTTGCCCCCGACCTCTATCACGGCAAGGTCACCGACACGATTGACGGCGCTGAAGCCCTGAGCACGGCCCTGTTTGAAAACAGCGACCAGGCCGAAGTCGATGTCGATCAGGCCCTCGCCTTTCTCAGGGCGCGTGCGCAGCCCGGCGCTGCTGGCCTGGCGGTGATTGGCTTCTCGATGGGCGCATCATTTGCGCTGGCGCTCTCCGCCGCCAGGCCGGAGGACATTCGCTCGGTGGTCGTTTTTTACGGCGCAGGCGACGCTGACTTCAGCCAATCCAACGCGGAGTACCTCGCTCACTTCGCCGAGGCCGATCCATATGAGCCGCCGTCCAACGTTGAATACCTGGAGGATGCCCTGAAGCAGGCGGGCCGCCCGGCGACTTTCTATCACTACAGCGGCACGGGACACTGGTTCTTTGAGCCTGACCGCGTCGATGCCTACAACGAGGCGGCGGCAAAGCTGGCGTGGGAACGCACGCTCGCTTTCCTGAAACGCTCCCCCATTGCCACAGATCGCCAACTGCCCTCGGCGCAGCCGGGGGCTCTGCATTTCACGAGCCAGCGGGGGGAACGCCCGCCCATGAAATGGGACGGGCTAGGGATGCGTCCCCTGCGGGGACTGTGTTGGCGGCCATGACGTCTGTGAGCCTTCGCAGGAGGCACATGTCTAGCAGGGGGATTTTATTCCCCTGCGAAGAAGCGGCACATCGACCATCGTTTCCAATTACACCCATCCCCCATCTGGCCGATTGTCGCCAGGGAGCGCACACGGTACAATGAGGGCACTCACGTGTAAAAGGATTCCTCTGTGCCCAGCCCGGCGTTCACATTTGGCTTCATCCTGGCGACGCTCTTTGGGGCTGTCTTTCATCTGATCTTCGGCGGAGACATCCGGCGGCTGGCCCTCTATCTGGTCAGCGCCTGGGTCGGGTTTGCCCTGGGTCATTTCGCCGGGGTGGCCTTCGGCATCAACAGCTTTAACGTCGGCACATTGCGCGCAGTTCCGGCCTTCACGGGCGCGCTGGTCGCGCTGATCGTGGCCTACAGCCTGAGCGCCAGCGGGCGGCGCAAACGCACACTACGACGATAGGAACGCCTATGACAGACTCGACGACCACCGTAGTCGACAACCAGGAAGAACCAGTAACAGCCTCCGGGGGTACGCCGTGGAAGCGCACGGCGATCATCGTCATCGTAGTGATGCTCTTGATCGTCCTGCTGCCGATTGTGATCGCCCTGCTGGCGACGCAGGGGCAGCCGCTCGAAAACTTTGCCGCCGTCATCCAGATCATCCGCGACGTGTTCATCATCTTCCTGACGCTCCAGGGCGTCATGATCATCCTGGCGTTGGCGGTGCTGATCGCGCAGGTCGCCCGGCTGATCAACCTGCTGCAAAGTGAGGTCAAGCCGATCCTGAAGAACACGCAGGACACGGTCAACACGGCGGCGGGCACAGTGCGCTTCGTCGGCAAGAACGTGACCGAGCCGATCGTCAAGATCAGCGGCTTCATGGCCGGGGCGAGCGTGCTCGTCGGCCATCTCTTCGGCATTCGCCGCGCCATCCGCCCGGTCAAGCCGGAGGAGAAGGACAAAGCGTGAGGACAGACGGCGATTCTGGATTCGCAAAGGGTACTGATGAATCATCCAATCATATTTGAAGTGGTCAAATTGGCTGGTAGATTTCGCAGACTGTTCGCCGACGGGTCAACCCGTCGGCTAGATTCAATCAAGCATACTGAAGATGCTTCGTTACAGTGTCACTGGGTCTGGCATGCTTTTCTAGCACCTTCAATGTGCTGGATGTCCCCTAGCCGACCGATTGATCGGTCGGCGACAAAAGCAATCCAGTCCCGAACCGCGAAGCCGAATATTCTGTCATGTGCAATTCGATCTATCAGCAAGGATCCAGACAGTTTATTCATTCTCGTTGAGCGAATGGGCTAGGCGGCGCGTATGTTGGAAGTGATTTGCGGCGGACTCATTGGCTTGATCGCGGGCGCGGCGGCAGCGCTCTGGTGGCTGCCCAAGAGCGGCAAGCGTCTGCGCGACGAGGCCGCGGAAGCGGTCGAATCCGCCGGGCGCGAGCTGCGTTCGCGCGCAGAGTCCGTCGTGCCCACCGATCCGATTGCTGAGAGCCTGGCCGAGGGCAAGGCCGCCGCCCGCCGCCGCCTGCGCGAACTGGGGTTGGATGGCGAGTAGCGGCTGGCTGATCGGGGCTGAAGCGGAATTAAAGGCCAAGGCCGTCATTCAGTAAAGAAGCCGGGCATATTTGGTCCCACGAGGAGATAAATATGTCTGTGGAGCCAGCCTCCCTCGCGGTTCGACAGCACATCGATCTGCTGCCAACCTCGCCCTTCCACTTCGAAGGAACGGTGCACAAGCCCTCGCATTTCCCGTCGAGTGACAATGCCTACGAGAGCGCCTGTTATTGGTTCTCGCTCCGTCTTGCAGATGCAACCTACGGCGTCAAACTGACCAATCTGGGAACCATCGACGCGCCCAGATTGCGGCTCGACGTTTTCTCTGCCAGCGAGGTCTCAGCGGCGCAGCTTGCCAGCATCCGATCGGAAATCGAGTATCGTTTCGACCTGAATGCAAACCTGGCCGGGTTCTACCAGGACTGCGGCCAGGGCGCGCTCCTCAAGCCGGTGCTGGAACGGTGGCGCGGCGCGCGCGTGAGCAACGGCAACTCGCTCTATGAGTTTCTTGTCATCACGACCGTGCTGCAGAACGCGACCGTTCGCCGCTCCGTCCAGATGATGGAGACTCTGTTTCAGGCCTATGGATCGCAAGTCGCCTTCGACGGCAAGACGCTCTCGGCCTTCTGGTCGCCGCGCGCGATTGACGAAACCAGCGAAGAGGCGCTGCGGGCGTTGAAACTGGGCTATCGCGCAAAGACGCTCAAGCGGCAGGCGCGCGCCATGGCAGCGGGCGACATCGACGAAAGCGCGCTTCGGACACTGCCCACGGATGCGTTGAAGGCCAGGCTGCTGGCACTCTATGGCATTGGCCCCGCGTCGGTCTGGTACCTGCTGTTCGAGGTCTTCAAGCGCTACGACGTCTTTGAATACATCTCGCCCTGGGAGCAGAAGATCTACTCCCGGCTGCTGTTCGACGAGGAATTGGTTGACGCCAACCGGATTCTGCGGGAAGTCGATGCCCGCTGGGGACAGTGGAAGATGCTCGCCGCGCACTACCTCTTCGAAGACCTGTTCTGGCAGCGCAAGACGCGCAGCATCCCCTGGCTGGAGGCACTGATTCGGCTGTAGCGCGCTGCTTCGCTCATGGGCTGCCGCACGACTCTGGCATCAGCTGCTAATTCCAGTCATAGGCTGACGAATACCGCCGCCCGGCAATCCCGTCACATGTGGTCGAGGCCCACAATCCGAGGTCGACCAGATGAGCACCATGCTCCAACTGCATGAATTCTTCAACATAGCGATACGGATCGCGATACGTGTATTCGAAGGCGTATCCCTCAGCCACCAGGATCGCATTGACCATGCGCCCATCGGGCAGCCAGACATAGCGCAGCAGTCGCCCATATTTATCGCGATCATCCTGAGAGGTATCGGCTTCCAAAAGAACGACTTGATTCGCTGTTAAGGCTACCTGCCGGGCTGTCGCCTCATCGGCGTAGCAGCGCCCGTATTCAGGCGTGTCAATACCTATCAGACGTATCCTGTCATGGTTGCCTGCAATGCTCACCTCGATGGTGTCACCGTCAACAACCCGCGTGACTTCGGCACGAGTCACATCAGGCGGCATTTGCAGCGTAAACGCCTGGATGACGTGTTCGGGGCGCTCGGCGGACGCGCTGCAAGCCATATCGGCCCAGATTCCAAGCGATTGGCTTCGCGCCCGCGCTTCGGCGGCACGAAACTGCTCCCGATAATCATATGGGCTGAAATAGGTGTACTCGAAGGCGTATCCCTGTTCAATCAGGGCTTGATTGGCGAGGCGGCCATCCATGAGCCGGACGTAGCGCGACAATCGCCCGAACTTGTCGCGGTTGGGCAAGCTGCTATCCGCTTCTAGCCAGACGCGCTGCCCTTGCAGCAGATTGCCTGCGCCTTCAGCACTTCTGTCACCGAAACACATCCAAGGCTCTGGCGCATCCAGCCCCAGAAGGCGAACACGCTCGTTGGTGTTCGCATCAATCTGTACGTCTACCGTGTCACCATTGACGACCGAAGAGACCGTTACCTGAATGGGCTGGCTTGGTGAGGCAGTCCGCACGACAGGTGTCGGCAGGATGAATTGTGGAGCCGGGACGCTCTTTGGATTGGCAGAGTTGATCAGCGTGTAGATTGTCCAAACCGGCAGCGCGAGAAGGATGAGCACACCTGCAAGATGCAGCAGCTTCACGAACCACGGCCTGGCACTTACTGCTCGCGCCAGAAGATGAGTAACTATCGCCAGGTATACCAGAATAAGCAGCTTAGGAATGGAGAGGATTGTCTTTACCATCGGTATCATGACTTTGCTCAACTACTTCGATAATACCCTTGCTGAAGTCATCATTTGGTGAAGACTGGGACAGCAATACGTTATTTATGTTCAACGGTTGTCATCAATAAATCCCTGGCTCGAAAGGTCGCCGTCAGATACCCCGCTTGCCATCACAGAACAAGTGTGCTTAAATTGACAGGCGGGGCATCATCCAGCGGAGCGCGCGCATGACCATCATCTTCGAGGAACGACCGTCAGACTCGCCATACATCAAGACGGTGACGCGCGGCTACACGGCCAGCGCCGGATCGACCATCCGCCCCGCCGAGAACCACTGGCACATGGTCTTCACGCGCGTACACGGGCGTATGCTGCCGATCCTCGTCGGCCCGTGGCGCAGCGCCGGCGATGTCGCCTGGGGCGAAGGCGCGGAGATCCTCTGGATCAGGTTCGCGGCGGGGGTATTCATGCCCCATCTGCCAACAAAGCGCTTGCTCGACTCAGAGACCACCCTGCCCGGCGCAGCGGGACGCTCCTTCTGGCTCAAGAGCGCCGCCTGGCAGTTCCCCGACTACGACAACGCCGAGACGTTTGTCGAGTGGCTCGTGCGCGACGAGGTGCTGGTGTATGATCCGGTCGTGAGCGCGGCGCTCCAGGGGCAGCCGCAGGGGATTGCGCCGCGCACGGTGCGGCATCGCTTCTTGCAGGCCACCGGCCTGACGCAGAGCCACATCCACCAGGTCGAACGCGCCCAGCGCGCCCGGACACTGCTTGAGCAAGGCCTGTCGATCCTCGACGTCGTCTGCGAAGCGGGCTATTTCGATCAGCCGCACCTGACGCGCGCGCTCCGGCAATTCGTCGGCTACACCCCCGCGCAGATCATCCGCATGAGCCAGCCCGCTTGCCATTCTGTACAAGACAGCCGCCCCGGCCTGGATTATCATACAAATGTTCTAACGAACAACCGATAATCAACTGGAGGAGGAGCAATCATGAGCACAGCAGCGGAGAAACGCGATCTCGTCATCACGCACGTGTTTGACGCGCCGCTGGAACGAGTCTGGCAGGCCTGGGTCGATCCCGCCGACGTGAAGCAGTGGTGGGGGCCGGACGGCTTCACCGCGCCGATTGCGCGGATCGATTTTCGCGAGGGCGGCACGGCGTTCCTGTGCATGAGTTCGCCGCAGTTCGGCGACAACTACAGCACCTGGGATTACACCGCCATCGTGCCGCAGCAGCGGATCGAGTACATCCACTACCTGGTCGATCAGGATGGCGTCAAAGTTGACCCCGTCGCCATGGGGATGCCCCCGGATTTTCCACAGGACATGCGCCAACAGGTCACGTTCAAGGCGCTGGGCGACCATCAGACCGAAGTCACGGTGACGGAATACGGCTGGCCGGTCGGGCAGATGATGGAGCTGTCGCGCATGGGCATGGAGCAGTGCCTGAACAAGATGGCGGCGCTGTTCAAATGAGCTTCGTTCAGAAAGGGTGATGGATCATGGCAGCAGCGTCATATATGCGGCTTGAACTTGTGCCGGTGCCGGTGTCGGATGTTGACCGGGCGAAAACCTTTTACGCAGACAAGCTAGGTTTCAATGTGGATCATGATACACAAGCCAGCGACACCATGCGCGTCGTCCAGTTGACGCCGCCAGGGTCGGCCTGCTCGATTGTCATCGGCACCGGTCTGGGCGAGATCTCGGACATGAAGTCGGGAACGGTCAAGGGCTTGCACCTGGTCGTCGCGGACATCGAGGCGACACGCACGGCGCTGGTCGAGCGCGGCGTCGAGATCGGCGACATAATCGTCTATCCGCGAGACGTCAAGTTCGCCCGTTTCCACGACCCCGACGGCAACCTGTGGCTGCTGCAGGAAATTCCGCCCAATTTGTAACACATCTACATACGTTATCACGTCAAATCCAAAGGGGGATTCACCATGGGCACAGTCGGTGCAGGCTTTAGCATGTCGCTCGACGGCTTTATCGCCGGGCCGAATGACGATATGCAGCAGGTCTTTGCCTGGATGTTCAAGGGCGACCAGGATGTTCAAGTATCTATCGGCGACGAGGCCATAGATCTCAAACTGACCTCGGAGGGCGTCGATCAGCGTGAGGGCGCGGCGCAAGCCATCGGGGCGATCCTCTCCGGGCGGAGGATGTTCGACGTCGCCGGCGCGTGGGGCGGCAAACACCCTCTGAATGTGCCGATTGTCGTCCTGACCCATCACCCGCCGCAAGAATGGGTGAGCAAACCAGGCTCGCCGTTCACCTTCGTCACCGATGGCATTGAGAGCGCCGTGGCGAAGGCCAAAGCGATCGCGGGCGACAAGAACGTCGGCGTCGGTGGCGCGGATGTCACGCGCCAGTGCCTCAAGGCTGGGCTGCTGGACGAGATCGGCATTGACCTCGTGCCGGTTCTGCTCGGCAGCGGCGTCCGCCTGTTCGAACAGATCGGCATTGAACCAGTCGAACTCGAAATCCTCGGCGTGACCGAAGACACGGGCGTCACCCACCTGCGCTACCGCGTGGTGAAATGAGCATTTGAGGTTGTAGGGCGCATCACAATGCGCCCAGTTTTTCGTTGATCCGTAGGGGCTGCAAACGAAGTCACCGGAGGTAACGGCACTTCCGCATCACAATCTCAGCTATGCCGACCTCAGCGCCTGGAAGGCCGCCGCCAGCGAGTCGAGCACGTCGGTGGCGCTGACGGCGCGCGTGCTGCCCAGCCGTTGCGCCGCCAGTGCCCCCGCCAGCCCATGGACGTAGACACCGCAGACCGCCGACTCGAACGCGCCCATCCCCTGCGCGCGCAGCCCGACGATCAACCCGGCGAGCACATCGCCCGTGCCCGCCGTCGCCAGCGCGCTGGTCTTGAATGGCGCGACCGCCAGCGTCCCATCCGGCGCGGCGATGACGGTGTGCGCGCCCTTGAGGACGACGATGCACTTCCAGGCCGCCGCCTTCTCCGCGGCCAGCGTCCAGCGCTGCGCCTGCACGTCCTTCGTCTCCAGGCCGCACAGCCGCGCCATCTCGCCAGGGTGTGGCGTCAGGATCGTGTCCTTGGGCAGCAGCTTGTGCCAATCGTCGAGTTCGCTCAGGAGATTCAGCCCGTCAGCATCAATCACGAGCGGCGGCAGCGGCGTCTCGTCTTTGCCCACCTGCGCCTCGCCGGCGGGCGCGCTGAGGAAACCGATGCTGCGGGCGGCGCGGTTATGTGTAACGCTGCTGTGGAGCAGCGTTTGCAGCAGTTCGCGCGTGGTCGTCTCGCGCCCGACGCCGGGGCCGAACAACAGCGCTTCCGTCCGCTGCCCTTTCAAGTCCTTGGCGATCACGCTTGCCGCATCCGCCGCCAGCACACCGAGATCGCTCGGCAGCAGCAGCCACGTCACCTCCAGCAGCCGCCCGGCCAGTGCCCCGACGACATCACCGGGCGCGCCGACCGAGACCAGGCCCGCGCCGCTGCGGTAGGCTGCCAAGGCTGCCATGCCCGGCGCGCCGCTGTAATTGACCGAACCACCCGCGATCAAGGCGCGGCCATAGGTGCCCTTGTGACCGTCGGCGGGACGCGCGGGCAGATGATCGTGGACGTAGACCGCATCAACCAGCGTCGTCTGCGCGTCTTTGAGCGGCGGCAGATCCTCCGGGATGCCGAGCGTCGCCACCCGCAGATCACCGACTGATGCCGCGCCGGGGAATTGGAACAGGCCGGGCTTGGCGCTAATGAACGTCACCGTCTCGTCAGCGGGCAGCGCATTCGCATCGATCTCGCCGCTGTCACAGTCGAGTCCGCTCGGGCAATCGACCGCCAGGATGTACGGGCGGCCTGTGCGCGGTGTGTACGGCGCGGTCGGGTCGAGCGTGATGCCTTCTGCTTCGGGCACAAACTTGTCTGCCAGCGCCTTGTTGATCGCGCGGAAGATCTTGACCGCATCCGCGCGCAGCGGCGGCGTCGTGCCGATGCCATAGAGCGCGTCGATCACGAGCGTGGCGCTGGCGACGAGCTGCGTCAGCACACGGTAGCGCTGGTCGTCCTCAGCGTAGGCCATGAACGCGCCCGTCTCCTGCGCGGCGCGGAAGACCTCATCCTCGGCGGGATCGCGCCGTTTGACCAGATAGAAGCGGACGAGCGCCCCGCTCTCCTGCTTGATGATGCGCCCGGCGACCAGGCCATCGCCGCCGTTATTGCCCGGCCCGACGAGCACCGTCACCTGGGCGGCGTCCGGGTCCGGCAGGCGACGCAGCACGGCCAAGGCGCGCTCGGCGGTGGCGCGCCCGGCGCGTTCCATCATCGTGGCATAGGTGATGCCGCTCTCGTCGGCTTGCTTTTCGGCGTCGCGCATGGCGGCGACGGACAGAATTTTGATCATGGTGGTTCCGCGCTCTTCTCTGGCGATGATGTCAGATCTAACTCACCTGACGATTCGATGCAAGTCCGCGTCAGTCTAATCTTGCTCATACGCTTTCCGCATACAATCGAGCAGCACACCGTCAAGATCAAAGGATGATCGCGTGACAACATCGACAAACCCGGCAGCGACCCCATTTCAGGCGCTGCACCCGGCCACGCGCCTGGGACACGTGCATTACACCACGGCGGATCTGGCGCGCCAGATCGCGTTCTATCAAGATGTGCTCGGCTTCAAGCTCCACTGGCGCGAAGGCGATGCGGCCGGGTTGGGCGCAGGCGGCGAAGATCTGCTGCGGCTGACGCAGGTGCAGGGCGCGCGGCGCGTGGGCGGCACGACCGGCCTGTATCACACCGCCTTTCTCGTGCCAACGCGCTGGGATCTGGCGCAGTTGCTCAAGAGCATCGCCGTGACGCGCACGCGCATCCAGGGCATGAGCAACCACGGCACACACTACGCCATCTATCTGCCGGACGCTGAGGGCAACGGCATCGAACTCGCCTGGGATTTTCCCCAGGAGCGCTGGCCGAAGACCGCCGAAGACATGCTGCGCAATAACCGCGGTCTGTCGCCGGAGGAGGTCTTCAGCGCGCTGGCGGATAGCGATGCGCCCTGGGATGGGCTGGACGCGCGGACGCAGGTCGGGCACGTGCATCTGCATGTCGCCCATCTGCCGCCGACCGAGCAGTTCTATAGCGGCGTGCTCGGCTTCGACATCCCGTTCGATCTGCCGGGCGCGCAGGCGATCTTCTTCTCAGCCGGTGGCTATCATCACCACATCGGGACGAATCTATGGCAGGGCGAGGGCGCGCCACCGCCGCCTGCCGATGCCATCGGACTGCGCTACTTCACCATCGTGCTGCCGGACGAGACCGAACGGGAGCGCGTCCTCGCGCGCGTGCAGAATGCGGACATCGCGACCGAACCTGTCGCTGACGGTATTCTCGTGCGCGACCCGGCGCAGAACGGCATCATCCTGGCTGTAGAGCCATAATCCGCGACCAGAATCAAAAACGGCGCAGGTGTTTCAGCGCCGTTCTTTTCGTCATGTAGGGGTTTGACGCTGTCAAACCCGCTTGCTTATGCCGTGCGTTCGATGGTCGAGTAGGCCAGCGCGATCAATTCATTCTTGGCGTCGCTGTCCGGCAGTACATCGAGCATCGCGACGGCATGCTCAACCAGCATCCTGGCCTGAACGCGCGCCGCTTCGAGCGTATCGCCTTCAAGCATACGCCGCTTGATCGAGTCCATCACGTCCCCGCCTTCGCCATGCGCAACTGCGAAGCCGCGCCCCTGCTGCACGTCGAGGTGCGCGGTTTTGCCCAAGCTGGCCTCGTCGCCGACGATGTCGAGGATGTCGTCAACGATCTGGAAGGCGAGGCCGATGTTGAAGCCAAAGCCGCGCAGCGCCTCAATCTGGGCCGTGGCTGCGTCCGCCATGCGCGCGCCGATCTCCGCCGCCGAACGAAACAGCGCCGCCGTCTTGCGGGCGATGATCTCGGTGTAGACTTCGCGCGTGAAGTTGCTGTCCTTGACGGCTGCCGCCTGCATCGTCTCGCCTTCGACCAGGGCGACGGTCGCTTCGGAGAGCACGACGTTCATATCGCCGAACGGGGCCATCAGCTCGTAGACCTTGGTGAACAGGAAATCGCCCGCCAGCAGCGCAAACGTGCGCCCCCAGAGCTTGTTGACCGAAGGCCGCCCACGGCGCAGAATGCCGTGATCGTTGATGTCGTCATGGACGACGCTGGCCGTATGCACGAGTTCCACCGCCGCCGCCGGATCGACCGTCACGTCCGCATCGCTGCCACCGGTCGCCATATACGCCAGCACGAGCAGGCGAGGACGGATTCGTTTTCCCCCCGCCCCGATAATGTGACGGCTGGCATCACGCAGGACATCGACATCGCTGTCAACCACGTCGTGCATCCGCGTTTCAATGGCATGAAGTACCGTTTCCAGCCGCTCTTTGTTCGTGCGTGTCTTGAGGGTTGTGTGTCCGTTTAGCACGCGCCTCTCCTGCGCATCCACGATCATGACGTTGCATCCTATCGCTGCAATTTTAATTGATTGTGATATTCAGAACAAATTAAATCTTCTAAAGGTATTCTATCCCCTTTGAACACCCCTGTCAATCAATGGCAGATGAGTATACGGCATATGTTTTACGATTAGATTGCGCAATCTCCTTCTAAACTGAAGGAATGGGAAATACAACACAATCTGCCACGACTCTAAACATCGAAAGCGCGACCCCGCAAGGGAGAATTTCGGCTAACGCCGCGCTCCGGCACGACCGGCTGTTCTGGCTGACGGTCGCCCTGCTGGTGATTCTGCTTGCGTTCATTCTGTTCTTCCCACTGCGCGCGGCGGGCGATATCGCGCTCTACGTGGACATCGGCGGGCGCGTCCTCGACGGCCAGCGTCCCTACATCGACTTCTTCGACATCAACCCGCCGACAATTCACTTTCTCAACATCCTCCCAGTCGCCTTCAGCCGCCTGACCGGGATACACCCTATCCTCGTCTTCCACCTGTTCATCTGGTTGATGGTCGCCGGGACTTCCCTTGGCATCGGGCACATCTTATCGCGGGCGCACCGCGAGGATCGCCTGGGCAATCTCCCGCCCTGGCTGATCCCCGTCCTGCTCGTGCTCGGTTCGTACGTCACCTGGCTGCTGATCGCGTTCGGGCAGCGCGATCACATCTTCATCGTGGCGCTCCCGGCCTGGGCGTTACTCCGCTGGTATCGTTGGGAAGGTGGGCGGCCTGGCGACTGGATAGCGGTGTTAATCGGCGTCCTCGGCGCGGTCGGCGCGTCGCTCAAGCCGACGTTCATCCTGGGCTTCGGGCTGGTGGAAGCCTACGGCCTGCTGCGCTACCGCCGCTGGCGCGCCTATTTCACCTGGGAGATGCTCGGCGTTGGGCTTATCATCGGTTTGTACGGGCTGTACTTCGTCACCCAGCCGGAAGTCCTGCACGTCTATCTGACCGAGGTCACTCCCAGCGTCGTCGAGAACTACAGCAGCTATGGCTGCATGTCTGCGCCCCATCTCATCTTCGGCGAGTACCAATCCATGATTGCGTTGAGCCTTGCCGCGCTGGTCGCCTTTCTCGGCCTGCGCCAGGGGGCGGCGTTGGGTCGGCTATTGGTGGTGGCGGGCATCATCGGCCTGGCCGGGCTGCTCTCATACGCCTTGCAGACCAAAGGCTGGCGCTACCACAGCCTGCCGATGCTGAGCATGATCTTTCTGACCGGCGGCTTGCTGGTGGATCGCGTTTTTGCACGGCCAGGGCTGCGGGTGATCCTGCGTCGCCGAAGACTCGCAGGTGCTGTCCCAACCACGGTCGCGCTCCTCTGCATTGTCTGCGGTGTCTTTGTTGCAACCAAAGTCACCTACGGCGAGGCGAGTGCAATCGAATTGACGACCTATACGCAATATGCGCAGCCAGGCGACCCGGTGATCGTCGCCGACATCGACGTGATGCCCTTCTATCCGACAGTCATACAGGCCGGGCGCAGACCTATCGGGCGCTACCCGATGGCATATCCGCTGGCCTTCGCCTTCGTCGGTGTGGACGAACTGCCCGCAGATGCTTATGATGCGTCAGTTGCCCCGCCGCCGCTCGCTCAGGCGTTCCTGGACGTGTTTATGCAAGACATTCGCCTGCAGCAGCCGCAGCTGATCCTGCTGCGCACGAACGCGTATACCATCTGCAAGGCATCGATCGAAACTGCGCGCTACGTCAAAGCGCATACGGACATCGGGTCGGTGCTGGCACAGGATTATGACTCGCTGGGTGTCCTGTATCCGTTCGAGGTCTACGTCCGCAGAGGATCGTAGACGATACACAGGTGCGCCATGGCAGGATGATCCATGAGCGCAGATTTCGCACAGCAGATATGGATAATGCCCATGGAAGGCAAAATTCACACGGCGACGCTTCTTGCAACAACGGATTTGTTGCGCGCGCGCACGCTGCCCAGAGATCGCCTGTTCTGGCTGACGGCCGCCCTGCTGGCGATTCTGCTTGCGTTCATTCTGTTCTTCCCGCTGCGCGCGGCGGGAGATATCGCGCTCTACGTGGACATCGGCGGACGCGTCCTCGACGGCCAGCGTCCCTACCTCGATTTCTTCGACATCAACCCGCCGACGATCCATTTTCTAAACATCCTCCCCGTCGCTTTCAGCCGCCTGACCGGCCTGCACCCGATCCTCGTCTTCCACCTGTTCATCTGGCTGATGATCGCGGGGACAGCCCTCGGCATCGGGCACATCTTGTCGCGGGCGCGCCGCGAGGATCGTCTGGACAGGCTCACGCCCTGGCTGATCCCGGTTCTTCTCGTGTTCAGTTCGTATGCCGCCTGGATATTGCTCGCGTTCGGCCAGCGCGATCACATCTTCATGCTGGTGTTCCCGGCCTGGGGCGTGCTCCGCTGGTATCGCTGTGAAGGCGGTCAACCCCCGGCGTGGCTGGCAGTGTTGATCGGCATCCTCGCGGCGGTCGGCGCGTCGCTCAAGCCAACGTTCGTGCTTGGGGTCGGGCTGGTGGAAATCTACGGCTGGCTGCGTTACCGTCACTGGCGCGCCTTCACCACCTGGGAGATGTTGGGCGCTGCCATCGTCGTCGGTGTGTACGGCCTGTATTTTGCCGCGCAGCCGGACGTATTGCGCACGTACCTGACTGAAGTCACGCCCGGTGTCGTCGCGGGCTACCGCAGCTATGGCTACATTCCCGCAGTCGAACTCATCTTCGGCGTAACCCAGTCCATCGTTGCGGTCGCCTTGATCGTTGTCCTTGCGTTTCTGGGGCAGCGTGACGGCAAGGGATCGGGACGGCTGCTCGTCCTGATCGCCGTCATCGGGCTGGCCGGGCTGCTCTCCTACGCCTTGCAGACCAAGGGCTGGCGCTATCACAGCCTGCCCGTACTCAGCATGACGTTAGTCATCGGCGGCTTGCTGGTGGAGCGCATATGTGCGCTGCCGGGGCTGCGCGCGCTGCTGCGCCGTCACCGCCTCCCCGCCGTCGTTCCGCCCATGATCATCGTCGTCTGCGCCCTCTGGGGTGTCGTCACTGCGCCGCAGACGATCTACGGCGAGGCGAGCGAAGCCGGTCTACTGCCGTTTCTGGATTACGCACAGCCGGGCGACTCCGCCATCAGCGCTGACATGGAAGTCATCCCGTTTTATCCGATGGTGCTTCAGTCCGGTCTCAAACCGGTCGGGCGCTACCCGATGGCCTTTCCGCTGGCTTTCGCTTATGCGGGCGGAGACGGAATCCCGGACGAGGTTTACGAGCCGGCGCACATCCCGCCGCCGCTGGCGCAGGCCTATCTCGATGGACTCATGGAGGACATTCGTGTGCAGCAGCCGCAACTGATTCTGCTGCGCGTATTCCCCTGCTCCGTCTGTATTGATGTGCCACGCTACATCAAAGCGCACACGGACATCGAGGCGCTGCTGGCGCAGAACTACGAGTCGCTTGGACTGGTTGCGCCATACGAAATCTACGTCCGCAAAGCATCATAGGCCAAGGGTTTATCCGCAGAAAGACCTATGCAGAAGAGGCGAAGATGGGGCAAATCGAGCACAAGTTAGATGCGGCGACACCCTGGTCTCCAACAGCCGCGCCGATTTCGCGCGCGCTGCCTAAAGATCGCCTGTTCTGGCTGACAGCCGCCCTGCTGATGATCCTCCTCGCCTTCATGGTGCTCTTCCCTCTGCGCGCCGCGGGCGATATCGCGCTCTATGTCGACATCGGCGGACGCGTCCTCGACGGCCAGCGTCCCTACCTCGATTTCTTCGACATCAACCCGCCGACGATCCATTTTCTAAACATCCTCCCCGTCGCTTTCAGCCGCCTGACCGGCCTGCACCCGATCCTCGTCTTCCACCTGTTCATCTGGCTGATCGTCGCCGGGACTTCCTTCGGCATCGGGCACATCTTATTGCGGGCGCACCGCGAGGATCGCCTGGGCAATCTCCCGCCCTGGCTGATCCCCGTCCTGCTCGTGCTCGGTTCGTACGTCACCTGGCTGCTGATCGCGTTCGGGCAGCGCGATCACATCTTCATCCTGGCGCTGCCAGCCTGGGCCGTCCTCCGCTGGTATCGCTGGGAAGGCGGACAGCCGCCCCCGGCGATGGCGATCTTAGTCGGCATCCTCGGCGCGGTTGGCGCATCGCTCAAGCCGACCTTCATCCTGGGCTTCGGGCTGGTGGAAGCCTATGGCCTGCTGCGCTACCACCGCCGGCGCAACTACGTCACCTGGGAGATGCTGGGCGCGGCCATCGTCGTCGGGCTGTACGGCCTCTATTTCATCACCCAGCCGGACATCCTGCGCATTTATCTGACCGAGGTCACGCCGAGCGTAGCCGCCAGCTATCGCAGCTACGGCTACGTATCCGCTGTTGAACTCATCGCTGCTGATTCGAAATCCATCGCAGCGCTCTGTTTTGCCGTACTCCTCGCAGTGATCGGGCTGCGCCAGCGGGCATTGGGGCGGCTCTACATCGTGATCGCAATCTTGTCGCTCTCGACGGTGCTCGCGTTCGCCTTGCAGGCGAAAGGCTGGCGCTATCACAGCCTGCCAATGCTGAATATGATCGTGCTCACCGGTGGGCTTCTGTTGGCGAAGGCGTTTGCGCTGCCTGGGATACAGACGCTTCTCCGCCGTCACCGACTGGATATTGCCCTGCTCGGCGTGGCTGTCGTCCTCTCGCTGTTCCTGGGTGTCACCCTCGCGCCGCAAACCGCCTATGGCGAAGCGACCGAGGCAGGTCAGGCGACATTCCTGCGCCACACACAACCAGGCGACTCTGCCATCGTCGCCGACATCGAAGTCATCCCCTTCTACCCTGCGGTCATACAAACAGGTCGAACTCCCAGCGGACGCTACCCGATGGCCTATCCGCTGGCCTTTGCCTATTCGAACGCCGACGCGCTGCCCGATGATCTATATGATCCCGCTCACACACCGCCGCCGCTGGCGCAGGCGTATCTCGACGTGCTCATGGAAGACATCCGCACGCAGCAGCCGCAGCTTATCTTGCTGCGGGCAACTCCGTGTGACATCTGTACGATAACGATTGAGACCGGGCGCTACGTCAAAGCCCATACGGACATCGAGGCCCTGCTGGCGCGGGACTACGACGCGCTGGGCATCCAGTATCCGTTCGAGGTTTACGTCCGACGAGGATCATAACGGCGCACAGATGCGCCACAAGCGCGGATTCTGCACGACAGATATGGATGATGAATATGCATGGCAAAACGCACACGGCGACGTTCCTCGAAACAACGAACTCAGCACACGCGCACACGCTGCCCAGAGATCGCCTGTTCTGGCTGACGATCGCCCTGCTGGCGATCCTGCTCGCCTTCATCCTGCTCTTTCCCCTGCGCGCCGCCGGCGATGTCGCTCTCTACCTGGACACCGGCGGGCGCCTGCTCGACGGCCAGCGCCCCTACATCGACTTCTTCGACATCAACCCGCCGACCATCCACTTCTTCAACATACTGCCGGTCGCCGTCAGCCGTTTGACCGGCCTGCATCCGATCCCGACCTTCCACCTGTTCATCTGGTTGATCGCCGCCGGGGCCGCCGCCAGCATCGGGTACCTTCTGTCACGCGCGCGCCGCGAAGAGCGCCTGGGCAGCCTGCCGCCGTGGCTGATCCCGATGCTCTACGCCGTCGGCGCCTACATCGCCTGGCTGCTGATCGCCTTCGGCCAGCGCGATCACCTTTTCAGCCTGGCGCTGCCAGCCTGGGCCATCCTCCGCTGGTATCGCTGGGAAGGCGGCAGCCCTCCGGTAGCGATGGCGATCTTGATCGGCATCCTCGGCGCGGTCGGCGCGTCGCTCAAACCGACGTTCATCCTGGGCTTTGGGCTGGTAGAAGCTTACGGCCTGCTGCGTTACCACAACTGGCGTACCTACGTCACCTGGGAGATGCTGGGCGCGGCCATCGTCGTCGGGCTGTACGGCCTCTATTTCATCACCCAGCCGGACATCCTGCGCATTTATCTGACCGAGGTCACGCCGAGCGTCGTCGCGGGCTATCGCAGCTACGGCTACACCCCCGCGCTCGATCTCATCTTCGGCGATTTCCAATCGCTCGTCGCGCTCATTCTCGCCGCGCTGCTCGCACTTCTAAGCCTGCGGCGGCGAGAGTCGCTGGGGCGGCTGTTCGTCTTGATCGCTACCCTGGGGCTGGCGAGCGTGCTCTCGTTCGCTTTGCAGACCAAAGGCTGGCGCTACCACAGCCTGCCCATGCTCAACATGATTTTTCTGACCGGCGGCTTGCTGGTGGAGCGCGCCTTTACCCGGCCAGGGCTGCGGCTGGTGCTGCGCCGCCACCGGCTCGACACAGCCGCCCCGATTCTGATCGTCAGCATCAGCGTGCTCGCCGGTGTTCTCGTTGCACCGACGCTGCCCTATGGCGAAGCGCTCGAAGTCGAGCAACAGCCGTTTCTGCGCTACACGCAGCCGGGCGACCCGGTGATCATCGCCGACGTGCGCGTCATCCCGATCCACACGGCAGTCATCCAGGCCGGGCGCAGGCCGGTCGGGCGCTACCCGATGGCCTATCCGCTGGCGTTCGCCTATCCGAGCACGGAACCGCCGCCGGAAGCAATCTATGACCCGGCACACACACCGCCGCCGCTGGCGCAGGACTACCTCGACGTGCTCATGGAAGACATCCGCACGCAGCAGCCAAAGCTGATCCTGCTGTGTACCATCCGCGACGTGTCCGGCCCGCAGTACATGAACGTCGCCCGCTACGTCAAGGCGCACACGGACATCGAGGCGCTGCTGGCACAGGATTACGAGTCGATGGGGGTGATGATGCCCTACGAGGTCTACGTGCGCAAAGATGGTACGTAGCGTGCAGGCTTATCCGACGGAGTGCAGATCGACAATGGGCAGCGTGAATGAAAACGTGCTGCCCTCCCCCGGCGCGCTGACCAGGTCGAAACGCGCGTCGTGCTTGTCAAGGATCATGCGCGCGAGGCTCAGGCCGACACCGACGCCTTCGAAACGGCGCGTCGTCCCGGCGTCGATCTGGATGAAGGCTTCGAAGATACGCTGCTGATCTTCGCTGGGGATGCCGATGCCGAAATCCTGCACCGACAGGCGCACGCAGCCCGCTTCCTCCGTGGCACTGACGATGACCTCGCCCTTACTGAACTTGAGCGCATTATCGATCAGCACCTGAAGCACCGTGCCGATGCTGCGCTTATCCGCCATCACCGGCGGCAGGTGGCGCGGGATGTCGAAGACGACACGCGAGCGCTCATCCGCATGCTTCCACGAGTTCTTGAGCCAGCGGCGCGCCAGTTCGATGCTGTCGTTGGCGAGCGCAATATCCAGGTGGATGTTCCGGCTCTGCGAGAGCTGGGTGATATTTTGGACGACCTCTTCCAGCCGCGCGGTGGCGACCTCGGCGAAGTGGATTGGCTTCGACGTTGTGCGCGTCTTGGGCAGCGCGTTGATCGCCGCCTTGATTTGCAACAGCGGCGTTTTGAGTTCGTGACCGACGTTGGTGATGATCTGCGTTTTGATCATCTCCAATTCGGGGTCGGTGTGACGCTCACGCAGGAGCGCGAGTTCTTGCTCACGTTCGGCGAGGGCGACCCGCAAACGCTCATTCTCGGCGCGCATCGCCAGCAGCGGCGCAAGCTGTGTTCCCCAGATAGCCGCATCGCTAATCAGCACCATATCGACATCGCCGGGCAGAATGTCGGCGGCGGTCTCCGGCGGAAACAGGATGCGCAGCGGCGCAGCATGACCGTTGCTCGTCCCGGCCAGAGCGTGAAAGAGCAGCATCGTTTCCGGTGCGTAGGGCGCGAGCACAGCATCAGGATGATAGGCGGCCAGCGCGTCATCAAGCGGAGCCTCAACGTCAACGCGCGCGTACTGGGCCTCAGGAAAGGCCGCTTCGAGCACATCCGTCGCGCAGGGTGCATCATAGATGAGCAGGGTATAAGGCTGAGGATTGACCGAAGCAGAGTCGAGCATTGGCTAGGCGCAATCGATCCATGACAGGCGAAGTTCAATCAGCGCGACTGCACAGCCTGTCGCCTTGAGCGAACATAAGCTTGTGCAGTTCACCACTTCGTATTATGCCTCAACTACGACTTAAGCGTCGTTAGAGTCTTGTTCGTCTTCTTCCAACGCTTTGAGGAACAGATCGATACCTGGTCGTTCAGCGTTGCATTGGGGGCAGCCGATGTGGGGATCGGCGATGGGCACGCGGTGCTTGATGCAGTGCGCGGTGACCTCGTTGTAACGTCCGATCACGACCAGGCGGTACCTGATGGTCAGCTTGAGTTCGAGGTTCGGGCTGGCATTGGCGAGCAAGATGCCCGGCACGGGGCAGTTGGCACAGTCTTTGGGCACCCAGCGCGCGGACTGCGGGTTTTCCCTCGCTAGGCGGCATTCCTGAAGTGCGCGGCCACGGTGAAAATCCTGGAAGTAGTAGCGGCATTCGGTTCCGGCGGGTGTCTTCATCGATTGTCAATTCCTGCGCTTACACCTACGCCGCCTATTATACCCGCCTGCCAAGGGACTGGATGCTTGAGCGCAAGACACGTGTCGAAGCGGATTAGCGTTGAAGCCCAGCGCGCAGAGCGGGATCGTGCAGGCTGTCGAGGATGATGTGGCGTTGTTGTTCCGCCGCCTGATGCTGCTGATCGGCAGCCACGCTGTCTCCGCGCGCTTGGGCGCAGCGCGCCAGTGCGTCGTAAATATCCATGAGCAGGCGTCGTTTGCCGGTTCGTCCCGCGGCGTCCAATGCCGCGAGCAAGGATTGTTCGGCGCGGGCATGATCGCCTAGCTGCAGCAAAGCTTCCCCACGCCACCGCTGCCCCTGCGCCACCATCTCATGCATCGCGGCCGCACTGGCACGCGCATACAAATCATCCGCGTAGCCTAGCGCAAGCTCCGGCTCACCGCGCCGAATGTAGAGTTCGGCCAATCCCTCCAACGCCCGCTGCACATGCGCGAACTGGTTCTCTGCGAGGCCGATTTGCAGCGCCATTTCCAGGTCCGCCTGAACATCCAGATCGCCCTGGCGCATGCGGTCGATGGCGCGGTTGGCTTGCAGACGTGGCAGCCAGTAGCTCCACTCGCGATACAGCAACCGCTGGGCGCCTTCGGTATGCAGCGCTTCGGCCTGCTCCAAGAGATCAAGCTCCTGATAGAGCTGGCCCAGGCTGTCAATCGCCATGCACAGGAAGCGTGTGATCCCCATCCTCTCAGCAATTTGCCTGGCGCGATGAATCTCATCGAACCCGCGGCCATAATCGCCGAGCGCGGCCAGTGCCAGCCCATAACCCAGGCGATTACACATGGTGTGCCACTCAAGATGCGCAGCCACCGTGATTGAGAGAGACTGTTCGAAGTAGGCAACGGCATTGGCATAATCGCCTGTGCCGATGGTGCCAAGCGCTGCCCAGCCGAGCATCTGTAGATTCTCCGACTCGTAGCTAATATCACCGACGGCGCGCGCCAGGTCGAGCGATTCGCGAAACTGTTTCTGGGCGTGCTGCGGCTCGCCGGCGATGAGCAGGGCTTCGCCCAGGCCGTGCGGTGCTTGTATGCCCACGACATCGCGGAGTTCCAGTTGCCGATAGATGTTGAAGGCTTCCTCGTGGCAGGTGCGTGCCTGCGCGTTTTCGCCCTGATCCCAATGAACCGTGCCCAGGTGGTACAGGCTGTTGGCCACCAGCGCCTGATTGCCTGTTTTGCGAGCATATTGCAGCACTTCAGTCAGGTAGGTTATGGCGTCCTGGTGGCGTTCGTTCCGGCGAAAAGCCATGCCCAGGTCGATGACGATATTATGCTCGGCGTCGATGTCGCCGAGTGCCTGCGCGGCCCGGCGCGCAGTCATCAGGTCGGCGATAGCACCATCATACTCGCCCATCAAGCTGCGCGCTTTGCCTCTGTAGGCGTAGACACGCGCCAGCAACGTATCATCGAACTTACCGGCGGCCTCGACCACGCGGTCGAACAGCCGCGCCGCATCGAGAAAGCGGCTGCGCCGGGCGCAGTAGCGGTACAGGTTTTCAAGCACACCGCCCAGGCGCAAACTGTCTCCACGCTCGACGGCAAAGCTCCAGGCGGCACGCACATTGTCGAAATCGAGATCAAGTGTGCGCAGTGTCGCCTCATCCTGCCCATGCTCGTCAAGCCAATGGCTCATGTCAGCGAGGTAGTATTCGCTGTGTGCTCTGCGCGTATGTTCTGCCTCCCCCATGCGTTCGAGCTGGTCGGCAGCGTACTGGCGCAAGAAATCGTGGACCTCATAGCGGCCATTTTCGCTGCGCCAGAGCAGCGATTTCTGCAGCAGCACCATGAGCACCCGCAGTCCTTCGCCCGTGACGGCCTCCGCAGCGTCGCGCATGAATCCGCCGCGGAAGACGGACAGCCGGGCGAAAACCTGCCGCTCGGCGACACTCAGTTTTTGCCAGGCGGATTCAACCACCGCGCGAATACTGCGATGCCGTTCTGGGAGATCGCGCAGGTCGGCGGCCAGGAAGTCGAGGTTGACCTCAATCTCGTGGGCGATTTCCGCAGGCGTCAGCATTTCGACCCAGGCGGCGGCCAGAATCAGTGCCAGCGGCATTCCGTCGACCAATCGGCAGATACGTGCGATGTCGGCCAGCGTTGTCTCGTCCACGTCGAGGTCGGCGCGAGCGTGGCGGGCATGATGCAGGAATAGGCGCACCCCGTCGTTATCCAGCCCGTTGTCATGATCGGGGAGCTGCATACCCGCGACGCGGTAGAGTGTCTCGCCCTGGATGTTCAGGCGCTCGCGCGAAGTGACGAGCAGATCGACCTGATGAGTCTGGCGCAAGAGGTCTGCGATCAGCGGCGCGCCGTCCAGGAGAGTGTCGAAGTTGTCGAGCACGAGCAGGAGATTGCGATGACGCAGATAGGCCAGCACCTGATCTGCAGTCGATGCGCAGTCGTCAATACGCAGGTTGAGCGCGACGGCCAGCGCGGGCGCGATATCCTCCGCTGCCGTCAAAGAGGCCAGCGAAAGGAACAAGACGCCATCATCGTAATGGCGCTCTAGACTGCCGGCGGTTTCTAGGGCCAGGCGTGTTTTGCCGATGCCACCCGGCCCGACCAGCGTGATCAAACGATGATCGGACGAATGCAATAGGCCGACGAGATCCGCCAGCTCGCGCTCGCGCCCAATGAAGGGTGTCGGCGGCGCAGGCAGTGCCGCGACAGGCGGCGTCATTAGTGCATCTATCACCGCCGTGCCGCCGTCACCGATCAGCCCGTACTCACGCGCGCGTGCAATTGCCTGGGTGCGGTTCTTCGCGCCCAACTTGCTGAAGATCTGCGTGTTGTACCATTTGACCGTGCCGAGCGTCAGGACCAGCGCCCGCGCGATTTCCTCGTTGCTGCTGCCTTCCGCGATCAAACGCAGGATTTCTTGCTCGCGCTCGGTCAGTGAATCTGTTGGCCGCATAATTCCTGACTCCACACCTGACTAAGGTGAGGTGACAACCTGACCGGCTTGCTCATATGCTGAGTGCATAGTTCAGTATACGAGAGGGCGCGAGCGATGACAACGTATCAACAGACCACCAGAAGCATTGGCAAATTCACCGAGTTCGTCGGCGAAAGCAAACGGCAAATGATCCCCTTGAGCAGTGATGAGGCGCGCAGCCTGCGGCGGCACGGGCAGCACGTCCGCGTGATCGAGGGCATCGGTTGGCTGACGGTTGATGGGCGAGACTATGTCCTGCAGCCGGGGGATCAAGCCCTGTTGGGTGAAGGGCACATACCTGCCGTCGTCGGCAGCGCCAACCATGAGCCGGTCTTGTTCGAGGTGATCCGCTCGTGATGGGTCACAATACTGGCATAGGCAACCCTCGTCGATGAACGAGGGTTTTTTGTTTTATCGATTGTCCGTGGGATCAATATACCTGATGTGGTGTACAGGTCGGCGGTGATTTCAACCCACGCGAAGCGCGGTCTAAAACCCCCGATACTCCGGGTTGGAAATGTCGAAGCGCTGGCGGCGCAGTTCCGCCACCTCCAATTCGAGCGCCCGCAGTTCCTCGACCAGCGGATCGTCGTGGAGCTTGGCCTTGCGCATGACCGCCAACAGATCTTTCAGTTTCAGCTCCAGCTCGTTGAGATGTTGTTGGGATAATGCTTCAAGGTTCATTCTGCTTCCAATCTACTCATGTTCACGCTGTCACGAGCATGGCGTCGACTGTCCTGAGGGGCGGTCGCGTTCCGGGGCGGCTGCCCTGGTGTATGCAAGCATCTGTAGGCTTCTCCAGGCGGGCGCGGGGACTGTGGAAGGAAGCGGCAGCGCGAGCGGGGAACCGGTGCTGACCAGGGCGATGTATACCCTCACCATTGCTCAATTATCGCACAAATGCGCGGTTTTGAAAAGCGCCGGGCGGGGTACTGGCAGGGCAAACGCATCAAAATCCTCGATGGGTTCTTAATAATTCATAGTGTATCGCAAAGGGTGATTTCTTCGTAGGGGCGCATCATGATGCGCCCCTACAGACACCCAGAGACCCTTTATAACCCGTGGTTCCTGTTTCATGCGATTGCCCTGGGGGTACTGGGTACTGGGTTCGTGGTACGCGGGTCACAGTGCAGGGGAAAAGTGATGAGGGGCGAGGTGATGAGTAATGCGTGATGAGTGATACGTGATGAGGAATAGCTGCGTTTCCGCTGCGCTGATCGCAGAGTGTGAACGTTGAAGCCTGGTGCGCTGTGCATGATCGTCTTGGAGCGCCTTCAGTGCGCTTGATTTGACTTAGCCGACCGGCTTCAGCCGTCGGCGAACTCAATGCTCGGTGAGTTCACCGTGAGGAACGCGCGATGACTGATGAGGAATAGCTACGTTTCCGCTGCGCTGATCGCAGAGTGTGAGCGTTGAAGCCTGGTGCGCTGTGCATGATCGTCTTGGAGCGCCTTCAGTGCGCTTTTCCCCTCAGCCGTGTTCAGGGGGTCGGCGCATGACGCCGGCTGAACGCAGCGTAGCTGCCCCCGCACAGTTTCAATGTCCGGCGGGCGCTCGACGCGGCGAGATGCCCGCACCAGCCAGCTGGAAGCTGGCTGGCAGACTCGTCTCCCTACGCAAACGAGAAAAACCAGCCTTGTTCACGAGGCTTCAAAAACCCAGCCGGTGGGTTTGAGCCAGCGGCGATTACGTGCGCATCACAACGCGCGGGTGAGGTGAACGCGCGCCGCCCTACCCCCTCATCACCTCGCTCCTCATCCCCTTCTCCGCACCGTGAACCCACTCTGAGCACCGAGCACTGAGCACCCTCATCACGCATCACTCATGACTGAAAGAACACCGGAATCGCGCACGGTTGAACGATGCCGCCGCGCCCATCGACCACCACCAGGCGCAGATAATATAGCCCGCTGCCGAAGCGCCCGGCGTCGAGCGTCGCCAGCAGCCCATCGATCACTGGCGTCGTGCCCCGGTAGACCGTCGTGTAGGCATCCTCGCTCGCCTCGCGCGCCTCGATGCGGTAGAAGCTGAAGTTCGCCACCTCGGCGGTGCCGCGCACCGCGAAGCGCCCGCTCAGGATCGCCCCGACGCCCGGCGCGCTGATCTGCGAGCGCGTGTCCAGGCAGCCGATCACATCCAGCAGCGGCGCCGGGGTTGCCTGCGCGTTCGGCTGCGCGGGCAGATACAACGTCTGCCCGACGAAGATCAGGTCGGCATCAGCCAGGCAGTTCGCGCCGCGCACGTCGGCTACCGTCGCTCCGGCGTTGGTCGCCAGCCGGAAGACCGTATCGCCCCGCTGCACCGTGTAGGCTGTCCAGCCCGGCGGCACCGGGCAGCCACCATTGGTGACCACTGGCATTGGGCGCGGCGTCATCGAGGGCGTGGGCGTCTGGCTGGCGAAGTAGGTCGCCGTCGGCAGGATGCCAGGGATGAACGTCCCGCCCACAAAGACACCCATGGGCGTCTCGGTCGCCGTCGGCGTGGGAGATGGCGTCGCCGTTGCAGTCGGCGTATCTGTCGCGGTCGATGTCGGAGTCGGTGTAGGCGTGTGCGTCTCCGTCGGTAACGGAGTCGCGCTCGCCGTGACCGTCGCAGTGGGTGTCGCGGTCTGGGTCGGCGTGCTCGTTGGCGTCGCTGTGTTCGTGGCTGTCGATGTCGCCGTCGGCGACGAAGTCTCAGTAGGTATAGGCGTCTCGGTTGATGTCGCCGTGGGCACGGGTGTGCTGGTTGGCGGCACTGGCGTGGCAGTTTGCGTCGCCGTGGGGATAGGCGTCTGCGTCGGCACAGGCGTCGGGATCAGCGTCGCGGTGACAGTTGGTGTCGCGGTTGGCGTCGCTGCCACGGTCACAATGGGCGCGTCGGTCGGCACAGACAAGGCTGCCGCTGTCGCTGCGGTTGTGGGTCGCGCCGTGTCGGTCGCCGCTGGCGCGGGCGTGACGGTGTCGGTTGGGAGCGGTGTAGCGCTGGGCGGGCGCGCTGTCAGCGTGGCGCTGGGTGGGGGTAAGGTGACCCGACGGGTCGCCGCTACGGTCGTCGTGCTCGTCACCGTCGCCGGTGGCGTGTTCGTGGCTGTCTGCGTTGGTGGCTGCGGAGTCACCGTCGGCGGCTCGGCCGTCAACGTCCGCGCGGCCACCGCCGTCCGCGTCTGATAGATCACCGTCCCCAGTTCGTCACCGGAGGGACGCAGCGCCGCTTCCGCCGTGCCCGTCGCGTAGGCATAGGCCACCAGCGTCGCCGCCCGCCCCACCAGCGCCGTCTGAGACGCCTCCGCCGCTGCGGAGGCGCCAGTCGCCGTGGGCGGGATCACTGACACCGTAACCTGCGTCGGCGCGTCGAAGATCGTCACCTGCACCGGCGTCGGGCTGCTGTTCGCTGGCTGGTTGTTGGCGACGTAGACGATGATGGCAATCGCCAGCGCGAACACGAGCACGCTGATCATGCCGATTGCGACCAGAAGTTCATTGCCTATATCACGGCGCATCGAGAGATCTCCACCTCATCCATGCTGATGCCGGGTGACTATGCCCGGCCAGCGGATGCTCTTTGTTAATTCGAGGGGTGTTCATCATTCAGGCTTGCCGTTTCCGGCGCTCATCCCCACCCCTGAACCTGCGGTTCTTCTGCTCCCCATGGCCATGCGGAGGGGAAAAAGCGGCAAAAGCGCGCATCACCCTCCCTACTCCCCGGCGGTGACGGGGGCTTGGGCGTAAGGCAGAGCGAAGAAGATCGTCGTGCCAGCGTCGCTCGTGTCCAGCCAGATTTCGCCGCCATGCGCTTCAATCAAGGCTTTGGCAATCGCCAGGCCGACGCCCGTATCGCCCAGGCCGGGGATGAGCGGGTTATCCAGCCGGTACCGCCGCGCGAACACGAACGGCTGATCCTCCGGCGCGATGCCGTGCCCAGCGTCGTTGACCGCGACCACCAGCACCTCCACCTGTGGCGCACTGGCATCGCCGCGCGGCAGCCGCAGCTTCTGGCTGCGGGCGCTGATGGCAATCGTGCCGCCGACCTCGGACGCCAGGTAGGCGTTCGTCAGCAGTTGACCGATCACCTCGCTGATCGCGTCGGCATCGACGTTGATCGGTGGTGCTTCGTCATCCAGGTCGAACGTCAGCGACAGTTCTTTCTCGCGCAGTTGTGCCTCCACGTCCGTGATCGCGTCTTCGATGATGCCGATCACGTCGGTTTCGGCGCGGTTGATCTGGAAGTGCCCGGTATCGAGCGCCGTCAGCCAGTAAAGGTCTTCGGTCATTGTCGATAGACGCTTGACGTTGGAGGCCACGCGCTGCATGAACTTGCGCTGCATGTCGCCCAGGATGCCCGCCGACTCGTTGAGCACCAGATCGACGTAACCGATGATCGAAGTCATCGGCGTGCGGAATTCCTGCACGAGATTGCCCAACTGGTCGGCGATGTCCTTGTCCATCGGGGCCATGCGGCTGGCGGCGTGGATCTGCGCGACTTCAAGCTGGTTCTCCAGTTCGGCGATGCGGGCTTCGGCCTGGCTCACATCGCGTTCGAGCCGGGCGCGCTGCGCCGAAAGCTCATCGATCATGTCCGTCAGCGAGCCGACGCCGTCCTGCCCCAACTGCTGCAAGCGCTCGCGGTCGCCCTCGATCCGCGCCATCAGTTGATCGCGATCGGTCTCCAGCGCCAGCTTGTCCGCCAGCAGCCTGTCGCGCGTGGCGATCAACTCGGCGCGCTCATCGACGTGGCGCTGAAGCTGGACGCGGATCTGCGCCTGCTTGACGTGCGCCTCCGTCAATTCCTGCTGGTAGGCCGCCGCCTCCGCCATCACGCGCGTGCGCTGCTCGCGGAGCGTCTCCATTTTGGCGGCGAGTTCGTCTTTTTCGGTACGCAGCCGATCACGCTGGCGAGTCAGCGCCTCGCGGTCGGCTGCCAGGTTCGCCAGTTCGGCGCGCAGCTTCTCCAACTGTTCCTCGCTCGGCTTGCTCGCTTCGCTCATCGCCTCTTTTTCGCGCTTGAGCGCTTCGTAGCGCGCCTGAAGCTGGGCCTGCTGCTCGTACAACCCGGCGACCATCGACGCCAGCCCGGATACGCCGTCTTCCACGCCGAATGCCTGAAGCTGACCTTCGATCTCGGCCAGCCGCGTGCTCATTCTCAGGCGCTCGTCTTCCAGCCGTGCCTTGTCTTCGCTCATACGCTGGAGCATGTCGCGCACCGTCTCCGGCAGCGCCGCGCCGCTGGTCGTGCGCAGTTCGGCGATCTGCTGCATCAGCTGATCGCGCTGCGTTTGCAGGTCATCTTTCTCACGGTTGAGCACGTCGATCATGGCCTGGAACATACCCTGATCGCCGCTCGCGGTCGCCCCGGCCAGCCGTGCCTCAGCATCGCGCAGGCGCGCCTGCAGCCGGTCGCGCTCTTCAAGCAGCCGCTGCTGTTCCTCCGTCAGCGCCAGCACGCGCCCGGTGACGGACAGCCCTTCTTCCGTGTCGCCAAGCTGGGCGGTGACGCGGCTGCGCTCGTCGTCCAGCTCGATCTTGAGTTCGGTCACGTTACGCGAAAGCTGCACGATCTGCTCGCGCGCGCCTTCGAGCTGGCGCTGCATCTCCTCCCAGGCGGCGGAGACCTCCGCATCGCTAACCTCGTCCGGCGGCACGTTGCGCACCATCGCCTGGACAATCCGCCCCTCCGCCCGCACGCGTGAATCCCGCGCGGCATCCGCCACGGCCAGCAGGTTCGCGCCGAGAATGCCGATCCCCTTCAAGATCTCGATCTCGCTGGGGCTGAGTTCGCGCCCGGAATAGGGCATCCCGATCATGAGCACCGCCAGCACGGTATTGCTGCGCACCAGCGGCTGAAAATAGACCGGCCCACGCTGCTCGATGTCAAAGCGTGTGTACAGGTCGGTCAATTCGTCCTCGTTGCGGTCAGCCAGCAGCGGGCGCTGCATCTGGCGCTCGATGGCGTTGACGAGCGTCGGCTGGCTGGCGAGGCTGACGGCAAACGTCGCTGTCGGGCCAGCCAGCAGCTTGTTATAGCTGTAGATCACGTCAGCGAAATTAGCGTCCTGCACCTTGAGCAGCGCGCCGATGTCCGCCTTCAAGGTGTTCACCGCCGCGTTGACCACCCGCTCCGGGAAGCCGTCGGGGTCGGCATCTTCCAGCATCAGGCCGAGCGCTTTCATCAGCGGCGCACTGTCACGCTCGCTGATGCTGCCTAAAGTCGGCAGCGCAATCGATTCCAGCGGCAGCGGCATGTCGCCATGCACGGCGGGCTGCACATTGATGAACGGCCTGTTCGCGTCTTCTTCCATGCGCTCCTGCGCCGCCGTCTCCAGCCGCTGCACGATCATGCGATACAGAATCGCCGGGACGATCAGCAGCGCGCCTAACACCGTCAGCCGCATCCAGCCGGCGTAATCACCCGGCAGCGTGCCGCGTGTCGCCTGTGAGAGAGTCGCCACCGCGCCGAAAGCGATCAGCGCGAAGAAGATGATCTTCAACGGCGCGTCCAGGATGCGCCGGATGTACAACAGCGTCAGCGCCGCGCCCGCCACAGCGGTGACTAAGACCGCCAGCGTCAGGCCGATGTTGTAATTGGTCACGTTGAAGCCGCTCGTCCGCGCCGCCGGCGATGACCAGGGCACGCCGGTCAGGAAATAGCCCAGGACGACGGCCCAGAGCAGCACCAGAATAATGGCATTGGAAAACCGGGGCAGCCGATCATGATCGGCGGTCAGGAAGGCCCAGCCGAGCAGCAAGACCATCGCCCACTGCGCCGCGCGCTCCAGCGGTGGCAGGATCGCGTTCGTTGGCTGGTTCGCCAGCACGCCGAACAGCAGCCCGGCCAGGACGACGCCCCACACGATCACCGCGCCAAGCGTCGCCAGCGTGTATCGCGACGCCGCGCGATCACGCAGGCGCATCCGCTGCCCCAGCGCCATGAAGAAGCTGGCCTGCACCGCGATAAAGACGAGCACGAAATAAACCACATCGCCCGGCGCGCGGGCGAACAGATCCAGGAGATCGACGGGTACTTCTGTCAAAGTGGCAAACCCCAGGTTATCGTGAGGTTGATAGATTGTTATCTGAGTATACCATAAGCATACGCAACGGCAGGTTTAGGCTTGGTCGCAGCCAGGTTTGCACAAGGAAACATTTGAGCGAGGCGGGGAGGGGTGCTCAGTGCTCGGTACTCGGTGCTCAGTTCTGGGTTCACAGTGCCCGGTTCACCGTTCACGGTGCGGGGAAAGATGATGAGGCATAAGGTGATGAGGGGAAGGTTACTCGACTTGCCTGCTCAGATCAGTGGCCTAGTGCAACCTCAGAGTAAATGGCTTGAGTTGGGTTTCATCCCCACCCCTGAACCTGCGGTTCGTCCCCTCCCCATCGCGATGAGGAGGGGATTGAGGGGAGGGGACAGAGTCAACTCTAGCGCTCTGAAATTGCCCTAGCACGTTTTTTCTAGCGCCTTGAGTGCGCTTGATTTCAACTAGCCGGGCGATTCATCGTCCGGCGGACGCGGATGCGAAGCATATCGATCTGAAGGGTTTGCTCCGTCAGTGCGCGGTTCTGAGTTCACAGTCCGAAATACGGGCGCTCGGCACGATCACTCTGTGTCCTCCGTGTCTCTGTGGTTCAATGCAACAAAAAAGGCAGGCCGGCACCCTGTGCAGACCTGCCCAACGGGAGCATCACGCCGCCGTGCGCCCCGTCTTCATCTTAAGATGATAAGCGCGGTTACTGTTGCGGCGTACCGCGCAGCATCTCCAACACCGCGACCAGCACGATTGCGCCGATGATAGCGATGGCCGCGCCGCCCAGGTTGACGCCGACCACTTCAGTGCCGACGATGCCGCCGAGCGCGTTCAAGATCAGCCCGCCCAGGAAGCCGCCGATGATACCCACCAGCAGTTCCGGCAGCACGTTCATCACGGCATCATTTTTGCGCACCAGCGCGAAAATCAGGCCGATAACAGCGCCCAGGACACCCCAGGCCAGGACGTTAATGGTTGTCATGGTTTACCTCCCTGACTTGCGTAAGCTTACGCATCACATTACGCCTCTACTGTCATTATACGCCCGTGCCAGCGCCCGGCACGTGATCCCCCTCTCGATTGGGGGTTCAGGGGACGACACTTTTAAGCAAAGGAGTGTCTGGGACGAGATAGAGTTCC
>JAHDWN010000018.1:0-108904 GCA_023382675.1 Anaerolineae bacterium
GCGCCTGCTCGTAGTTCTGGCGGGCGTCGCTGAGGCGGTCTTCGCGGACATTCAGGTCGCCCAGGGCAACAAGGGTATTGGCTTGACCGAGGCGGGCGCCGATGGTTTCGTAGATCGGCAGCGCCTGCTCGTAGTTCTGGCGGGCGTCGCTGAGGCGGTCTTCGCGGACATTCAGATTTCCAATTCGCAGTAGGATACTTGCCTCGCCTTGTGCGTGTCCGGCTGCGTTTGCTGCTTCACGCCCACGCTCCAACAGCGTGCGCTGGGTCGTCAACGATTCACGCAGCAGCATGTAATAATCGAAACCAACAACCAGATCAGCAGCGCGGGCAGGCTCATGTTCGAATCCCCAGTCGAGTGCGGCGCGCAGGTTATCGAAATCGATGCTGATCAACGGGTGGCGATCTTCGTCGTTGTTGGTGTCGTAGTCGCCGTGCAGGCGGAAGTAATAGCCAAAGTGCCGCGCCAGGGTGTCGTCAAGCTCGTGCGCGCGCCGCGCCAGGGCGCGGGCGTAGGTGCGCACCAGCCCGTGCAGCGCCCAGCGGCCGTCCTCACGGCGCACGATCATGGAGCGGCGTTCGAGTTCGCGCAGCGCGTCCGCCGCGTCGTCCACGTCGCCGTCGCCCCAGACGCCGCCCGCCGCCGCCGCGTCGAACGTCCCTTCGAGGGCAAAGACGCCGAGCGCGCGGAAGCGCAGCCGCAGGTCGTCATCCGGCAGGTCGTCGTAGCTCAACGAGAGCATGGCCTCCAGGTTGAAATCGCGGTCGTCGTCGTCGCCCAGGTTCAGGTCTTTGAACGGCGTCTCGCCGTCGCGCCGTTTTTGCAGCCGGGCGAGCAGCTCCGGGGCGTAAGCGACGCCTTCCCCGGCCAGTTGCGCGGCGGCCAGCGCGACCGCCTGCGTGTGCCCGCCGAGTTCGTGGATGATGGCGCGCAGGGTGGCGATTGGCGCGGGCGCATCAGGATGCGCCCCTACGGCGCCGGTGTCGGGTTCATCGGGCGTATCCAACCCCAAATCCAGATCTAGGCGTTCGGCGAACAGCGCCAGCCCTTCGGCCTCGGTCAGCACGTCGAGGCGGTATTCCTGCGCGCCGATCTGCATCGCCAGTTGGCGGCTGCGCGTCGTCACCAGGATGCGGCTGCGCGCCGAGGGCACGCGGAATGGATCGGCATGGGCGTGCTGCCACACGTCGTCGAGGATGATCAGCGCGGACTTTTCGCCCAGCAGCCGGCCAAGCGCGACCTTGCCGCGGGTCTCGTCCGGGTATTCGTCGCGGCTGTCGCCGAGCGTCACGCCGATGTCACCCAGGCGCGTCGCGATCTCTGGCGTCTTGCCGATGGCAACCCAGACGATGCCGTCAGGGAAGCGGCGGCGGATGTCGCAGTCCTGCGCCAGCGCGGCGGCCAGCACCGACTTGCCGATGCCGCCCATGCCGTGGACGGCTGTCACCTGCCGCTTGGCGGTGACGACGACCGGCTCGAACGAATCGGTGCGGATCAGCTTCTCCACGGCGTCGAGCGCCGTTTGCCGGGTGACGTAATGCGTCGGCAGTAGCGGTACGCCGTAAAGTGTGCCGATGGGCAGGTCGTCGCTGCGCAGCAGGCGTTCCAGCTCGGCGAGCTTGCGCTCGAATTCGATGTCCTGGCGGAAATCGGGCGTGTTTTCTTTGAGGAACGGCGCGGGGATGCACTCGGCGTTGTAATCGCCCAGACGCAGGATCGGGTTGATCACCTTGCAGAATTTCTGTGCATACTCCCATTCCTGCCGGACGTAGGTGGACTTGACGGCTTCCGGCCCGCAGACGAGCACCAGGCGGCGGCTATCCTTGATCGCCTCGATGATCTCGTCGTGGAAGGTCGTGCCGCGCGCTTCCATCGCGGCCTTGTCCCACCAGACCTTGAATCCGCGCTTTCCCAGGGCGTCGCGCAGTTTTTTGACGAACGGCTCGTCGTCGTGGCGTGAATACGAGAGGAAGCAGTCATAGGTCGGCTGGTCGGGCATGAGGCTCCCTGCGGTGGCTTATCAGGCTGCTAACGTCGAGTGTACATCATTGTCCGCCTGCGCGCACGTGTACCTGCCGCGCGCAATCCACCCTTTCCCGCGTTGGCAACTTTGCATAAAATCGCGCCGCGCCACATGGCGAAAGTCGCCATCAAACACTTTCATAGCGTTTGCTAATATTCCGGGTCTTTACGTAAGGTATCGTTGCTGATTCGTGATATTTCGCACGAATCAGGATTTGAGAGGAGTCCGATGGAATTTATCATTCAGAATGCATCCTGGTTGGCGCTGATGGCCGCGCTCGTGGGACTGGCTTTTTCCGCCTTCACCGCCAACTGGATTTTGCAGCAAGACACCGGCAGCGACCGGATGCGCTACATCGCCGGTGCGATCCAGCGCGGCGCGCAGGCATTTTTGCGCCGTGAATATCGCTACGTCGCCATCGTCGTCGCCGGGGTGTTCATCCTGCTGCTTGTTCTCAGCATTATTCCGCACAGCGGCATGAGTCCCTACACCGCCGTTGCCTACCTGCTCGGCGCGCTGGCCTCGGCGGTGGCGGGCTACATCGGTATGAGCATCGCCGTGCGCTCCAACCTGCGCACGACGGCAGCGGCTCAGAAGAGCCTCAATCAGGGGCTGCGCGTCGCCTTCGCCAGCGGCTCGGTCATGGGCCTGACGGTGGTCGGGCTGGCGCTGCTCGGCATTTCGATCCTGTTCGTCGTTCTCAACTACTTGCTGCCAAACCCGGTCGAGGCAGCGGGCGCGCTGGTCGGCTTCGGCTTCGGCGGCACGACCATCGCCATCTTCGCCCGCGTGGGCGGCGGCATCTTCACCAAGGCGGCGGATGTCGGCGCAGATCTCGTCGGCAAGACGGAGGCCAACATCCCGGAAGATGACCCGCGCAACCCGGCGGTGATCGCCGATAACGTCGGCGATAACGTCGGCGACGTGGCGGGCATGGGGTCTGACTTATTCGAGAGCTACGCCGGTTCGATCATCGCGGCGATCACGATTGCGGCGCTGGCGGGCGTCGGCGCGACGAATGCGCCGGAAGCCATCCGCGCCGTGCTTGGCATCGGCGTCGAGCAACTGAAACAGGCGGAAGCCTTCCCGCTGCTGGTCGCCGCCACCGGTCTGCTGATCGCCATCGGCAGCAGCTTCCTGGTGCGCACGCGTGAAGACGCCACGCAGGAGAATCTGCTCGGCAGCCTGCGCCGGGGCATCTACAGCGCCAGCGGGCTGGTCGCGCTCGCCGTCGTCATTCTTGGCCTGCTGCTCAACCTTGGCTGGGGCGTGATCGTCGCCACAATCAGCGGCCTGGTGGCGGGCGTCTTGATCGGCTACATGACCGAGTACTACACGTCGGATACCTACGCGCCGACGCGCCAGATCGCCGAAAGCGCGGCGGGCGGCTCGGCGATCCTGGTCATTCAGGGGCTGGCCGTCGGCATGCAGAGCACGGTCGCGCCGGTGCTGATCGTCGTGCTGGCGACGCTGGTCGCTATGGGCACGTCGGGGCTGTACGGCGTGGCGATGGCGGCGGTCGGCATGTTGTCGACGCTCGGCATCACGCTGGCAACCGATGCTTACGGCCCAGTCGCGGATAACGCGGGCGGCATCGCCGAGATGTCTGAACTCGAAGGCTCGGTGCGCGACCGCACGGATGCGCTCGACAGCCTCGGCAATACGACCGCCGCGACCGGCAAGGGCTTCGCCATCGGCAGCGCGGTCATGACGGCACTGGCGCTCGTCTCGGCCTTCGTCACGGCGACGGGTATGAACCCGCAGATCAACATCCTCAGCCCGCAGCTGCCGACCGGGCTGCTGATCGGCGCGATGCTGCCGTTCATCTTCAGCGCCCTGACGATGCTGGCGGTCGGGCGCGCGGCGCAGGCGGTCGTGCTCGAAGTGCGCCGCCAGTTCAAAGAGATTCCCGGCCTGATGGAAGGCACTGCCGAGCCGGATTACGAGCGCTGCGTCGGCATCAGCACCGACGGCGCGCTCAAAGAGATGCTCCTGCCCGGCCTGATCGCGGTGGCGGTTCCGGTCGGCATCGCGCTGCTGACGCGCTTCGGGCGCGGCACGGCGCTGGAGAACTTCGTCGGCGTGGAAACGCTGGTCGGCTTGCTGCTCGGCTCGCTGCTGTCCGGCTTCATGCTGGCGGTGATGATGTCGAACGCGGGCGGCGCCTGGGACAACGCCAAGAAGTACATCGAGCGCGGCCACCTGGGCGGCAAGAAGAGCGATGCGCACAAAGCCGCCGTCGTCGGCGATACCATCGGCGATCCGTTCAAGGATACGTCCGGGCCATCGCTGAACATTCTGCTCAAGCTGGTGGCGGTGGTGGCGCTGGTGCTCGCGCCGCTGCTGGCCTTCACGCCCCCGGCGTAACCACGCACAACGGAAAGAGACTAAACCACGGAGACACAGAGGTCACAGAGGGGTTTTCTTTTGTGGCCTTTGTGTTTTAGATGCTCTTCTCGCACTCGCTCTGCCCGGAGATGACTTCCAGTGTTCGGCGACTTCTGCCTCCACATTCTCATCGACGTACAGGCGGATGTCGCTGTCCAAGTCCTTCGTCCTTTGCCTTGCGTGCAAATTCCGCATCTTCTTCAAGCTGCGCGTCGATTTCGTCTTTGTGGGCGTAGTAGTAGGCCAGCGCCGCATGGGCTTGCGCGTGGTTGATCTGCGGGTAGTGCTTCACCAGATCGTCTACCGAATAGCCTTTATACAGATAACCAGACACGATGTCCTGCACGCGCAGGGTTGTCCCGGTGATGATGGGGCGTCCACTCCGTATCTTCGGGTTGGATACGATCAAGTCGATTGAAAGTACCGTTATGTCACTCATCCGTGAAGCCTTTACCGCTCACATCTTGCCAGATTTCAGAGAGAATGTGGCATCGCGTCTGTATAATTTTAGCATCATTTAACCGAATGGGTTCCCCGTTTGCATTTAATGCCCTCCTGCTGCACACTCTGCCGCCGTGAGTCGTGAATCCAGCACACAAACCGGACGTTCCTATGACACAACCCTTCACCCTCGGTGTGAATTATTGGCCGCGCCGCAAAGCCATGTACTGGTGGCGCGATTTCGACGCGGGCGAGGTGCGCGATGAGTTCGCCATCATCCGCGACGCCGGGCTGACGACCGTGCGCATCTTCCTGCTCTGGGAGGATTGGCAGCCAACGCCGGACACCGTCTCGCGCGCGTGTCTCGATCATCTCGAGCAGGTCTGTGATGCCGCCGCCGATCACGGCCTCGGCCTCGACGTGACCTTCTTCACCGGCCACATGAGCGGCCCCAACTGGGCGCCCGGCTGGCTGCTTAATGGGCAGCCGCCCGAGGTGGGCGCGCGCCCGCTGGTCAGTGGTGGGCAGATCGTCAACTCCGGCTATCGCAACTATTTTGTCGATGAGGTGGCGCTGGCGGCGCAGAAGCTGCTGCTGGAGACGGTCGTCGGGCGCTTCCACCAGCATCCGGGTATCTGGCTGTGGAACCTGGGCAACGAGCCGGATCTGTTTGCCATCGCGCCGGACAGGGCGACGGGCACGAACTGGGTGCGGACGATGACACGGACGATCAAGGCGATTGATGAGCGCCACCCGGTGACGGTCGGGCTGCACGCCGCCAGCCTGGTGGAGAGCGCACCACTGCGGGTGGACGATGCCTTCGCCGAGGTCGATCTGGCGGTCATGCACAGCTACCCGATGTACACGCCGGTCTCCCGGTATCCGCTCGACCCGGATTACGTGCCATTCACCTGTGCGCTGACGACCGCGCTCTGTGGCAAGCCGACGCTGATGCAGGAGTTTGGCGGCTGCATGGTGCATCCCGGCGCGCCGTCGCAGACGTGGGCCTGGAAGCTGATGGGCAACGACCGCACGCAGTTCATGGCTTCCGAGGAGGACATGGCTGAGTTCATCCGCCAATCGCTGCCGCGTCTGGTCGAGGTGGGCGCACTTGGCGCGATGATCTGGTGCTTCGCCGATTACAGCTCCGAACTATGGACACAGCCGCCGTGCGATCAATTCTGGCACGAGCGCTTTTTCGGCCTCGTGCGCCCGGATGGCACGGTCAAGCCGCACGCACAAGTCCTGCGCGCGTTCGCAGATGCACAGCCGACCGTGCAGCCCGCGCAGCGCACGGTGGCGCTCGACGTGACGCCGGATCAGTACTACGAATGGCCCGCCAATCACTTTGCGCGTTTGTATCAAGATTGGGTCAAGTGAAGCGGGGAAACAAAAAGAGACGGATGTTTGATCCGTCTCTATCGTCGTCTGGCGTTGCGTTTTGGGGTTATCAATGCGTGCGTGGCAGCAGCTTGCGGAACTTGTAGCCATACACGATCATGCCGCGTTTGCCTTCGGTCGTCAGCTTACGCGTCACCATTTCGACACGGTCGCCAATGGCGAGCGGCTGATCATCCAGATCGGTGATCTGCGCGGTGATCATCGGGCCTTCGTCAAGCTTGACCAGGGCCAGCACATAGGGAGCTTGCTCCTCGAAGCCTTCCGGCGCTTCCTGGACGATGGTGTAGCTGTACACCTCACCCAGCCCGGAAAAGGCGAATCGTTCAGCCGGAAAGTCAACCTCGCGGCGGGACGTTTCCGTCATGGTAACTCCCTTTAATTAGCGAGCGAGAACTGGCTGCGGCGCGCGCTGTTCGTCTCTGACCTCATGATCACGCGGGGTCTCATGCATAGGAACCGGGCGCGTCTGCAAGGTGATTTCGCCGTTCTCGAAGCGCATACCTTCTAAACGATAACGCTGTGGTTTGATACGCCAGTGACGTGAAATTTGCATTGTGTTTCAACCTCTTCTAGAACGCGTACTTGTGCATCGCTGCACAAACATGGCTCAATCTTAGGAGAAACACACTATCAAAACCTATCATGAGAGCTTGTGATAGCTATCACAACCTCTCAAATTACGATGAAAACGATGAAACCTTAATGTTTCTCTAAGCCCGCGAAGATCAATTTCGAAAACGGATGTGATATCGGTTTACACGTTAAACAACAGCTTTACGGACTCCGTTCTACTCGGCGCTGGCGTTGGGCGCTGGCAGCGGCGGCCCGCCGCGCGTGTAGGCTGTTGAATCCAGGGGTGCCAGCCAGTCGAAGTCGGTCAAGCTCTGCGCCGTCAGGCCTGCGTAGCTCAGATTCTTCGCGCTGCCGGAGCGAACCGTGAGCGCGGCGATTTCCGAGGCGGGTAGTCCAGCGCCTGTGTGCGTGGGAATGAAGACGGCTGTCTCTGGCAAAGCGAGCAACCGCGCTTCCAACGTGCCGGCTTCGGGCTGGCCGATGCCGTTCTCGTCAGACACGCCGACGGCTGAACCGATGACGGCGTAGCGCGCGCCGAACATCTCGTTTAGATGCGATCCGACCGGCCAGAAGGCGTACCACGGCCAGACGGCCTTGCCGCGCTGGAGGTGGCTGTTGTGGGCGAAGGCCAGCACTTTGCCGCGCCTGCGTTCCCGCTCCACGATGTAGGCTAAGTTGTCCGCCATCGACGCATCGCGGATGCCGAGGATCGTCGATGCGTCCGACTTGCGCGCGACGGCAGCGTGATAATTGAGCAGTTGGCGCGCTGCCACGGCGGCGTGGCGAGCGTCCGCATAGCGCTCGTGATCGCTCTTTGCCACCAGTTCCGGGCGGCGTATGCGCAGTTCCGTGATCAGATCTTCCGTCTCGATGCGGAGCGCGGCGGCGGCGGGCGAGAGTCCGACTGATTTCGATGGATCGGCGATCGCCGCCGGATTCTCCCAATCGAAGTCCGGGCCGAGCAGCGAGTCAATCCGCTGGCGGCGTTCCTGGCTGTTATCGCCATCCAGCGCGGCGAGATAATCGAGCGCGAAATGGAGCACCTGGCTGGGGCTGGCGATGACGCCCATGAGCACCGGAATGTCGAAGCCGTAGAAATGGAGTTTTGTCTCGTGGGCAGGATCGGCATTGTAGTCCCGCATCCATTCAACAAGTTCGCGATTGGCGTCGAGTTTGCCGAAGCCATGACCGAAGCCCGTGTCCTGCACCTCCTCATAGGCTGCCGGGCCGCGCCCCAATATGTACTCATTGACGACGCGCGATTTGGGCAGGCTGCTCTCGATGGCGATGGCACTGTAGCCGTGCGCCTCGGCCAGGCGCTGGAACAGCCGGTTGCGCAGCATCAGGATGGCCTCGCCGCCGTGGAGCGCTTCGCCGAAGCCGAGCAGCTCTACCCGCTCGTCAAGTGAGGCGATAACGCTGTCGATGGCGGCGTTGGGCGACTCGGCGGCGAACGGTATCGCCTCGTGTCGAATCCAGTCGTCGAGTGTGGCGTGCATCATCGTCTCCAGAGGCATGACTCTTCAAAATCGCTGTATTCCTTTATGGCGGATATGAGGAGAGATGTGCCAGTAGCAGGCTGTACGTTGGTGTGCATACGGTGATCGAGACGCAACAATTGTGCGGAGGGCAGTGACGCCCTCCGCACAGAACCCCTATGGTGCCGCATACGCCTACTCAGCAGGCGTAGTTGGTGTTTTACCAGTGCGCTTAGTCCGCTTGCGCAAGATCTCTAAGTCGTGCTTTTTCTGGCGGCGCTCCTCCCGCTTAGCCACGCGCTCTTCTTCGCGCGTGTGGCGTTTCTTGCGCCGTTCCGGGCTTCTGGGATAATCCTTGCTCGCCATATAGATACCCTCAAAGAAGCAATAGTTATGACCCAATTGTGATCATAAGGCTTTGAGCGGGTTTGCACATCTGATCTTTGCGATATGAGATATATGACATTACGCCATTTCCGCCCCATTGGCGTATTATCACGGGTATATTCCGGCTCGCCGACGGCATAATTTCGGGGATCGCCTTGAGCACACACGCGAAAACGCACCGGCTGAAAATCGATCACGGGCTGCTGGCAGCGCTGGCGCTGGCCCTGCCGATCATCCTGATGACGCCCCTGCTAAGCGGTGAACTGCCCGGCACCCACGACGCGCAGTTGCACCTGCATCGCCTCGTCAGCGCGGCGTTGAACTGGCGCGAGGGCGTCATCTGGGGGCGCTGGTCGCCGCAGCTGCATTTCGGCTATGGCTATCCCATCGGCAACTTCTACGCGCCGGGCTGGCACATTGCCGGGGGCGCATTGGTCGCGCTCGGTGCGCCTGCGGTGACGATCTGGCTGCTGTTCGAGGCGCTCGGCGTGGTGATCTACGTGGTCGGCGGCTACCTGTGGGGGCGGCAGATTGGTGGGCGGGCCGGGGCGCTGGTCGGCGCGGCGGCCTTCGCCTATGCCCCGCTCCGTTTCTTCGAGTTGTTCAGCCAGGGCAATCTGTCGCAGTTCCTGGCGATGGGCTTGATGGCCTGGGTGATGTGGGCGTTGGCGCGCTGTGCCCGCCAGCCGAGTCCCGCGCGGATGGCGACAGCGGCGCTGCTGCTGGCCGCGCTGATCGTCACCCACCACGTGACGGCGCTGATCTTCGTGCCGGTGGCGGCCCTGTATGCGCTGGCCGCGCCGCTGATCGCCGGGCGGCGTCCGTGGGCGACGCTGGCTGCCTTTGCGCTGGGATTGCTGGCTGCGGCTGTCTACTGGCTGCCCGCAGGTATGGAGATTCAGTACGTCGGCTTGCAGGGCGCGGCCAACCAGTACCCGTACACCAACGCCTTCATCCCGCTTACGGACCTGATCGCGCCGGTGACAGCCGCCGATCCCGCCGCGCTGAACCCGCCGTTTCCGATCAGCGTTGGCGTGCCGCAGCTCGTGCTGGCGGCGCTCGGCCTCGTGGCGGCGCTGCTGCCACGGGCACGGCTGGATCGCTGGCAGCGCGCCCATGCGCTGGCCGGGGCGGGTGGCCTGCTGGCGTGCCTGTTTCTCGTCAGCCCGCAGTCGGCGCGCGTCTGGGAAGTGCTGACGCCGATGCAGAATGTGCTCTTTCCCTGGCGCTTTCTCGGCCTGGCGGCGCTGGCGGTGATCCCCGGCGCGGTCGTCGCCGTGCAACCCGCGCGCCAGACGCGGCTCGCGTCTTGGGCAGCGATTGCCCTCACCGTGGCGGCGGCGCTGCCGGTGATGCAGCCACGTTATCCGAATGTGCGCGTGCCCGATCCGGTCACGCCGGGGACGAGCATCCGCTACGAAGGCGAGTCGGGCAACCTGGGCGCGGTGGCGACGGCGGAGTATACGCCGCGCTGGGCGGAGCAGCGCCCGCTGGCCGAATTCGCGCCGGAGTTCTTCGATGATTGGCGCTGGAACATCCCGTATTTGCACAGCAGCTTACCCGCTGGCGTCACCGTCGAGAGCGAGGACAGCGAGCGGCGTACGGGCACCCTCTTCATCACCAGCGCGCCGGAAGCCTTCGCGCTCGATCTGCACCAGTTCTACTTCCCCGGCTGGCAGGCCTCGCTCGACGGCGCGCCGGTGGTAATTGAGACCGCGCCCCCCGGCGGCACGATGCGCATCCAGATCCCGGCGGGCGAGCACGTCGTCGAGGTCTGGTACGCGGGCACGGATGCGCAGTACCTGGGCGACGTGCTCACCCTGGCATCGCTATTGGTGTGCGGCGTGCTGCTCACGCGGCGCAGGGCTGTCGCGCCGACGGCCTATGCCGACGACGATGCACGTACGGGCACAGTCGTCGCGCTGGCGGCAGTCGTGTTCGCGCTCGTCTATGCCGGGCATGCTGGTTCGACGCCAGCAACAGCAGCCTATGCGCCGCCCGCGAATCTAACGGTGCAGGTTGGCGGCGAATTTGTTGATGCGGAGGGCACGCCGCAGATCGAGCTGATCGGCCTGCATCTGTCGCAGGGGCAGACGATTCGCGCGGGCGAGTGGCTCTACGTCGATCTTTACTGGCGGGCGCTGCAACCGCTCGCGGGCGGCTGGCGCGTCGCGCTGACGCTGATCGACCCGACGCTGAGCATCGTCTGGGCGCAGAGCAATACCGGCGCGCCGGGTGGCTTCGACACCGCGACCTGGCCGACCGACCGCTACGTGGTTGACCGGCACATCCTGCGCGTGCGTCCTGACGGCGAAGCCTACGTCGCCGATCTGGCTGTGCGCGTCTACAACGATGATGGCGACCTGACCTACACGGGCGACCCGCTGCCGTCGATCCGGATCATCAACCCGGCCTGCCCGTCGCCCTTGGATAACATGACGCCCGTGTCCATTCAGTTTGGCGACCGGCTGACCCTGCGCGCCTATGACTGGCAGCAGGATGGCGACACGGCACGGCTTGCGCTCGACTGGACGACGGGCGCGGCTACCGGAGACGATCTCGCGCTCTTCGTCCATTTCATGCGCGGGGACGACCTGGTCGCGACGGCGGATCGGCCACCGATTGCGGCCTACCCGGCGCATCTCTGGCTGCCGGGACAGTGCCTGGCGCATACGTCCGCGATCGATGCGCCGCCCGAAGCCGACCGTGTACTGATCGGCTTCTACGCGCGCGAGTCGCTGGCACGCCTGCCCGCCCAGAGTGCTGATGCGCCGCTCGAAAGCGACGGGCTGGTGATCCCGCTGGACTAACGCGCTGTCTCCGGCTGTTCACAGTCAGTGCAGCGCAGCGAGTCGACCGCGCGCCCGGCAGCGAGATCGGCGACCCAATCGCGCAGGCGCACGCCATCGACCGCATAGCTGTAGAACTGCGGGCGCGGCGTGATGCAGTGCAGGTCGCCGCCGGCGGTGAACGCGCGGAAATTGGGCGCGGCGCTGCTCACCTCATCGACCAGCGTGTCGATCTTGTCGCGCACGGCGGCGCGCGGGTCACTCGCGCCGATGGCGAAGTAGCGCTGCTGGACGTTGTCATACTGCGTGTTGTACTGGGAGAAGGTCACGTCCGGGTAGAAATTCGCCAGGGCGGTGACGTAGTCCGCCAGCCGGAACGCGTGCGGATCGGGCATGGCATCGATCCAATCCGGCAGGGCGGGGGCGATGCCCCAGATCGCGTCGGCGTTGTCGCGCTGGCTGAAGATCGCACCGAGCGAGTCGCCCATCTGCGCGACGCGCACGTCGGGATAGCGCGCGATCACCTGTGGCGCGGCGATGAACGAGCCGACACTGCCTGCGCTGCAGCCGGTGATAAAGATCGAATCGGGCGCGGGCATGGTGGCGGCAGTGAACTCGATGGCCGAGAGCAGATTCTCGAAGCCGCGATGATAGACGGTAACGCCGCCGCCGTAATCGTGGCGGGCGCTGCCCATGTACACGTCACCCGTGCAGGAGGGGACGAAGACCATCGTGTAGGCGGCGAAGGGATTGTCCGGGTTATCGAAATCGAAGATGCCGCTGCCGTAACCCTCAGGTTCGCCGGGCATAGCGACCTGCTTGTAGAAGCTGCTGCCAACCTGGCATGTCTGCGCGTTCCAACAGCCGCCACCGCCCTGGAAGAACAGCAGCAGATCTGGCCCGCCGGGGTGAATCCAGAAGCGGAACGGCGTGTCGTGGGCGCAGCGCGTTGCGCCGCCGGGGAGGATCTCGTTCCAGCCATCGTGGAGCGGCAGCGCGTCGACCGCCGCGCAGGCATCGTTGACGCGCCATTCACCTGCCGGGCAGCCGGTCTGCGCCAGCAGCGGCGCGGCGCTCGTGGCCAACATGACGACAATCAGGAAAATGCCGGCGCGAGTCAGCATCGTGTTCCAGCGCATGATTCCCCTCCAAAGTTGTGCTGCTGTGTCTAGCGGAGTCTACTGTCAGGCGGGCAGCAGCGTTCAGATGGTGCGCAATCTGCGCCCGGGGTCAGCTCAGTTGGCGAATTTGTTCGTCGTCGTCGTCCGGCTTGGCGCGTTCCTGGCCCTCACCGAGCAGGCGCGATCCCGCCTCTTCCTCGCGGTCCTCACCTTTCAGCTTCGAGCCTGCCTTGGTGTCCCGAACCTCATCGCCTTTGTCGCTGTGCGCTTCATTGATATCGCCAAAGGCATAATCACTGTGCTCATCGGTCGATTTGCTGGCCGGGGTGCGCCCGCGCCAACTCACGTCGGTTCGGTCTTGCTGTGGCGGTGGTGCCTTGTCTTTGCCGCCCTTCGGCTGTGGCTTGTCGTCTTTCATGGCCGGTCACCTTGTCTGGATAGCGTCGCAACGATCACATTCGACATGATCATAGACGGAAATTGCGCCGCCGCAAAGTCATTCCGGCCTATTTTACGTTCCGCCGGGTGACCTGCTGATAGGTCGTTTCGATCTGTTCGATCATGTGCCTCAGGCTGAGCGCTTCGGCGGCGCGCCGTGCAGCGCTGCGAGCAGCCGCCAATCGCGCCGGATCAGCGAGCAATTCGCGGATAGCAGCCGCCATCGCTTCAGCATCGCCGACCGGCACGGCAACGCCCAGGCCGGGATGATCCGGCAGCATCCCGACGGCAGTGCCTACGGTCGGCACACCACAGGCCGCCGCTTCGAGTGTCGCCAGCGGGCCGGTCTCCGTCCAGGTCGCCATCAGGTGGAGCGCGGCGCGCCGGTAAGAGTCTGGCAGATCAAGATGCGGCACGGGGCCGAGCCAGCGCACGCGTGTGCTGACGCCGAGATCGTGTGCGATGCGCTCCAGCCGCGCCCGCTCGGTGCCCTCACCGATCACATCGAGCGTCACGTCTGTGGGCAGCAGGGCTAACGCGCGCAGGATCGTCGCCTGATCTTTGATCGGGATGAGCGAGCCGACGTGGATCAGCCGCCGGGGATCATAGTCGGCGCCGGGCGTGAAGTGCGCCACATCGACGCCGAGGCCGACACGATGTACACGCTCCGGCGGCACGGCACAGCCTGCACGGGCGATCAGTTCGTCGGTGTACGTACAGGTCGAGAGCACGGCATCCGCGCGCAATGCCTGACCGACGATCCAACGGCTGGTGCGGGTGCGTTGCAAGCCGTAGCCGAGCGCCGGGAAGCCGACCAGCTCGCCGCCGAGCACAGACACGACCGCAGGCACGCCGAGCATTTGCCCCGCCCAGACCGCCAACGCGCCGGTTTCATCCGCCCACAGGCCGTGAAGGAGGTCGAACGGCTGCTCGCAATGCAGCCGCCGCAGCGTGCGCAGGCTGTCCAGCCACAGCCGGAGACGACGCGATCCGCGCGCCTGCGCCCAGCCAAGCGCCGTTACGTCCACGCCGTCAAGCGTGTAGCGCTCGCGGCGGTGCGGATAGCGCAGGGCGATCACGCGGACGGTGTGTGCCTGCGCCAGCCCGGCGATCATGCGCCGCCAGATCGGCAGTGCCCAGTCGTCGGCGTCGGCGCTGTGGCCGGGGATGAGGATGGCGATCCTGAGCTTGCTCATGGCCGCACGCGATAGAGGGTGTAGTAACCGAAGTGCCCGATCTGCGCCAGCCCGCGCTCATCACGCAGCCAGCGGACGGCGATCTCCGGGCTAAGGTCGCGCCACTGGTGCTCGATCTGCCACTCGTTGATGAGCAGATAAGCGTCCGCACCCTGGCGCGCGGCAGCCAGCGTCTCTGGCGTCTGATCGTAGAGTTCGAGCGGCGTGAAGGTGGTGTAGCGGCGCATGGGCAGCGTCAGTCCCAGGGCGTAGACCTGCGCGCCCGGCGGGATTTGCGTTTCGGCCCAGGCGATCACATCTTTGTCGGCGCGCTGGCGGTTGATGAACGTCGTCGTGTAGGCGACGCCTTCGCCAAGCATCTGCCCCAGCCCGAAGACACACAGCGCCAGCGCCGCCACGATCAGGACAATCCGCCGGGTCGCCAGCAGCGCATCCAGGCCGAGCGCCGCCAGCAGCGCGACCGCTGGGACGACGATCAGGGCGAAGCGGCTGTTCTGGTAGGGCGTGCCCGCCAGGAAGATATACGGCAGCAGCAGCCAGCCGAGGGCGAGCAGGATCAGCGGCAGTTGTCGACGTCGCATCAGCGCGTAGACGCCGAATGCGATCACGGGCGCGACCAACGGCGAGAGATAGACGGGCGCGTAGACCGGCTGTGCGTAGAAGGCGGCATTGCTGGTGGCGTATTCGAAATGGCCGTCGGTGTTGTCGAAGGTGCTGCGCAGGGCATTCGCGGGCGACCAGCCGACCACCCACGGGTGATCGAGCGCAGGATATGGGTTGTTCAGGCTGTAGGCCGTCTGCGCAAGCAGGATCGGCAGCGCGCACAGCAGGGCGATCCCCAGGTGGCGCAGCCTGACCTGCGCAGCGATCAACGTCACTGCCCACACGGGCAGGAGCGCCAGATAGAGCCAGCGGGTGACAACCGCGCCCGCCAGCGCCACCGCTGCCAGCGCCAGCCAGCCCACGCGCCGCTGGTGCAGATAGATCGTCAGGACGAGCGCGCTCAGACAGGCCCAGAACAGCGCCGGGACATCCGACATCAGGACGATGCCCGACTGGATCGCCTGCCCGCCGAGCGCCGCAATCAGCCCGGCCAGCGCCGCAGCCCAGGGACGGCAGCCGAACGCCCGCGCCAGCAGGTAGATCAGGGCGTTGTCCGCCACGCCGAGCAGCAGACCGACCGCCTGCGCCGCCGCGATGCCCCCACCGAGCGCGAAGACAGCCGCCAGCAGCGCCGGATAGCCAAGCGGCCAGTAGAACGGCGGCGGGGCCTGCCCGTGCGCGAGGCTGGTCAGCAACCGCTCGCCGAAATCGGCGTAGGCATAGGCGTCCTGGCCGTAGAGGCCGTCGAAATCCGCACCGGAGAGCACGGAGAGACGCAGCGCCAGCGCAACCGCGCAGACGAGTGCGAGCAGGATCAGGTCGAGGCGGGGGCGTGGCACCTCAACAGGATGGGAACGCATAGTGAGTATAGGTTGCGATGTATCGCTTGTGGTGGATTCGTTTCTTGCCGCCGTTGGCTGAAGCTGCGCGGGGGCAGCGATGCTGCCTGCGGTCGGCAGAGCCGACCCCCTGAGCACGGCTAGGGCTAATCAAGCCCACTGAAGGGGCTGGAAAAGGCCAAGAACGATTATAAAGCGCCTTTAGTGCGCTTGATGACCTTGTAGCCGGGCGTTTCAACGTCCGGCGAGCATGAGCGCAATCTCTGTCCATTTGAATGGTCTTCTCCATCCGCTCATTGCTCCGAGTGCCAGTTCGGGGTTGGTGTCAAGGTAGGCTAGCCATGCGGCCAATTGGAACACATCGCCGCCCGCTTGCAAACGCTGGGGTGAGGTGTGCGCTATCTCAGCCGCTGGCGGACGGCCTCGGCGCTCAACACCGCCTCCAGCGCGCCACCGCCGACGGCGAGCGCCTTGTCCGAGATAGTGAAGCAGGCGCGCGCATCAGCGCGTGGGTCGAGATCGCCGATCTTCATACCGGGTGTGACCATCACCTGCCGGTGGATGATGCCGCGCAGCACGCCCGTGAAAGCCGCGCGCACCGGCTGCCCGGCCACCTCGGCCACGGCGTGCCCCGCCTGGATCGTATCGCCGATGGCGGCGTGTGCGCGCACGTGCCCGGCAGCGGGAGCACGCAGGACGCGCGAATGCGTCTGCCCACCCATCACGCCCGGCTCGCCGGTATCGGCGGCGGCTGGCCCCTGCCAGATGACGCGCCCCAGGTCGTGACCGCGATTCGTCTCGATGACGGCGTGACAGTCGATGCCCGCCGTGTAGCCGGGGCCGAGCGCGATCACCAACGGCGCGTCGTTCATCGTCGTGCCGGGGTTGCGCTTCTCCATCCGTGCGTCGATCACGACCGTCGCCGTCAACGCATCCAATGTCTCGCCATCAGGATCGACGACGACGGCGACCTCGCCCGCCAGCTGCGCGGCATTGATGCCGTCCAGCCCCTGCACCAGCCGTGCCGTCACGCCCTCGACGGTGATCGTATCGCTGTAGACCGCCTCGCCGAAGCTGACCGCACGGCGCACGAACGTCGGCGTCCGCTGTTCGAGCAGGACGACCGGGAAGCCCGCCTTGTGCAGCCGGTAGATCACGCCGCTGCCCAGGTCGCCACCCCCACGGACGATGATCAGTATATTGGCAAATGTGAATGATGTCATGCGCGAACCATCGCGGGCCGACAGCCCCTCATAAGACGCCGATCCCCACAGCGCGCAGCCTGGCGACGACCTTCTCCGGGATCAACGGCAGATCGTGGAACCAGATACCCGTCGCATCGCGCACGGCAGCGACGATGGCGGGCGCGACTGGGATGAACGGCATCTCGGCCATCCCGCGCGCGCCCCACGGCCCAATCGGATCGGCATATTCGAGGATGATGGACTTGACCTCGAGCGGCACGTCGAGCACCGTCGGGATCAGATAGGTCGAGAGGTACGGGTTGAGGATGCGCCCATCCTTCGAGATCAGGTGCTCCATGATCGTGTAGCCAAGCGCCTGGACGACCGCGCCCTCGATCTGCCCCTGCACGAGCTGCGGGTTGATCGCGCGGCCAACGTCGTTGGCGCTGATCACGCGCACGACCTGGATGTGACCCGTCTCGACATCGACCAGGACTTCCGCCGCCTGCGCCACGTAGCCATAGGCGAAGTTCGGCTCGCTCCTGCCCGTCTCCGGGTCGTAGGGCGTCGTCTTCGGCGGGCGATACTGGTAGGTGGCGATAGCGGGGCGCTCCTCGTTCTTCCACTGCGCCAGCGCGCGTTCCGCCGCGCCCTTGATCGCGTTGCCGGCCATGAACGTCAGCCGCGAGGCGCTCGCGCTGCCGGACGTTTTCGTCTCGGCGGTGTCGTGGCCGATCAACTCGACCTTCTCGACCGGCACGCCCGCGCCCTCCGCTGCCATCTGCACCATGACCGTGTGCGTGCCCTGGCCGACTTCCGCGCCCGCGTGGCGCACGACCACACGCTCGATCTCCGCGTTGCCGTGGATCTCGACCGTCGCCCAACTCTGCTCCGGGAAGCCGAAGCTGAAGCCGACGTTCTTGAAACCGCAGGCGAAACCGATGCCCCGGCGCAGATGTGGCGGCAGATCGCCCCCGTGCGCGGATGGCGCGATCCAGTGGCCAACGTCGTTGGTCCAGCCGCTTTCATGCGCACACGCCTCGATCACGCGATCCATGCTGACGCCTGCGGGCAGCGGCGTGCCGACCGAGAGATAGCTGCCCTCGTGGACGCAGTTCTTGAGCCGGAGCGCCACCGGGTCGATGCCGAGCTTCTCCGCCAGTTGGTTCATCAGCGTTTCGGCGGCGAAGCAGGCCTGCGGCGCGCCGAAGCCGCGAAAGGCGCCGGTCGGGATGTTGTTGGTGACGACGCCGTAGGTATCGGTGTGGACGTTCTCGCACTCGTAGGGGCCGGTGATCATCAGGTTGGCGTTGCCGAGGACTTTGCTCGTCGTGTAGTTGTAGGCTCCCGCGTCGCCGATGACCTCGCCGTGCATGGCCGTGATTGTGCCGTCTTTGCGCGCGCCCCACTTGAGCTTGATGTAGACCGGATGGCGCTTGTGGTGATACTGGATCGATTCCTCGCGGCTCCAGACGATCTTGACCGGGCGGTGCAGCTTCCAGGCAGCCAGCGCCAGGATGATCTGCACGCTCATGTCTTCACGCCCGCCGAACGCACCGCCGATGGCCGGGTAGATGACGCGCACCTGCTCCGGCGGCAGATCGAGCGCGTGGCAGATTAGCTCCTGATCCTCGTGCGCCCACTGCCCGGCGACAACGACCGTTACGCGCCCCTGCTCGTCGATGTAACTGATCCCGGCCTCCGGTTGGAGAAAGGCGTGTTCCTGGTAACCGGTGCTGAACGCGCCCTCGACGACCACGTCCGCCGCCGCCCAGCCCGCCGCCATATCGCCCTTGCGAATGCGGAAGTGGCAGAGCGTGTTTTTGGGATAGCGTTCGTGAAGCTGCGGCGCGCCGGATTCCATCGCCTCGTGCGCTTCAAATACCGGCGGCAGGTCTTCATACTCGATCTCGATCAGCCGGGCGGCCTGGGCAGCCAGCGCCTCGCTTTCGGCGACGACGAGCGCGACCATGTCCATGTAGCAGCGGACGACATCCGCGCCCGGCATCGGGCTGCCAGGGCCGCACAGCACCGGCTGATCCTTTGTGACCAGCCCGTATTCGTTGACGGGCACGTCCGCCGCCGTGAACACGCCGTGGACGCCGGGCAGTGCCACGGCCTTGCTCGTGTCGATGTGCAGCACGCGCGCATGTGCCCGGTCACTGAAGCGGATCTTCATCCACAACTGGCCGTCCATCTCGAAGTCGCCGGGGTAGGGCGTCTCGCCGGTGACCTTCCCGTGCGCGTCGATGCGGTGCATGTTCTGCCCGATGGCGATGGTGCGTGATTTTTCCTCAGCCACGATGACGATCCTCGATAGCATGTCTTTGGCAGGGCGGCAAGGCGTGAGAGCGAATTCGCTTTTATATGCGCCGCCACGTGCGGGAGATTTTAACGCCGGGCGGGGGAGGAGTGCCAGTGGATAGGCCGCGAATTTCGCTGCGCGCTTTCCTTAATCTAGCTCAATGCATTCACGATTTCTTCGCGGGTTGTATCGTCCTGAATCTCGAAGGGAGTGAAGTTCACTAAAGTATCCACGATGACAAGTTTGTATCGTAGAGGTATCAACTTGCGATACCAGATGGCTATCATTGCTGCATAGGTAATCGGTGCGCTGACAACTAACGAACGACGCTCTTCCGAGAAATCGCCGACTGCCAGATAGTCTTCAATCCAGACCGTCCAGCTTACGCCAGAAGATTTACCCTCGGAGTATAATTTTGCTTCGATGCCCGGCCATCGTTTTTGGAGTTCGGCCATTACGTATTCAGACTTGAGAACAAACTCAAATGTCTGTATCTCTGACGGAATTATCATATATTCGACGCTCATCCATGCTCCTTGCGTCTTGAACCGTTTTGGCGAATACTTGGGTAATAGGTCAGATTCGCCTGATCAGCGCCAGATGGTTTCGTAATTGCCTTTGAAGGGCTTGCCTTTGGCAAACCGATCCGGCGCGAACGGCGAAATGTCGACCGTTTTGGCTGCGCCGTCCACGATCAATTCCGCCATGCAGCGCCCGACGGCGGGCGCGGTTTTGAAGCCGGTTCCGCTGTGCCCACAATCCAGGTAGAAGCCGTCTGGCCCGTATGCACCGAGCAGCGGATGCTGATCCGGTGTGATGCCGTCGTAGCCGCCGTGCGCGCTGTGCAGCCCGCCCTGATCCATCACGGGCACGCGCAGGCAGATACGGTCAATCGCCCGTTCGACAAAGCCGGGCTTCGCATGATCGGTGTCGCTATCCGGGGATTCGCCCAGCGGATTGCCATCTTCAAGGCCGACCAGGGTCAGCCCGCCTTCCGGGCGGAAATACAGCTCTTTCGGGAAGTCAATCACCGTCGGATGCGAGGGGCCGACCTCAGCCGGGCGCGCGACAAACATGGTGTCGTGCCGCCAGGTGTCGTAGGGCACATCCAGCCCGACCATCTGGTTGATCTGGCCCGCCCAGGCCCCCGCCGCGTTGACCACCACCGGCGCGGAGAAGCTGCCCTGCGTGGTGTCGACGCCGTCAACCTTTCCGCCCGTGACGCGAATGCCGGTCACGGCAGTGCCCTGCACAAGCCGCACGCCGCGTTCGCGGGCGGCTGCCATCAGCGCGCTCGCCGTATCACTCGGCATGGCGTAGCCGGATTCCGGCTCGTAGGCGGCCACGTCGAAATCCTCGGCGGCGAAAGAGGGGGCGAGCCGTTTGACATCGTCCGCCGTGATCACCAGCGACGGGATGCCGATGCGCTGGTGCATGGCGACGTTGGCGCGCAGCTTGTCCTGCTGATCTCTGGCGACGATCTGGATAAAGCCGGTGCGCGTGAACCCGCAGTCACCGCCGACTCTGTCTTCCCAATTGGTGAAATACTTGAACGACTCCCACGCCAGCCGCGAGTCGACCTCGTTGTCGTAGTGCATCCGGACGAGGCCGCTCGAACGTCCGGTCGCGCCTGCGCCGACAAACCGTTTTTCGAGCACAATCACGTCCAGGCCGCGCTGCGCCAGATGAAAGGCCAGGCTGGCCCCCTGAACTCCACCGCCAATGATGATGACATCTGCCGTTTGCGACATGAGCGCCTGCCTTCACGTGAGAAAGAGTGCGGATTTGCGCGTCAAGCATAACGCCGTTTACGTAGATAGGCGACAGATGGCGCTTGTAGCACGTTGGCAGATTAGCGGATTAGCCTCCGCTTGCCCGCGCCGACCAGTCAACTGGTCGGCTAAAGGTAATCAAGCGTGCTGAAGACGCTCTGTAGCACCGATCAAAGGCAACGAGATTTCATTGGCTTGGTGATCTAATGGCCTCACAATTGTGTCAGCCTCTTTAGCAGGCTTGAATTTGCCCAGCCGACGGGTTGACCCGTCGGTGATGGTTTGCGGCCAGACGCGCACAGCAAAACAGACGCCGCGAAGGGCGTCTGTTCATGCAGACTGGCGTGTGGTCGCGGTTAAATACGGAAGCGCCCGGTGGCGATCAGTAACGCCAGGCCGAGGACAACCACGTTGAGAAAGAGGAAAATCGACAGAAACATGCGCTCGATGGCCGTCATGCCGAGGAAACGTTTTTCCACCTTGACGGGCGTATCGAAGGCCAAGCCCGGATCGTCGTCAAAATCATAATCATCTTCTTCATCAAAACGACGCAGTGCGTCAAGATCATCCGTCATCAGTGCCTCCCTCGTGCCGTCGCTGCTAGGCTGCCCCTATTGTAGCATAGGGATTTGCGCAGGAGCACAATTCGTCCAACTGTTTGCGCCTGCCAAGTTGGGGTAGCATCAACAGCATATTCGTGATCGCAGACGAGGGAGTAGACCCAAACATGCTCCAGGCAGAAGCTGAGCACGTCGGCAGCATTTTGCGGCTGTACGTGCTGCCGATCCTTGCATTTTATCTCGCCGCGTATGGCGTCCAGCGCATCTCGCGTACGATTGCGCGCAGCCTGCGCCCGCTTGGCGACTGGGCGATGAGCGGCAACCCACGCCGCGTCGAGCGCCAGCGCACCCTCCAGGCGCTGATCGCCAGCGCGATCAGCATCGCGGCTTATATCACGGCGACGCTTTTTTCGCTCAGTCTGTTTGTCAGTCTGGACTCGCTGATCTGGGTGGTCGGTTTGTTCAGCGCGGCCTTTGGCCTGGGGGCGCGCCCGTTCATCAGCGATTATCTGACCGGCATTACCTTTATCTTCGAAGATTCATTCGACGTAGGTGACAAAATCGAGATCCCGGCATCGCCGAAATCGGTCGAAGGTGTTGTCGAAGCGGTCACGCTGCGCACGACACGGATTCGCGGCATGGACGGCGAACTCTACACGATCCCGAACGGCGACATCCGCCTGATGCGTAACTTCAGCCGGGGCAGCTATTCGATGACGACCGTCACCCTGACCATCCCCGCACCGGAGCTGAAACAGACTCTCACCCGGCTGGAGGATCTCGGCAATGAGGCGATGGCGCTGCTGCCCAACCTGCTCGAACCGTGGCAGGTGATCAGCAAATCCGGCGAGCTGGGCGAACGCGCCGAACTGACGATTCTGGCGAAGGCGCGTTTCGGCAAGGGCGCGGTCTTGCGCACCAACCTGCTGACCCTGCTGCAAGAGCGCCTGAGTGATGCGGCGGTCGAACCCGACGCAGCGCCGGGTGAGTAGGCGCAGATTCCATACTGCGTTGATGCAGGCTAGCGTGCCTCAAGGTCGACTCAATTATTGCGGTCGCCAACGGTAATCTTGAAAGCGATACGGCGACTCAACTAAGACGCGCTCACTGGTCCAGGCAAGATCGTAGGCGATGAGCAGCGTCTGCCCATCCGCCCGCTCGCGCATGTAGATCAGGCGTGCGCCATCCGGTGACCAGATGGGGTACTCGCCATCGAGCATGGCTTCGACGCGCGCCGCTTCCACATCGAAGATCGTGATCGCGCCGTTGGGCACGCCGAACGCGACGTGGCGCGCGTCCGGCGACCACGTCAGCCCTTCGACAGCCCAGGCGGTGACGCTATCCGGGATGACATCGAGCCAGGTGATCGCGCCTGTCGCCCGGTCGATGCGCGCGAACTGCTTGCGCTGCTCCGCCGCGCCGAAAAAGAGCAGCTGCGTGCTGTCCGGCGACCAGGCGAAAGGAAACGCGAAGATCGACGCGCCGTCATCCAGCGTGAGTTGGCGCGTGAAATGCCGCGACTCGGCGCTGGCGAGATCGAAGATGTAGGCGTCGCGCCGCCCGTTCAGGCCGCTGGTATAGGCCAGCCGGGCGCTGTCCGGCGACCAGGCGAAACTGCCCATGACGTAGCCAGGCGCGGACACCGGGATGGTGAAGGCGCGACTGCCGCTGGCGGCGTCGAGGACATAGACGCGGCTGAGATCGGCATAGGCGGCGTAACGGCCATCCGCCGAGAGCTGGAGTGCCCCCGTCAGCAGGCCGGGCTGGAGCAACTGCGGATCGCGCCCGTAGGCATCGCTGCGATAAATGCCCGCCGTGAACTGGTCGCGGGCGGCGAAACCGGGCGTGAGCGCGAACACCATCTGTTCGGCGCTCGGCAGCCAGTTGGGCGAGGCGGTGATGACGTGGCGGTCGGGCATGAGCACCTGGACGCTGCCGGTGCGCATGTCGAGCAGGTGGACGCCGCGCGGCGGCACGGTGAAGGCGATCTCATCCGGCGGGGGGAGCGCACCCAGCGCGACGGCAGCCCCGGCCAGCAGCGCCCAACCGCCGATGAGGAGCAGCACGAGTCGTCCATAGAAGCGCATGATCACGTTCGCCCCCTGACCGGCGGACGCCATGCCAGCGTGCGAATCACCGCGCGCGCGTGGACGAGTGTGACCTCGTGCCCATCCGCCAGATGATGCAGCACCAGCTCGTGCGGGTCGGTTGGACTGAGAAGGGCGATCCACTCGCCGTCTGGCGACCAGACGGGCGCGTAGCCAGCGGTGACGAAGGTTGAGATCTGCGTCCGCGTATCCAGCAGATAGATCCGTTTCAAATCGGAATAGGCCGCCTGTCTTCCATCCGGCGACCAACTGAAACTGTCGCCGGTCACGTCCGGCGTCATGCTGCCCGTCGCCAGATCGACCCGATAAACGTGGTAAGTCCCCTGCTCTTCTGTGCCGAGGATAGCCGCTTCACGACCATCCGGCGACAGCGCGAGTAGGTACGTCAGCACCTCGCCAAAGCTGTAGATACGCTGCCAATCCGTCATATCGTCGAGCGAAGCGCGGAACAGCGAGCGGCTATCGGTGAAATAGACGTGTACGGAGTCGGCGGCGAAGCGCATGTCGGCGCTTGCCCGCAGCGAGGGCGCTAATCGCTGCCAGCCGGGTTGGCGCGGACGATAGATCATCACGTTGTTGATCGCTGGCGGTTCGTATTCTTGGATCAGGAGCGCCGTGCCGTCGGGCGACCAGCCAAGCGCCCGTAGTTGGCTCCGCGTCGGCAGGTTGAGCGGCGCAATGCAGTGCGTGCGTACATCGACCCGGTAGACGCGGTCGCCGCTGGTGAAGGCGATCTCGTCATCTGCCAACAGCCGCCCGACGAGCATCATCGCGCCGAGCAGCAGGGCGATGATCAGATACAGCCGCAGGATGGCGCGCCGTCGCTGCATTCCGGCTCAGTTCTCCGAGGCGAAGGCTTCTGGCGGCAGCGGTTCCGCGAATGGGCGCGGGCGCAGCCAGCGGAGCAGGGCGGGATAGGCAAACACGCCGAGCACGGCCAGCCCGTAGATCAGCAACGAGCCGCCGGAACCGGCCAGGATGGGTGCGGTGGTAAAGAGCGTCGTCGGCGCGTTGCCAAGCGCGTGGACGCCGACAACGATGAACAGGTTGTCGGTGTGCAGGTAGAGCAGCGTGAAGAGCACACCCCAGAGCGTCAGCAGGGCGAGATCGGCGGCGATCTCCTGCGCACCCAGGCCCATGTAGAGCCGGTTGGGGATGTGGATGAGGGCGAAGATCGCCTGCGAGATCAAGAGCGTCAGCACGAAGCGCAGCCAGGGGCGCTCGCCGCTGCCGTGGATACGCAGGTAGAGCTGCGGGAACAAGAAGCCGCGATAGGCCAGCTCCTCGAACAGGGCGTTGCCGAATACCTGCCCGATCAGTGCGCCGATGGCGATGCCCGATTGCCCGGATGCCAGCGTGGGCGCCAGCATGATTGTGCCGTGGGTTGCGGCTCCGGCGGCCATGTGGATCACCTGCGCGACCGCCCAGAGCGCGAGGGCCGCTGCGACCGCGATGCCCAGCTGCTGCGGCAACCAGCCGATGTCATAAGCCCGCAGCCGCCCGAACCTGAGATTGATACCCCAGACCAGGATCGCGGCCAGCGCCAGGTTGACGATCAGCGTGCCGTTGACGAGGCCGCCCGTCAGCGCCGCCAGCGGCTGAAATGCGCCGTTAGCGAACAGCAGCAGATTGACGACGGTGATGAGCACGGCATGGACGACGATGAACAACAGCAGTGTGCCCCGCCGGGCGCGTCTGATGGATGCGGTCATAGCCACTCGGTAGCTGCATCATCACGCAGCGAATAAGAACGGTCGATCCTATCCAGCGCATCATGTGCCGGTCTCCCTAGTATAGCCTTCGTCTGCGTTGAATGTGAGATAAAGATCGGGGGAAGGTGATGACGTGCGAGGTGATGAGGCATGAGGGATGAGTGATGCGTAATGCGTGATGAGTTTCGCCAGCTAGGAAGCGTGTATGCAGGTCATGGTGCGGGGAGGTGGTGATTGATGGAAGACGAGGCATGCCGATATTGCTGTAGGGGCGACCCGCCGGGTCGTCCAAACATCGCCTCGTCCAGACGATCATAACCGGCCAAAATTGCGCTGCGCGTTGTGGAGCAAAACGATGCTATAATCCGCACAAGTGAAGGATTTCACAGGCGAGCAACCATGAGCGACCACAAGAACCTGATCGACGAAATCCTCGGCGACGCGTTTCGCCGGGGGGAATTCGACAATCTCCCCGGCGCAGGCAAACGGCTGAAGGTGGATGATGATCTCGACGTACACGTGCCCGCCGAGCTGCGCATGACGCACCGGATGCTCAAAGACAGCAACCTGACACCCGACTGGATCGCCGAGGGCAAGGCGATTGAGGCGGCGGAAGCGGCGGCGCTGCGGAAACTGTACGCCGACGCGCGGCTGGCAAAAGGCTCACGCTTTGATGCGCGGCGCGCGCCCAACCCGGAGCAGAACCTAGCGCAGGTCGAGGCGCGCTGGCGGGCGGTTCAGGCGAGTTTCCGCGCGGAAGTCGCCCGCATCAACAAGCGCATCCTCGCTTACAATCTCAAGCTGCCGCCAGGGTTCGCGCACAAGGCCGCTATCGACGCGGAGCGCGAACTGACAAAGGCACAGGCGTAATCAGCGCAGCGTGGGGTCGCCCGCGCTGACGCCATCATAAATGTCCTGGCGCACCCAGAGCACGTAGCGCGTATTGATCGTCGCCTGGTTGTTGGCGAAGCGTTCCGTCCACCAGGCGGGGATTTCGTTCGTGAACAGCAGGTTGATGTCCCACATCTGGGCGACCAGGAATTCCTGGCCGACGTAAGCGCCGCCGAGTTCGGGATCGGGCGCATCGGCGGGCTGTGCCGGGACGAGAATCACCGGCAGGCCGCGAAGACTCGCCACGTCGCCCGCCAGCAGCGCATTGTTGAAATCGCGCACCTGCCAGGCGATCAGCGGATCGCCGCCGGTGACGACGCCAAGCTGCATCTCGGTGTAGCCGCGCGTGGTGCGGTCGGCCAGGTCGAGCAGTGACGCGCGCAGGAGATTGAGATTGGGCGAGACGGCGCGCCGCTGCCACAGATCGACCGGGTTGCCCGCGCTGCTGACCGAGGTACGCCAACCCGCACCCAGGCTCGTCAGGCAGGCGAAGGCGATCAGGCCGATAGCCGCGCCGCGCATAGGCACGCCGTCACTCTCCCAGAAGCTGCGCACCAGGAAATAGCCCACCACCAGAAAAGCGAGCGCGATCAGCAGCACGATGACGTTGATGGCATCGACCTGCGAGGTGATGAGCTGGAGCGTGCCAAAGCGCGCAAAGGAGCGCGCCACTGCCTGAAAAGCGATGCTCGCCATCGCCAGCAGCGCGAAGACCGCCAGCGCCGTCAGCCAGCGTGCCCAGCCGGGAGCTTCGTCTACCTCATAAGGCGCGAAGATCGGCTGCGCCAGGCCGGAGACGAGCAGCACCAGCGGCAATGTCAGCCAGAGGGCATGTTCCGCGCCGGCGCCGTTGTAGATGACGGCCGCCAGCGCGCCCAACACCAGCCACGCCAGTGCGAAGCGTTCGATGAAATCTGCCTGGGCGCGCCGCCAGCTCCAGATGACATAGGCGGCCGCGAGCAGCCAGAACCAGGGTTCGTAAAACAGGCTGATACGCAGGGGGAAGAACGCCGGGGTATTGGCCGGGCGGGCGACGAAGCCATCGACGAAGCGCGCCAGCAGGTCGCCGACGGCAGTCAGGCCCTCCGAATGGAGCAGGAAATTCGTCGCTAGCGCCAGCGTCACCAGCACGGCCACGCCGCCCGCCAGCGCCCATGGGAACGCGCGCAGGCGTTCGGTCAGCGGCGCGAGGCGATCAATGGCCTCGTCCTCGTCGCCTTCGTCGTTCGCGATGGCAGGCTCGGTGATGAGCGCGGCCAGCAGCGCCCCGACGAGCGCGATGGCCGTCAGGATGCCACCCGGCTCGGTCAGGAAGATGAGCGCCGCCAGAAATACCAGCAGCAGGATGGCGTCGCGTTCGCGCCGGTCGCTCCACCAGCGCCAGCCTGCCCAGAGCGTCAGCACGGCGAACAAGGCCGCCCAGAGCGCCGGGCTGCTGCCGCGCGCGCTGATCAGGACGACCGGCGAGCCGAGCAGCAGCGCGCTCAACAGCAGTGACCGCTCAACGCCGAACAGACGGCGGAACAGCACCGGGCTGAGAACGAGCAGCACCCCGGCGATGGCGGTGGCGACACGCGCTGCGAATTCGCCATTGCCGATGACCGTGAAGGCTGTGCTCTGCGCCAGGAAGAGCAGCGGGTTGGGCGCGATCAACGCCTCGCCGGGCGCGTCGGGATAGACGTGGCGGTAGGCGGCCAGCGCCGCGCGCGCTTCGCTCTCGTTGAGCGGCGTCACGTCGAGCGCGGCCAGGGTGAGCACCAGCGCGAGCACGGCCAGTACGACGTAAGCAATTTGCTCGTAGGTGATGCCCCAGGCGCGGGCTGCGCCGGAGTCACGACCGGTAGCCAGGGTTTGAATGTTCTGCATACTCTCGCCGTCCTTTGCGCTCACTCTCCAGCCGAGGCGAGCGCCGCGCCGCCCGTGGCGTAGAAGCGGCTCTCACCCGATTGGCAGACCACCGGCAGGCGGTCAAGGAACTTGTACTCTGCATCCGGGCCGAACCGGTTGCGCTCTGTCGTGCCAAAGAAAATGTAGTCGATACTGTAGCGGTCGATGATCGACTGGATTACGATCCAATCTTCGCTCTGGTAGATCGTGCCGATGTCCTGCTCACGCGTTCCGACGGTGGCATCGAACGTCGAGCCGCGCCACTGCCGCTCATGCCCCGGCCAGTTGAACAGCACCGGGATGCCGGTCAGCGCGGCGACGCGCCCGACATTGGGATCGTAAGTGCCCGCGACCGCCTCGACGACGACCGCCTCGTCGCCGGGGACGAGCGCGCTCAGACACATGATCGCGTTGTAATCCTGGTGATCGAAATCGCCGCGGATGAATGTCGGGCCGCCGTCGAGCGTGAGCGGTGACTGCTCGGTCGTGATCAGCCGCCCGCTCTCCTGGTACATCCGGTTGTAGATGGCGAGCGCGGGATAAACGAGGCCGAGCGCCAGCGCCAGCGCCGCCAACGCGCCGCTCAGGGCGCGGAAAGCAGGCACAAGCTCCTGCGACTCGACCGAGGCGATCAGGCTGTAGACGGCATAGGCGCTCGCCAGGGCGAAGACAACCCAAGCCTGATAGTAGAACTTGAAGACCGTGTTGGCGCGCACGCCGAAGCCATCGCGCAGGTAGACCCACTCCGGCAGCAGCGTCAGGCTGACGCCGATGCCGATCAGCAGCAGCGCGAAGCCGGTCGATGCGTTGTAGGCCGCGCCTGTGCCTCGACGCGCGAACAGCCGCGCCACGATGACGGCGATCCCGGCCAGGAGTATCACCGTCGTCAGGCCGTGGGTGATGCGCCTGACGATGATCTCCGGAATCTGGCTGACCCAGACCGATGCCGGTGTCCCGCCTGCGCCGCCAGCGATGACCGTCACCAGCAGTGAGAACAGGCCGAGGATGACAACCGCGCCCACGAGGACAGCGACGACCTGGAGGCCCAGACGCCAGTTCATGCGCCCGCGCCCGTGCCAGACTTCGACAGCGAGATAAGGCACGAGAATCAGCAGGAACGGGCCGAACAGGATGAAGTACTGGCGGAACAGCGTTGGGTAATTGACGTTTGGCAGCAGCCCGGCCGCCTGCGAGCGGAAGCCGATCAGGAATGGCAGGTAGAAGACGGCCGCCAGGATGAGCACGGCCAGGCCGAAGCCTGCCAGCGCCAGCCAATCGCTAAGATCGAGCGTGCGCGACTCAGCCCGCCGGGCGATCAGGCGGCGGATGACCTCCGCGCCGACCAGCGCCATCAGGTAGATCGGCCCGTCCCAGGTGTTGAGGAAGATCAGCCCGCCGACAGCCAGCCCATACAAGATCGTCTCGCTCCGGTTGGACGCGCGCCCGCGCAGCAGGATGTTCAGCGCCAGGCCGATGGCGAGCAGGACGTAGGGCAGCGTCATGACGTGCGGGTGGCTGTCCGCCAGGACGAAGCTGAACTGCGGGAACTCGTCAATCGGCTGGACGCCGATGGGTGTGCCGTCGAGATCCCGATCCTGGAGGACGCGGCTGGCGCGGAACCACCACCAGTGGGCGCGGAAGGTCGGCGCGAGCATGTCCTGGCCGGGATCGAGCGTGATCGGTTGATCGTCGGCGATGCCATCCGCACGGGCGCTCATGCGCTCCGGGTATTCGTCGCGTTCCGGCGTGTCCCAGAAGGCGAGATAGGCTTCGGATGCCGTCCGCGATTGGTAGGGCACTTCGATCAGCGCTGCCTGGAAGTTGCCGAGCAGGACGACGAAGACCGCCGCCAGCAGCCCGGTGAGCAGCGCCGCCGCTGTGCCCTGGGTGGCGGCTGGCGCGTCGTTCTTCCTCGTAAGACGGGCGCGCACCAGGTTGGTGACGACGCCGAACGCGCCGAGCGCCGTCAGCGCGAACAGCATGGCGATATTCAGGCTGAAGGCGATGGTGCTGACGACGCCGCTGAGTTTGCCGAACATCGCCGCCAGGAAATAGCCAAAGTAGTAGTAGCTGATGGCGTAGCCGGACATCCAGGCGTCGTTGGGCGGGAAGCTCTGACTGCGCATGATGGCGCTGATGTACATCAGATCCATCGGCTTTTCGGTCGTGCTCGTGTCCGGCAGATGCGCGCGCACGAAAGCCCAGGCGACCAGCAAGCCGATGAACAGCAGCTCGCCGGTGATGATCACGGCGCGGTTGCCTCGCCACCATGCGCGCACGTCAAACGACTCGCGGCGCGTGAAATGCGCGATCAGGCTGATCGCGAGCACGATCACCCAGGCGAGCACAGCGCTGCCGGGCGTGTTGCTCAGGAAGCCAAAGCTGCCGAGCAGCCAGAAGATGTAGCCGGTGAGCAGGATGCCCGCCGCGCGCGCGAGTGTGTAGCCGCGATCCGGCAGGCCGCCGAGCAAACGCCAGCACAGCGGCAGTGCCGCCGCGCCCATCAGCGTCGCCAGCGCCCACCAGCTCAGAATGTATCCGCCTTCACGTGCCAGCCAATCGAAAATCAACGTGCGCTCCTTTTCAGGCCGGCCGGTTAATTCGCCGTGTTCATCGCTACCTGCAAGCTGTTGGTGTGGATGACGTGGTAGATGATCGCGTCATCCTCGGTATAGACCTGCTCCAGCAGCCCCATCTGCACCATCGTCTCGAACTTCTCCAGGCTTTCCGGCGGGTAATAAAGATGCTCCAGCGTGCCGACGACGATGTAGCCGACGTTGTAGAAGTTCATGATCCGCTCGGCGGTCGGGATGTCGGTTGTGCTGTAGAAGGCGTTGACGTTGCCGACGCGCTGCTCGATGAAGCCCGGCATGTTGAACAGGCCGCGCTGCTGCTTCTGATGCCAATCCCAGCCGATGACCGCTGGCAGCCCGGTATTGATCGAGATGCGCCCACCCCATTTATAGAGGATGCCGTCGTTGCTGATCGCCTCCATGATGACCGGAAGGCCGTCGATGTTCTCGTTCATCCAGCGGATGATGCCGAGATCGGGCTTGAGTTCGATGAACTGCCCGTTCTCAGGGTGGATGGCATATTCGATGTAGGCCTGCCCGTCGAGCGTCAGCGGGACGGCCTGCGAGAAGCGATCCTGCGCGCGCCCCTGTGTCGCCATGACCGTGTAGAGCACGCCGACGACACCAAGCAGCACGACTGCCGACATCCACAGCGTGCGCAGGGACGCATTCCAGCGTGGTCGGCTCGCCCACAGCCAGGCGAAAGCCGCGCCGCCGACGACGCTCAAGAGCAGCCAGGCCTGGATGTAGAACTTAAAGACCGTGTTCTGACGGCCAATGTCGCCGGAGATGACGATGAACTCAACGCCGAGCGTTAGCGCCAGCGCCAGCCCGGCCAGCGCCAGCCAGAACTGCATCGCGCGTGACTGCCCCTCGCGGAAGAAGAGCACCGCGATCCAGACGATCAGCGGAACGGCGATCAGGGCGACCTGGTAGCCGGAGAGCGTCGCGACGACGGTGCCGAGCAGTATCGCGCCGATCACGAGCACGCCGCCGACGACGAGCGGGAAGGTATCGCGCAGGGCGCTGACGCGCACCTCGCGCAGCCAGCGCCCCGTATCCCAGAACAGCAGCCCGGCGATCAGGAACAGGAACGCACCATAAATGCTGATATAGGCCCAGAGCGGCGAGCGTGCCCCCGTCCACGCCAGGGCGCTGGTGTAAACGCTGGCGTACCAGGTGGTGAAGGGCAGGACGGCCAGCCAGCTCAACGTTATGAAACCGCCGACGGTTGCCAGCAGCGCCAGCAGCGACCAGCGGCTGATGCGTTCCCAACGCAGCCACCAGGCGAAGCCGAGGCCGACCGCGCCCAGGATCGTGTAGGTGATCCAGTCCCAGCTATTGGTCGCCAGCATCATGCCGACGGTGATGCCGCCGATAGCCAGTGCCAGGAATAACTGCCGCCGTGAACGCAGCCCACTGCGCGCCGTGAGTACCTCGTTGAGCAGGAACGCCATCGCCAGAAATTGCAGCGGCATCGCGATCATGTGCGCGTGCAGGTCGCCGTAAAGGAAGGTGAAGAACGGCATCTCGGCGATGGCCGAGTCTTGCACGCCGGGGATTTCGCCCAGGATGCGCGTCGGTGCCCAGTACCAGCGGTGCGGCGCGAGCGGCAGGACTGCGCCGCCTACCCAGCGCCCGAAGCCGGTGGCGACACTGCTCACGATGTTCCAGGTGTTGTTCAGCTCGTAGCGCAGCGAGTCGAGCGGGTTGGGGTTGGCTGCCCGCTCCTGCACTGCCGCGTAATCGACACTTTCGCCTTCTTCGGCAGCAGCGGTCGCCTCGTTGGTCAAGAACTGCGTCAGCCCTTGTGGGGGTTGGTAGCCGCCCAACGTCGCCAATCCGCTGAAGAAGGTGCGCGGTGTATCCATGTTGCCGAGGACGACCGCCAGCAGCAGCGCCGCCATGCCCGCCAGGAACGGGTTCGCCCAGCGGCGCGAGGGCGTCACTGCGCGCTGTGAAGGATCGACAGGCGGCACGGATGTGGCCTGTCTTTCGGCAGCGGCGTCCTGGGTCTGCTCGCCGTTGTCACTCGCAGGCCGGGGCGTCGGGCGCTTCCAGATGCGCCAGCCATCGACCAGACTGTAGGCGACTGAGAAGGCGCTGATGCCGCTGATGGCGAACAGCGATGGGATCGCCAGATTGTAGGCGACCGCGGGCACGACGCCGAGCAGCAGCGTTGGCGCGCCGACGATCACATAGCCGAAGTAGTAGTAGTTGATGTAGCCGCCCGCGTACCACGGGTCATAGGGCGGGAAGATCGAACTGCGCAGGACGGCGTTGAAGTAGGCGAAATCCATCGGCTTTTCGCCGCCGAAATTGAAGTGCCACAGATCTGGGTTGGTCAGACGCACGCCGAGGAAGGCGACGAAACAGACGAGCGTGATCGCCTCGATGCTGAGCAGCAGCCGCCAGCGCCGCCGCAGATAGCCAACAAACTCAGCGCGCCTGCCCCAGACCACGAGCAGCGAGAGCGCGGCCAGCCCGACGAGCGCCGCCAGCACACCGCCGCGGTTCCAGACCGGCTGGTGCAGGCTGGCAACGTACCAGGCTGCCCAGGCCGTCAGCAGCAGCCCGGCAGCTTTCGCCACGCCATAGCCGCGATCGGCCAGCGCCGGGAAGACGGCAAACAGCAGCGGGAAGGCCGCCCAGCCGAAGGCGATCATCAGCAGCCACCAGACGATCACCGTCAGCACGGGCTGCGTGTTGATCGCGCTGGTGACATCGAAGCGATCCGCCCACGTGCCCCCGGCGTTTTGCACCGTGCGCGCCTCAACCGTAAGCTGCAAATAGGTCGGCGCAGTCGAGGCTTGCAGCGAGGTGATGTTGTCCTGGTCGTAGAGCGTCGGATCGCAGTAGAGCGCGCCCGGCGTCTCCGGGCAGTGGCATTCCGGCGCGTCCGGCGACGCGCAGACGTTGTACGGCAGCGCGCCGGCGTTGGCCTGCACCAGTGGCACGCTCTCCAGGATGGCGCGCGCCGTTGTATCCGCGTAGCGCTCGCCACGGTGCATGACGATGACCGCCGGGTGATCGTAGACGTGGAAGGCTTCTTCCGCCTCGAACTCGTTGAGCCAGGCGGGCGCATTGAAGAACGGCAGATAGTTATCCGGCACGTCGAGCGGGCCGAGGCGGAACGCACGGTTGAAGACGGCAGCCAGGTCGTAGCCAAGCTCGCCGTCGAAGAGAGACTGGTAGTAGCGCGTCGTCATCGGCCAGCGCATCGGGTTGCGCGTCATCGAGTCATAGAAGCGGTTGCTGCTGATGATGACGTAATCGGCATCGCCGAGCAGTTGGAGCATATGCTCGCGGTTGGCGTCGCTGTCGTTGTTGACCATTTGCAGCTTGTAGCCGCCGCCCAACAGCCCCCAGTAGGCATCGCGCCCATTGCAGGCCGTGGCGCTGAAACGCCCTGGCGGTGGGTTGTCCGCCAGCGTCAGCCCGTCGCTGGGCATGCAGGTCTTGACCGGCAGCGCATCGTCCCAATCGCCTTCCCAGGCGACAATCGAGCCGCCGCTGACGACCTGCGTGCCCTGGTCGAGCACAACTTCAAAGCGATAGGTATCGCCTTTGGTCACGGTCATGGGCGCGTCGAGCGTGATGTCGTAGGCGTCGCCGAGGGGATGATGCGCACGGTTGAGATCCGCCGTCAGCGAGGCGCTGGCGATCTCGGTCACGGCGTCGCCGTCGAGGTGATAAACCTTGAAGCGCAGCACTTCCGGCGCGGAGTCATCGGAAATATCGCCCAGGTGCGGCGCATAGATGCTCGTGATCGTGCCCCCCGCCAGCGCGATGAAATCGTAGGTGACAGGCACGCCCTGGCGCAGTTGTGTGGCCTGGCCGACCAGATCGTAGGCGCTGCCGGGCGTGAAGCTGTTGGGCAGCGCGATGTTGAGCAGCGGTGTCTCCGGCGGCGCGTCGTCGATGCGCATGGCGAAATCACCGGGCACCTGCTCCCAGAACCAGTAGCTGGCGGCGACGCGGTTGCTCAGATTGCGGTAGATGCCGCTGAACATGAGCGCCCAGAGCAGTGAGAAGCCGGTGACGACGGCGATAGCTACCCAGCCAAGCGTGCGGCGTGTTCTGCCCGGCAGGCGGATGAAACGCTGTGGCAGCCCCGGCAGCGGCCCGCGCACCAGCGTCGCCAGCCCCCAGGCGGCCATCACCACCAGCGCCGGGTAGAGCGGCAGGTAGTAGCGCATCGTCATCACCCACTGAAGGCCCATGTAGCCGAAGTAGGCGACGAACCAGGCGAGCGGAACAGCGTTGACGAGCGCGCCCGGTTTGCCGCGCACCAGCCGCCAGAGCGCGACGATGGTCGAGAGCACGGCGGTGATGCCGAGCGCCAGGCCCATGCCATAGGCGACCATGTTCCAGAGCGGGAACAGGTAGCGCGGGCGGGCGATCCACTGCCAGTTGGGAGGGGCATCCCAATCGCCGCTGATGAAGTAGCGCGCTTTGCCAACTTCGTCCAGCCAAGCGCGGTTGGGCGTCAGGCCGAAGATGCCCGGCCCGTTGAACGCGTAGGGATTGAGCAGGCGAAAGGCGACCAGCGTCGCGACGCCCGCCAGGATGATGCCGACGGCGCTCTGGGTCCAATGGGCTTCGCGCTCGTAGCCAGCGACGCCGCGCCCGAACACAGGCAGCAGGCGGATGGCCGAGGCGACAAAGATCAGGCCGACGAGCGGCAGCAGATTGATGCGGCTGGCGAGCGCGCAGCCAAAAGCGAGGCCGAAGAAGACGTAATCGCGCAGCTTGCCGTCACGCTGGACACAGACCGCGAACAGGATGCTGAGGGCGGTGAACAGGTTCGCCATCGGGTCGGACGTGCCGAAGTGCGCCTGCTGGATCGAAAAGACGGTCAGTGTATAGAGCGCCGCCGCCAGCAGCCCGACCCACTTGCCATGCAGGCGCAGGCCGATGCTGAAGACGACGAGGATGATCAGCAGCTCACTCACGCCGGAGACGAGCCGCGCCGCCAGGTGGATCGGGTAGAAGGTCAGCCAGCTTTGATCGGTTGTCAGCCCGGCCATGATCTCCGCTACGGCGCGCGTCGAAAAGGTCGGCAGTGTGCCATAGACGAAGGTGCCGAAGCCGACGTTTTGCGGATTCCATGGCGAGCAGTCCGCGTCAAAATAGCCGCCGATACCGCTGGTCGTCGGGTAGCGCTGGTAGCAGAGCGCGCGCTGTGCGGCCTGCTCCTCCGTCAGCCCGGCTGGATCGCTGTACGAGAGGGTGGTCGGGCCGCCGATGCCGGATGCGACCTGCATCAAACAGCGTTCGTCGGGGTGCAGCGATGAGAAATCGTCCCAGTTTTGCCCGACGAAGCGAAAATAACCGCCGACCGCCACGAGCACGAGCAAGGCAACGGCCACGATGAGATTGCCCGTGCGCTGCGGCGCGGCGTTTGAATGCGACTCCAGCATGAAAGCCTCAGGTCATAGAAGATATCTTCAATGGCTTTTGTACAGCGACATGACGCGATTTCCTCAACGGGCGGATGCAACCACCCATCCCCTATGTCCGTATAAACGGCAAGAGAATATTGGGTGCTGATCGGAGGCGAAACGCGCTTTGCTGCCCTTGCGCATTGGTGCTAATATGCGAAATGCCGATCACAGGGGACATCCCCACCGGCTCTCCGACTGCCGAGGAGTCAGAGCGTGAACGATCATAGCATTGTCGTCCACACGAATAAATACCGCCAGTCCGTTCGCGGCGGTCGGGCACACGACGATTATCCGGCGGCAGGGCGTGTCCGGCGCGGCGAACGCCCCGGTGGGCGTCCCGACCATTCACAGGCGACGCAGGCATCATCCGCGCTCGCCGGGGAGCGGCGCAGTTGAACCCGATACGCCCACGCAGAGCGCTTGCATTAACCTCACGCTTTGCCGGCAGGTGCTGCATCGCCGTGTGCAGCTTGCTCATCGTCCTGGCGGTAATGCCCGCGCAGGCGCAGCTTCTGCCCTGCGGCGAGCGGCCTACCTACAGCCTCGCACTCTGGGTCGATCCGTTCCACGCCTGCCTGGAGACGGTGATCGACGATCCCGGCGCGGGCGACCTGGCGTTTACCGCCCTGGCCGTCGCCGATGACGGCACGCTCTACGCCGCGCGCCCGCTGACCGGCGAGGTGTTCGCCTTTGACGACACCAACGGCGACGCCCTGCCGGATACGCCGCGCGTCATCGCCAATGGATTGACACTGCCAAATGCGCTCGCCTGGCACGACGGCGCGCTCTACATCGCGGGTCGCATGCACGTCTATCGCTGGTCGGACGGCATGCTGACAACGCTGATCGATGATCTGCCCGTGAGCATCTTCGGATCTGTCGGCCTCGTCATCGGCGGCGACAACTTGCTCTACGTGGCGACTGGCGCGCCGTGCGATCTGTGCGAGGTGGACGATCCGGCGCAAGGTGCGGTGCTGCGCTACAACCTTGACGGCGGCGCGCGCGAGATCATCGCGACCGGCCTGCGCCAGCCCGGCGATCTGGTCGTCTATCATGGCCTGCTCTGGACAGGGGATACCGGGTGGGATGCGCTCAAGAGCATGGGGCAGATCGATGAGATCGACCTGGTGACGCCGGGCGCGGACTTTGGTTTCCCGATCTGCGCGGGCAATGAGGCGCGCCTGCCCTGCCCGGACGACGTGACGCTGCCCGCCTACACCTTCCCCGCGCACAGTTCCCCCCTCGGCATGGCGGCCTATCGCGGTGACGCCATCCCGATCTTGCAGGATACGCTGCTGGTCGCGCTTTCCGGCAACCGCAATGATCCGGTGATCGCCGGTTTCATAGTCACGGCGCTGCGCTTTGATGCGCAAGGGCAGTTCGTCGAGCGCTACGATCTGATGCCGAATGGCGACCGGCTGGCTGGCGATGTTCGCTACACGACCGATCAACTCAACTATCGCAACAGTGGTTTCTTCCCGCGCCGCCCGCTGGATCTTGCCGTCAGTCCCGAAGGCTGGGTCTACGTCAGCGTCAGCGGCGGACGTATCCTTGCCCTGCGCGAACCTGGCGAATGAACAGGAGTGTGCTTATGTCGAAATGGATGATGTGGCTGTTCTTCCTGGCCTGCGTTTTCTGGTTGTCACATCTGAGGGTTAATGCCCAGGCTGAGCAGCTTGTCGCTGGCGAACTGGAATATCAGGGGCTGACGCGCACTTATACGCTCTACCTGCCTGCGGCAGCCGCCGCGGGTGAGCCGCTGCCACTCTTGATCGCCCTGCACGGCGGCGGTGGAACGGCCACACAGTTCATGCGCTACACTGGCTTCAACGATCTGGCCGAATCCCAGGGCTTTATGGTCGTCTATCCTGATGGCATCGAGCGGCAGTGGCACGATGGCCGCGAGATCGTCAACCCGAATATTGACGATGTGGGCTTCATCCACACGCTGACCGCGCACTTGCAGTTGAACTACCCGATCGATACCAGCCACATCTTTGCCACGGGCATTTCCAACGGCGGCTTCATGACGATCACGCTGGCGTGCGAGCGACCGGAACTGTTCGCCGGGGTCGCCGTCATCACCGCCTCACTGCCGGAGCGGATGCGCGAGACCTGCGCGCCGACGCCGCTGCCGGTGCTGATCATGAATGGCACGGATGATCCGCTGGTACCCTACGACGGCGGAGCGGTCGTCGCCGGGGACGACGAGCGCGGCGTTGTCATTTCGACGGCGGATACGGTGGTTTTCTGGCGCGAGGTCAACGGCTGCGCAGCCAGCGCCGATGTCAGCCTGACAATAGATCGTCTGCCCAGAGATGGCACGTCCGTCAACATCAGCGCCTACCGCACCTGCGACTCGGATGCGCCGGTGATTCTCTACAGCGTGGCCGGTGGTGGGCACGCGCTGCCGGGCGCGTCGCAATATCTGCCACGGCGAACGATTGGCATCGCCAGCCGCGAGATCGACGGCGCGGCGGAGATCATGGATTTCTTCGCAGGCATCGCCAGCGCGAATTGATGTCGTTGGCGGTCAGAGCGCGTTGTAACCGCCGTCGATCAGAATGTTCTCGCCGCAGATGAGATCAGAGGCGGGCGAGGCGAGGAACAAGATCAGATCGGCGACTTCGATGGTCTTGCCGAAGCGTCCCAGCGGAATCTTCGCCAGCATCGGCGCGCCCTTGGCCGGATCGCCCCAGGCTTTTTCGCCCATCGGTGTCAGGATGACGGTCGGCGAGATGGCGTTGGCCTGAATGTTGTACTGCGCCCACTCGGCGGCCATGGCCTTGGTCAGCATGTTCAGACCGCCTTTGGAGGCGGAATAGGCGGCGTGATCAACGAGCGCGGTGCTGCCCGCCGCCGACGAGACGTTGATGATCTTGCCGCTGCGCTGCTCGATCATTTTGGGGGCCAGCGTTTGCGCCAGGATGAACGGCGCGCGCAGGTTGGTCGCCAGCGTCGCATCCCAATCTTCAACCGACATCTCGACCAGCGGCGCGAGCCGGGAGATGGCTGCATTGTTGACCAGGATGTCAATCGTGCCGAAGTGATTCAGCGCTGCCTCGCCCGCCCGGCGCGCCTCCGCTGCCTGCTCCAGGTCAGCCTCGATCACGACACAGCGGCGGCCATGCGCTTCCACCGCCCGCCGCGTGTCATCCAGCCCTGTCCGGTCGCGCCCGGTGATGGCGATGTCGGCCCCGGCTTCCGCCAGCACCACCGCCGCCACCGCGCCGATGCCTTTCGAGCCACCGGTGACGAGCGCCCGTTTTCCCGCCAGCGAAAAACGCTCCAAATAAGACATCGTTCGTCTCCATAACAATCGTGTTCATACATATGAGGGCGAGGCACTCATCTGGTCTCGCCCTCTTGATATTTATCTACGGTTATTCCTGGCCGCCATTCGCTCAATGTCACGGGCGGCGCTGGTCTAAGTCGGCAGCGGCGGGCACTGGAACAGCTCGATGATCGTATCCGAGCGAATCCAGCCGCGCACGAACGCACCGTCGAGGATGAACTCGATGCGGTACCAGATGACGCCGGTCGTCTGTTCGCGCGTCTGCTCCAACACGTCCACAGCCACGCCGGGCGGCAGCGTGCCGACATTCGGCGCTTGTGTGGTTGGGCGGCTGCGGATGAAGACGCCGGTGTCGCCCTGGCGCAGCACGCGGCACAGGGGCGCGGGCGTCGGCGAATTCTGCGGCGTTGGCGTGATCGTCGGTGTCTCCGTCGGCGTCGGCGTGTTGCTGGGCGTCAGGGTTGGCGATGGCGTTGGCGTGTGCGTCGGCGTGTGCGTTTCGGTCGGCGTCCAGCTCGGCGTGACCGTCAGCGACGGTGTGACCGTCCAGGTGGCGGTCGGCGTGTTCGACGGTGTGACCGTCCACGTCGGCGTGCTGGTCGCTGTCGGTGTGATGCTCGGCGTCCAGGTGGCGGTTGCCGTTGGTGTGACGCTGGCCGTCGATGTCGGCGGCGGGTTGATGACCGGCATCCAGGCATCGCGGCTCAGAAGCAGCCCGATCCCGCCGATCAGCAAGATCGCTGTCCCGATCAGACCCAGCCGCAGCCGCCGTCCGCGCTGCGCGCCGCGCACCATATTCTCCAGGCGGTTGATCTCGACGCGCCGCCCCAGGATGTTGAACGGTTCTTCGCGCAGGGCCGTCAGCCAGCCCTCAGCTTCGGAGATGTCGCCTTCTTCGATGGCAGCCTGTGCTCGCTCGACAAAGCGCGTCTGCAAGTCGCTGACGACCGTTCGGTAGCGGTTGTCCTGGGCATAATCGCGCAGACCCGCCAGCATCGAGCGCGCCTGCGTCAGTTCGGTGTCGAAGTTCTGGGCGATCAGCGCCGATGCCCGTTCGATGGCCTGACGCGCGCGCTGCATCTCGCTCGAATCGACGCGCGCAGTCGACAGCATCTCAGCCATCGAAGCGTCGCTCGGGTCAAGCCGCACGCCCAGTTCGAGCAGATTGAGCGCCTCCGCCGTCAGCGCCAGGCGTTCTTCGAGCGCGGTCGCGTTGTTGGCGCGCGCAACCGCCGCCTGCGCCTGATCGTGAATCTGGGCGCGGACGCTGTTCAGTTTGGCGGTTGTATCCTGGTTGAGCTGTGCCAGACGCGGGCTGTTGGGCAGGAGCTGGCGCACGCGCGTCAGGATGTTGAGGATGTTCTGCAACTGCACAACCTGATCCGACAGCGTGCCGCTCAGGACGCTCAACTGCACGGCGGCCTGATCGGCTTCCTGCTGGATGCGCCGCGCCTTTTCGATCCGCTCCTCGGCCTGTGGGTCATTGGGCACGACACGCAGCGCGCCTTCATATTTGCGGATCGCCTCGGCCCAGTTGTCATTGGCGATCAGGCGGTCGCCTTCAAGCAGCATTTCACGGGCCAGCGCCAGGTCTTGAATGTCGAGCAGCGCCTGTTCGGCATCTTTCCACGAAAGGATGCCTGCGCCCTCAGCCAGGTCGCGCGCCTGCCGGTAGAGCCGCTCCGCTTCGTCATAGTTGCCCGCGCGCACGAGCGAGTTCGCCCGGTTGTATGCGACGCGCGCGTCGAACGGGATGCGGAAATCCGGCACGACGCCGCGAATCAGGTTGTCTTCCGCTTTCTGGCGATATTCCAGCGCGGTCGGATTGCCCGGCTGCTGCGAGAGCACGCGGTTTGACTGCTCGATCACCTGCTGGTAATCGCCGGCGTAGTATGCCTGGGTTAATTCGGACAGCGCCGCGTCGATGTCGGAGCCGGTATACATCGGCCCCTGGCCGGGCGCGCGGCGGCTCGGCGTCTCTGGCGCGAGATCACGTTCCGGCGCGGGATAGCCCGACGACGTGGGGTAGCTGTCCGCGCGCTTGCGTGACGCCGGCGCTTCAGGCGGTTCTGCTGCCGGGCGCGCGGGCGGCTGGATATTGTGCCGTTTGAACAGGTCAGCGACGCGCTGGTTGGCCTGTGGACTGCGCGCCGCCGCGTCTTGCAGCAGCGCGATCACGTCCTCGTCCGCCGGGCTGAGTTGCAGTGCCTCGGCCAGGATGTCAATCGCCTCGTCGATGTCGTCATCGTCGCCCGCGATCTCGATGCGGATGCGCGCGCGCCGCACCATGCCACGGACGGAGGCCGCCGCTGGCGATGCCGGGCTGCCGTGGCGTGCCAGTTCTGCGAACAGTGCCTGTGCCGCCGGTTCGTGCGGGGTGTTTTTGGCATCCGTCAGCAATGCCCGTGCGTCTTTTTCTAGCTGCGCCGACGCATCCGGATCATCTTCCGGCAGGTTTTGCAGTGCGCGGCGCAGGTCGTCGATCCGTTGTTTCAGATCTGCCATATCGTCCCTCTGGTTGCGCGCATCAACACTACCGCATTGTCGGCGCTTGCACAATGACGCGCTGGTGCTGATCGGGTCGCTCCAGGCAGTTAGGCTCGGAGTTGCGCCTCAAGTTCGCGCTCACACAGCTTGACGATCTTGGCATGGACAGCGGCGACTTCTTTGTCGGTCAGTGTGCGCTCGTCCGTCTGGTAGACCAGGTTATAGGCCAGGCTCTTGTGCCCCGCCGGAACCGGGTCGCCGGTGTAGACGTCGAACAGGCGCACACCTTTGAGCAGCGCGCCGCCCGCCTTACGGATGACGGCCTCGGCCTGCGCCGCCGTCACCGTCTCGCGGACGATGAAGGCGATGTCCTGATAGACCGGCGGTGTCAGCGGCAGCGGTTCGACGCCATGCAGCGGATCAGCCTGCTTCAGAATCGCGTCAAGATCGAGTTCGGCGATCTGCACGGACACATCTTCGAAGCCGAAGGCCAGCCCGACCAGCGGATGCAGCTCGCCGAAGACCCCGGCGGCCTGCCCATCCAGCAGCAACTGCGCCGAACGCCCCGGATGCAGGCTGGTGTGCTCGGCGCGCGCGTAGCTCACCTGCCTGACGTGAAGCCCGTCGAGCAGCCCTTCGATCACACCCTTGAGATCGAAGAAGTTGACCTCGCCGCCTTCCTCGCCGTGCATCCAGCCGGACACGCCCCGCTTGCCGGTCATCAGAAGGCCGAGTTTGCGCGGTTCATCCGGCAGCGGCGCATTGCCATTCTTCAAATAGACGTTGCCGATCTCGAACAACTGCTGGCGTTCATTGTAGCGGGCGTTGGCGCGCGCGTTCTCCAGCAGGCTGATGAAAAGCGTATGCCGCAGGACGGTCTTTTCCGCCGAGATCGGGTTCGCCAGCCGCACGTAATCCGCCTGTGGCAGCGATGACGCCATGCCCGGCGGCACCAACTGCACCTCGCGCTCCGGCGTCGTCATGCGGTAGCTGATGGTCTCGCGCAGACCAAGCGCCACCAGCAGATCGCGCGTCTGCTCCTCGCGTTCGAGCGAGGGGTTCGCCTGCTGGTCAGGCATCATGTCGGCGATGATCGTGTTCGGAATGGCCGCGTAGCCGCTGATGCGCGCGATCTCCTCGATCAGATCCGCCTGGCCGGTGATCGGGTCGCTGCTGATGTCCATGCGGAAGTCCGGCGCGGTCACGTGCATTGTCTCGCCCTCGACCTTCACCTCGAAGCCGCCGCGCCGCAGCAGCGCCGCCGCCTCTTCCGCCGAGAATCGCACCCCCATGATGCGGTCGATCTCGTGCGTGGTCAGCGCCACGCGCACCGTTTCCGGTGGCAGCGGGTAGTCGTCGATGATGCCTTTAGCGATCTTGCCGTCGCTCAACTGCCGCATGAGTTCGATGCCGCGCTTCAGGCCCAGGATCGCCTGGCTCGGATGCACACCCCGGCTGAAGCGCGCGGCAGCGTCCGTGTGTACCTTCTGCGTGCTCATCGTCTTGCGGATGTTGATGAACTGCCAGGCCGCCGCCTCCAGGAGCACGTTGGTCGTCGTGTCGCTGATCTCCGTCTCCGCGCCGCCGATGATGCCGCCCATGCTCAGCACCCCCGCCGTATCGCAGACCAGGATGTTATGCGAGTCGAGGCTGCGCTTGACTTCATCGAGCGTCTCCAGCGTCTCGCCGGGTTCCGGCAGGCGGGTGATGATCGTCGGCGCTTTGCCACCGGCGCGCGCGACCAGCTTGTCGTAATCGAAGGCGTGCAGCGGCTGGCCGATCTCGAACGTGACGTAGTTGGTCACGTCCACGATGTTGTTGATCGGGCGCTGGCCGACGAGCTTCAGGCGGCGCTGCATCCAATCCGGCGACGGCTTGATGGTGATGTCGCGCAGCAGCGAGAGCGTGAAGCGCGGGTTGAGTTCAGGCTCGCGGATGTCGATGAACACCTGCCCGTCAATCGGCGCGCCGTCCATGACGACCTCGTATGACGGCGGATGCAGCGGCTTGTCCAGCAGCGCTGCGACCTCGCGCGCCACGCCGTAGATGCTGAACGTTCGCGCCAGGTTCGGCGTTAGCTCGATGTTGAAGACGATGTCGCCGAGGACAGCCTGCGCGGGCGTGCCCGGCTTATGCCCCAGGTCAGCGTGGAAGAGCATGATGCCTTCGTGCTCGTCGCTGATGCCCAGCTCTTTCTCCGAGCAGACCATGCTCCGGTTAGGGATGCCGCGCAGCGGTTTCTCCTTCAGGATCATGCGCTTGGGTTCGTCGCTGTGACCGTCCCAGACTTCCGCGCCTTCGAGCGCGATCACGGTGTAGAGCGGCTCTGGCAGCGGCCCCTGGCCTTTGAACTCGAACAGGTTTGGCGCGCCGGTCACGCATTGTTCAAGCTCCGCGCCGCCGTAATCGACCAGTGCCAGCACCAACCGGTCGGCGTTCGGGTGCGGCTTGATCTCGCGGATCGCGCCCCAGAGCAGTTTTTCGCGATCCCAGACCAGATGATCGCTCTTGGGATAGCGCACCTCTTGCTTGAATGTCGCGTGCAGATGCGCCTGCTGCGTCTGCGGCACGCCGATGTACATGATCTTGTCAACTTCCAGCCCGGCGACCGTCAGCTTTTCGGCCAGCAGTTCCGCCGGGATGTCGATGTCAACGAAATCTTTGAGCCAGGAGAGGGGAATCAGCATGGTGTGAACCTCTAGCTGTAATTACCGAAAATGACGCTGGCGACGACCAGCGCCAGCAGCGTATTGAAGACCGTCGCTGCCATGTAGACCAGCGTCGGCTTCCAACCGGCCTTGCGCAGGTCGGTCAGCGAGAACTCCAGACCGATGGAGACGAACGCCAGCGCAAACAGCCACTGCATGGCTGTGTTGACTTCTTTGACCAGCGGCGCGCTGAAGACACCCAGCGACGCCAGCACCGATACCAGGATGAAGCCAAGCACGAACTTGGGGAAACGCTGCCAGATCACCATGGGCGTCGGGCGCTGGCCCTGATCGCGCTCGACGACAACGGCGAAATACAGCGCCAGTATGAAGGAAACGAAGCCAATGAACACGTTTTGTGCCAGCTTGACGACCGCTGCTACCGACTGCGCTTCCGGCCCGTAGATCGTGCCCGCGCCGACGACGGCTGCTGTCGTATCGATGTTGCCGCCGAACCAGCCGCCAGCCACCGCCGGGCTGAGGCCGAGCGCATGGGCGATGCTGGGCATGAGCACCATCAGCGGCAGTGCGGTCAGGATGACCAGCGTCGTGATGTATGTGACCTGCTCGCGTTTCGCCTGCACCGCGCCCGCTGCCGCAATCGCCGCCGAGACGCCGCAGATCGAGACCGCCGATGCCATCACCGCCTTGGTGCGCGCTTCGATCTTCATGCGCCCGCCCAGCCACCAGGTGAACATGAACACCGACGACACCATGATCACGGCCTGTATCAGCCCGCCAGCGCCGATGGCGAACAGATCGCCCAGGCTGATGCGCGCGCCGAGCAGCACCAGCCCGATCTTGAGGAAAAACTCCGTCCGCAGCGCCGGACGCACGTAGTCGTGCAGCCGCAGCGCGCGCAAGATCAGGTTGGCGATCAGGCCGACGATGACCGCCGTCAGCGGGTATTCGAACGGGTTGGAGGCCACGCCCTGCGCGCGGAAGCTCGCCGCGATCCAGCGGTCGATCTCCGCCACCAGCAGGGTGAGCACGATGAGCAGCACCAGCCCGACCCAGAAGCCGCCGCGCTTCGGTGCGGCGCTCGTCACCACCTCATCAACCTGAGGCGTTCCTGATTTGTTGATTGATTCCGCGCTTGCCACGTCTCTTTCACCTCATTTCTTTAGCGTGTGAACAGCCCGAACGGCGCCCAACGCAAAATCGGATCGGTCGTGAAAGTCACGACAAGATCGCCGTCGCACTGGTTGTCGAGGGTCAGCAGTGCGCCATCTGGCGGGTAGCTCAACGTCAGATCCTGGGTTGCGTTCGCGCTGATCGCGCCATTGGCGCACGTCAGTGCATAGACCGTTTGATTCTCGAAGCGAGTCGGCATATCGGCGGGCAGGGCAAGCGCCTCGCTGCCGAGCGTCGCACTGGCTTTCCAACCGCTCAGCGCACGCGCCGTGCCATCCACGCTCGCGCCGGGGGCGGCGCTCAATTTGACGCTCAGCGCGCCCGGCCCCAGCAGCCCGAAGCCGAGCACCGCCACGATCACCAGCCCGACAATCGTCGCCAGCCAGTCTTCGGATAAGCGAAAACCTCGCCCAGTTTCATTTGCCATGTCTACCTCACTCGATCAACGGCACGTATCGCCGTCAGAACTGCTCCAGAAAACGCAAATCATTCCCCCAGAAGTAGCGGATATCCTCGATGCCGTGCATCAACATCGCCATGCGTTCTGGGCCGAAGCCGAACGCGAAGCCGCTCCAGACGGACGGATCGTAACCGCCGTTGCGCAGCACGACCGGGTGTACCATGCCGCTGCCGCAGATCTCCAGCCAGCCGCTGTATTTGCAGACGCGGCAGCCGTCGCCGTGGCAGAGAAAGCACTCGACATCGACTTCCATGCTCGGCTCGGTGAACGGGAAGTATGACGCGCGGAAGCGCACCCTGGCATCTGCACCAAACATGCGTCGCGCAAAGGCCGCGATCGTGCCCTTGAGATCGGTCATGCGGATGTTGCGGCCAATCGCCAGCCCTTCCACCTGGTGGAACTGGATCTCGCTGCGCGGCGTGATCTGCTCGTAGCGATAGCACATGCCCGGCAGGATCACGCGGATCGGCTTGCTGCCATCTTCGCCGAGCTCGCGCATGGCGCGGATCTGCCCCGGCGAGGTGTGCGTGCGCAGGATGACGTTCGGCTCGGTTGTGTAGAACGTGTCCTGCATGTCGCGCGCCGGGTGATGCGGCGGGATGTTGAGCAGCGTGAAGTTGGTGTCGTCGTCTTCCACGTCGCGGCTGCGGTAGACCTGGAAGCCCATGTCGCCCCAGATGTGATAGAACTGGCGCAGCGTCTGCGTGCTGGGATGCAAACCGCCGGTTGGACGCGGACGCCCCGGCAGGGTCACGTCGATCTGGCCTTCTTCCAGGTCGCGAGCCAGATCCTGCTCTATGATCAGCTTCTCGCGCGCCTCGTAAGCCTGTGTCAGCGCGACCTTGATCTCGTTGGCGCGCTTGCCGAAGGCCGCCCGCTGCTCCGCCGGAAGCTGCCCGACGCCGCGCAGCATCCCCGTCAGCCAGCCGCTGCGCCCCAGCGTCTCGCGCTCCCATTCCGCCAGCCCTGCGCCCTCAGCGATTTGCTCCAACGCTGCTGCCGCCTGCTTGTACTGCGTTTCGAGTTGTTCGAGCATAGCCACTCGCCTTTAGCTAAGAAAACAAAAACGCCCTCGCCCCATTCAGGGACGAGAGCGTTGTAGCTCCCGCGGTACCACCCTGCTTGACGACGCGTGTGCGCCGTCCGCTTCATTACCCGGTCACGTCCGGGTGCGACGGAACGAACTACTCAGCCAACTGCCTGTGTGGGCAATCCGCCGTTCCTTCGTTCGGCTCTGGAGCGAATTCCGCGCCTGCTGCCTGCCGGGGCTTTCAGCCTACTGGCCCCTGGCTCTCTGATGGCGCATCGTGCGCGCACGTTCTCCGTCATCGCCTTTGTCATTTCGTATTATGCAGCCCGGAGACAGAGGGTGTCAACCCTCGGCTTGGGCGTAGGTGCATTGGGAAATGGGGGCAAATACTCGTCGCCAGGGAATGAAATCCCCTGGCTAGATCTGCGCCTCCTACGGAGGCTGGTAGGCGCAATGACTGCTGAAACAGCCCTCGGAGAGGGCGTTTTCATAGCCCGTCCCATTTCATGGGCGGGCGCGGGCGTGCCCAAAAACTCGAATGCACTTGCTTGGGCAGTGTACAATCGCAGAGAAATTTCGTCTGAATCTGGCTCTCGGCACACGTCAATCAACCCGCGCCGAACGCCAACCGCTATCTGGAGCAGTCGCTCATGTCTCGCAGCCTGATCGTTACCGCCGCTGTCTTCGGCGTTCTGGGTGTCGCCATTGGCGCATTCGGATCGCACGGCCTGGCGGTGCACTTCGAAGCCAACCCTGATCTGCGCCCAACCTTCGACACCGCTACTCAGTATCACCAACTGCACGCGCTCGCCATTCTGGCGGCGGCCTGGCTCGTCACACGCGGCGGACGCGGCGCGCGCTGGGCGGGCTACGCGGGCATCCTGTTCGCCGTCGGCATCGTCCTGTTCAGCGGCGCGCTCTACGGCATCAGCATGTTAGAGATTCGGCCGCTGGGTGCGGTCGCGCCGCTCGGTGGGGTGGCCTTGATCGCGGGCTGGGCCTGTATCGGCATCGCCGGCTGGCTCACACGTGAATAATCCGCGTCATCGACAACAAAAAAGGCGTCCCGTTCAGGAACGCCTTATAAGCTCACAACTGAAAGCCGGTTATGCCGCCGGTTTGAGCGTGCCGTTCTCCAGCCACTCAAGCCGCACGCCGTCTTCCTTGAAGATGTGCGGGCGTGTCTTGCCGTCGATGACCTCGGCGTCGATCACGACCTTGTGTACGTCGTCGCGCCCCGGCGTCTCGAACATCACGTCGAGCAGACGGCTCTCGATGATGGCGCGCAGGCCACGGGCACCGGTACCACGCTTGAGCGCAATATCCGCCGCCGCGCCGAGCGCCGATTCCTCGAAGCTCAGTTCCAGCCCATCCAGCGCCAGCAGTTCGGTGTACTGCTTGACCAGGGAGTTCTTCGGCTCGACCAGGATGCGCATCAGCGCGTCGCGATCCAGCGGATCGACGCTGATGAGCACCGGCAGCCGCCCGATGAATTCCGGGATCAGGCCGAAGTGCATCAGGTCTTCCGGCGCAATCTGGCGCAGCAGGGCGCTTTTATCCGCGTGCGAGCGCTCGCCGGACGGTTGGAAGCCGAGCCGTCCCTTGGTGCCGACACGCCGGGCGATAGTATCCTCGACACCGGCGAACGTCCCGCCGCAGATGAAGAGGATATTCTGCGTGTTGATTTGCAGGAATTCCTGGTGGGGGTGCTTGCGCCCGCCCTGGGGCGGCACATTCGCGACCGTGCCCTCGATGATCTTGAGCAGCGCCTGCTGGACGCCTTCGCCGCTCACATCGCGCGTGATCGACGGGTTCTCGTTCGACTTGCGCGCGATCTTATCGATTTCGTCGATGTAGACGATGCCGCGTTCCGCACGGGCGATGTCACCGTCCGCCGCCTGGATCAGACGCAGCAGGATATTCTCGACATCTTCGCCCACGTAGCCCGCTTCTGTCAGCGAGGTCGCGTCGGCGATGCAGAAGGGCACGTCGAGAATCCGCGCCAGCGTCTGGGCCAGCAGCGTTTTGCCGCTGCCGGTCGGCCCCACGATCAGGATGTTGCTCTTGTCGAGTTCGACATCATTGGCAACGCCGCGATTGACGATGCGCTTGTAGTGGTTGTAGACGGCGACACTCAGCACGCGCTTGGCGTAATCCTGACCCACCACGTACTCATCGAGGTGGCTCATGATCTCGCGCGGGGCCAGCAGGTGCTCGATTTCGAAGGTGTCGTCACTGGCCTGCGTCGTGTTCTCTTCGTCCAGAATACGCTGGCACAATTCGACACAGTTATCGCAGATGAACACGCCGTCCGGGCCAGAGATCAGCCGGTCAACCTCATCGTGAGATCGGTGACAGAATGAGCATCGTTGCACGTTCGAACCGTAATTCACTTGCCATTTACCCCTGCTATCACTGCGGCCTTAGCGCCTTCCAAAACGGCGTCGATTAAACCGTAGTCGACTGCCTTTTTGGCGTCAAAGTAAACGTCGCGGTCGGTATCCCGCTCAATGGTTTCTTTGTCTTTGCCGGTGTGCTTCATCAGAATTTGATTCAGCGACTCCTTCAAGCGCATGATCTCGTTCGCCTGGATGACGATGTCGCTCGCCTGACCCTGCGCGCCGCCGAGCGGTTGGTGCATGTGGATCGTGGCGTTGGGCAGCGCGTAACGCAGGCCGTGCGAACCGGCAGTCAACAGCACCGTGCCGAAGCTCGCCGTCAGGCCGACAGCGGTCGTGCTGACCGGGGCGCTGATCTGCTGCATCGTGTCGTACATCGCCAGACCGGCATAGACGACACCGCCGGGTGAGTTGATGAACATCTGAATCTGGCGGTCGGGGTCTTCGCGCTGCAAGAACAGCAACTGCGCCACGATCAGGTTGGCGATCTGATCGTTGATCGGCGTTCCGAGCATGATGATGCGTTCTTTCAGCAGCAGCGAGTAGATGTCATACGCGCGCTCGCCGCGACTGCCTTGTTCGATGACCATCGGGATCAGGTTATAGGCATTCATGAGTGTTTTTCGCTCCTATCGAGCCTATGCTTCTTGTTCTGACGATTGTGACGCGGCATCACTTACCTCAGCGGTAGTTTCTGCCTCGCTGTTGGCTGCCTCTGTCTCGGCCTCCTCGCTTATGGAAGCTGCCGGTTCACTGCCGATTTCGGGGTCTTCGCCGCGCGCAATCGCAGCGATCCGCTCCAGGATGAGATCGCGCATCATCGACTCACGGATCGAGTCGCGCAGTCGGTCGTTATCGAACAGGGCGCGCGCTTGGGCGCGTTCCGATTCATTGATCGTGCCTATCATCTCATCCAGCCGCGCTTCGAGAGCGGCGTCGGTTACGTCGAGCTGCTCGGCAATACCGATTTCGCGCAGCGTCAAGCTGCGGCGGACGATCTGCTCTGCGCTTGGGCGATACTGCGCAACCAGATCATTGATCGACTGGCGATAGATTTGCATGTAATCATTCAAGGTCAGGCGATTCTGACGCAGGTTTTCATCCAGCCGCTCCAGAAGCTGCTGCACCTGATCCATGACCATCGCGTCGGGATACTTGATCTCGGCCTGGTCCATCATAGTGTCGAGTGCGCTGTTGGTGTATTTGTCGAGCGCTTCCTTATCCATCTCGCGCTGCATGTTTTCGCGTGTGCGCACCCGCAGTTCGAGCAGCGTCAGCGGCTTTTCTTCTTCTGCTGTCACGCGCGCCGCCAGATCGTCATTGAGCGGGGGCAGCGTCACGTTCTCGACCTTCTTGACGCCTACGTCGAACTTGACTTTCTTGCCGGGATACTTCTCATCATCCTCAGGCAGCGTCAGTTCGAAGTCGAGGTTGTCGCCTGCGTTCGCGCCGACAATGGCCTCGCTGAAACCAGGAATCGGATCGTCCGCCGGGTCGAGCATGAACCATTCGCCGTGTGCGTGCATGAACGTCACGTCGTCATCATCATGATCGTGGTCATGTTCGTGATCGTGTTCATCGGCGTCTTCGTCGTGCTCGTCGTCCGCATCTGTTTCATGTTCGTCATCATGTTCGTCTTCAAGCTCAATGACGCTGTGAATATCGAGTGTGACACGGTCTCCGAGGGCGGCGGGGCGGGTGCTGTCTTCGACGACAGCCTGTTCCATCTGCAAATGCTTCAAAACCCGATCAAGCTGCTCATCGGTGACTTCCGGCGCGGTGTAGTCCAGGCGCACGTCGCGGTAGTTGTTCAGGCTCACGGTCGGCTGGAGCGGGACAGTGAACGTCAGCGTCGGCGTCGGCTCGACGTGATATTCTTCCAGGGCGCCGGGGCCATACGGCTCCAACTTCGATTCATCCAGTGCCTCACGATAAACATCATTGCTGATGATCTCGACCGCGTCTTCGACGATGGCTTCTTCGCCTACGTACTTGGCAATCACGCGGTAGGGCGCTTTGCCTTTGCGGAAGCCGGGGATATTGATTTTTTTCGAGATCCGCTGGGCAGCGGTTTGCTTGGCTTTTTCTAGTGTTTGGGTCTCAAGTTCGACGACCATGCGGGCGGTATGGTCGTCTCGGCGTTCAGTTTGAATGTTCAACACGAATATCCCTGGAAATAGGTTGTGAACGGCACGGAAACATTAAAAGTCATTATAGCATCGGCACATGGGCATTTCTATATGAGGACTGATAGAGAAATCAGCCTATAACAAGCCGTTCTTCGCCGCCCGGCGGCGGTAAGAGTTGAAACCAGGTCACGCCGGGGCGCAGCGCCAGCAGTTCACCCTCTGGCGAGACGAGCTGGATCAGCCGCGTGCGTTCAGGCCGCAGCCAGCGCGCCGCGTACTGCTGGCCGTCACGCAAGATGAGTGCATCGCCCTCGCCCCAGAGTTGAATTTCGATGCTGTAGCTGATGACGCCCTGCCACTCGCTCTCGACGATATCCGTCTCGCGGTGGGCAGCGTAGAGGATGACGACGTTATCAGCCGCGACCTGCGCGCCGATGTTGGCGTCGGTATGTGGCAGGCCGTCGCTGAAGCGCAGGTACTGCCCGCGCCCGGCGTCATAGAGCCAGCCGACCTGGGTCGCCCGGTAGTGTAGATCGACGACCTGGGCTGGGCCGGTCGCCCCGGCGGGCGGGGCGGGGCTGAAGATCAGCCCGCGCAAATCCGGGCGCTGCGCGAAACCTTCCTGCGCCGCCAGACTGAAGACCGCGTCGGCGTTCATGAACAGGTTGTGTGGCGCGTCCAGCGTCTCGTCGCGCCAGAAATACGGCAGCGCATAAAGGACACCTTTGTAGGTGCGCTCGAAATAGTCGCCGGCATTGATGATGGCCTGCACGCCATCGCTCGCGCCGGAATAGCCGAGCAGTCCCTGAAACATCGGCACGAGTGTGTCATCGATCAGACGCGCGCTGCGGATCGAGCCGACACGAGCAGGCGCCTGGCTGTAGAAGACTGCTGAAAAGCGCGTCAGGCCGCCCTCTGCGTAATGCTCGAAAACCATGTCCGCCGCGCCGATCCCGGCCTGGGGCCGCACGAGCGGCGGCGCATTCGAAATCTTGACCACCAGTGGACGGCGGTTGAGGACGTTAGGATCGCTCACCGGGAGGCCGGTCAGCGGATTGACAGCGGGCGCGCTGGTCGGCACGGCAATCACGGACGGCGCAGTCGGGGTGTCCGGCGCTGTGCTCGTCGGCGGCGGCTGAAGCGCTGGCGCTGAGGTGAAGCAGCCCGCTGTCATCAGCGCGAGCAGGGTGACGCAGGCGAGTCTCACCGCCCGGATGAGAGCGGCTGTGCGTCGCGCGCTCGCCGCCGGTCTGTCAGTCGCCATTCGCCAGCACTCCGCAATTCTGACGGCGACTATGCAGCGTTAATTGTCCATCACGACAACTCAGCATAGAATAAAGTCGTGGTTGCATGTGTTGACTTTGTATCAAGGCTCTGTCTATAATCCGAATCATATCATTGCAGCCCACAAATACAGTGCAACGTGATACTCGCGCAGGTCAAGCGCATAGTTGGTCGATATTGGCTGGTGTGCTTGACATTGTCCGGCAGGCGAAACCAGCGGACTTCAGGATTTCAGGCTTAGGTTAGGGAAAATCAATGCCGCTTCAGGGCAATATCCGCGATTTCAGCACGACGCAGTTGCTCAACCTCATCAATCTGGCGGGCAAGACCGGGACGCTGACGATTTTCGAAGGCGTGCCGACCGCCGAGAAAGATGCGATGGGGGGTGTCAAGATGGCACCGGGCAAAGAGCGAGCGCGCGTGGCCTTCAAGGTCGGCAAGCTCATCCATGCCGCGTTGGACGATCAAGACGGCAATCTGGTGTCCGTGCTCAACAAAACCGGCAAACTGACGGTCGAACAGGCGCGCATCATCCGTGAACGTGCTTCGAACACGTCGGACAAAGCGCTGGCGCTGCTGCTAATCAACGCCAATTACGTCACGCAGAAGGATGTCGTCAGCAGCGTGCAGCAGCACACCCTTGATGTCGTCTACGATCTCTTGAGCTGGCACGAAGGCCCCTTCCGCTTTGATGACGACTCGTTGCCATCGGCGGATCGCATCATGGTGCCCATCGATCTCGAAAACGTCATCATCGAGGGCGCGCGTCGTATCAAGCAGAACGAAGTCTTGCTCGCTGAAATTCCTAATCTCGATCTGGCGCTCAAATTCCCCGAAAACGCAAAAGAGAAGTACAAAGGGGTGCATTTGAGTGTCGAAGAATGGCGGATTGTCTCGTTTGTCAATCCGAAGAACACCATGCGCCAGATCGCCAAAGCTAACAACATGTCGGACATGGAGATGCGCCGCATCATTTATGGATTATTGCAAGCGGGTCTGGTGCTGCTCGTCAAGCCACCGCAGACGCAGCAGTTGGATGGCCGTCGTGTTGTACCGATGGCGCCTGCGGTTCAGGAAACCGTCGTCAGGCGGCTTATTGATCGTATTCGGTCGATCTAATCGTACTTATCAGTCTTCAGGGACGTGCAGAAGAAGAGCAGAACGCCTATGCAACAAGTCAAGATGATCATCACCGGTCCATTTAGTTCTGGTAAAACCGAGTTTATCAACGCGATCAGCGAGATCGAGGTGGTCAGCACCGAACGCTCGATTAGCTCGGAGCTGGAGCGAACCGTCAAAGATGCGACCACGGTGGCGATGGACTTCGGGCGCATCACCGTTGACGAAGACCTGGTACTTTACCTCTTCGGCACGCCCGGCCAACGCCGTTTCGATTTCATGTGGGAAATCCTCGCTGAAGGGATGCTGGGCTTTGTCGTGATGGTCGACAGCACCAAGCCTGAAACCTTCCGCGAGGCCAAGAGCATTCTGGAGACCTTCCGCGCCTATGCGCCCACGCCTTATGTGGTCGCGGCCAACAAGCAGGACTTGCCGGATGCGTGGAAGACTGATGATCTGCGCATCGCGCTGCGCATCGAAGAGGGCGTCAAGCTCTTGCCCTGTGTTGCAGTGCAGAAGGAAAGCGTCAAGAACGTCTTGCTGGAACTGCTCTACTCGATTCTCGAAGAGATGGAGAGCACTTAGTCTCTCCTCATTCATGCCGTTCGTTCGGTAAGGCAGTGCATCGTGGCTTCGCTCGTCACGGAACAGGGCATCGTCCACTATGAAGTTTACGGACGCGGTCGCCCTGTTCTTTTGTTACACGGTTGGCTGAATTCTTGGGCTGTCTGGCGCAAGACTATCGAGCTGCTTGGGCGCGATTATCGTGTCTATGCGCTTGATTTCTTCGGTTTTGGTGAATCCGGCGACCAGACGGAAGACTACTCGGTCAACAACTTCACCGAACTGGTTAACCAGTTCATGGAGCGCATGGGCATCGTCAAAGCGCCGCTGGTCGGGCACTCGATGGGCGGCACGGTCTCGCTCAAGATGGCTATCGAGCACCCCGAACGGATCGTCAAGGTCGGCGTCGTCGGCTCACCCATCGTCGGCTCGTCGCTCAGCCCGCTGCTGAAAGTCGCGGCTTTTCGTGGCTGGGTCGATCTGGCAAACAACGCGCCCGGCGTCTACAACGTTTTCCAGGCGGGTTTCCGCCCCTTCATTAAGGGCTACTCGTATTTCCTGTCCCGCGATGGCAAGCAGCTTGGCGAGATGCTGTCTGCCGACGCCGGTAAGCTCAGCTATCTGTCGTTTTTCGAAAGCATCGGCACCCTGCGCGAAACCGATCTGCGCCCGGTGCTCCATCAGATCAACGTCCCTGTCTTGGGCGTCTATGGCAAGAAGGACATGATCGTCGATCCCAACCAGCACAAGGTGCTCTCCGAGTATCTGCCGCACAGCCAGATCGCCTGGCTCGAAGAATCCGGTCATTTCCCGATGATCGACGAGTCAGAGCGCTTTCACAAATCTCTGGCAGCCTTCCTCGTTCAATCTGTCTAGCCGTTTTCCCATAGAACCTGTCAGTGACATTCCTGATCCTGAGTTTCTTGCCGACTGGTTGAAGCAGTATAATCGGGCCAGCGCATCCATCGAGCAAGCAGCCTATGAAACCATTTCTGGGAGTCTGGCGCGGCACCGGGGTGGCCGTCTATCCCACCATCGAGACCACACAGTATCGTGACGAGTTGACTTTTCGGGAACATGAGGGCAAGCCGATTGTGCAGGTCGAGCAGAAGACCTGGCGCATTCACCCCGATCAAACCGAAACGCTCTTACATTGGGAATTTGGCTTTGTCCGTCAGGTGGCGGATACGACCTATGAGTGGGTGAATGCGCAGAACAATGGTCGCGTCGAAGTCCTGAAAGGGGAGCTGTCACACAGCGCCGAGACCTGGGTGCTGGATTTGCGCAGCGTGGCGTTTGCAAATGATCCGCGCATGCTGCAATCGATACGTCACTTCCAGATCGAGGGCGATCAGCTGCGCTACACCATGACGATGGCGACCCAGGCGCATCCTGCTCTGGAGGTGCATCTTCAGGCCGAGTTGCGGCGGGTTTGAAGGGCTATGCTATGAATCGAACACTCTACGACCTGGCCTACGGGCGTTCTGGTGATAAAGGCGACATCGCCAACATCAGTGTGATCGCGCGCACGCCGGAGGCTTACGCCGAACTCAAAGCCAATCTCAGCGCCGAGCGCGTCAAGAAATATTTTGGCTCGATGGTGCAGGGCGACGTGATCCGCTACGAGCTGGACAACATCGAGGCGCTCAATTTCGTGCTCCACGGCGCGCTCGATGGCGGCGCGACGCGCTCGCTGCGCCTAGATACGCTGGGCAAGTCGCTGGCGGGTATCCTGCTGGCGATGAGCTGGGATTAGCCCACGCCCGGACGCACGCGCCAGCCGGTCGGCGACCAGGCCAGGCCGCCGATCAGCGGGAAGCCGACCGCGTCAGGGATGACGGTGATCGTGCCCGCCTGCCAGACGTTGATACTGTCGCTGAAAATCCGCTGATCTTCCAGATAATCGCTGTACGCGACCGCCTGCCCGGAAGGCGAGAGCGCATAGCGCTGCGGGATGAAGTAGGGCGCAGACACGAACTCGGCGACAATCGCGCCGGAAGGATCGAACGCGCGCCAGGTGAAGCCGCCGATGTCGTTGATGACCGGCGACAGCGCCAATGAACCGCCGGGATTGCGCAGGCTGTACAACTCCGGGATGCCCGCCGCGACCTCCGCCGCGCCGCTGTACGGATCGTAGAGCGTCCACACGCCGTCGTTAAAGAGCACGCCGATCACTTCACGCCCGCCCGCCTGCATGAAGTCGTAGAAGACCGGCGTCCGCAGCCCATCGCCAACCTGAAACGTGTTGAACAGTGCGCCATCCAGCGAGAACAGGCTGAAGATCGTGACCAGCGAGCCGTCGCTGCCCGCTTGCATATCGCGCACCAGGATGCCGCTTTGCCCCCAGCGCACCTCTTTCGGCGCGGGCACGCCTGCCGACGGCGGCAGATTGCTGGCGATCACGCGCGCACCGGCGGCGAAATCATAGACGACAATCGCGTTGATTCGCTCCGGGTACGTCTCCTCGCCCCAGACGAGCCGCCCGCCATCCGGCGACCAGGCCGGATCGGAACGGATGATGCCCTTGTCCGGCACGCCCTCGGTGAAGAAGGACGCATCGGCAGGCTGGTCCGCGACGCGCACGCCGTCGCCGCTCGCCACGTTGATGACCCAGATGTTGCTTGGCAGCGCACCGCCGCCAATGCCGCCGACGCGTGCCATGGCATCAACCACCACCTGCGCTACCGAGTTATAGGCAACCCGCCCGCCATCCGGCGAGAGCTGGCCCGGATCGTTGAAGCCCCAGGTCGTCAGGGCAGCCGGGGGCTGTGTCGGGTCGCCGTTCCACGACCATAGATCGCCGTTCAAACTGATGATCAACGGCGCTTCCGTCTGCGCACCCGCAAGCCCCGCGCCGATTATCGTTAGCATCAAGCTGCTCACCAGGAGCAGCAGCATACGTCTCAAACTTACACCCCTCAAAAGCATCGCTTCGTCCGAAAATGCGCTTTCCGGCGTTTGCCATCGATCCAGTCCTGAAAGCGGGCTGCCACAAGCGCATGATCAAGATCATATGAATCATTATAAGTGCTCCCGCATTCTGAAACACGGGTGATGCGCCCGCCGTAGGCCAATCGTCCAATAACGAAGACGCCCCCTTGCGGCGGCGTCCTCGCGGCAGTCTGCGCTTGATGTCGTTGGTGTGCTGTTCGTTATTTGTCTGCGTCTGCATTCATAACTATGACCGTCATTCGGCCTTCGCTGCCACCGCCCGCGTGGCTGACCAGCAGCGTGTACGTACCGCTCGCGTCCAGCGTGTAGTCTTCGATCAGCGAGCCGAGCATGAAGCCGCTGTCGTCGTCGCCGTTGATCGGTGTGCCATCCGGCGCGAGCAGGCTGATCACCGGGTCGGCGGTCGCGCTGGTGACGACGATGTTGATCGTCTGGCCGTCTTCGCCCGCGAACGGGATTTCATAGATGCGGCCTTCGGTCATGTCGATGGACAGCGGCTGGTCGATAGTCAGGGCCTCGCTCTGGATGCGCTCGTGCTCGAAGCACAGCATCACACCCAGGAATTCCTCGCCCGCCTTGACCGTCTCGCCCTGGAGCGAGGCGATGGTGCCACGGACGATGAAGTTATTGACGTGGCCGGGGTTCTTGCGCGCTGCGAACTGCGCATCGGCGACTGCGGCGTCGAAGTAACCACGCTCGGCGTAGGCGACGGCGCGCTCCCAGTAGGCGAACTCGAACGTCGGGCGCAGTTCGACCAGCCGGTCGAAATCGGCGAAGGCGGCGTCGGGGTTGTCGAGCGCCATGTAAGCACGTCCACGCAGGTAGAAGGCACGGTCGGCGTTGCTGTCGACGGCGATGGCTTCACTCATGACCGAGACGGTCAGCCGCCAGTCGCCGTCATCGTGCGCCGCCTCACCACGTTCCAGCAGCGATGCCGGCTCTGTGTAGAAAGCCGTCGTGCCGGAGACGGTGTTGACAGGCGCTGCCGGAGCGAGCGAGTTGCCCTGGCGACCTTCGACCAGGCGCACGAGGCTCAGGTTGTACTGTGCCCAGGGCGTCGGTTCCGCGCCCAGGTTGATGGCATGTTCAAAGTCGGTCGCTGCCTGGCGCAGCTCGCCGCGATACTGGTGGATCAGGCCGCGGTTGTTGTAGGCATAGGCCAGCGACGAGTCGTGGTCGAGCGCGGCGTTGTAATCCGCGAGCGCTGTTTCGTAATCACCCAGATTGAAATAGGCCCAGCCGCGATTGTTGTAGGCGATGGCGAAATCGTCCTGCACGTCGAGCGCCTGCGTGTATTCACTGATCGCGCCTTCCAGGTCGCCCTGTTCGCGCAGGACGTTGCCGCGCATGTTCAGCGCTTCCGCCGTTTGCTGTGGATAGGTTTCGGCGGGGTAGAGCGACAGGAAGCAGGAGAAGCTGGTGTAGGCTGCCTGAAAGTTGCCCGCCGCGTAAAACTCGCTGCCCGCGCGGATGTGGTTGATGCTGGTGTCGCAGTCGGTCTGTGCGAAGGCCGGGATGCCAGCGACGGTAAGTGCCGCGCCCAGAACAGCGGCGGCGATGATACGATGAATGATGCGCGACTTCGTCATGAGCTTGTCTCCCCAGTTGATGAATGAAAACGTTCAACATCTACAGGGTATGACAGGCCGGATTCAGGCGATGGACGCGTGCCGCACGCCCATGCGCCTGCCCCCCACCGCGCAGGATACTGTATGAATGTCTGTAAACGACGGCCAGCCTACGCGCAGCCGCCGTGCCCTACGCTGGGGTAAGGTGAATGAGTGCAGGCGTTGCGCATGAACACAAATGACCCAGGCACTTCAGATTGCCCTGATTCGCGTGGGTGCCCGCCGATGGGTCAACCCATCGGCTAGGTGTAATCAAGCATACTGAAGATGCTTCATCATATTTCTGTTGGGTGCGGCAGATCTTAATAGCACCTTGAGTGTGCTGGATATAGCTAGCCGTGCTCAGGGGTCGGCGTATCGCGCCGACAAAGGCAGCGGAGCTGCCCCCGCGCAGATTGATCGGTCGGCGATGAATGTAGTTCAACACCGCTGCCCGCTCAGCCGCACATTCCTCTACTGTGATTGTCCAGACTACAAACTTCGCTTAATGAGGAACCGATGCAAATTGCTCGTCAACTCAGAAGCCCATTTGACGTGCCCTACGCTGGCGTGACCACGACCTTCTTGGCGGCGGCTTTGTCATCGCGCGCGGTCAGCATTGCCCGCTCGATCTCGTCCAGCCCGAAGCGATGCGACACCAGCGTCTGGCCGAGTTCGGGATAGGTCGAGAGCAGGTGCAGGCTGTGCGCGGCGTGGATGCCCGGCCAGGCGTGCGACGGGCGCAGCGACAGCTTGCGGAAGTGCAGGTCGTCGGCGTCGATCTCGACCTTCGTCCGCGCGTCCCAGGCGACGCCGATGTAGCCGACGATGCCGCCCAGCGCCGCGAGGCTGATGGCTTCCGGCAGGGTGTTCGGCGGCGCGGTCACGAGCACCTTGTCGGGCTTGCGCGCGCCGAAGTCGTAGCTTGCCAGCGGCGTCGTGTCGATGTCGATCAGCGTGTCTGCGCCGAGCGCCTCGCCCGCTGCCATGCGCGCCTTTGCCCGCGCCCGCCCGGCCAGATAGAGCCGTGCTGCACCGGCCTGCTTGGCCAGGAAGACCGCGCCCAGGCCGAGCGGCCCTGGCCCGATCACGAGCACATGATCGCCCGGCCCAACCTGCGCCGTGCGCACCAGGTCGATGCAGACGCCGAGCGGCTCGGTCATGCAGGCGATGTCGAGCGCGACGTGATCGGGCACGTGGACGGCCAGCTCCTGCGGCGCGGTAACGTACTGGCTGAAGCCCATCGCCGGCGCGCCCCAGTAGCTGAGCGGCTGCGGGCACAGATCCGGGCGGGCGCGTCCGTGCGGCTGCGCGCGGCAGCTATCACACTGGCCGCAGGGCGCGGAGCTATCCAGTGCGACACGGTCGCCCGGCGCAAAGCGCGTCACGCCCGCGCCGACGGCGCTGATGATCCCGGCGACCTCGTGGCCGAACGCCTGCCATTCTTGCGCGTAATGGTCGGCGATGTGCTGGTCAGTGCCGCAGACGCCGCAGGCATGGACTTCGACCAGGATGTGGCCGGGCGGCGGCGCATCCAGCGGGACATCACGTAGTTCGAACTGCCAGGGCGAAAGGACGTAAGCGGAACGGTTGGCGTAAGTCATTTTGCGTCGCTTCTTTATGATGGAATAAGTCGTTTGCTTGTCCGCGGATTGTAACGTGTGATGTGGACGATGGCACGGGAGCGGGAGGCGGAGAGGCGAATTCGAAAATGGGGGCAAATGCGCCAGTTCGCCGCCGGGGAATGTAATTCCCCGTCTAAACATGCGCCTCCTGCGGAGGCTCAGTGGAGTCACACAGCCCTCGGAGAGGGCGTTACTGTAGCCCGTCCCATTTCATGGGCGGGCGTGTCCCGTTGACTTGCTCGCCCGACCAGAAACGTCATAATGGTGATAATTCACAGCCAACATGAATTTTAGAATGACACCGCCCAAGCTCAAGCAACTCTTCATCAGCTACCGCAGCAGTGACGCTGCCAAGGTGGACAAGATCGCTCGCGATCTGGCGCTGCTCAAGTATGACGATGGGACGCCGCGCTACGGCACCTGGCAGGACAAGCACAACCTGCCGCCTGCCAGCCCGAACTGGTGGGATGCGATTGTCGATGCCATCATCGACTGCGACATGTTCGTGATGAATATTTCGCGTGCCAGCCTGCAAAGCGAAGTCTGCCGGGCGGAATTGGACTACGCGCACAAACGCAACCGCCCGATCATCCCGGTGATACTCGACGGAGAATTCTTCCTCGATCCAAAGTCGGGCAAATACGATCTGCCGAAAGAGACCTGGGCGCTCGTGCCGGATTGGTTAGGCGAGAGTCAATTCCTGTTTTATGCCGGAACAGAATTCTACGGTCGCTTTCAACAGGCGGTCGAAGGCTTCGAGCGCCACTGGCCGCGTGACATCAGCGCTCCGCGCCCGCTGAACCCGGACAGCAGGAGCGTGCATGGCAGCAACCATGCCCTGTATGATGCGGCCTGCGACTATGCCGAACGCCTGGCTTTTGCCGATGCCGAGAAGCACTTTGACGCGCTGGTGCGCCGGAATGATGAGGATTACGGCGATTGGGCAGCACAATGGCTTGAACTGATACGCCGGTATGCCGAACTCGTCGAGATCAGTGAACGACGTATTCCTACCCCGATCTTCAACAAGAGATGGGCGAGCTATACAGCCCTATACCCCAAAGAATTCCTGGACGGCATCTTCGATCCTAAGCGCTTTGCCACGCACGGTGCCAAACCTGCTTCGCCTCCCGTCGTGACTGCTGTGCCCGTTGTGACGACACCTGCGACGCCATCTCCCTCCGCTCTCCCAGCGCAGCGTTCTGGGGCTGGGGTGAGGGCAAATCCTCGCAGCGTTGACCTCCTGCCTGCGCCCTTTGCCTGGATTGAAATCCCGAAGAAGGGCTACAGCATTGCCAAATACCCGGTGACCAATGCGCAGTTCGCCAAGTTCATTGAAGCGGGCGGCTACCGCGAGAAGCAGTGGTGGACAGAGGCGGGGTGGAAACAGCGCAGCAACGACAAGTGGACAGAGCCGCGTTTCTGGAACGACAGCAAATGGAACGGCGAGGAACAGCCGGTCGTGGGCGTGAGTTGGTATGAGGCGGTGGCCTTCTGCCTATGGTTGAGTGAGGTGACCGGTGAAAAGATCATGCTGCCGACTGAAGACCAGGGGCAGTACGCGGCGCAGGGCGATGATGGGCGCGACTATCCCTGGGGCAAGCAGTGGGATGCCAGCCGCTGCAACAACAATGTAGACGGGAAAGGGATCGGCAAAACCACGCCGGTGCAGCAGTATGAAGGCAAAGGCGACAGCCCGTTTGGAGTTGTGGATATGGCAGGCAATGTGTGGGAATGGTGCTTGACCGATTATGACAATAAGACTAATGATATTAATAGTAATGCGACGCTTCGCGTGCTGCGCGGCGGGTCGTGGAACGACCTCAGTTCCGTCATCTTCCGCTGCGACCTCCGCCTCAGGAACTTTCCGCTTCTCAGGAACCTTAACCTCGGGTTTCGCCTCGCCCACTCTTAATATTCTGGTTACTGGTTTTTCCTGTATTCTGAATTCTGTTTTTCTGGCGCGAACGGAGTGAGTGACCAGCCGCGCGCAGCAGGCGGCCACAGCTTGAAGATTCCTCACCCGGCCAACGCCGCCTCCAGCCGGCGGATGTGCTCGGCGGCGCGGGTGCGGCGCGCATCCTCCGGCGCGAGGTCGAGAAAGCGGCGGAAATCGTCAATCGCGCGCTGGCGTGTCGCGTTCGATCCATCGGGCGCGCTGGCGTAAAGCAGCCCGCGCTGGTAATACGCTTCGGCAGCGTCGGGATCGAGTTCGAGGGCGTGGTCGAAATCCGCCAGGGCGCGATCCCACTCGTAGACCAGCAGCAGCAGCCTGCCGCGCTCAATGTGCAGCGCCGGATCATCCGGTGCGCGCGCGATCGCAGCGTCCAGCTCGCCGAGCGTGCGCGTCGGCTCAGACGGTGGGGTTGGTGCAGGCAACGTGTCCGCTGCGAGGCGAATCAGCGCGAGTCCAATGACTATCGCCGCGATCAGCATCAGCGCGAGCCATCCGGTGCGGGGTCTACGCATGTCTACAGGGTGATCCTTGTCGTGTTCCATATCCACTCTATGATACGCGAAAGTGAGCGCGACCGTCGCCCAGCCAACAGCCCTTCATTGACATAAACCTGTTTCTCCCTTACATTCGAAAAACATCATGTCACATCTTCAATAGGAGCAACCGGGATGAGTCGCCTCCGACGCCTTGCGCCGCTTGTTTTACTCGTCTGCTTGTTTGTGATTACCGCACCCGCGTTCGCACAAGAGCAAACGCATGTTGTGCAGCCGGGCGAGAACCTGTTCCGCATCGCCTTACGCTATGGTCTGGACGTGCCGACGCTGGCGCAGGCGAATAACATCAGCAACACCTGGCAGATCTACGTCGGGCAGACGCTGATCATCCCGACACCGGGCGCAGCGCCAGCGCCTGCCGAACCTGCGCCTGCGCCGGTCGAGCAGCCGCCGGTCGTCGTGACCACCGAATACGTCGTGCAGCGCGGGGATACGCTCCGCAGCATCGCCCAGGCTTTCGGTATGACCGTCGATCAACTGGCGACGCTCAACAACCTGACCAACCCCAACCTGATCTACTACGGCCAGCGGCTGAACGTCACGTCATCCGCGCCAGCCGAACCTGTGCCTGCGCCGGTCGAGGTGGTGGCAGCGCCCGTCGAACCTGCGCCGGTCGCAGCTGCGCCAGCCGAGCCGCTCATCCACATCGTCCAGCGGGGCGAGTACCTGTCCTCGATTGCGCGCCAGTACGGTGTGAACTGGACGGACATCGCGGCGGCCAACAACATCTATGATCCCAACACCGTCTTCGCCGGCACGCGCCTGATCATTCCCGCGCCCGGGGTGGCCGTTGGCAGCGCGCCTGCGGTGGCAGTGCCCGCCGCGCCCCCGGCATACATCGGCAGCGGCCGTGAGGTCATCGTCGATCTGTCGGACTCGCGCGTCTACGCCTACGAGAACGGTGTGCTCGTGCGCAACGTACTCGCGTCGATGGGCATGGCGTTCACGCCGACTGTCCAGGGCGATTTCACGATTCAGCGCAAGTATTTCGCGCAGACGATGACCGGCCCCGGCTACTACCTGCCGGATGTCCCCTACGTCATGTATTTCTATGCGGGCTATGCGCTGCACGGCACCTACTGGCACAGCAATTGGGGCCAGCCGATGAGCCATGGCTGCGTCAACCTGCCGACGCTCGAAGCACAGTGGTTCTTCGACTTCACCGAAGTTGGCACACCGGTACACGTTCAGGCATAAGACTGCCGCGTGCGGTTGCGCGCTAAATTTGAGTCTGTAGAATGGGGGAGATGAGCTGTGAAGGTTCATCTCTCTTTTTGTTCGATGGTGTGGGAGGACTTGCTGATGATCCGGCGATTGATCGGCCTGAGCATGATCGTGGTCATCATCATGCCGTTGGTGCTCGGCGCACTGGTTGTTGTCAATGCGCAGGGCTTGCTCACCGACCTGGAGGATGTGTTCACGCCGCGTATGGCCGTCATCAACCAGAAGCTGGATACGCTCGACGATTCGCTGGCCGTCGTTCAGGGTGCGGCGGATCGCATCTCGGCGAGCGTCAGCCAGTTCAGCAGCGACGTGAGCGCCATTGCCAGTTCGATCCGCTCAGCGCTCACGCTCAACCTCCAGATCCCCTTGCCGAACATCCCCGACGTGAGCATCCGCATCCCGGTTATCAACCGCGACATCACCATTCCCCTGCCCAACCTGCCCGATCTCGATCTCGAAATTCCCGGCCTGCGCCAGGTGCGCGATTGGCTGGTCGATATCTTCGGCTTCCTGGAGCAAATTGGCGAGACACTCAGCGATCTGGCGCAGGTGCAGACGGTCGCGCAAACGCTCGGCGAGATCGCGGCGGAGGCGCAGATGTTGAGCGGCGAAGTCGGCACGATCGTGGTCGCGCGCACGTCATCGCTGGTGCTGGTACTCGTGTTGTTTGTCGTCTGGGTCGGGCTGATCTATATCGTGCTCGTCTTCCGCTGGCTGAGCGAGGGCTGGCGGATGTTCACCGGGCAGGGCTGAGTCAGTGGCGAGTGATGGGTAATGAGGGATGTGTGCCGCCCGACCATCGTTAGGAACGCACGCGAAGCGTTACGGTCGGGCTGGGATGTAGGAAGCCACGTAGAAGGTGGCTGGTCAAACAGATGCACTCTGGCAGCCTGCTTCAGCAGGCTTTGCCCAGCTAGCCAGTGGCTTTGAGCCACTGGCAGGCGACTATCCCGCTGCCGAACCATCGAGGCCGAGTTCCTGGGCGTGATCTTGCATCGCCTTCAGGACGAGCGGCACGTGAAACTCCCACAGGTCCACGCCGAGGACCGCCGCTGCCTGTTCGATGTCTTCGCGGTTGACGCCCGCCGCAAACGCCTTGTCCTTCCACTTCTTGCGGATCGACTTGACTTCGACATCGCCGATATTCTTCGACGGGCGCACCAGTGTCACCGCTGTGATCAGGCCGGTCAGTTCGTCAACCGCGTACAACGACTTATCGCGCGGGGTCGTGCGGTCATCAGCCCCCAGAGGGCCATGACTCAGGATCGTGCGGATGTCGGCTTCGCTCAGGCCGCGCTCGCGTAAGATCGGTGCGCCGTCGATGGGGTGCTGATCGAGCGTGGGATGAATCTCCCAATCGAAATCGTGGAGCAAGCCGACCAATCCCCAACTGTCTGCGTCTTCGCCGTAATGCGCCGCGTAGGCGCGCATCGCGAATTCGACGGCGAGCATGTGCTTGCGCAGGCTGTCGGAGTTCACGAACTCGCAGACGATCTCCCAGGCTTGAGCGCGATCCATGGCTATGTTCCTTACACGCGTATCAACTGTGCAGATTGTACGGCTCGGCGCTGTGCTAGGCCCCGAACACGCGGATTGTGATCTCTAACGGGTCGCGTCCGATGACGAGATCGCGCGAGGTCAGCAGCCGCCAGTAGCCGGTCGAATCGCCGTTCTGGCCGGGCGCACGCCCGTTGAAGTGAATGGTGTACGTATCGGCCACGCCGACGCGCCGGTCGAACAGGATGATCTGCTCGCTGTCGAAGAATTCGCCGGACAGATACCGCAGCGACGAATTGATCTCCCAGGCGCAGGTGCCTGTGTTGCGCACCGTAATATCCATGGTGAAATCCCGTCCGGTCTGGATCGCGTTGTCGCTGATGGTGTCGCCGTTGGCATCACGCAGGACACGTGATTCGACCGCGTAGTCGAACGTACAGGCTTCGAGCGTCATCGCCTGCACTGTCTGCGCCAGTTCGACCTGCGCGCGGGTGGCCTGGAAGTCGATGGTCGCCGTCGGCGTGATCGTCGGCGTTGGCGTGATGCTGGGGGTGTATGTCACCGTCGGTTGGCGCGTCGCTGTCGCTGTCGGGCTGGGGGTATTGGTAGGGCGCGTCGTCGGCGTCCGGGTGGGTGGCTGCGGCGTCGCGCTTGGCGGCACCGGCGTCTCGGTGGCGGTCAGTGACAGTGGTGTCACTGTCGCGTTGGCCGGGGTGGCAGTTCCATCGATCAGTGCGACTGCCGTCGTCGGTGCTTCGGTCGCTGTGGCGGTACCGCCCAGCAGTTGGCTGCCAATGCCACCTGGGAAGATCGCTGCCCACACGCCAAGCCCGACCAGGATCGAGAACAAGACCCACAACCACAAGGGGATGCCACGTCGCTGTGGCCGCGTCGTCGGGCGCGTGGCCGCACCTATTGGTTGTGAGCGCAAACCGGGCGGGTTAGTGGCATCGCGCAGTCGTGTGCCGTTGGCCGGTGTCGGACGCCGCGTGGTCGGGCGTGGCAATGCCAGGGTATCGCGCTCAACATCAGCCACGGAAACGCCAATCGCGATGTCACCCTCGCCGTTCGCCAGCACACCGCGCTCGAAACGATCCAGGTCTGCGATCAGCTCGGTCGCCGTCTGATAGCGGTCGTTCGGGTCTTTCGCCATCAGCTTCACGACGACGCGGTCGAGCGCCTCTGGTACGTCTGGCCGCACTTCGCGCGTCGAGCGCACCGGCTCGTTCAGATGCTTGAGGATCACCGCCAGCGGTGTATCGCCGTCATAGGGCAATTTACCGGTCAGCATCTGGTAGAAGATGACGCCGAGCGAATACAGGTCGCTGCGTTCGTCGCCCTGCTCGCCCAATCCCTGCTCTGGGGCCATGTAGGCGGGCGTGCCGACCATGCCGCCGCTGGCCGTGAACTGCACACCGGTGACGATCTTAGCGATGCCGAAGTCCGTCAGCACGACGCGATTGTTGCTGTCGAGCATCAGGTTGGCCGGCTTCACGTCGCGGTGGATCATGTTCAGGTTGTGCGCGTAAGAGAGCGCACTGGCCGATTCGCGAACAATGCGCACGACTTCTTCGACGGTCATCATCTTCTCGTCGTCAGCCAGTTGCGCCAGCACTTCTTTCAGAGTTGGCCCATCGACCAACTCCATGACCATGTAGTAGCTTTCGTGTTCGGTGTCATTTTCGAAGTCGTAGACCTGAACGATGTTGGCATGGCGCAGCTTAGCGATATTGCGCGCTTCTTTTTCGAAACGGCTCTTGAACTCCGGGTCGTCTGCCAGGAACGCATGGAGTATTTTGATCGCAACGAAACGATCCAGGTTGGTCTGGTAGGCTTTGTAAACTTCAGCCATACCGCCCCGACCGAGTCGTTCGATGATCTCGTATTTTCCGTTACCGAGTCTGTTTATGCTCACGGTGAGGTGTTAATCCTGTTTCGCGTCTGCCTGTGCGGCGCGACCCCCGCTAGTTTACGCAGTATACCGGAAACCAACCGGCGGCTCAATTCAACGCATGATTACAGTCTGGTCACAATCTATTCCATTGTAGCGCCAATTGATACGTGCATAAAGATAAGGACAGTTGAAAACGCAAACGCACGAGGCGGCGGCGTTTAGCTTTTCCATGTAGACTGGACTTTTACGATAGCAACCGAAAGGCAACCTTATGTACAGGTTTTGGCTGCTCCTGCTGGCGCTGCTCATGATCGTGCCGCCGCTCCGGGCGCAAGACTCGACGGGCGCTGCTCATCCCCTGCTTGACATGCTCGCCCGCGTCCCGGATTCGCCATCCGCGCGTGAAAATATCCTCAGCTACGTTGACTATCGTGCGGCCGAAAGCGCGCGTCCCGGAGCGCTGCAAGCTGACTCGTGGGCCGATTGGGAGGCGGCGCGCCAGGCCGATGACGCTGCGTTCGATCTGTGGATGGCTGCGTTCCAGGGCGTCTCCAGCGGGCCGAATGAAGTGCTGCAACAATTATTCGTAGCGGATAACTGGCCCCAGGTAATCGGTTTTGACTTTTTCGAGATCGACCAGGCGCTCGAATACGGCCAACCGCCGAGCATGGTGCAGGTCTTGCAAGGGGATTTCAGCGCCGAGGCCATCGTCTCCGCATACGAAGCCAGGGAGGTCAGTGTCGAGGCAGATGGCGATCTCACCCTGCTGTGCGGGAGCGACGGCTGCGACAACGGTATGGAGTTCAACATGGACAAGCTTGACCAGACCAACCCCTTTGGCGGGAGGTTTGGCCGTCAGGAACCGCTCTTGATCGCACCCGGCCATCTGATCAACTCGGCGGACATCGCGCAGATCGACCAGCACATCGCGCTGCTTGCGGGCGAGGCGGCATCGCTCGCGGATGATCCACGGTTTCAGGCGGCAGCCCAGGCCGCCGCGCGGGAAGGTTTGCTGATCCAGGCGCAGATCGTCAATACGGCGCTGCTTGATGCCGAGGGCGAATTCGGTGAGGCGATCCCGGCGTATGATCTGCTGCTGCTGGCCGATGCTGCGACGGAGAGCGAGCAGGTTGTCACGGTTGGGCTGGTCTACACGAGCGCCGCCGACGCGCAGGCCGCTGCCGATGTGCTGCCGGGGCGGATCGAAAGCTACCAATCAATCGTCAGGGAGCAGCCATTTCTCGATATCCTGGTCGAGCGCGACGCCACTTACACGGTTGAGGTGTTCGAAAGTGATACAAACGAAGCAGCCGTCGCCATAGTCGTGCTGCGCGGGCCGCTGGCGGGCACAGAGACGGTCGATGGGCGGCTGCCGTCGTCGAGTCTCATCTTCCGACTGCTCGTCCAGATGCTCTACCAACGCGATCTCGGCTGGATCGCGCCGTAGTGTGCTCGCTCAGTTCGCCAGCGCCGTCTCCACCTGGCCGCGCAGCGCCTTGACGCGCTCGACGAGCATGGTTTCGCCGCGCGCCTCGAATGCCTGCATCAAAGCATCCATCAGGTCGAGCAGCCCAGGCCCGAAATTGCTGGCCTGCTCTTTGAGCAGCCTGTCGGCGTCCGCTTGCGAAGGCGCGCTCAAGAGCTGGTTGATGAAGCGCAGTTCCGGCGACATACTCGCCTGCAAGACCTGCATCACCTTCTGGTAGATGCTCTTGAGGCGGGCGCTGGCTTCGATGTTGCCCTGCTGTTCAGCGTGCTGAATATTCGCGCTCAGTACGGCCATGAAGGTGTCGTCGAGCAGCGCTGCGTTTTCCTGGATAAAGGCATCCGGATTGGGATTTTGCAGGATCGCTTGCAGCAGCGCCGCGCTTTCTTGCATCGCCACCTGCGCTTCCTGATCGACCGCCTGCGTCAATTCGACCAGCCGGTCGCGCAGCGCTTCAAGCCCATCGCGTTCGTCCGCCGGCGCCTGGCCGATGAACGTCGTCATGTCATTGAAGAACTGGTAATCGAACGCCGGTCGCACCAGGCCAACCAGCGCCTGAAGGTGCTCATCCTGATCGGCGAACTCCAACACCAGCTTCATGAAGTCGGCGCGGGTGGGCTGCTGGCCGAGCGCGCGAATCTTCTGCTCGACTTCGCGGACGACCGCCTCTTGCTGCTGCGCGTCGGCGATGATCTCCTTGCCATAGGTCGAAAGCTGCATGATGCGCTGCTGCGTCGCCAGGATCGCCTCGGCGGCTTGCTGCTGCCCCCCGGCGATGGCCTGCTGCGCGAACAAGCCCATCGTCTGCAAGAACGTGCCGTCGATGTCCGCGTCGTGTTCTTTGACCAGCGCTTCAAGTTCCTCGTCCGGCGTTTGTAGGAACTGCTCGATCAGCCGGGCGCGCTGGCGCTGCTGTTCCATCATCTCCGGCGTCACGCCATCGGCGTGCAGGATCTGCTCGACCAGTCCCTGCATCGTCAGTGCCGTGCGCGGCTGGAAGAAATAGCCCTTCATGCTCTGTGTCGGCATCTGCCGCAGCAAGTCGCCGATCACTTTCTCCTGCTGATCTTTCGGGATGCCGAGTTCCATCGGCACAAACGTGATCAACAGTTCTTTTTCGGCGTCGTGATAGACCAGCGGTGTGGCGACGACGATGGCAACGCCGCAGTTGGGGCACTGCACTGCGTTCAGCCGCCCGGTCAGCAGGCGCATTTTTGCATCCGGGTTCTCCTGAACGTCGATGATCATCTCGACAATGGCGGGGTATTGTGTGCCGCAGTTCGGGCAGGTGACGCGGGTTTGTGTCGCCGTAGGCATACGCTCTCCATTCTGAACTCATGGCGTAGAATCTTGCGGGAATTGCTAGGGACTATAGCAGAATGATGCCAGAACACAACGGCTGAAAGCCGCTATGAGGGGACAGCTCCGATGTGTACGTGTCCGCCTATAAGGTTGGCGGATGAGGTGGTCGGGGCAGCGCATCGCCCCTACAAGATCGTTGTGACCCGTAGGGACACCATTCTTGGCGTCCGTCCTCGTGAGCTGTATGAACAGTTCGAGAGTCTCTACCGATACAGATCGAACTCGATGGCGCGGTTGATGTCGGCGGCGTGCCCGTCGCCCTGCGCCGTCAGCCCGCGCACGAGTACCACGGGCAGCCCTTCATTCGCCTCGCCGGAGAGCAGCCCGGCGGCGCTGGCGATCATGTCCGCATAACCCTGAATGCTGATCTGGAGCCTGCGCCCGAACAGATCCGGCTGGCCGCGCAGATCGCGCACGGCGGGCAGCCCGCTAACGCCGATGGCGACGCCCAGATTGCCGACGCGCCAGGCGCGCCCGTGCGAGTCGCTGATGACGATGCCGATATGTGCGCCGGTCAATCTGGACAGCCGCTCGCGCAGGGCGGCGGCGCTGGCGTCCGGGTCGCTCGGCAGCAGCAGCACCGTGTCTTCATCCCCGGCGACGTTCGATTGATCGATGCCTGCGTTGGCGCTGACGAAGCCGAGCCGGTGGCGCACGATCAACACACCGGGCCGGGCGCGGCTGACCTCGACGCTCTCGCGCAGGACAAGTTCGACCACGCGCGCATCTTTGCGCGTGATCTCCGCCAGCCGCAGTGCCTCGTCGCCAGGCGTGATCGTGCGCAGGTCAACCCGGCGGCCTTCCGCTTTCGAGACGATCTTGCTGGTGACGACCAGCACATCGGCATCTTGCAGCGTTAGATCCGCCGCCGTTAGTGCCCCGGCGATCAGCACAGGCAGATCGTCGCCCGGCTGGATAATCGGGAGGCCGGGAATCGCCGTGATGTGTAGGCTGTTGGTCATGGATCAATCCTGATGAACGGGGCGCAGATGCCATTCGCTAGCGGAGAACAAGAGGTCGAACGGACATGAATCGCCCATGCGTCCGCCGACCGGTCAACCAGTCGGCTATCGGGCATCACGCGCACTGAAGGGGCTCATCCTCATCATCTAGCGCCGACATGTCTTCCCGCGCCGCGCACTCTCGTGCACCAACGCAATTGGAACCCAAAACTGAGCACCGAGGACTCAGCACTGAGTACCCTTGTCTAGAGTCCCGTGATGCGGATGCCCGCGCCGTGGACGCCATACTTCTTGTTGATGTAGAGCAGCACCGGTGTCAGCGATTCGGCGGCGGCGGCGTTCGCCAATGGCCCGGCGTCGATGCCGCGCATCCCCGCCGCCTCGACCAGATGAATGACTTCAGCTTTGGCGTCGGCATCATCGCCGGTGACAAGCACATCGCAGTCGGCGCTGACTGCCGGATCGGCGATTTTCTCAGAGCTGACGTTCTGGAAGGCCGAGACCAGCCGCACACCCTCGCCAAGCATGGCCGCGGCTTCCTGCGCTGCCGATTTGCCCTCCGGCACGTGAACGGTGCGCACCTTCGGCGGCTGCATCGGCACGGTGACATCGACGACGATTTTGCCGTCGAGCTTGTCCTTGACCGCTTCATAGGTCTGCCGCTGCGCGCTGTAGGGCACGCTGACGACGACGAACTGCGCCTCGGCGGCGGCGGCGGCGTTCGCCATGCCGGTCAGATAATTGCCACCAAGCTTCTCATTGAACTCGCTGGCTTTTTGTGCCGCGCGCTCGGCATCGCGCGAGCCGATGATCACACGGTAGCCTTGGAGTGCCCAGCGCATCGCCAGGCCGCTGCCTTCTTTGCCGGTGCCGCCGAGTACGGCGATGGTGACGAGTGTGCGTGCATCCGTCATAACGTTGTCCTACGTGGCTGTCTAAATCGTGTCGAGGATTGTAACCGCAGACGGACGCTGCAACCAGAGCGCGTCGCCCAGGCCGCATACGCTTCTGCGCTGCCTACTGCCTGGCTTTGAGCGTCACGTGCAGCCTGTCGTTTGGCACGAAGGCCAGTTCGATGCAGTCCAGCAGCATGTCGAGGCCGTGGGCAGCCAACTGCGGCGGCAGCGTGCGCCGGATCACGTCGTTGGGGTCGCGCAGCTCGTGCAGCGCAATCGCACGGACATTGAGCACGCGCAGCGCGGCCTTGGCGGCGATGTCCAGCCGCCGCGTCGTTTCCTTCACCTGGATCGTGCCGCCTTTCAGCCGCAGCTTGCCCGCCTGGTTGGGATCATTTTCGAGGCTGTACTGAAACAGAATGAAGGCGGCGATGGGTTCGTGGACATGCACCTCGCACATGACATCTGCGTACTGCCGCTGGATGCTCACCTGCATCCGCGAAATGTTGTGGACGATGGGCAGGTCGACACCGGCGAAGCGCTGGTTATCTACCAGTGTGAAGACGACGTTGCTGAGAATTGGCTCCAGATCTGTGGCGGTCAATTCGCCCGCGAACGCGCCGCGCTTGCGCAGCGCATCGGCGATCCGGTGCTCAATCGAGCGTGTTTCCTGTTCGATGTGGGCTGCGACTTGCTCGCGAAGCTTGTTTTTTGAATTCGGCATTAAATCTGGCCGCTTCTATGAAATAGTAAGCATCATGCACATGCCAATTTGTGCATTACATTACTATCGTTTTGCCGATCCGTAAAGCAATTCGACTGCCGCCAGAGGAAGCAGTGCGAACAGATAGAGCACACACGACAAACATCGAAATGTTGTTGGCAATCGGCGGCGGGGATGGCGTCGCCACCCCCGCCATAAGGACTGCTCGGCTGCTCGCACTCGCTATGATTATCGATACTGCCGGATGCGATCGCGGTTCTTGTATGCGCCACCCGACGTGCTGCCGATGTCGATCAGGAAGGCAATGATCAGCAATACCCACTCGAGCCCCGCAATACCGTCTGGGGCCATCAGCACATACGCCAACGTTGTCCAGGGCAAAAAGATGATCCCCATACAAGGCAGGATCAGATTGTCAAATGTCACTTGCCAGCGCGCTTGATCAACCAGCGCCCAGACAATCGCGGCGGCGCGTGGGCCAATCAGGAGAAGGATGGTGATGATGCAGCACATGTTTCCCTCCGTGGTTCAGTCTCACCAGGCGAGGCAAACGCATCGTTATTAGCTTAAACCGTCGAGATTCGAGGTGAAGTATCGCGTCGCCTCTGCATGGATATACGCGCAATCTTCAAAAAAGTGTCAGACTCCCATTCGGCTTATGCCGTTTGCTTCGGTTGCCATGCCCAACCTTCACTAAGTGCCGTCAAAAAAGTAATGAGGGATGGGTGACGCATTTTGAACTCAATCCCAGCCTAAACATCCAACGATTCTCTTTTGTTTGTACTTAGGGCAATTTCAGGGTGCTATCGTTGAACGTGTCCCCTCCCCTCAATCCCCTCCCCATCGCGATGGGGAGGGGACGAACCGCAGGTTCAGGGGTGGGGATCAAAGACAACTCAAACCACTTACTTTGAGGCTGCACTTAGGGCAGCGCCTGGCGCATGAACGCCACAATGTCTGCCTTGAGCTTGGCAAGCTGCACCACGTCCAGGTAGAGCATGTGCCCGGCCTCGTAATCGGCGAAGTGCAGATGGTCGCGCATCTCCGGGTCGAAATCCATGTGGTCGAGCGTGTACAGCGTCGCGAAGTGCGGCGTCGCCAGGTCGTACAGCCCCATCGCCAGGAAGGCGTGCATGAACGGATTGCGCGCGAAGGCGCTGCGCAGCGGCTCGCTTGTATCCGGGAACTTGCCGCGATCCCATTCCCAATCGCCATTCGCCTTATAGCTGAGCGTCTCGTAGGGCAGGTCGGTTTCGTAGCCGAGCTGGCCGCGCACATAGTCGTTGATCATGGCCGTGTACGGCGGCGTGATCGCCGTCATCGACGGATCGAACTCCGGAAAATCGCCGATGGCGAGCGCATCGCGGCCTTTGAAGCGGCTGTCCAGGCGGCCCACCGTCCGGTTCTCGTCGCGCAGGATTTCCTTGAAGAAGCGCGCCGGGTTGATGCGCAGCTTGCTCTGCTCGACGTACTCTGGCTTTAGCCCGGTATATTGCGCCAGCTTTTCGACCAGCGCCGTGCGGCCTTCCGCGGTCAAGCGGTCGCCCTTCGCCAGCGCCATCGTGTAGACGTTTTCTGCCCAGGCTTCGACTTCGACCAGGACTTCACGCAGCGGACGGTTTTGAAGTTCATCGTTCAGCTTGTGGTGATACCAGGCGGTCGCGGTGTATGTTGGCAGGAACAGCGCATAAGGCAGATCGTTACCGCGCTCAAAGATAATCGTCTGGAAGTTGAGCACCGTCGAGATCAAGGCCAGGCCGTTGAGCGCGATACCCTTGTCGAACAGGTGCGCCGCCAGCCCTGCCGCGCGCGTCGTGCCGTAGCTTTCGCCCGCCAGCAGCAGCGGCGATGACCAGCGTTCATAGCGCGTCAGATACAGGCGGATAAATTCGCCGACCGATTCGAAATCGGCCTGCAAATTCCAGTACTTCTTGTTGTCCTCGGCCTTGACGGCGCGGCTGTAGCCCGTGCCGACCGGGTCGATGAAGACGAGATCGGTCAGGTCGAGCCAGGTGTGCTCGTTCGGCACCAGTCGATAGGGCGGCGCGGGCATCCAGCCCTCGTCCTGCATCTTGACGCGATAGGGTCCCAGCGCGCCCAGGTGCAGCCAGACCGAGGCTGAGCCAGGTCCGCCGTTGAAGACGAACGTCAGTGGACGGCTGGCGGCTGGCTGCTCGTCGAGTGTGTAGGCGGTGAAGAAGATGTTCGCTTCCGTCTCGCCGCTGTCCACGTTCTTGATCGGCATCATGCCCGCGCGGACAGAATAGCGCAGCATTTTGTTGCCTAACGCCAGTTCATGATGTGTCTCGACAGGTGGCACTTCGGGTTTGGGCGCGGGCTTTTCGGTCTCGGCATCTTTCTTGACGGTTTCGTCAGCGGCGGCAGGTTTTTCGTCGGCCATCGTGCTTGCCTTTCCTTAAATCGTATTCGGCGCATTTTCTGCAAATATAACGCGATTCCGTGCCGTTGGTTCACGACTGTCCGGGCGGCCTGCAAACAGATCCGAACTACGGTACACTTTTCACTTTACGGTGATGGCGGTCGCCCTGAGGCTGGTGAGCGCGACAACATGGATAAACTGATGGAACAGGTGCAGGTGCGCCCGGTGCTTAAGTGGGCGGGCGGCAAAGGCCGCCTCCTGCCAGAGCTTATGGGGCGGCTGCCAAAGTGTTTTGCGCGCTATCACGAACCTTTCGTCGGCGGTGGGGCGCTTTTCTTCAAGCTGGCGAGCCGCCAGCAGATCACGCAGGCGGCATTCTCAGACATCAACCCGGCGCTGATTGAGGTCTATGTCGCGCTGCGTGATTGTGTGGAAGAAGTGATCGACATCCTCAAGCAGCATTATTATGATGAGGCGTATTATTACACGATCCGCGCGCTCGATCCGGCTGCGCTCAGCCTGCCCGAACGCGCGGCGCGCGTCATCTTCCTGAACAAGACCTGCTACAATGGCCTGTATCGCGAGAATCGTTCCGGCCAGTTCAACGTGCCGTTTGGCCGCTACAAAAACCCGACGATCTGCGATGAGCCGAATTTGCGGGCGGCGTCCGCGCTGCTCCAGGAGGTCGATCTTGAGCAGCGGCACTTCGCGACGGCGTTGGACAAGGCCCAACCGGGTGATTTCGTCTATTTTGATCCGCCCTATCATCCGCTGTCGAGCACGTCGAACTTCACGGCGTATTCAAGATATGGATTTAGTGAGCAGGATCAGGTACAACTGCGGGATACATTTGCCGAACTGACCCGGCGCGGTGTTCGAGCGATGCTTTCGAATTCCAGCGCGCCGCTTATTTACGATCTGTACCGTCCATACGCCGTACATACGGTCTATGCGGCCAGAGCGATCAACTCGAAGGCGGCTGCGCGCGGGAAAATTGCAGAAGTGATCGTCTGTAATTATGACGAAAACGGCGCATTATTGTCCGACTGACGAGCGGCAGGCCGTGAGCCTGGCGTCTGGTAGGCCTGAGTGTGGTCAAAATTCTCTGTGTGAGCGATATCATCGTATCGCAGCTTGAAAATGCAGCCAATTTGCGGCGGCGTTACAACGACATCGATCTCGTCCTGAGCTGTGGCGATCTGCCCGCCGTCTATCTTGAATTCATCACCAGTGTGCTCAACGCGCCGCTTCTTTACGTGCGCGGCAATCATGACCAGGGCTATGACGAACGCCCACCCGGCGGCGAGAATTTGCATAACCGGCTGGTCAAGTTCGCCGGTCTCAGCTTCGTCGGGCTGGAAGGCTCGATGCGCTACAACCGTTCAGACATCCAGTACACCGATGGCGAGATGCACACTATGGTCATGCGTATGGCGCCGCGCCTCGGCTACCGCCGCTGGCGGCGTGGGCATGGCGTCGATGTCTTCGTGGCGCACTCGCCTCCGTTCGGTATTCATGACGCCAACGATCTGCCGCACAGAGGCTTCAAGGCGTTCCTCAATTTTCTCGATTGGTATCGCCCACGCTACATGGTTCACGGTCACGTCCACACCTACGACCGGCGCGTCACAACCGTCACCGATTATCACGAGACGCGCATCATGAACATCAATCCGTTCACCATCCTGGAGATCGAGCCGCAGCCTTGATCTCAGCCGGTGCCCAGCCCGCGCAGCGCCGCCCAGCCCAGCCCGACAGCCAGCACCGCCAGCCCGGCGATCCAGACCACGAACAGCGGCGCGAGCACGGTTTGCGTATCGAGGAAGCCGACCGTCAGCACCCGCTCCAGATACACCTGGACGACCCCCGCCAGCAGCGCCGCCAGCCCGGCCACAAGCGTACCGGTTGCGACCCAGGCGAGCGCAGCGCTCCCGGCAGGTGGCGACGCTGACCATGCGAGCATGATCACGCCCAGCGCCATCAGAAAGATCATCAATTCGCTCAGACCTGTACCAGTGATGTAGTTGCCGATCTGCGGCGCAGCCTGCACCGCGCCCAGAACGCCGCCCGCCGCGATCATCGCCAGCCCCAGCACCATCCAGCCGGGCGCACGCGCACCGCGCAGGGCGATGACCGCGAAGAAGACATACGCGGCGGCCACCACCAGCGATAACAACACCCCGCTCGTGCCTTCGCCGACCGCCGAGAGCGGGCTGATCGCGGGCAGCACGCCAGCCACGGCCAGCCCGGCGGGCAGTGCCAGTGTGCTCTTTGGTCGCAGCTTGCTCAGCAGCGCGATCGCAAGTGCCGCGCCGGCGATGACGTAGGCGATGTGGTAGCGCACGCCGACCGTGACCACCCGCAGCACGCGATCCTGCGCCGGGGTCGCGGCAGGGATCAGACTGGCGGCGACGCACACCAGCGCCAGCAGGATGCCGATCCACCACGCGCGCCCGGCGGCGGTACGCGCGACGCCAATCGTCCCGATGAGCACCACGACCGCCAGCACGATCAGAACGAGGTCAAGCACGGGCGGCAGTTCGAGTAGATAACGGCCTTCCAGCAGGCCGAGCAGCGCAGTGAGCACACTGAGCGCCAGCAGAAGCGTCCAGCCACGGTAGCCCCAGGTCAGCAGCGACGAACGACTGCTGCCGGCTGCCTCGCTCAAGAGCGTCAGGCCGCCCGCGAGCAGTCCCGTCCAGAGCGCGAGATCGAGCAGGACGTTGCGCGCGCCTGCGATCTGGTGGTATGGCAGCGAGACCGCCAGCGGATCGGCGGGCAGGAATTTGACGGCGGTGAGGAGTGCCGCCGCTGCATACAACACGAGCAGGATCGTCATCTGCGCGAACAGACGGTTGGCGAGCTGGCGTGTCGTCATCATCTAGTTACCCGGCTCCCCGAACTGCATCAGGTAAGCGATAACCGCGTCCAGGTCGGCGCTGCTCAACAGATCGGCGAAGTTCTTCTGCATCACGTCGGTAAAGCCGTCGACGATGTAGTCACTGGGATGTAAGATCGAATTGCGGATGTATTCTTGCGCGCTCTGGCCGGTAACACGCTGCCCGCCGAGGTCGGCGATGCCCGCCAGCGATGGGCCGGTCAGGACGACACCCGGCTCGACCGAGTGGCAACTGGCGCAGCGCTGGCCGAAGACGAGCCGCCCGCGCGCCGTCACCGGGTCTTCACCGGGGACGACCGCTACGGCGCTGCTCGCCAGCGCGCCACCGCCGCCGGTCACTTGCAGCGGACGTGGCGGCCAACCGGCGGCGAAGGTCGTCGTGCTCGTCCAATCGAGCAGGGCAATCAGATGATCAACTTCAGTTTCAGTCAGGGTGAAGCGCGGCATCTGGCGCTGATCGGGGTGGAATGCGCCGGGGTTGACCATAAAGGCGCGCAGATAATCCGCGCCGCGCTGCTGGGCGATCCGCGTCAGATCCGGCGCGTAGCCGCCACCCTGGCCGTAAAGCGTGTGGCAGCCTTCGCAGCCCTGCGCCCGCCAGACGGCGGACCCGGCGCTGACCGTCTCCGGCACGGGATCGGCATTCGCCTGTTGCAGGGCGGCGCCCACATTGACCGCGACTGCTGCCAGCCCCAGCAGCAGCACAATGGCGAAGAGCAGACGCGCACTCATCCTGTCACCGCGCTGTTCAAGCTCAAGGTGACAGATATGGTCGCGTAGACAAGCGCGATTAACAGCAGCACCAGCGCTGCCCAGACGGCCAGACGCCAGTGCCAGCGGCGCAGGAATAAATCCACTTGCCAAACCCTTTTCGCAAGAACATATCGTCACGTTGATTATAGGCGGTGAGTTTGGCACGGGCAAACATCTGATGATCGGCGTTATCCAACCCTTCTCAGAGAAGGATGGGTTTGCTAGAATGTCTGCCAACAACCCAACAGATGCACCTATGTGCGTCGCCACAGCCGCAGACAGCAGGCCACTCCCACGAGTGTAAGCCCTGCCGAGGTGAGGGATAACGTCGGTTCATGATCGGGTATCATGCGCGACCCCTGCACACTGCTGCGGGGGTTGTTTCTTTAATAGCCTTTAGCCGTTGGCGGTTAGCTTTTAGCCCGGTGCAAATGGAGCAGAAGCGAACAGCCAACAGCTAAGAAGTAAATCCTTTCGGAAAGGAGGAAGCGCGCTTGGCAATCACACGTGAGCGCAAAGAGGAGCTCGTCTCCCTCTACGGTGAACGTCTGGCAAACACCGACGGCATCATCATCGCTGAATACAGCCTGATGAGCGTCGCCAATGTCAACGAACTGCGTAAACGCCTGCGCGAAGTCGGGGCCACCTATGCGGTGACCAAGAACACGCTCTTCGCCATCGCTCTGCGCGAGCAAGGCTGGCCCGTCCCCGACGAACTGCTCGTCGGCCCGGTCGGTATCGTGTTTGGCAATGGCAACCTGCCCGCTGCCGCGAAAGTTGTGCAGAAGTTCGTCACGGACTTCCCGAACAACCTGAGCGCAAAAGGCGGCATCATCTCTGGGGAGAGCTTCAACGCTGCCCAGGTCGAGGCCATCGCCAACCTGCCGACGATGGACGAAATCCGTGCACAGCTCGCCGGTCTGCTCGTCACACCGGCCTCGCAAATCGCGGGTCTGCTGCAATCGGCAACGTCGCAGGTCGTCAACGTCATCCAGGCGTATCTGGACGAGCAGGAAAAAGGGGCAGCCTGAAGGCCGCCGCAGCTTGATTAGACCCTCACCGGGCAGTTGGCGCACTGCGCAGACTGGCCGTGAGCCATGACAACGAAAACTAAAATCAATCCGTGCGCATAAGGAGATAACCAAAATGGCGGATCTGGCGAAACTGGTGGAACAACTGAGCGAGCTTACCATCCTTGAGGCGAGCGAGCTGAAGACAATGCTGGAAGAGAAGTGGGGCGTCACTGCGGCCTCTGGCGGCGGGATGATGATGATGGCCGCTGCGCCCGGCGCTGCTGTTGCCGAAGCTGCCCCGGTTGAAGAGCAGACCGAGTTCAACGTCGTCATCACCGACGTTGGCCCCAAGAAGATCAACGTCATCAAGGCCGTGCGCCAGGTGACGAACCTCGGCTTGAAGGAAGCCAAGGATCTGGTCGAGACCGCCAATGCGCTCGTGCTCGAAGGCGTGAGCAAGGACAAGGCGAACGAAGCCAAGACCGTCCTGGAAGCCGAAGGCGCAGTCGTCGCCGTCAAGTAGACTGCGACAGGCAAGCTTACGATGAGCGGGCAATCTGTGAGCAGGTTGTCCGCTTTTTGATTCCTGCACTTGCCTGTAGAATGTGTTTGCGAGCGTCTTAGTGGTTTTACGAAGAGTCAAGCTTGATGAATTTGCGAAGAATATCTGTGCTGCTGTTGGCTCTGCTGGCCGTGGCGCAGGGAGTGAACGCTCAGGGAGCGCAGGGGATCGCCGGTGACATCGCGTATGGGCTGAGCGTGAATGGCACGATCACGGACGACGCGATGTTCCAGTTGTGGCGGTTCGAGGCGCGCGCCGGGGATAACATCCGCGCCGGGATGCAGGCGAGCGGCGGCCTCGCGCCGCTGATCGGCATTCTCGACTCCGGCGGCGATCTGGTGGCGGCCAGCCCGGATGGTGAAGTCGACGCGGGCGTGACGGTCTCGTATACGATCCCGGCGGACGATATCTACACGCTGGTGGCGACGCGCGTCGGGCGCGACCAGGGCACGACGACCGGAAGCTACGTGCTCAGCCTCGCGTTGGTGAATCCATCCGCACCCGGCCCGAATGCGCGCGAAGTCACCTTTCGCTGCGGCACGGCGGAAATCGCCAGCGCGCTCAAGATCGTGCTCGATTCGTCGCTCGTGGTCGAGGGCGTCAATTATCGCATCGATGTTTATGGTCTCGACGGCTTTCAAACCACCGTCCACATCACCTCCGACCTGGAAATCACCAATTACTGCCGCCGTGGCAACGACCACACCGGCGGCGATTACGTCGCGCTGCCGGGCGAAACACCCGTGATTATCGACCAGGCGATGCAGGCGAATACCTTTGAGCTTGAGATCGACCAGCCGGAGCTGCTTGGCGATGTCAACATCGTTATCGGCAGCGAAGATGCTGCTGCCGGGCGTTATCTGGCGGTGGTCACCGGCTTGAGCATCGACGCGCCGGGTGAGCAGGATGTGATTCAATTCGAGGTCGGCCCGCTGGCAGCGCAGGCTGACGTTCTGGTTTACGCCGTCGCCGTCGATGCCGCCAACAGCCGCCTCGATCCCTACGTGCGCCTGTACCCGAATGACACCGGCTGTGATGACGCCGGGCGGCGCGGCTGTGAAGATGTGCCGTCGATTGCCGGAGCCGGGCTGCGACTGGCGGACGAGTTCAGTCTGCTGGGCGATCGCTTCGACGCGGGCGTGCGCTTACAGCGCGACGATCTGGAACGCCAGTTCGTCGAGATCGGCAGTTTTTCCGGGAATACGAGCGGCGAATACGCGCTGGTCATCATTGGCACGCTACCGCCGAGGACGTAATATCTTAGTGCCCTCTGTGGGTGTTATGCTTGCACAGGCAGCGCGCGAAAGAATTGAGCAGCAAATAGATGGATTGGAAACAACAAGTGATGAACCTCGGCGACCGGTTGAGCGATCTGTTCGGTCTGACATCCCGGCGCGCCAGCGACGCTGCCACCCCCGGCTTGAGAGGTGCCATCGAAACCGCCCGACAAGCGAAACTGAGTGAGCAGTACCCGGAAGCACTGGAAGCCATCAACCGCGCGCTGGCGCTCGTGGAAACACACCGGGACAGCGCGGGCGAAGTCGTGCTGCTCCTGCAAAAGGCCGACGTGGATACCCGGATGGGCGCATTTGACGAGGCGGCGGACACGCTCGACCGGGCATTGATCCGCGCGGGCGATCAGGAAGTGCAGGTGGCTTACGTCAAAGCGGCGCGCGGCGCGCTGGCATTGGCGCAGGACAAAGCGGACGAAGCCCGTGCGCATTACGAAGAGGCATTGGAAATCGCGCGTAAGGTCGATTCTCCCGGCGCGGAAGGCCGGGCACGTGGGCTGCTCGGCCAGCTTTATCTGCAAGAGAACAACGCCAGCTACGCCGCGCACCTGCTGCGGGAAGCCATCAACAAGCTCAACTACGCGGGCGATGTCGAGCCGACGCCGCTGATGGTCGGGCTGCTCGGCATGGCGATGATCGAGAACGGCCAGACCGCCGAGGGCGTCCACCTGATCGAGCGCGCGTTGAGCCTGGCGACGCACCTGGGCGACTACGCGAGCGAGCGGCGCTGGGCGATCACGTTGGGCGACCGCGCGCTGGCCGAGGCACGCATCGCCGACGCGCGCGATTATTATCAGCGGGCACTGGGGCGCTGCAATGGGCAGGCGACGGCAGAGCGCGTGGTGACGGAAACCAAGCTGAGCCGCGCGCTGGTCATGCTCCACGCCAATCAGGATGCGCTGACCCATGCGCAGCTTGCCGTAGACATGAGCCAGACGCTGGAGCCGGTCATTCAGGCACAGGCGCGGGGCGCGCTGGGGATCGTGCTGCACACGCTGGGGCGCGATGATGAGGCGATCCCGCATCTGCGCGCCGCGTCCGATCAGGCCGATGGCACGCGGACAGATGTGCTGCGGATGCTCGCCGCTGCCTATGCCAGCGCCGGCGATCAGGACTCCGCGCTGGCGACGGCGATGCAGGCCGTCCACATTGCGGAACGCGCGGGGGAACATATCGAACAGGCCCAGGCGTGGCGCGATCTCGGACTGCTGCACCTGCGCGCCGGTCGCGCGCAGGACGCGATCGGTGCGTGGACGACGGCGATCCAGCTCTATGAGGGCGAACACGCCCAGGCGCAGGTCGCGCGCCTGTACTGCGACGTGGGCACAGCGCGCAAGGCGCTGGGGCAGCATCCACGCGCGCTGCGTGATTACGAGAAGGCGCTGACGGCGCTTAACCTGGTCGATCAGTCCGATATGGAAACGCGCGGGCTGGTGCTCTCGAACGCGGCCAATGCCTTCGCCGAGCAGGGCGATGCGGATTCTGCCGATTCGTTCTTCAACGAATCGATTGGCCTGGCGGATCGGCTTGGCGATGTCAGCGCGGCCAGCATCCGCCGCAGCAATTATGCTTACTTCCTGGTGCAGACCGGGCGACCCCGCCGTGCCATCAGTTTGCTGGAAGAGGCGCTGCGCATGAGCCAGAAGCAGGCTATGCCGCTGCAAACGGCGATCCAACTGGACAATCTGGGGTTGGCGCAGGATGCAGTCGGCGAGTTCGACGCCGCGCGCAAAGCACACCAACAGGCGCTCGATATGCTGGAGACGCTGGATCAGCCGTTCTGGCACATCAGCGCCCAGATCAACCTCGGCCACACGCAGGCAGCACAGGGCGAGACGGCAGCGGCGGCGGCCTTGATCGAGTCGGCGCTGGCGGCGGCACGCGCGCACGATTTTGTCGAGTTGATCGCCCGCGCTGCTATCGAACTGGCGCTGATCAGCATTCGGCAGCAGGCTTATGAGCGCGCGCAGACGCTCCTCGATGACGCCATCGGCATCGCCCGGCGGCTGGACATGCGCCGCTGGCTGGCGGCTGCGCTCAGTGCGCAGAGTCAACTGCGGGCCGCACAGGGTGATCTGGCGGCTGCCGCGAGCACGTGGGACGAGGCGGCGCGTTATTACAACATGCTGCGTATGCCGCCGGGTAAACAGCATCCGGCCTGGTTGAACGCCCATCCGAAAGTGTAACGCCCGGTGGAAAAAGATAAGGCGATCATCTTCGCGAACGGTGAGATCAATGACGGCCTCATGGTGCGGTGGGCATTGGCGCACAGCGACAGCGCGCATTTGATCGCGGCGGACGGCGGCGCGCACGTGGCCGAACACTTCGGCATCACCCCGCACGTCATCATCGGCGATATGGATTCGGTCGCGCAGCAGCAGCTTGCCGACCTGATCGATTCAGGCACCGAGGTCAAGCAGCATCCGCGGGCGAAGAACGAAACCGATCTGGAACTGGCGCTGCTCTACGCCGCCGAGCAGGGCGTCCGTTGGATCCGGGTCGTCGGCGCGATCGGCGGGCGGCTGGATCAGACGCTGAGCAATGTCTATCTGCTGGCGCTGCCGGAATTGCGCACGCTCGACGTGCGGCTGGTCTCCGGCAGCGAGGAGGCGCTGCTCATGTGGCCGGGCACGTTCACGATCACGGGTGCGGCGGGCGATACCGTCTCGCTGCTGCCGATCAGCGGCGTGGCACGCGGCGTGCGCACCGAGGCGCTGCTCTACCCTCTGCGCGATGAAGACCTGCTCTTTGGCCCGGCGCGCGGCGTGAGCAATGAAATGCTCGCGGACAGCGCTCAGATCCACCTGCGCGAAGGGTTGCTGCTCGTCCTGCATACCATCGGCCACGCGTGACGCGGGGGCGACTGGCTGGTGCAGGGATGTTGAATCGCAGCACTGCATAATGTGTCATAGCAACGTCCGATAGGTTTCGAGCCGTCTGGATACAAATCATCTGGGACTATGTTTCGTTGCAATGCCGCCTCACAGTGCGAGGCCGATCCGCCCCACCACAGGTTATTGCAACGCTCGAGTGTGTGGTTTGAGACGTCTATCACGTGGCTTAGTACAAGCCCAAGGTAACGCAGTGACCTGCCCCAGGAACTGGCTCTTCCGCTAATCTGGTGCAAGGATGTTGCCCAAAAACTGGGACATTTGCGCCCTGACGAACGGATGGAATTGGAAGCAGCGTTGAAGTCGATTGATGAGGAAGAGGCGCGAACCGCGCGGCTTTTCGCAGCAGGCAAGATTACTGAGGCGATTTGGGACAACCTGTGGGCAGAATGGCAGGATCGTCGTCGACTGGTGCGATCCAGTATCGAGTCGATGGATTTTCAGCAAGACTACCACATCAACAATTTGGATGCGGCGCTGAAAATCATTGCGGAAGTCGCTTTACTGTAGAATAGCCTGGAGCGAAGTGATCAGAAGGAGCTGCTTCGCTTGATGGTCGAGAAAGTCATTGTTGACTTCGAGGGAAAAGTGCGATTGGAATTGCGTCCGCCTTTTGCGTATCTGCATGAGATTTCGGAGCAGGTAAGGCATCAAGGCAAAGTAGGTCAGGACAAGACAAACGCCAGCGAAGTTTCCCCTGCTGGCGAATGTTCGGATTGGATCCGAGATTGTGGGCAATATAGGACGCAACTCGAACCTGCACTGACAGCATCCCCCCTCAGTACCACGCTCGAATTCACGCAAACGATCGCCTTTCCACAGAGCCAGCGGCTCAAACGACTCTCAACTGGTTTAGCTTTTCGGTGACCAGGGGAGCGAGTCATGCCCCTCCCCAATCACCTTGAAGGCTCGCTGCTCGTGCCAGCAAGACTCCCGCAGGACAGTGTAGCACACCTCCGTGAAGCCCTTGCCAGCCCCAGCGAATTGACCTCAGTTTGTAGTCGTCGGAGGAAAGGTGATGGCTCGGATTCTTGCGTTGACCAACCCAAGGGCGGCGTCGGTAAGTCGACATCCGCCACCAACGTTGCATTCGGCATCTGCGGCGTCTTGCGCCGGATGGGTGTCTCGAACAACCGCGTCTTGCTGATCGACACGGACAGCCAAGGGCACGCCACCCTGGTCACGACCGGGCGCAACGACTTCGGCGCAGACGACAGCCTGTACAGCGTGCTGATGGCCGACCGCCAGCAAGCGCCGCACATCCTGGCGAACTGCATCGTCCAGAGTGCCTGGGACACCGACCTGCACGTGCTGCCTGCGTCTGCACTGCTCGAAGGCGCGGCGCCGGTACGGTGTGCCGATCATCGATGAGACACGCTGAATAACCGTGCAAACCGTTCATTCCCTACATACCGTTCATGGGCGATGAAATCCATGCACGCGGTATGTAGGGCTATGCGATCATGACAATTCTTTGCTGAGGCGGTGCCACCGTCCAAAAGCGCGAAGGTAGAAGGGCAATATGCAGCGCGGGCCACAGCAGTCACGGAACCAGCACCAGTGAAATGACTATCCGGGTGTTAGACTTGATATCTTTTAGACGGAGACCTGACAACAATACTGAGTCACCTAGAACGCTGTTATGTCTGGGTATCTCAGGTTGTGAACCACGTCTACGACAAATACATTTCTTGGCAGCAGCAACAACTTGGTTATGACTACGGTATCCTCACGTTCTGCGCCACCCAGTCAGCATTCGGCCATGCACCCGCGCCAGAGAGCAGCCATGCCATCAACGGGAACCCAAATTTCTCGCAACGCACATACGTGTTGCGCAGCTTCAGGCCATCATTCCTGATCCCATTCGCTGGGCTACCTTCCGTGATGATGATGTTTCGTCCTCGTGCCATGCTGCGCCGACGATCCGGTTTGAGGTCGATGTCTGCACCGTCATCAACGTAATAGGCGTGGACGCCGACCCAGTCGCTCGCCCCGATCGCGTCAGCGCATTGAGCAGCAAATCGCCATTCGTCCATACGCCGCACCTGCGGCAAATTCACATCTCCGCCCGGTGACAGCCCAGGGACGCCGAGCAACACGCCCGGAAATTCATCGCGGTAGCGATTGACCACCGTCTTGTACCATCTTGTGAATTCAACTCCATTTTGCCACGCAGTGCCGTACCTGTAACGGTTCAGAGGTCGTGGGACACCAAGAGGCATAAAGCTAAGAGATACTTTCCCCATCTGAGCTTAGTGAATGGAGGCAAGTCAGATGGCAAAGGATGAGAAAGTATCGGCAGAAGCAGTCGTTCGCGATATTCGTCGGCAGACGCGGCGGAAGTACAGCGCCGAGGAGAAGATCCGCATCGTGCTGGAAGGACTGCGCGGCGAAGACAGCATCGCGGAGTTATGTCGTCGGGAAGGCATCAACCCGAACATGTATTACAAATGGAGCAAGGAGTTTCCGGAAGCGGGCAAGGCACGGCTGACAGGAGATACCAAACGGGAAGCCAGCAGCAGCGAAGTCGACACGCTGCGTTCGGAAAACGAGCAACTCAAGCAGGCGGTGGCTGAGTTGTTGCTTGCCAGGGGATCGAGCCTGCGGCTCGACTGAAGGTAGCAGAGCTGCCCCCAAGGCAGAACCGGGTGCTGAAAAAAAGTGCGCTGGGCGAGGAGACGAGCGGATGGGAGGACTAACGCGCACATCTGCCAGCGAGAAGAACGAGGTTATCCGCCTGGTGGAAGAGTCAGCACTGCCAGTCAAGCAGACACTGGATGAAATCGGGGTACCCCGCAGCACCATCTACGGCTGTTATGAGCGGTATCAACGTGACGGCGTGGCAGGGCTGCAAGACCGGTCGAGTCAACCCCGTCAGTTCTGGAACCGCATCCCTGGGGCGGTGCGTGAACAGGTGGTGCAAATCGCGTTGGCACACCCGGAACTGTCGCCGCGTCAGCTGGCGTGTCACATCATCGATAACGAAGGCTATTTCATCTCCGAGTCGAGTGTGGTTCGCATTCTCAAGGCGTTCGCCCTCATCACCAGTCCAGCGTTCGTTCTGGTCAAAGCGGCGTCTAAGTTCAAACATCCGACCAAGCAGGTCAATGAATTATAGCAAACCGATTTCAGCCAGTTCGAGGTCGTCGGCTGGGGCTACCACTATCTCTCGACGGTGCTGGACGACTTCTCCCGCTACATCATCGCCTGGAAGCTGACCACCGGTATCAGTCACACCGATGTCGAAGACACTCTGGATCTGGCCATCGCGGCCACGGGCGTGAAGCAGGTAGCGGTCAAGCATCGTCCTCGTTTGCTGAGCGACAACGGTTCAGCCTACATTTCCGGTGACCTGGCGGACTATCTGGAACACCACGGCATCCGCCACACACGCGGTGCGCCGTATCATCCTCAAACCCAAGGCAAAATCGAACGCTACCACCGGTCGACCAAGAATGTGATCTGCCGGAACATCATTACTTCCCCTGGCTGTGTACCGAGAGGAACGCAGCCAACTGCCGACCTTAGCGCGTGGTTGAACGCACGAAGGGCGAGATTGGGCCGTCCAACGTTACCTGATAACTGCTCTCGATAGGCTGTGCCTCGAACATCAGCTGAACAGCTTCAGATATCGCCAGAGTCCTTGAAGCTGTCATAGATTTGGACCTCAATCAGGCTCGACCAGTAAAGCACACCCCGATGCAACTCCAGATTGTAGCGTGTGAGTAGCGCCTCCGGCGCTCAGTCATGCCCGCTGTCAGCTCAGAAGGTTAAGCATATAGACCGTTTACCCATTTGGTTCGTGACAACGATAGTAAGCACCGCGCTGCTTTTGATGCCATATTTGTATCTTGAGTAGGGAATAGCGGCACAGATTCGATTTGTTTCTAGGACACCTTATGGTAGAGGATATGCCGTAGCTCTGGCTTCCGCGACCAGAGCGAGATATGTGCGTGCCTGTTCGGTGATCCAGCCGGTGCCATGTTGTGCGATCTGTTCGGCATCGACGAAGTTACGCGCGCCGCTGATGGCACACGCGCCGCAGCGGATGTACTCCGCCGCCGTATCGATGCTGACGCCGCCGGAGGGCACGAGGTTGACTTCCGGGTAGACCATCTTCAGGTTGAGCATGTAGCGCGGCCCGGCCAGCGCCGCCGGGAAGATCTTGACGATGTGCGCGCCCGCCTGCATTGCGTCCAACACTTCGCGAGCGGTGTACGCGCCGGGATAAAACGCGACCTGATACGTGTGCGCGACCTTAGCGACCTCCAGGTCGAGCGACGGCGAGACGATGATGCTGACACCCGCCTGGATCGCGGCATAGGCTGCGGCAGCGGTCAACGTCGTGCCGCTGGCGAGGTGCAGCTTGCCGCCGAAGTCGTGCTTGATGGCGCGGAAGGCGTCGAGCACGCCCGGTGTCGTCATCGTCACTTCCATCACGCGGATGCCGCCGTCGTAAAGCGCCTGGGCATAGGGCAGCAGATCGCGTCCGTCCTTGAGCTTGATCGCAGGCAGCACGCCCGTCGTCTTGGTCAGATGCACCGCTTCTTCGCGCAGACTCATCGTGTTCATCGTTTCACCCGCAGATCAATCGTCTCACCCAACAAACGTTCCACATCGTGCGCCGCAAACGGGATCACGTCGCCTTCGGTCGTATGCGCCAGCGCACAGGCCGCGTCGCCGAAATCGACGGCGTATTGAGCATCGCTGCGTGCGTAGCCATAGAGCACGCCCGCGAAATAGGCATCGCCCGTGCCGTAGCGGTCGAGGCTCTCGAACTCATAGCGCCGCCCGGCAAACACCTGCCCACCGGCCAGCAGCTTGCTGCTCCATGCGCCGCGTTCAAGGCCGAACAACTCGCGCTGCGTCAGGCAGACCCACTCGCAGCCGAAAGCGTCGTGATAGGCGCGCATGATGTCTTCATCGCTGCCGTGGAAGTCGAAAACGGCCTCGCTGACGCCGCGATTGGTCACGATCACATCCACCAGCGGCAGCAGTTGTTCCCAGCAGGCGCGGGCGGCGCTTTCCGTCCATAGGTGCTCGCGATAGTTCACGTCGAACGACGTTTTAACGCCCATGGCTCGCGCGGTCTGCAAAAAGGCGGTCGCCGTCTCACGCACCGAGTCACCCAAGCCGGGCACGATGCCATCAGTGTGAGCAATCGTCGCGCCATCCAGGATCGCCGCCCAGTCGAAATCGTCCGGCGTCATTGTGCTTGCGGCGCTGCCCTTGCGGTCGAAGATGGCGACCGGCGCGCGCGGCGACACTGTGAATTCGAGATAGTTGATGCCCATGCGCACGTCCGGCAGCATCTGCACGTGACGCATATCGACGCCGTAGCTGCGGCAGGTATCGTGCGCCAGCCAGCCGAGTTCCGTCGCGGGCAATTTAGAGACAAAGGCCGCCTCACCGCCGAGACGGGCGAAATCGGCGGCGACGTTCAACTGAGCACCGGCAACGTGAATATCGAGCGAGCGCGCCGAGCGCAGACGTTGGAAACGCGGCGGTGACAGGCGCAGCATGACCTCGCCCAGCGTGACCAAGCGCTCCGTCATGATTGCGCCACCGTTCCGTCGGCCATCGTGCCGTACTTGTAGAGCCAGCGGTCGCGCTCGCTGCGCACGTGTTCGTCTGGAATGGGCACCGGCGACCCGGCGGCGCGCGTGAGCAGGTACATCTGAGCGACGCGCTCGACGACCTGCGCGGCAAACAACGCCTCGGCCACATCGCGCCCGCAAGCGACGGAGCCGTGATTCGCCAGCAGCACGCCATTGCTCTTGCCCAATGCCGTCGCGGCAACCTTGCCCAACGCGAGATGCTGCCCGGCAGGCACGTACTGGGCACAGGCGATTTCGGCGCCAATCACCTGCGACTGCTCCTCGACAATGACCGGGATCGTCGCATGAAGACACGAGACAGCCGACGCATAGAGCGAATGCGTGTGGAGCACCGCGCCCACGTCCGGGCGCGCGTTGTAGATCAGCCGATGGACAGAGGTCTCGCTCGACGGGATGCGCTGACCGTCCAGCACCTGCCCGTCGAAGCTGACGACCATCATGTCGTCCGGCGTGATCGTGGCGTAATCGACTCGACTCGGCGTCACGATCAGCCCTTCCGGCACGCGCGCCGAGGCGTTGCCATACGTGCCGATGATGTAGCCCATCTGCTGTAGGGTGAGGCAGGCATCGATGATGGCCTGCTTGAGTTCACGGTATGCGTTCATTCGCGCTCATCCTGCTTGAAATCGGTAATCCAGTCGGCATCCCACAGGCTCGGAAACGGATTCTGAATGTAGGGATGATCGGCAATGGCATTGTCGTCCAGTTCCAGCCCCAGACCGGGCGCATCGGAATTTGGGAAGGTGAATGCGCCATTCTGCACCGGGTTCCAGCCGCGCACGAGCGCACTGCGCCAGGGCACGTCGAAATCGGAGAAGTTCTCCTGCACCTGGAAGTTGGGCGTGCTCACGTCGAAGTGGAGCGCCGCCGCCAGCGCCACCGGGCCGATGGAACAATGTGGCGAGACACAGATGTCGTACGCGCTCGCCAGCGCAGCGATCTTCTTACTCATCAAAATGCCGCCGCAGTGCGAGACATCCATCTGCACGACATCGACCGCGCGCAGCTGAAACAGGCGGTGAAAGTCCGCCAGCATGTAGAGCCGTTCGCCTGCCGCAATCGGGCAGTGCGCTTTCTGGCGCACCTCGGCCAGCAGTTCGACCGCCTCCGGCGCGACCGGTTCTTCGCACCAGGCGACCTTGTACGGTTCGAGCGCGCGGATGAAGGCCGTCGCCGCCCCGGCCGAGAGCCGCCCGTGAAATTCGACGTAGAGGCGCACGCGCTCACCGACGGCCGCGCGCACCGCCGCCACAATCGCCAGCGCCGCGTCCGCCTCGTCCTCGCTCATGTCCTTCCAGGCAACGCCGAACGGATCGAACTTGAGACCGCGGTAGCCGCGCCCAACCGCTTCCCTGGCGCGTTCGGCATATTCCGCGGGCGTGTGCGCGCCGCCGTACCAGCCGTTGGCATAGGCCGGGATACGCCGGTGATAGCGCCCGCCGAGCAAGCGATAGACCGGCTGGCCGCAGGCTTTGCCGACGATGTCCCACAGCGCAATCTCGACGGCGCTGATGGCCGTGAGTGCAGTCGCCCCACCCTGATACTGGTCGCGGATCAGCTCGTCAACCAGGCGCTCGATGTCGAACGGGTCGCGCCCGACAACGCGGTCTTCCAGCCATTCGTGCGCCAGCGTCTGCACGGTCTTCTCCTGCCATTCCAGCGATGCCTCGCCGATGCCCGTCAGGCCATTATCGGTGTGCAGGCGGATGAAGAGATAATTGCGCAGACCGGCGTTTGCCATCAGGGTTTCGAAGCGCACGATTTTCATAGGTGTTATCCGTTTTCAGTGATACGCGCGACTCGCTCACGAAAGGCGCTCACGGCGGCTGTGCCGTCGATGACGCCCACCTCAAGGTCATACTCTCGCTTTTCGCCCGGCTGCAAGACGATCAACTGCCCCAGGCGGCGGGCGATTTCGCGCCCGAATGTGTTCGTGCACGGCTCGATGCCGACGGCATACTGGCCCTCGCCCATCATGCGCCATTCGAGATATTGCGGCAGCTGCTGGCGCTTGTAGACGACGTAGACGCCGAAGTTGTCGCGGTTGACGATGCCGACCGGCACGCTGCCATCCGCCTCCGCGCCCATGTCGAGTTCGAAGCCCTGCAACTGCCAATCCGTCTGCGGGGCGATGAAGCGGCTGTATTCGTCGGCGGCGCTGGCGGGCAGGCCGTCGGGGATGGTCGGCGGCTTCATGACCGGCGCGATCTGCTCGGAGTCGGCGTCGATGACCGGGAAGCCGATGTTAATGTGATAGAGCAGCATGTGCTCGGTCGGCAGCCAACCGGCGTTCTCAATCGTGTCGTGCATGAAGAAGCGCGACTCGCCCAGGCGCATGCTGTAACGGCGCGTCAGGACGAGGTTTTCGCCGTAGGCCTGCGCCTGAACGACGCGCCCCTCGGCCTCCAGGATGCACTCGTCGCCCTCCCAGTGCTCGCCATACGAGCGCAGTTGGCCGGGCAGCAGCGCCATCTTGTCGTGGACGCCGTAGCGCTCCTGCGCGCGCGCCGGGAAATTGTAGTGGCTGACGTCGGCGGTCTCCGGGTTGCCGATGTGGATCATGCCCGCCGACGTGTTGAAACCGCCGAGCGCCGTCCGCAGCCAGGCGAACTCGGCGTTCTGCTCGAAGTACCACGGCGCGGGCAAGGCCGTCGATGGAATCCAGGCCAGCGACTGGCCGCGATAATCGCAGTAACCGACGTCCATGCCGCGGTCAACGGCGACCTTGAACTGAAAACCACTGCCGCTGCGAAATTCGAGATAGCGCACGCCGCGCGCTGGGCCGTCAGCAGCTTCGAGCAGGCTGATGCCACCGACCTGACTCAGATGGCCGACGTGGCGCATGAGTTCGGTGCGGGTGTAGTGCTTTCCAAACAAGAACGGCATGTCACGACCTCCCTAGCCACACGCGGGCTTCAGCATCGGCAGCATCGGCGTCTTCGAGCGGCAAGGCAACGGGCGTGCGCCGCGCTAGCGAAAGCTGTGCCGCCGTCAACAGTTCGTAGGCGCGGTAGCCATCCCAGCCGGTGACGCGCGGCGCTTCCACGCCCCGGATCACCTGGGCGAAATTCTCCAGGATGCCCATGTAACCGCCGAATTCCTCGTCAAAGAACAGCGTATTCGGCACGATTGGCGTCCAGCTTTGCGCGCCCTCCGTCTCGCCATCGTAGACGATCAGCGTGTGCTGATCCTCGACGCTCAGCCAGACGTGGTTCCCGTAGACCTCGACGCGCTCCCACGGCTTGAGGCTGAGCGCCGATGCGCTGCTGATGACCGAGCCGACCGCCCCGGAGGCGAATTCAAGTGTCATCGCGACGTTATCGACCGGGTAGCCGGTGGTGTTGTGCCCATGACGCTGAGTGCCGGAAGCGCTCACCCGCGTCGCCGCGCCCATCAGGTAGAGCGCCAGGTCGAACAGGTGGATCGTGCCCGCCTCCAGCAGATCGACATAATCATAACCAAGATTGAACTTGCCGGAGAACAAAGCCAGCGAGCCAAGTTTGCCATCGTCGATCAGCTTCCTGGCGCGCTGGTACGGCGGCGAATAGCGCTTATTGGCAACGCACATCAGCGGCAGATCGTGTGTGTCTGAAGCGCTGCACATGCGGGCTGCGTCGCTCAGGCTGCGCGCAATCGGCTTCTCGACCAGCACCGGCAGCCCGGCATCAAGGCAGGTCAGCGTATGCTCGGCATGGAGTGCATCCGGCGAGAGCACAAGCACCCCATCCAGCGCCTGATCCCTCAGCATTCCGCCGACATCCGTGTAATGCTGACCGCCGTAGATGGTGCGCACTTTGTCGGCGACATCCACGCGCGGCTCGACGAAGGCGGTAATCTCGATGGGCTCCCAGATCATACGCAGGCGGGCGACGGCGGGAAAATACTTGCTCTGCGCTACCCCGCCCGCGCCGATCATACCGAGCTTGATCGGTTGGCGAGCGGCGCGCTCGGCGTCGTAGGCGATGCCATACACATCCCCCTGGCCGAAGGCCTTCTGGACCGGCGTGTGGCCGTAGGTGTCGTCAAAACGATGGAGTTCTGTCATGCGCGTTTGCCTTTGACCAGCCGCGTGCTGACGACGCCGAACAGAAGCGCCAGCAAGATCGCCGCGCCTTTGTAGACGGCGATCTGCGCGTCCAACATGCCCAGATTGCCCAGGCCGTTATTGAGCACGGCGATGAAGAGCGCGCCGATCAGCGTGCGGCGCATGTTGCCCTCGCCGCCGGAGAATGCATTGCCGCCGATGATGACCGACACAATCGCGTCGAGTTCGAGGCCATAGGCGGCGTCCGGCGCGGCGGCCCCCAGGCGGCTGACTGTGACCAGCATCGCCAGCCCGACGAGCACGCCGAACATGGCGAACATGATCAGCTTGTACTTGCCTGTTGGCACGCCCGCTTGCAGCGTGGCGCGCTCGTCGCTGCCCATGGCATAGGTGTAGCGCCCCAGCCGTGTGCGCGCCAGGATGAAGCCCCCGGCCATGAAGACCAGCAGCGCCAGCAGAATCGCCGGGCTGATCTCCAGGGCGATAGGGCGTGTCAGCGCGTCGAGTGCAGGGTCGCGCACGAGGATCGAGTTCGCTCCGGTGAAGCTGACCGCCAGTCCGCGCGCCCAGATCCAGCACGCCAGCGTCACGATCAGCGGGTTAATGCCGCCACGCACGATCAGGACGGCGTTGAACAGCTCGACCGCAATCGCCGCCGCGAACCCGGCGATAATTCCGAGCAGCAGGCTGCCCGTCGCCTGAAAGACGAGACCGAGCGCGACGCCAGCGAGCGCCAGGACGCTGGCCGGGGACAGATCGATGTTCTGCGAGATGATGGCGAAGGTCGCGCCAACGGCGATGATGAACAACGGCGCGTTCTGTTCCAGCATCGTTCCCAGGTTGGCAAGCGTGAAGAAACGCGGATTCAGTGCCGTGAACAGGATCATCAGCACAAAGAGCGCGCCGAGTAAGCCGTAGCTCGCCAGCCATTCGCGCCAGCGCGCCGGGCGCACGTTCGTCGCGGAGGATAAGGTCGTCATGACGCCCGCTCCCGCTGCGCCAGCCGGTCAATCAAGATCGCCGCCAGCACGAGCAGCCCGGTCGCCGCCTGCTGCCATTCGGTCGGGATGCGGCGGATGGTCATCCAGTTGAGCGTCATGAAGAGGATGAACGCGCCGATGATCGTCTTCTCGACCCGGCCAATGCCGCCGGTCAGGCGCGTGCCGCCAAGCACGACCGCGGCAATCGTATAGAACTCGCTGCCGCTGCCCAGGTTGGGGCTAATGACGCCCGTCGAGGCGGCGATCAACATGCCGGCGATGCCTGCGTAGAACCCGCACAGTGTGTAGGTCAGGATCTTGATCCGCTTGACCGGGATTCCACACAGTCGCGCGGCCGTCTGGTTGCCGCCGATGGCGTAGACCATGCGCCCGTAGATCGTGTGGCGCATGAGCAGCGCCGTGATGATGTAGAGCACAAAAACGATGATCGCGATTAGCGGGATGCCGGGGATATTGAGCGCTTCGATGCCGGGCGTGCGCGTGACGGCAATGGTATCGAAGAACGGGTCGGTGACGCGGATCTGCGCGTTGTCCATCAGCACGAGCGCCAGCCCGCGCGCGCCGATCAGCGTGCCGAGTGTGGCAATGACCGGGCTGATGCCCGCCCCTTCCACCAGCAGGCCGTTGAGCAGGCCGACGAGCGTCGCCGCAACCAGCCCGACGAGGATGGCGACCGGAGCCGTCGAGCCATCGCGCAGCAGCAGCGCCGAGATGCCCGCCGCCATAAACAGGGATGAGCCGACCGAGAGATCGATGCCACCGATCAGGATCACGAGCGTCATACCGATGCCGAGCACAGCCACCACCGACATCTGGCGAAAGATGTTGAAGATATTGTTGGGCAGCAAGAACGTCTGGCTGGTCAGGCCAAAGAAGGCGAACAAGAGCAGCATGGCGACCAGAGCGCTGTTACTGCTGGCCCAGGCGCGCACCTGCCCTGGCAGACGCGTCGGGGTCATCGTGTCAATGGTGGAGCTTTGGCTCATTGCAGATTCCCCTGGATCGCCGCCAGCAGCCGTTCTTCGTTGGCGTCGGCGCGGGCGAAGGTTTGCAGCAGCGCGCCCTGGTAAAGCACCATGATCCGGTCGGAGATGCCGAGGATCTCGATCAGGTCTTCCGAGACGACCAGGATCGACTTGCCCGCCGCCGCCAGATTGGTCAACTGCGCGTAGATCTCCGCCTTCGCGCCCACGTCGATGCCCTGCGTCGGCGAGATGAAGATCAGGATGTCCGGGTCGCGCAGCAGCCACTTGCCGAGGATGACCTTCTGCTGATTGCCGCCGCTGAGCGTGCCGACGGGCGCGTGCGTGGACGCCGTTTTCACGTGCATCTGCTCAGCCATCGCCGAGGCAGCGCGATTTTCACGCCGGTTATCGATGAAGGCGCTCCAACGGCGGAAAAAGCTCAGCGACGGCAGCGTCAGATTGGCGCGCACATCCAGATTGAGCACCAGCCCTTCGGTCTTGCGCTGCTCGGTTAGCAGGCCGATACCGTGCTGGATGGCTGCCTTGGGTGAGTGCAGTTGCACCGACTTGCCATCCCGGCGGATGACGCCGCTCGTCTCCAGCGTCAGGCCAAAGAGCGCGCGGGCGAGTTCATTTTGCCCCGCCCCGAGCAGACCGGTCAGGCCGACGATTTCGCCCCGGCGCACCTGGAAGCTGACGTCGCGCACTGTCCGCCCGACCGAGAGCTGCTCGACTTCGAGCACGGGCGTGTCGTCGCTGGCCTGGTGCTCGCCATGGCGGAAGAACGCCTCGACGCGCTCGCCGATGGTCAACTCGATCAGCTCCATCTCGGTCGTGCTGGCGACATCGACCGTCTTGACCAGACGCCCGTTGCGCAGCACGGTCGCCCGGTCGCACAAGTTCATGATTTCTTTGAAACGATGCGAGATGTAGATGATGGCGATCGCGCGTGATTTGAGCCCGCGCAGCAGCGTCATCAGCAGCGCGGTTTCTTCTTCGGCCAGCGGCGCGGTCGGCTCGTCGAGGACAAGGATGCGCGGCTTGTGGGAGAGTACCTTGGCGATCTCAACCAACTGCTGCTGCGCCAACGGCAAATCCGCCGCGCGCCGCCGCACGTCGACGCCGCTCACACCGAGTTCGCTCAGGATGCGCGCCGCCTCACTGTGTAGTGTGGGCTGATCGACCAGGATGCCGCCGCCCGCCTCACGTCCGAGAAAGATGTTATCTGCCACCGACAGCTGTGGGACTAGGCTCAGGTCTTGATAGACGACGCCAACGCCGCTGCGCAGGGCTGTGCGCGGCTGCTGGAAACGGACGGGCTTGCCGTCGATGATGATTTCACCTGCGTTCGGCTGGTAGACCCCAGCTAGAATCTTCATGAGCGTGGATTTGCCAGCGCCGTTTTGCCCGATGAGCGCATGGATTTCACCGGCCGCCGCCGAAAAATCGACCTCGGATAGCGCCATGACACCGGGAAAATGCTTTGTGATGCCGCGCATTTCGAGTAGCGGCGGCGCGGTTGTGGCACGGGGGGCGCTCATCAATGTGATCCTCAAGACGCAATTGTATGCAGTATAGGGGGGATGGCAGATGCTAGCCTACCACCCCCGAATCTAGTTTGCGAATGCGCTGAAAGTCAATTGCTGAAGCGTTGGCCGTAATCCGCGACGATGTTGCCAACTGGCAGCTCGAACGGGAACGCCGCGATGTTGTCCGCCAAATCGACCGAAAGCTGCTGGAAGCCAGCCAGGTTCTCCGTCGTGACCATCGCACCCGGCATATAGTAGGTGGCCGGGAACTGAACGCCAGTAGCGACCAGATAGGCTGCGTAGACGTTCCAGAAGCCGTTGTACTGGGGCAGCAGCGCGACGGTGCTGCGCAGCGATCCATCCGCCACGCCTGCGAGGCCGACTTCCGTGCCGTCGTAGGAGACGAGCAGGATGTCCTCGCGCCCGGCGCGACGCAGCACGTCACTGGCGGGAACGGTCAGCGAGTCGCTCAGGCCGTAGATCAGGTCGAGATCGGGGTACGCAGTCAGCCAGTTTTCTGTGAGAGCAACCGCCTTATCGGCTTCCCAGTTGCCGGTCGATTCGGCAGCAACCACGGTGATGTTCGGGTAATTTGCCAGCACGTCGGTGAACCCGCCGGAACGATTGGTGTTGATGTCCTGCCCTAATGCGCCGAGGAGGATGGCGACGTTGCCGCGCGGCTCGCCGTACTTCTCGGTTAGGAGTTGGACAGCGTACTGCGCGACGAGCGAGCCGTTGACGCGCTCCTCAAAACCGAGCACGGTCGCGCAGCCATCCATGTAGCTGAATAGGCAGACGACCGGGATATTCGCGGCGGCGGCCTGCTCCATGGCCGGGCCGAATGCGTTGGCATCGAGCGGGTTGATCGAGATGGCAGCGACGCCCTGGTTGACCAGATCTTCGAACGCCTCCACCTGCCGTGTGACGTCGCCCTCGCCGCTGGTGACGATCAACTCGAAACCATTGCGACGTGCCGCTTCTTCGCCACCCGCGACCTGGGCAATCCAGAACGGGTTATCCGTGCCGAGCTGCACCAGGCCGATGCGCAGCGGCGCATCCTGCGCGCCCACCGCACCAATGCCAACCGCGAGCACCAAAAACAACGAAACTACTAACATGAGAAAGGGCATCTTGCGTTTCATAACAAACTCCGTTTTCATGACACTCAGCTTGCCTGCGGAAACGACTCACTTCGAGTCGTGATTCCCTATTCTTGATTCCGAGTCGCGCAAGTGCGCAATCACTGCGGCATACGCGCGCTCAGGATCGGCAGCCCTAATCGCCTCAAATATTGCGACGTGCGCTTGCAACCCCTGCTCTGGCCCACCTGGGACGTTGTACCCCCCGGCGATAACGTCGTGCAGATGGCCGATCAGTGGTTCGAGCAAAACGAGCAAGAACGGATTGTGCGTGGCGCGCGCGATGGCGATGTGAAAGTCGAGATCTGCGCTCGACCACTTGTCAATGCTGTCTGCGGCGTGCTCGCGCATCCGATCCAAGCATTCTTCCAGCGTCGCGATATCCTCCTCGTTGGCGCACTGCGCGGCCAGGCGCGCGTTTTCGCCTTCGAGCAGACGGCGGGCGTGGAACAGGTCACTCAACGCCTCCTGCGTGCCAACCATGCGCAGGTAACGCCCCAGCGCGCTGCGCGTGTGCTCTGTGCTCGGCTCGGCCACGTAAGCGCCGCTACCGTTCTGAATCGTGATCAGCCCGCGCTCTTTGAGAAACTTGAAAGCCTCGCGCACGACATTGCGACTGACGCCAAATTGCTCCGCAAGTTGTTGTTCGCTGGGAAGCTGCATGCCGATATCGAAGGCGCGCTGAATAATCGCTTCTTCGATCTGGTCGGCAATGATTTCGGGGAGGCGCTTAGGTTCAACTTTAGAGAATAAAACCATTTGCAAGATTTCGTATAGCTGTACTGCTGTATACCTATTCTACAGGTATTCTATCCTGCTGCGGAAAGTTGTCAAGTAATTGGCTCGAATATGGCTTTTATGTCGCGATGATCTCTAACGCGCTACGGACTGTCATGATAACTCCATATCGAACACTGCACGGTGTGTGCTTCTTTGACATCACCTTAAACTGTGCACCAATCCCTAGAAGGGAAGATTTCTGCAAAGTCGCAGGGTGCACCAGGTCGAAGCCAAATACAGTCATTGAGTGCGCGAACAGATTGTCCCTACCGAGATCGTGGCGCTGCACCACGCATCGCGAATTTCTTGACATGCCTGAGAAAATCGCTTAAATTGTGCTAACTGTTAAATGTCAACATTTACATATATAGATGCAAAAAGAAGGTTTTCGTGATGTCTTCTGGTTGCAATTGCCCTTCGGTTCCCTCTTTTCAACCGTCTGATTTCCACTCAACTTGTGAGTCGCGCGTTGGTTTGCTCTTTTCCTGACCGTCAGTATGCTCCTACCACATATTGGCACGAGTGCAGGGAAACGAGATACATGAAAAAGCGTGATGGCAGCACGAAAACAACTCGGCAGCAGCCCCACAATGGGGACGAAAAGCTAACCATTGACGAGGGCGTACGCTACACCGAAGACGCTGATGTATTCTCGACGCTCAAGATGTCGCTGGCAGATCGTGTTGCCAATTATCTCCGTGAAGCCATCTTCATGGGCAAGCTTGCTCCTGGTGAACAGCTACGTGAGGTTCCGCTCTCCAAGATGCTCGGCATCAGTCGAGGACCCATCCGTGAGGCTCTCAATAGACTGGAACGCGAAGGGCTTGTGACGATCCCGCGCAATGGACGCACAATCGTCGCTCGCTTAACACGTGAAGATTTCGACGAGGTCTACAGCCTGCGCCTGGGGTTGGAGCGCGTTGCAATGCAGTACGCCATCCGCAATGCCACGCCCGACGAGCTGGATGAGTTGCAGCGGTTGGTCGATCTCATGATCGAGCGCGTGAACGAGGGAATCACCGAAAAAGAAGCCGCCGACCTCGATCTACAGTTCCACGATGTTCTCTATCAGGCGAGCCATCACAAACGGTTGCAGTCTGTGTGGTCGGACTTGAGACCACAGATCTACATCTTCCTGCTCAGTCGCAACGTCGCCGATTCCGACTTCCGAATTCAGTTGGATCGTCATCAGGAGATTGTCAATGTCATTCGCGCAAAGGATGTTGAACGGGCGATGACAGAAATTGAAACGCATCTCCAGGTGGCATATACCCGCATCCTCAAGACTTACGAATTTGATGGAACGTAGGGCGCAGTATGAAGGCGAGATCTGAGACAATCCGTGTGTCCCCACACGAGCTAGAAGCATTTGCAGCAGCAGCGATGCAGCGCGTCGGCATTCGCGGCGAAGATGCGCGCCTCGCCGCGCAAATCCTGGTCACGACCGATACCTGGGGCGTGCACACACATGGGACACGCCAGCTTCGCCCGTTGCTTCGCAACTTCCCCGTCAAGCGCTTGTATGCAGACGCCGTTCCTGAAGTCGTCCGCGAGGGTGGTGCGTGGGCGCTGATCGATGGACATCATGGGCTGCCTTTCGTGGCGGCGGTGCGGGCAATGGATGTCGCCGTCGCCAAGGCAAAGTTGGTCGGGGTGGGCTATGTCAGTGTCATGAACACCAGTCACTTTGGGGCCGCTGGCTACTATACAATCCAGGCCGCACTGGCGGGAACGATCGGCATCGCGATGTGCAACACCGATCCGCAGATGGCGATTCCGGGCGCACGTGGCAAGGTGCTGGGGACAAACCCGATTGCCTACGCGATTCCCCACAAGGACAAACCCATATTCTTCGACATTGCCACCAGCGCGGTAGCTGCGAATAAGGTGATCCGCGCCAGAAATCAGGGGCAGACAATCCCTGAAGGCTGGCTGATCGATGCGGATGGCAATCCGACGACTGACCCCAGCGGCTTCCCCGAGTCGGGCGCCCTGTTGCCGATGGCACTGCACAAGGGCTACGGCTTCGCGCTGCTGGTCGAGACGCTGGCGGGCGTGATGACCGGCGCGGCCATGGCGCGCCAGCAGCCAAGCTGGGTGGTCGGTGTGCCGGGTAACCCGCCTGGCTTCACCAATCAGGGTCAGGTCTTCATCGCCATCGATGCTGACATGATGCTCTCGCCGTCCGAGTTTGAGGGACGCGTCGACTGGCTGGCGGACTACATCCACGAGGTGCCGAAAGCGGCGGGTTCTGAGCGCACGTACCTCCCTGGCGAGATGGAGTGGGAGCGGCGCGAACGTGCGCTCCGAGAAGGCATTGAACTGCCGCCAGATGTCGTTGAAAGCTTGATCGGGCTGGCGGAAGATGTTGGGATTTCATTTCCTTTTGCAGCAAATAGTGAAGGCGGGTAGGCAGTCGTGACACATCCACTATTTGATTTGCGCGGTCGAGTCGCGCTTGTAACGGGCGCGGCGCAGGGTATGGGATGTTCAATGGCGATTGGCTTTGCCGAGGCAGGCGCTGATCTGCTGATCTGTGACATCAACGAAGCCGGTGTGCAGGCGACGGCAGAACACATTCGCGGCCTGGGGCGGCGTGTCGTCGCCACGGGCACGGACATCACCAACATCGCTCAGATCCGCGCCTTGTTTGGCACGCTGGATCGCGAGTTCGGCAAGATCGATATCCTCGCCAACGTCACTGGCCCCTCGACGCTGGCACGCCCGGAAGATCTGAAGCTGGAAGACCTGGAACGCGTCGTCCATGGGCTGTTGATCGCCCGCTTCTATGCCTGCCAGGAAGGCGGAAGGCGGATGCTGGCGGCGGGCAAAGGCAGCATCATCAACCTCGGCTCCGTCGGGGGTGTAACGGCGCTGGGACGCGGCAATATCGCCTACAGCGCGGCCATGGGCGGCGTAATCCAGATGACGCGCGAACTGAGCACCGAATGGGCGAGCCGCAATGTGCGCGTCAACGCTATTCTGCCCGCGCAAGTGGTCAACCCCGGGCTGGAGCAGCGTATGCGGGACGATCCGACTCTGGAGGCGATGTTCCTGCGCGGCATCCCCATCGGGCGGATGGGACGTCCCGATGACATCAAGGGGTTGGCAATCTTCCTGGCATCGGATGCTTCTGCCTGGATAACAGGCGCGATCATTCCGATGGATGGCGGCAATCTGGCGCAGAACGCAGGCGGGACACCGGGTAAAGCTGAGGGTTAAAAGGCCATGCCAAAGTATAAAGTCATCATCACTGATTTTGGCTCTCCCGAAAACGAACTTGAAGCGGAAGAGTTTCGGCGCTCCGGGCTGGACGTGGATCTGGTTCGGTTGAATGCCAAGACTCCTGACGAGCTGCTGCCGCACGTGCTCGACGCGGACGGGCTGATCGTGCAGTGGACTAACATCGATGCCGATATCTTACGTTCGCTTGAACACTGCAAAGTAATCTCGCGCTATGGGATTGGCGTCGACATGATCGACTTGGCCGTCGCAGGCGAGTGCGGCATTCCCGTTTGCAACACACCCGAATACTGCATTGACGAGGTCAGTACACACACCCTGAGCTTCATTCTGATGCTCAACCGTCAGATTCTGCCCCAACATCGCTATGTGCAAGCGGGCAAGTGGGGTTCGCCTCGTCCGACGCCGCCTTCGCGCCTGTCTGGACAGACGGTCGGCGTGGTCGGTATGGGCAACATTGGTCGTGTCGTCGTGCGCAAACTGCTCCCCTTTGGTGTGACCGTGCTGGTCTACGATCCCCATATCGCTGCCGACCAGGTTGCGGCGGCGGGCGCGGAACAGGTCGAACTCGATGACCTGCTGCGGCGTTCGGATTACGTCAGTCTGCATTGCCCACTCACGGACGAGACACGCCACTTGATCGGCGCCCCCCAGTTCAAGGCGATGAAGCCGACTGCCTATCTCATCAATATGGCGCGCGGCCCGGTTGTCGATCAAGCGGCACTTTACGACGCGTTGGTGAATAAGGAGATCGCCGGGGCTGCGCTGGATGTCCTGGAGAAGGAGCCACCATCGCCCGATGATCCGCTGCTGGCGCTGGAAAACGTGATCGTCACGCCGCATCTCTCAAGCTGGTCGGCAGAGTCGTTCGTGCAGCTTCGGCGCGAGGTCGTGCAAAACGTCGTCACTGTTCTGCGCGGTGAGCAGCCGCGATCGGTCGTCAACAGACGCTATCTGGCACACCACCAGGGAGCCGAGTCATGAGCGAAGAACGCTTTCTCGTCACCGGCGCGCTCGGCTGCATTGGCGCGTGGACGGTCAAGCGGTTGGTGGATGAAGGAACGCCCGTCTGGACGTACGATTTGGGCACAAGCACGCACCGCCTGCGGCTGATCATGGACGATGATGCCATGGCGAAGGTTCACTTCGTCACGGGCGACATCACCGATTTCGACGCCTTCGAGCGCGTCGTTGCTGACAACGGCATCACCCACATCATCCATCTGGCGGCGTTCCAGGTGCCGTTCGTGCGCGCCGAACCGGTGCTGGGGGCGAAGGTCAATCTCGTCGGCATGTCGGTCGTCCTCGAATCGGCGAAGCGCCACCTCGATCAACTCCGCGGACTCGCGTATGCCAGCTCCATCGCCGTCTATGACCGGGCGGGTGCGGTGTTCACGCCCACCACGCTTTACGGTGTCCACAAGGTTGCCAACGAGGGCATGGCGCGCATCTACTCGCAGGATTACGGCCTGCACAGCATCGGGCTGCGTCCGCACACAGTCTATGGTCCGGGGCGTGACCAGGGTATGACGTCGTCGCCGACCAAGGCAATGCTCGCCGCCGCTGCCGGTCGACCCTACAGGATCACGTTCGGCGGCACGGTCGTGTTCGAACACGCGGATGACATGGCGAAGGTCTTCATCGACGCGGCGCGCGCCCGTCCGGCGGGCGCAGCGGTCTACGATGCAGGGGGCAGCACCGCCAGCATCGAAGCGATTCTGAACGCAATCTTGCAGGTCGCGCCGGAGATGGCCTCCCGGCTGGATCACGACCCGACACCGCTGCCTGTGAGCGCGACGACTCATGCAGAGGAACTCGACGCTGTGTTGACAACGCACTGGCGCCCGCTTGCAGACGGCGTGCGCGACACGATCGAACAGTTCCGGGCAGCCATCGTCGCCGGGCGCATCGATGTCGAACGGGCCATGTCCTAGAGGAGGGTTGGGTGTCACTGATTGGGATTGACCTGGGTACGTCGTATATCAAGGCAGGCGTTCTGAACATGGATACCCTGCAAACGACGCACGTACAGCGTCGACCGTTTCCTGGTGCGTTGTCCGGGTCTATACCGCTGCGCCAGGAATACGATCCCCTTCAGGTCATGACAGCCGTGCGCGGCGTTCTCGCCTCGGTGCTGCCCTTCGCCGGCGATCTCCAGGGCATCGTCATTTGCACACAGATGCACGGCGTGGTCTGGACGACTGATGATGGCGAGCCGCGATCGACGCTGACGACCTGGCAGGATCAGCGCGTGCTGGAGCCGCATTCTTCCGGCGTCGGAACGTACTTCGACCAGATGAAGGCGCGTCTCAGCGCTGAACACGTCCGTGCGCTGGGCAATGAACTGCGCCCCGGGCTGCCTGTCGGGCTGTTCTTCTGGCTGGCGGAGCAAGGACGTCTGCCAGACGAAACGGTGACGCCGGCCTCACTGGCGGACTTCGTGGTGGCCAATCTGTGCGGCGCGCAGCCCAAAACCGATGTTACCAACGCTATGGCGCACGGGCTGCTCGACGTCGAGACGCTGCGCTGGCACGATGGCGCCATCGACGCGCTGGGGCTGCGCAAGCTGCGCCTGCCGGAGATCGTCCCGCATGGCACAGTCACGGGTTGGCTGGAGATCGATGGGCGCAGCGTGCCCTGTTACACCCCGGTCGGTGATTACCAGTGTGCGATTCTCGGCGCGCTGCTCCAGCAGGATGAACTTTCCCTCAACATATCGACGGGGTCGCAGGTCAGCCTGCTGCGTGATGCGGCGCACTTTGGCGCATACCAGACGCGCCCGTTCTTTGGTGGCCGCTATGCCATCACCGTCACCCACATCCCGGCAGGGCGCGCCCTCAACGCGCTCGTCCGCCTGCTGAGCGAACTGGCGACCGCGCAGGGCATCACACTCACCGATCCCTGGGCGTACATCGCCGAGGCAGCACAGGCAGCCCCCGCGCCGAAGATGCGCGCGAAGCTGGCATTTTTCAGCAGCGCGAGCGGCGCTGAAGGCGAATTCACCCACATGGTCGAAGATGAACTGACGGTCGGGCACCTATTCCGCGCGGCATTCGAAAGCATGGCGGATGACTACTACACGTTCGCCCGACAGCTTTCGCCGGAGCAGACCTGGCGCAAACTCGTCTTTTCAGGCGGATTGGTACAGAAGATCGATCTGCTGCGTCACCTGATCTGCGAAAGATTCCATCGAGAGTATCGGCTTGCCCCAACCGAAGAAGATACCCTGTTGGGCCTGATGGTATTGGGGCTGGCGTTTTCCGGGCACACATCCTCTATCGATCTCGCGGCAACCTACGTGTCCCATGTTTACGAGCTGGGAGCGGCAGTCACATGAATGTCGGACTTCTCCAGTTAAGTGCGCGAAGGAGGTGAGTATCTAGGAGCAAAAGGGTGCATGTGCAATTTAATCGTTTGCCAACCACAAGTCTTTAGCGAAGACAGAGAAGGATATTGAGATGAGCAAGTCCACAAAATCAGATACAGCCCAAAAGACCGGTATCAGTCGTCGTGACTTTTTGAGGCTCGGCGCCGCTGGAGCGGCTGCGGCAGTCGCCCCCAGGATTAACTTTCCGGCGTTCATCCGGCAGTCCCCCATGGAGTTGAATCTGCTGACCTGGTTCTGGACAGAACCGGGCCGCGGCGATGCCTGGCGCGCTATGCTTGCCAAGTTCCACGAGGAACAGTCGGATATTCGAATCAACGAAGCCGGCTACGGCGAAAACGACTACTTCCAGCAGATCCTGATCCAGGCGCGTTCCGGGCGTATTGACGGCGATTTGTTCACGCAGACGCCCGATGGCTTCCTGCGCTTGGCTGCCGCCGGGCACACCGCGTCGGTGGAAGATGTGGTCGAGCGCGCAGGCGTGACGCCTGTCCCGGCACAGGACATGCTGCGCGTTGATGGCGATCTGCATGGGCTCGACATCGTGACGGTGCGCTTCGGTCTGGTCTACAACAAGGCGATGTTTGACGCCGCCGGTGTGGGCGAACCGACCGACCTCGACAACTGGGTCGAGATCGCCACAACGCTGACCGAACGCCCGAACCAGTTCGGCATCTATTCGCCGCATCTGGCGTCAGAACCGTTCACCGTTTGGTTCATCCTCCAGCAGTGGGCCGTTCTGTATGATGGCATCTGGGCGGAAGGCCAGACGCCGCTGCTCAATTCGGAACCGGTCATCAACGGTCTCAAGCTGTTCAAGACGATGTATGACAACGCTATGCCGCAGGGCACGGACGTGGGCACGGCGAACCAGTTGTTCGCTTCCTCGAAGATCGCCCAGAACATGGTCGTGTCGGCAGCGGTCAACCAGTGGAAGACCAACACCGAAGATCCCGAACTCTACGACAATCTGCGCAGTGCGTCGCCGTTCTGGCCCGGCAACAAGGGTATTACGCGCATCCACCCGATCTGCGTCAATGCCAACACCGAGCCGGAAAAGCAGGCAGCCGCCAAGGAATTCCTGGCCTGGCTGTACAAGCTGGACAATTACCAGGAACTGCTCGAACGCTGCCTGGACGTGATCCCGGCCATCGAAGGCGGCATCCGACCCGAATACCGCGAGACGCTGACCTGGGCCGATGGTTACGATGCCACGGAAGCGATCACCGTGCCAGAGGTGCTGGGCGATTTCGTGCTCTTCAATGACGAGCTGGGTCAGGTGGTCACGCCGTACTTCGAGGAGATTCTGGCGGGCGCCAGCACCGTGGAAGACGCAATGGAACGCGCTCAGGCGGATGCCGAAGCGCTGGCCGAGCGCGTCTTTTCAGCCTGATTCCATTCTTTAGCCTCTCCCCAATGCCTTCCTCACTTTCGTGGAGAGAAGTCGCCAACTTGATCGGGTGGCTTCTCTTCGCGCCAGTGGCGGGGGAGGCGGGGAGAGGGCGACGAGGATCTAGAGCATTCTTACGAGGAACGCGCTATGGCTGTCCAAGCGACTGTCTCCCCTGCCGACGCTGTGGTGAACCACAAGCGCCGCGATTATCTGCCGTACATGCTGGTGCTGCCGATCATCGTCTATGAGGCAATCTTCATTCTGATCCCGATCCTTCAACAAGTCGTCTCCAGTTTCACGAGCGACGTCATTGGCATCGGGACAGTGCGCTGGGTCGGCCTCGATAACTACAACCGTCTGCTGGCCGACCGGAATTTCTGGAACTCGCTGCGGGTGACATTGGCTTTCATGGGGGGCACGGTCATCCTGTCTGTCGGCATCGGCTTGCTGGCGGCGCTGCTGCTCAACCAGCAATTTCGTGGGCGGTCAGTGGCACGCGGCATCATGACCATGCCCTGGGCGATCCCGGATTTGCCCGCCGTCATGGTTTT
>JAHDWN010000018.1:108914-119395 GCA_023382675.1 Anaerolineae bacterium
GAATTTTGGTGTCATTAACCTGTTCGTGCGCTGGATATTGCCCATCGACCAGACGCCGCGCTGGCTGCTGGACATCAATCTGGCGCTGCCGCTGGTGATCGCCATCGCTGCGTGGAAAGCATTTCCCTTTTACGGACTGGTGACGCTCTCGGTGCTGCAATCGATCCCGCATGATCTCTACGAGGCCGCCAAGGTCGATGGCGCGACTCCACTGCAATCTTTTCGCTATGTCACGCTGCCGGAGCTGATCCCGACGCTGATGCTGATGGGCATATTGGCCTGTATCTTCGCCTTCCGCCAATTCGCGCTGATATTCCTCTCGACCGGTGGGGGGCCTGCACGCACAACTGAAACCCTTGTCATTTCCGTCTATAAGGCGGCATTCAATTCCTTTGACTTTTCCTATGGCGCGACCATTGGCGTTGCCGGGTTCGTCGTCGTATTCGCAATCACACTCTTATTTGCGTACCTCCAGAGACGTCAGGAGGCATTGGCATCCTCGTGAGCACCATGCACAACACACTCGTTCATACCGAGAAGCGCGGCATCGCCAGCCCACATCACTGGACACGGCGCATCCCACTCTACGTGCTCGTCATTTTGTTCTGCATCGTGACGGCGTTTCCGCTTTACTGGATGCTCGTCAGTGTCGTCCAGCCCATCAGCCTGAGCTTGCAGTACCCGCCGCCGCTGTTCCCGCAGGCGTTCACGCTGCAACCGTTCGTTGAGATCTTCACCGGGCAGGATACGGCGCAGCGCATCGACGTCTGGATCTTCAACTCGGCGATCCTCGCCAGCATCACGACCCTCATCTGCTTATTTCTGTCGGTTCTGGGGGCATTTGCGCTCTCTGGGCGGCGCTGGCGCGGGCAGGCAGGGTTCGGCTTCATCCTGCTGATGACCCAGATGCTGCCGGAGGCGCTGATCGTGATCCCGCTCTATGCCACGATTGATCGCTTGCAGATGAAAGACAGCTTGCTCACGCTGGCGCTGGTGGATACGGCCTTCGTGCTGCCGATCTGCATCTGGATCTTGAAGAACGTCTTCGACACCATCCCGACCGAGATCCGCGATGCCGCGCTCGTCGATGGCTGTACGCGCCTGCGCATGTTGTGGCGCATCATGCTGCCCATCGCCGCGCCGGGCCTGGTCGCGGTCGGCGTCGTCGCCTTCTTCCATGCCTGGAACGAGTACATTTTTGCCGCCAGCCTCATCACCGATCGCAAGCTCTATACGGCGTCGGTCGGCTTGGGGTCGATGATCTCGATGATCGACACGCCGATTGACAAGCTGATGGCCGGCGGGCTGCTGTTCTCCATATTCCCGATCATCTTCTATCTGCTCGTGCAGCGCTACATCGTCGCCGGTTTGAGCGCTGGCGCCGTCAAGGGGTGAGTAATGAGCAATCAGGAACTCGAAAAGGCACGTGCCGAACTGCGTTCTGTGGGGGCAGACTTTGCGCTGCTCTCGTCGGGCGAATGCATCACCTATGTCAGCCACTACGAGGTGCCGACATCGTTCGGCGCGCTGGCAACCCTGGCTTTCGTACCTCCATTGGCATTGATCGGCGCGCGCGATGCAACGGCGGTGTTGCTCATTCCGAGCTTCTATGCTGCAGCGGCGAAGGCACAATCCGACGGCTTCGAGGTTGTCTCGTATGAACCCGTCAACTGGTTCGAGCCAACCGACGGACGCGCGAACTTCCTTAACCTGCTGCACAAGATGCTCAAAGAGGCGGGCATGACCGAGACGGCTAAGTTGGCGGTCGAGGAACAGACCCTGCCGCTCGCCGCGCTCCAGCGCATCGCCGATACCGCTCCACAAACACAGCTTATGGACGCGACAGCGCCGCTCGCCGCCGCCCGTATGCTGAAGACGGCGCGCGAATTGGACAAGCTGCGTCATGCGGCGAACGTCAACAAGGCCGGGCACACCGAACTGCTGCGCCAGACGCGCGAGGCGGGCAAGAACGAGTTCGCCATGTGGTCGGCGGTCATCAATGCGATGGAATTGGCCGCGGGGCACCCGCTGATGGTGTTCGGCGAACTTGTGACAGGGACTCGCTGCAAGATGGTCGATTACCCCGGCGGCCCCAAAGATGTAGTCACGCAGCCGGGCGACCTGGCACTGATGGACATGAGTCCGCGTGTCGATGGCTATTGGTCGGATACGACGAACACGATGGTGATCGGCGGCGTTGAACCGACGGCCAGGCAAACGCGCTATGGCGTGGCGGCGCGCGAGGCCTTCCATGCCGCGGCCGAGATGTTGCGCCCCGGCAACCAGGCCAAAGACGCCTACCTGGCTGCCGAAGCGACGTTCGAGCGGCACGGGCTGAAGATTGGGCATTATGCGGGGCACCAGATTGGTGTCACCGTCAACGAAGCGCCGCGCCTTGTGCCCTACGACGAGACACCGATCCAGGCAGGCATGGTCTTCTCGATTGAGCCGGGCGCTTACGAAGGGCCGGACGGCGAGGTCGGCGCACGTATGGAGAAGTCGGTGATCGTGCATGAATCGGGACCTGAGATCATCTGCGACTTCGAATGGGGCTTCTAATGAAGATCATCGACATCGAAACGGTGACGGTCAGCACCGGTTGGAAGAACTGGCTGTTTATCCGTGTCATCACCGATACCGAGATTTATGGCATCGGCGAGGCGACCATCAACGGCTTCATCAAGACAACCGAGGCGTGCGTTCACGAACTCAAGCACTTCGCCATCGGTCGCGACCCGCGTGAGGTCACCGCCATCGCACACAAGATCATCGGCACGATCCAGGACGCGGGCCACATCCACCGGTTGGTGATGGCGGCGATTGAAGTCGCCTGCTGGGACATTCTTGGCAAGAGCCTGGGCGTGCCAATCTATCAACTGCTCGGCGGCAAAGTCCGCGAGAGCATCGAGGCGTATGCCAACGGTTGGTATCGCGCCGAGCGCACGCCGGAGCACTTTGTGGATGCCGCGCAGATCGCCATTGACAAGGGGTTCAAGGCGCTCAAGATCGACCCGTTTGGCACCGCGCGCAACTTCATCGGTGAGCGCGATCTCCAACTCGCCTACGACATTCTGCATGCCATCCGCGAGCGCTTCGGTGGCGAACTCAAGATCCTGATCGACGTACACTGCCGCTTCACGCCTGCCGAGGCGGTGCGTGTGGCGCGCGTCATGCAAGACCTCGATCTCTTCTGGTGGGAAGAGCCGACCTCGGCCGAGCAGGAGCGCCTCTCAAATGAAGTCGCGGCGCAAAGCCCGATCCGAGTGGCGACGGGCGAGCAGTTCGACAAGGTGGGCAAGTTTTACACGCTCTCGCTCGGCGGTGGCATCAGCATCTGGCAGCCGGAGCCGATGTCGCTCGGCGGCATCCGGAACACGCTCGCTGTCGCCCACATTGCCGAAGCGAACGGCGCATGGATCGCGCCGCATCAGAGCGGTGGCCCAGTCGCGACGGCGGTCTGCTTACAGTTGGCGGCCTGCATCCCCAACTACCTGATCCAGGAATACTTCGATCCATTCAACGAACCCTGGACGCAGGATCTTGTCACGTGGACGCCCACGATCGACCAGGCGAACGGACATCTGTCACTGCCGGATGCGCCAGGGCTGGGCATCGACCTCAACCTGGAGGTGGCGGCAGCACATCCCTACGAGATCAATGCCTATCTCGACATCTATCAGGAAGGCTGGGAACAGCGCCTGGGACAGCGCGCGGAAGGACGATCATGAAGATCACACGCCTGGAAACGATCTGGATCGACGATCAGCCGAATACGACCTGGCTGCGCATTCATACCGATGATGGCTTAATCGGCCTGGGCGAGACGTTTTACGTCCCGCGCGCCGTGGCGGCCATGATCCATGATGTCTTTGCGCCCATCTTGTTGGGGCGCGACCCGCTCGACATCGAAAACCACTGGGCGAACATGATGGGTACCGTCAACTTCTTCGGCTTCGCCGGAAGCGAAATGCGCGCTATCAGCGCCGTCGACGTGGCTCTGTGGGACATTCTCGGCCAATACACCGGGCAGCCAATCTATGCGCTGCTAGGGGGGCGCAACCGCGACCGCATCGCCATCTACAACACCTGCGTCTCACATGGAAAACATCAGGACTTCCATCGCTGGCGCGAACAGGAGAAGACGGGCGAGCTTGCGGCGGAGCTGCTGGCGTCCGGCATCAAAGCGATGAAGATCTGGCCCTTTGACCAGTTCGGCGTCTCACTCGGCGGCCCGGTCGGGCGGCGTGCGGGCGTTGAGGCGGTTGGTCCCGTGACGCATTTCATCAGCCGCGAGCAGCTTAAGAAAGGTGTCTCGTACGTCGAAGACATCCGGCGGGCGGTCGGCGACCAGATGGAAATCGCCATCGAGGGACACGCGCGCTGGAATCTACCGGAAGCCACCAAGATCGCCCACGCGCTGGAGCAGTACGACATCCTCTGGCTCGAAGAGATCATCCCGCCGGATAACCCGGAGAGCTACGCGCGCCTGAAGCGCGAAACGACCATCCCGCTGTGTGTGAGCGAGCGTCTATTCACACGCTTCGGCTTTCGCGCTGTCATCGAGCAGGACGCCGCCGACATCATCATGCCGGACATGGCCTGGACGGGCGGCATCAGCGAGACGCGCAAGATCTGCGCGCTGGCGGATACGTACTACCTGCCGATCACCAGCCACGATACGATCGGGCCGGTCGCCCTGTGGTCGGCGGCGCATCTGATGCTGCACATCCCGAACGCGATGATCATGGAGACGGTACGCGCCTACTACGACGGCTGGTACAACGACGTTATGACCGAGCGCATCCCGATCAGTGAAGGGATGTTGTCGCTGCCAGAACGACCGGGGCTTGGTACAGCGCTGCGGGAAGAGGTGCTCTCGCGCCCAGATGTCCACATCGAAGTCTCGGACATCAGCCACGCGCGCGCGGCGTCGAAAGGCTGAGAGACGACGATGCAGATCTTCCGGCTTGCCATCACTGGAGATTATCTCGATTCACAGGGCAAGAGCGCCTATGGCGATATCGGCTTCTCAGCCATCGAGACATGTCCGTTCATCACCCATCATTACATCTCCGATCACATTCCGAACCCGGACGATCCGGCGTACTGGGATCGGCTCTATTCGATGGAAGTGATGCCCGCCCATCTGCGTGCTGCCGATGGGCTGGTCGTACTGCGCCCGTATGTGCGTGCCAGCGCCTTTGCTGAGGGCACGGACAGCCTGACTGTGATCGGACGGGCTGGCGCGGGTTACGATAAGATCGATGTGCAGGCTTGCACCGATCACGATGTGCTGCTCTTCAACCTGCCGAACATCCTCAACCATTCGACGGCATCGACCGCGCTCATGTTCATCCTGGCGCTGGCGAAGAAGCTGATGGCGTCTGACCGCATCACCCGCGAGGGGCGGTGGGATTTGCAGCCGCAGGTGATCGGTATGGAGATTGAGGGCAAGACCCTCGGCATCATCGGTTTGGGGGCGAGCGGTCGTGAACTGGCGCGGCTGATTGCGCCGTTCGGGATGCGCATCTTGGCCTATTCGCCGCACGCTGATCCGGCGCAGGCTGCGGCGCTCGGCGTTACGCTGACGACACTGGAGACCGTCATGCGCGAGGCGGATATCGTCAGCATTCACTCGAATCTGACGCCGGAGAAATACCACATGATCAGCGCGGAACATCTCGCGCTGATGAAATCGAACGCCTATCTGGTCAATGTGGCGCGCGGCGCGCTGATCGATCAGGCGGCGTTGGTCGAGGCGCTGCGGGAACGGCGGATTGCTGGCGCAGGGCTGGATGTCTACGAGGTCGAACCGCTGCCCGCCGATGACCCACTCACTCAGCTCGACAATGTGCTGCTGACGCCACACTTTGCCCCCGCCACCGCCGACGTGTGGAAGGCAGGCGGCGAACAGGTCGCACGCGGGATCTTGCAGGCAGCACGCGGGCAGGTTCCGGATAACGTGATCAATCGCGAAGTACTGGATCGACCAGGGTTTCAGGCGAAGCTGGCGCGTTTTGTGGAGAACCGAGAGCCATGAACCTAACACAGAAGGAATATCTTGCCCTTTACCGCCAGATGCTTGTAATCAGGCGCACCGAAGAGCAGCTTGCCAAAGCGCACCAGGCGGGTCTAATCCCCGGCGCGTGCCATACTTACATTGGGCAGGAGGCGATTGCGACCGGCGTCTGCGCGAATCTGACGGCGCAGGATGCGGTCTTCAGCACGCATCGCGGGCATGGGCACGCGCTCGCCAAAGGCGTCCCCCCGCGCGAGGTGATGGCGGAACTGTTCGGGCGGGTCACGGGCTGCTCGCGCGGGCGCGGCGGCAGTATGCACCTGTTCGCGCCGGAAGTCGGCATGATGGGCACCAGCGGTATTGTCGGCCCGTGCATTCTCCAGGCAACTGGCGCGGGCTACAGCTCGCGCCTGCTGAACAATGGCACGGTGGGTGTGGCCTTCTTCGGCGATGGCGCGAGTAACAACGGTGCCTTTCATGAGGGACTCAATCTGGCCGCGATCTGGGATTTGCCGGTGATCTTCGTCTTCGAAAACAACATGTATGCGACTGAAGTGCCGTTTTCCTACGCGACTCGCAACACCGATATGGCAGAACGCGCCCGCACGTACGGCATGAACGGCGTTTCGGTCGACGGTAATGATGTACTGGCGGTCTATGAAGCTGCCGCCGCGGGCGTGCGGCGGGCGCGGGCGGGCGAAGGGCCAACGCTGCTCGACTGCAAGACCTATCGCACACGCGCCCATTCGGAAGGCATGCCTAGCTTGGGCAGCTACCGCACCCAGGAAGAGGTCGATGCGTGGAAGTCGCGTGACCCGATCATGACCTATCGCGCGCGTCTCTTGCACGAAGGCATCGCATCCGAGAGCGACTGCGAGGCGATTGATATGGAGGTGCAGGCGTTGATCGACGAAAGTTTCGAGTTTGCCAAAAACAGCCCGTATCCTAACCCGGCCACCGTCGCCGAGCATATCTTTAGCAGCTAGAGAGTGATGATGCGTGAACTGACCTTTACCGCTGCCGCGCGTGAGGCGCTGGCCGAAGAGATGGCGCGCGATCCGTCGATCTTCGTCGTTGGCGAGGGCGTTGGCGCGCGCGGCGGCAACTTCAACACAACGACGGGGCTGTACGAGTTGTACGGGCCGATGCGCCTGCGCGACACGCCGATTGTCGAGCGCGGCTTCATCGGCATGTGTACCGGCGCGGCGATGACCGGGACGCGCCCGGTAGTCGACTTCATGTTCGTCGATTTCATCCTCGACGCGATGGGCGAGTTGATCAACCAGGTCGCCAAGATCCAGTATATGAGCAGCGGGCGGCTGAAGATGCCGCTGGTGCTGCGTGGCAGCATCGGTATCAGCGGCGCATCGGCCACGCACCATTCCGGTTCCTATTTCCCAATGTTCGTCAACATCCCCGGCTTTCGCGTCGTCGTGCCGACGAATGCCTACGACGCCAAAGGGCTGTTCAAGACCGCGCTGCGCGGCGATGACCCGGTGATCTTCCTCGAACACAAAGCGCTGCTCAACGCCAAAGCGCAGGTGCCGGAGGAGGAATACTTCATCCCGTTTGGGCAGGCGGCGATCGTCCGCGAGGGGACGCAGGCGACGGCGGTCGCGGTCGGCTCGATGGTGCGGCGAACGCTCGAAGCATGTGAAGCGCTGGCAGGTGAGGGCATCTCCATCGAGGTAATCGACCCGCGCACGCTGGCGCCGCTCGATATAGCGACCATTCTCCAGTCGGTGCATAAGACCGGCAGGCTGCTGATTGTCGATGAGACGTTCGCGCCGTGCGGGATTGGCGCGGAAATTGCGGCGCAGGTGGCTGCGCACGGCTTTGATGACCTCGACGCGCCGATCCAACGGCTGAACGGTGTCTACACACCGACGCCCTACAGCCCACCGCTGGAGGCGGCGGTGGTTCCGAATACAACGCAGATCGTGCAGGCGATCCGCGATCTGCTGGCAGAATGAGGGAAACGCGATGGCGGTCGAAATTGTCATGCCGCGTCTCGGCTGGACGATGGAAGAAGGCACACTGGTTGAATGGATCAAGCAAGATGGCGATACGGTCGAGCCGGGCGACATCCTCTTCGTCGTCGAGAGCGATAAAGCGCTCAACGAGGTCGAAGCGTTTGATGCCGGTATCTTCCGCATCCCGCCGGACAGCGATGTCGTGGGGAAACTCTTGCCCGTGGGCGCGCTGCTGGCCTACATTGTCGAGCCAGGGGAAGAGCCGCCCTTCGAAAAGGCTGCGTCAGCATCGCCGACCACCACCCCTTCGGCGAGCGCGTCTGTGGTACCTACGCCGGTCATCGCTGCGCCGTCGAACGCGCCCGCGTCAAATGGCGAGCGTTCAAACGGGTTGCCTGCGATTAGCCCGCGTGCCAAGCGGGTGGCTGGCGAACTTGGCGTCGACTGGATGACGCTCAAGGGCAGCGGACGCACCGGGCGCATCGTCGAGCGCGATGTGCGTGCTGCGGCACAGACTCGCCCGGCTGCGGCGCGCGTCTCACCGGTCGCGCGGCGTGCCGCTGACGACCTGGGTGTGAACGTGGATGCGCTCGCCGCGCAACTGCCCGGGCAGCGGATCATGCGCGAGGCAGTCGAACGCGCGGCGGCACAACCAGCACCGGCACTTACCACCGCAGACGAAACGCGCACGCCCATCCCGCGTCTGCGCCAGGTGATCGCCGAGCGCATGGCGGCCAGTGCGCACACCACGGCGGCAGTCACGCTGACGACGGAGGTCGATGCCACGGATCTGGTCAGAGTGCGCACGAGCCTGAAGGCGGCGGGCGAGATCGATGCGCGCCCAGTGCCGACCTACAACGACCTGCTGGCGAAGCTTGTCGCCGAGACGTTGGCGGATCATCCACAGCTCAACGCGCGGTTTGACGGCGACAGCATCGTTACGGCGCGCGCGGTGCATATGGGACTGGCAGTCGATACGGAACGGGGTCTGTTCGTGCCGGTCATCCGCGATGTGCAGGCGAAGACTGTCCGCCAGATCGCGGTGGAGTCCGCAGCACTGATCGCACAGGTGCGCGCTGGCAGCGTCGGCCCCGAAGCCTTGAGCGGCGGCACTTTCACCATCACCAATCTGGGGCCGTACGAAATCGATGCCTTCACGCCAATCATCAACCTGCCCCAGTGTGCCATCCTCGGCGTTGGGCGCATCGTCGCCAAACAGGTGGTGATCGATGCTGAAGCGGAGCGTGTGGCGATCCGGCACATGATGTTCCTCAGCCTGACTTTCGATCATCGATTGGTCGATGGCGCGCCCGCTGCGCGGTTCTTGCAGCAGGTCAAGCGTTTCATCGAGCAGCCATATCTCTGGCTCGTTAACTAAACACAGGAGTTCTATCGTGAAGCTGATTTCTTTCATCTACCAGGATACTGCCCGCATCGGAGCACTTGTCACCCGGGATGGGCAGGAGCGCGTGGTGGATTTCAGCCAGGTCGCCCCTTCACTGCCGCATGACATGATCGATTTGCTTCAAGGTGGAGACAGCGCCCTTGCCACTGCTCGTCAAGCCGTCGCCGACGCCGTGAACACGCTTGCACTGGAGGATGTCCGCTTGCTCGCTCCCATCCCGCGCCCCGGCAAGATTATCTGCATCGGCTTGAACTACCGTGATCACGCTGCCGAGACGGGCCAGCCGCTGCCGAAATACCCGATCGTCTTCACTAAGTACGCCAACACCGTGATCGCGCATGGCGACACTATTGTGCTGCCGCGCGTGACCGATCAGGTTGATTATGAGGCGGAGCTAGGCTTCGTCATTGGCAAGAAAGCGCGCTACGTGACGGCTGCGGACGCTTTGCAGTTTGTCGCTGGTTATCTGCCGATCAACGATGTCAGTGCGCGCGATTACCAGACGCGCATCAGCCAATGGACGATGGGCAAAACCTTTGACACGTTTGCGCCGATGGGGCCTGCGCTGGTGACGAGCGACGAAGCCGGCGATGCGGGCAATCTGAATATTCGTCTGACTCTTAATGGTGAGGTCATGCAGAATTCAAACACGCGCGAGCTGATCTTCGGCATCCCGCAGTTGGTCGAGGCGTTGAGCGAGGTGATGACCCTGGAGCCAGGCGATGTCGTCTCGACCGGGACGCCGCCGGGCGTCGGCATGGCGCGCAAGCCGCCGCGCTATTTGCGCGCTGGCGACGTCGTCAACATCAGCATTCAAGGGTTAGGGACACTGACGAATCGCGTCGTCGCCGAGTAGTTCGTGACGACTGCTGGATCCGCATAGAACCGGTGAACGTGGCGCGAAGTCTGCGCGCGCAATGCAGCCGAAACACCGAGCCTCGCGCGTCATTTCCCTGCAAACACAGCATTTTGGAAAGCATGCGTGGGAAAACAAAAGACCAGCGCAAAGACTGGGCTGGCCCGTGTTCGAGTGCTAGCGAATTTCCACTATGTAGTCCAAAGTGCTGGGACTCAACCCGAACAT
>JAHDWN010000019.1 GCA_023382675.1 Anaerolineae bacterium
AATGCCAAACGCGGTGTACAAAGATAGTGCCCGCCGCTGTTACACGGCGGGCATTCGTCGTCAGTCACACACGTGATCGGAGATTGTGTGGGTACCAAAGAGGATTACCAGAAGTAATCCAATAGAACGAACATGATTTGAAGAGTGGCCCGCCTCGCCCACCTTGAGAATATGTGACAACCGGCTGAGATAGTCATTTCAGCGCCAGATCATCTGGAATATAGAGTCGCAGAGGCAAACGTTTACCCATTTGGTTCGCGATAACGATAATGAGTACTTTGCTGTTTCTGATGCCATATTTGCATCTGAAGGAATAGAGGTTGTGCGAATTCCTGTAGACGCCCCGCGGGCAAACGCGTACGCCGAGCGCTGGATACGCTCCATGTGCGAAGAATACCTCGACCAGCTGCTCATCTTTCACCAGGCGCATTTGAAGTATGTGCTGCGTGAGTATGGATACTACTTCAACACCATCCGACCGCATCAGGGAATTGCCCAGAAGTTCCCTGATCGGCCGGTGGTTGTGTCAACCAGTTTACCGGTAAAACGAAGCGATATCCGCGGTGGCGGCCTTCACAATCACTATGGTTCCGCTTGAGCAAGGAATGACAGCACTGATACGATTTTCGCTACTACTGGCATAGCCGAGCAGTGCGATGCCCACGCGTGAATTGTTGAAGTAGCGTTACTCCTTCTGCGGTTCCTCGACTGAGTCGGGCTGCGACAGCCAGCGGAGTCGTATGCATGTTGAGATTACTGCGCGCCGACTAATTCTCGCACCTTTCGCACAGCGCTCGATGCGTCCGGCGCATAACCATCTGCGCCGATATGATCGGCATAGGCCTGATTGACCGGAGCCCCGCCGATGATTATTCGCGTGCTTTCGCGAAGCCCGGCTTGTTGGATAGCCTCCACAACATTTTTCATATTGGGCATTGTCGTCGTCAGTAGTGCAGAGAGCGCGACGACCTGCGCCCCTTCGCGTACGGCATCGACAAACCTATCGGGTGGCACGTCAATGCCAAGGTCCATGATCTCAAAACCAGAACCTTCCAGCATCATTGCGACCAGTTTTTTGCCGATGTCGTGCAGATCGCCTTTGACAGTGCCAATCGCAACTTTGGCGACCGGTTTGACACCCTGCTCGACCAGGTGAGGCTTGAGGACGTTCAACGCCTTGTCCATTGCGCGGGCGGCGATCAGCATTTCCGGCACAAAGGCGATGCCTTCTTCAAACAGTTCACCAACGCGCTGCATAGCGCTGATCAAACCCTGGTGGAGAATGATCTCGGCTGATTCTCCGGCGTCGAGTGCCTGCTGGACTTTTTCGACGACAACTGCCGCCTGACCCTGGATGACTGCCTCACGGATTGCTTCAATAATCGGGGACATAATGCTTCCTCACGCGGATGGAATTAAGAGCAAACGCAATTCATAGCTATAGCATTATCGACTCAACGGCGAGATCTTCCCGCGCGACCTCCAGGCAAGACCTACGCACAAGCATAGATGCGGGGAGCGCGATCTGCTCGAAACCTGTGCGTTTGCCGTGTATGCGCCGCAGCAGCAGTTCGGCAGCGTTTCGACCTATTTCGTGGAATGGCTGCCCCATGGTGGTCAGCGGCGGGTCGAGGTGCGCCGAAACATCGAGATCGTCAAAACCCAACACCGACAGATTGCCGGGGATCGACATACCCAGGCTTGCCGCCGCCCGATAAAGCGCGATGGCGATCTGATCATTGGCGGCGAACACGGCGGTTGGGCGATCGGGGCCGCTGATAAACTCGTGCAGCGGTGTGTCGTCGATTAGCGGATACCCCCCGTCGACACGGCAAATAAGCCTGTCTTCCAGGAGCAATCCGCGTTCTGCCAACGCCTGGCAGTAGCCCAGGTAACGATGCTCCATGCTCACGGCAGGTGAAAGCCAGGTAGCGAAGCCAACCCGCTCATGTCCTAAATTGAGCAGGTAGTGTGTACCACGAATCGCACCGCCGAAGTGATCGGTCATGACGTAATCGGTGGAGAGGTTGCGCAGATAGCGATCGATCAGAACGATAGGAAAACGCGCGTTATTAAGATCCTCGATCAGCGCGAAGTGCTCTGAGTTGATTGGGTAAAGCGCAATACCCGCCACTTTTTCGTCAATCAGTTTGCGGATCACCCGTTCCTGCTGCTGAAGATCGTTGTTGACGTGGTTAAAAATCACGGAATAGTTAGCCTGTTCCGCGACTTGTTGGAAGCCGACCAGAATTGTGGGTACGGACGAGTCGCGAAGGTAGGGAACGATAAAGGCAAGGCGTTGCGAACGGTTGGCACTGAATTCATTCCACAGGACGAACGTTCCGCGTCCTTGTTCGCGACTCAGGTAACCTTCTGCTTCCAGACTCGCCAATGCTTGCCGCACCGTGCCGCGCGCGACATCAAATTCGGCGCACAACACTTTTTCCGGCGGGATACTGCTGCCATTGGGCCAGGTTCCATTATGGATGCGCTTTTTGAGAACAGCTGCGACCTGGATGTGCAGGTGTGGTGCGTCGGGGTTGCGATCAAGAACAATTGACATAGAACTCCAAATGTACAACTCAGCTCAGAAAGGTATATACGTATCAACTCTACATGATGTCAAAACCTCTGTCAAATGTCTAGTCATTCGTACGCGATATATAGATTGAAGCAAACATCATCCCCACCCAATTCCAAAACCTGTAGGGATGACGCACGTCTCCCTATTATTACAGTGCAGGCAGCAAACGCAACGTGAAAACTTCGCCGCTGCGCACAACTGCCGGTATGCGCCCATCTGTGACTGCCAAGGTTTCTAATACAGTTTCGTCTAGCCGAATACGTTCCACGAGTGCTAGTGGCAGCCGGTAACGTATCATACCGCTGATCGTCTCGTCGGTCGGATTATAGCAGCGAACGATCAGTGCGTCGCCGCTGCGGTAGACGGCGCTCAGTATGAGCGCAGCCGGCTCAACCTCAATCACGCTCAGCGTCGGCGGCAAATGCCCACCTCGCGACCAGGCTATCTTTTTCACCAGCGCAGGATCGTCGCGGGTGATATTCATCTCGCTTAGTTCCAGCCCGGGATGCGTGTCGGCGCGACGCGCCAGGATAGGAGCGCTGTAGTTATAAGCAATCTGATAGACGTGTCGCCAATCCCCTGAGTGCGGCAAGATAGCGTATTCATAGGTGTATTCACGTATGCACTGCGCCCCTGGCGTGGGGACGAGCGGTCCCGCCGCGATCCGCCGAACCCAGAGATCATCACGCGAGAGCCAACCGATGCTGCGCAGCAGTGTTAGTGCAATCGTGCCGTCTTCATAGACTTCCACCGAGGGCAACCCACGATTCATGACCGCCAGTCCACGCTCGCCACCGCTCAGATCGGTGAAGGCGCGCTGATGCATAAGCGGCGTTGGGTCTTCCACCCAGCCTGCCGAGTCCGGCAGTTGAAGATCTCGATCTGCGACCATGAACGACGCATCAACATGTGCCTGTGCCGTACGGATGCCACTGGGAAACCGGGCGGTCAGCTTATGATCGTGAGCGTGATTGACGATGTGCGTTGTGATGTACACGCCTGGCTGGCCCGCGTAGACATGCGCTTCTATAGTGATCGGCATCTCGACCAGATCGGCACTGCGCTGTTGACGGTCGTCGTTCAGGCGGGCAGGCAAGTGCAGTGTGTGATTGATGCGGAACGCAGCGCGGCAGGGGCCAGTTTCGATGCGCGTGATCTCTGCCGCCGCTCCGGCGGTCGTGAACGGCTGGTCGCCCTTGAGTGGACAGAAGGTGTACTCGTCGCCTGCGTCAGCAACGTCGTAAAGATGACCGAGTCCGGAATACGTCTGCCCGGAGACTTTGTCAGTGATCGTCAGCCCGCCGTCGTCGGCGATTTCGAGCCTAAGAAATGCGTTTTCTGCGGTGCGTTCGCCCACGATGAGATCACCGCTAATCGGTTCGCCGGTGCGCGGCTGTATATAGAGACACGTATAGCCGCACGATGGCAACTGCGTTGGGAACATCACGCGGACGCGCCGCTTACGGTTAGGCTTGAGTACCTCCATCCAGAACAACTGCTCATCGCTGATGACCTGGTGGGGGACGACCTCGCCCGCTGTGTTGACGACCTGGAATGAATTGGCGGTCGTGTCATCATACTCGAAGTCGATTTCGGCTTCGACGATTTCCTGCCGCGCCCAGCCAAGTGGATTGTAGGCGATGACGGGAACGCCTGGATGAGCGGTGAAATCAACCTCGACGGCGAGGCGGCGCAGGCTGTCGCGCACCAGCGCATCCCCGATCTGGCGCGACTGGCTGAAGCGGTAGTCCATTTCATGATGTACTTCGTCGATACCGCTGCCGTAGATGTCATCGTGTGGGTGGTTGAGCAGCAGCCAGTGCCACGCCAGATCGACCAAATCAGGCACTCCTGGCGGAACGTCCGCGCTCGCCAACCAGGAAAAAGCCGTTAACGGTTCGACATAGCGTTCGAGCAGTATCTCACCAGCGTGATTGGCTTGCTTGAGATGGATGCGCGTCGAATAGACACCCTGCAAAATCTCTGAATAGCGCCCCCAGCGGAATTCGCCGCTGAAAGTGGGCAGCGCTTTGTCCGCTGCACGGACCTGTGCCAGATGGTCGGCGAGCGTGCCCTGACGAATTTCGACGTCGTCGATCTGCTCGTTTGCAAACGCGATGATCGTCGGGACGCGAGGCTCGGCTTCAGCATGATCGATGCCGTTCATGAGCAGGAGCGCGGACGTGTTTGCCATAGGCGTGAGTTTGTTGATGGCGCGTTCGATCTTGTCCAGTGCCAACTCCATATCGAAGGTCATCTGAGAGGTATCGCCCCAGTGGATGCCGTAGCCGAGATTGGTAACGTTGTGGTAGCCCCATGGCATCAAAATGGCAGTGACAGCTGAACCATCCGGTGCCTGCCACATGAACTCCGTGCCCAGTTGGTCGCCCTCCGCGCCGATGCCGCGCCAGAAGAAAGCGTTATCGATGCCAAAACCGCGCAAAATCTGCGGTAACTGGGCGATGTGCCCGAAACCATCCGGCACGTAGCCGATTTTGACCACGCCGCCATAGTCCTCGCCCATGCGATGCCCCAGGCGCAGGTTGCGAATGAGCGACTCCGGGCTGACGAGAAATTCATCCGCCAGCACGAACCATGGGCCCACCTGAATACGCCCGGAGCGGCAGTATTCCCGCAGTGTCGCCGCTCGGCCAGGGCGCACCTCCAGGTAGTCTTCGATAACGCTCATCTGCCCGTCAAGCATGAAGCAGCGAAAATCCGGATTCGTGTCGAGGATATCGAGTAATTTGTCGACCAACTGTACCAAACGGACGCGAAATTCTTGAAAGGTACAGTACCATGCGCGATCCCAGTGTGTGTGACTGACCAGCGTAGCATGAAGATCAACCATAATTTCTGCCTCTATCTGTTTGACAAAGGGATATGCTGACTATATATTTGTGATCAGGTTGTTTAGACAATATGATGATAACACACGCTGCTAAAATTACACCTCTATACTCCATGAAAGGAATTGGTTATGAAAAAGGTTACTCACACACAGACTGTAGCGCGCGGAATGACGCGCCGCATGTTCCTCAAAGGGACGGCGGGCAGCATAGCGGCTGCACTGGCAGCGAACGTCCCCAACAACTTCTTGACCCAGGGCATGTTCGCTCCCAATCTGATCCGTCAGAACAATACGGTTGTTTTCGCCATTCAGGAGTTTGCTCAAGAAGCCATCCAGAGCGTGCTGCCGCAGTTCGAGGCGGACACAGGCTTGACGGTTCAATTTGAGGGTGGCCCCGTCAGCGGCAACGACATGCTAACGCGCTACAGTCCGGCGTTTGCGTCTGGGACCAGCCCGGTTGACATGTTCAGCGACGCTGACGATAGTTCACCGACTTTTATGCGCGCCGGTTGGGTGATGCCGCTGGATGAAATCATCCCGCAGGAGACCTGGGACGACTTCCCGCCGAGCATGCAGGATCACATTCGGGGCTTCCTCAGCATCGATGATGTGCCCTACCGCATCCCGCATGAATTCGCTGTTGGCTATTTCTTCAACCGTCAGGATTGGCTGAGCGAACGCGGCTTGTCTGTACCCACGACCTGGGAAGAGATGGTCGAGGTTGGTAAAGAAGTTACGGACGCGGAAAATGGCGTCTGGGCGACGACCGATGGCTTGATCAAACCGGCGCTCCTGTATGTCTACGTCGCGTATCTGACTGCGCAGGCAGGCGGCAAAGTCTTCGAGTTCGATGAGGGCACGGCAGAGGCGTTGCAATTCCTGTACGACATGATCCACACGCACAAGATCTTCCCAGAAGAGGCGCTCAACCAGGATTACACGGCGCAGAACAATCTGTACATGGGCGATAAAGTCTGGTTCATGCGCCAGTGGCCCTTCTTCCAGGGTGTCGCCGAGGACAATGAGGACTGGTACGCGCCGGAAAAGATGGTTATCAGCCTGCCTCCGGCGGGTCCTGCGGGCAGCAAGAGCTGGATCGGTGGCTGGGGATTCTCGGTCCCGACGTATGCGCCCAATCCAGACGGTGCAAGAGAGCTGATCCGCTACCTAACCTCGAAAGAAGTCGCGCCGGAACTGGCGAAGCAGCAGGGTTTCTTGCTCACGCCGCGTTACTCGATTCTGGAGGCGCTGGCGGACAGCGGGGATGAACTGATCGCCGCGATGGGTATGTATGCGGATAATGACGTGTTCGCCCCGCGTGCCTTCCACCCACGTGTGGCGGAAGCGCAGACAGTCGTTGATGACATGGCATCGCTGTTCTTGACCAACCAGGCGAGCCTGTCAGAGGTCTTGGAACAGGGCAAGCAGTTGATCGCCGCCCTGGATCAGTAGACAGAGTCGGTCTTACCTTATCCCTCAACCCCCTCTCCGATCTGGAGAGGGGGAGCCAGGCGCCATGCGAGCGGGCAGCGAGGGATAAGCATTCGCAAATGCAGGCGCGGATACCCCGCCGGGTGTCCGCACAATGTGTTCGCTATCGGGCATGCCACGGCATGTCCGCGAGGTTTACTGCGCATTCTGGATGCACCTGCTTTGAGGCACGTGTTATGGCACGCCAAGAAATGTACAATCAGCGGTAAAGAGAGTCTGAAAAATCGTTTATGTCTGCTCGACCCCATGCTGACCGCCGTCCTAACCTATTCGCCCGGCTGAGTTTGCGACAGCGTTTTTATGTGATTGCTATCTTGCTGCTGCTGCCGGCGGTAGGTCTGCGTGTCTTCACTGCATTTTATCCGTTCTTGCAGACGGCATATCTCAGTTTCCATCGCTATAACCCGGCGTTTGATCACGGTGGGCCCGTGTTTGTTGGCCTGGGAAATTTTCAGCGCATGAGCGCGGACCCGGTCGTGCAGGCGAGCATCAGTTTCACATTGGTGTTCGTGCTGGGCGCGACCTTTTTTCAACTCGCGCTGGGGCTGGCGGTGGCGCATCTGCTTAATGCGGCGTTCCGGCTGCGCTTTCTTTCGCGTGCATTGGTATTAATCCCCTGGGCGATCCCAATGGCAGTGGCAGCGCTTGGCTTTCGCTGGATGTTCGATGATCAGTTCGGCATGATCCCTGACCTGCTGCGCAGTCTGGCGGGTGTAGAGATGCGCTGGCTGATCGACCCCAATAACGCCAAGCTAGCGGTGACATCGGTCGCGGTCTGGAAGAGTACACCGTTCGTAGCGCTGGTGCTGCTGGCTGGTTTGCAAGGCATCGGGCGTGATTTGTACGAGGCCGCGCGCGTCGATGGTGCGAACGCGTGGACGAGCCTGTTCTACATCACCATCCCAATGTTGCTACCGATTCTGATCACGACTGGTATGTTCATGATTGTCTGGCAACTTGCGGTCTTTGATCTGCCGTTTCTGATGACGGGCGGCGGACCCGGCTATTCCACCACAGTGATCGCGCAAAAGATCTATCTGGAAAGTAACTCGCTCAATTATGGCTACGCGGCATCGATCAGTATGGCGCTGGTCGGCATTGTCGCTGTCGTCGGCGTGGTTGGGTTGTACCTGTTTCGCCGTTTTGACGTGTCGATGTAAGGGAGAGCCGGATGTCAAGCCAGGCAGCCACACGCTCACAGATGTCGCCGCAAACACAGCCCGGATACCGATCAGCGTTGTTCGCACGCTATGGCGAGAGTATCCTCGTTTATGTCTGCTTCGCGCTGTTTGTCGTGGTGATCGGTCTGCCGTTCTATTTCATCTTCGTGTCATCGATCACGCCGTCAACCGAGTTGTTCAACGTGCCGCCCACGTATTGGCCCAGCATCCCGACGCTGGACAACTACGCGCGCATGGTCGAGTCGATTCCGTTCCTGACCTACTTTCGCAACTCGGTGATCTTTGGCGTGGGTTCGTCGGCGGTCTCCGTGATCGCGGCGGGTATGGCGGCGTATGCCCTGGCACGTATCCGTTTTCCGGGCAGCAATATCATCTACCTCGCGCTCATTCTGTCCGTGGCGCTGCCGCAAATTGCCGTGCTCGTGCCGATGTTCCAGACGTTCAACACCTTCCGGCTGGTCAACACCCATCACGGCTTGATTATCATGATGAGCAGCCTGATGCTGCCGTTCACGATCATGACGCTGGTCTCATTCATCAAGCAGGTGCCAGCGGAGATTGAAGAAGCGGCTTACATCGACGGCGCGACAACGGTGCAGATCATCCTGCGTGTGCTGCTGCCACTGATCCGTCCGGCGCTGTTCACGATGTTCTTGATCAACTTCATCATCAGTTGGAACGAACTGCTCTATCCGCTGGTGTTTGCCCACAATGTTGATACCAAGACGCTGAGTGTCGGACTGACCGAACTGACCGATCCAGGCTCGACGTACACCAAACCCTGGGACATGATGAGCGCGCTCAGCGTGTTCATGATTGTGCCTGTGCTGTTGATCATACTTTTCGGCCAGCGGATGATCATTTCCGGGCTGGCGCGTGGAGCGTTGAAATGATTGCCTTGAGTTGAATGCGGTAATGTAAGCATGACGAATGGAGCGGACGAGCGACATGAGCACGAAGACACATATCACGATTGAGCAGAACACCGAAATCCTGAAGCGCTACGCGCTTTTGGAGAAAGCGTGCATGCGCACGCTCGCCGGGTGGCTGCCGGGTGTGCCGGAATGGGAAGCAAAGAACGAGATCGGGCTGCACATCTGGGAGAGCGGCGACTCGGCAGACCTGATCTACCAGCGGCTGCGTGAGCTGCGCTGCTACCAGCCGGAACGTGGCGTCAGCGAGCGACTGCCCCGGCTGGCGGCGGCGCTCGACCGGGCGCAGAACAGCGCCGAAGTGATCGCGACGGTGTATCTCGTGATCAAGAAAGGGCTGCTGGAAGCGTATCGCCAGCACCCGGAAGTTACCTGGAGCGACTTCGACCGCCCCACAGTGCAGATTACCGAGAAGCTGCTGGCTGCGCTCGAACGTCAGGTCGCCTGGGCCGAGAAGTTCTTCCCGGAAGTCGGCGCGCGCTACCCAGGCTGGCAGACATGGCGTGACTACATTGCCGGGCTGTTGGCGGCGGATGGCGGCGTCACGGGCCTGGACGCGCCGACGCCTGAGCCGCAGGAACCAGCGAATCACCCGCTGCTGCTGCCCTGGATGAACTGCCAGCGGATGCCGGGCTGGCCGATCTTCGATCCATCGGTCGATGTGGAGCCGGATCGCAAGGCAGAGCCGGAGGCGCACCGCCTGTGGCGCTTCAAGCATTACCTGAACGAGATGACGGCGGCGGAAACGCTCGGCTCGATCCTGTGGATGACGCCGGAGATGCCCTGGGAGTATCAATACAACGTCTCGCGCCATTTGTGGGACGAGGTGCGTCACAGCCAATTGGGGATGGTGCGCATTGGGCAGTTGGGCTTGCAGCCATCGGAAGTGCCGCAGGTGGTGCAGATCTACGATGTGATGATGAAGCTGCCAGCGGTGGAGCAGTATGCGCTGCTGACGACCGTGATCGAGCCGAACGGGATGCCGGAAAAATCCGCGAACCGCGAACACTGGGAAGAAATCCACGATGATATCTCAGCGGCGGCGGTCAGCTACGACTGGAGCGACGAGAATTTTCACATCCGCTGGGGCAAGAAGTGGACGCCCGTGCTGCTGGAGACCTACGGCTACCCGGAGACGCCCGCGCAGATCGCCGAGCGTATGGAAGCTTGGCTGATGGAGAACACGCCCGTAAAAATGCAGCAGAAGATGGCGGTTGAGTCGCACCAGCAGTAGTGGTTGGGTAACGGGAGCAGCTCGTACCCGTGCGCCGCTCCAATGTCTTGTCGTGCAACAGCACCGGCCGTATCAACTTACATCGAACAACCCGTAAATCTCCTCAAGGTCGGTTTCGGGCCAGGTGTCGTCGATCAAGCCGTTGGTGATGTCTACGTTGATGAACAGCCCACGATAGGTTTTGCTGGCGGCTTTGACGCGGCGGACGTAATCCGCCATGCCCGCGAACTTGAGATCGCGGTGCAGCCCGACGCGGCAGGCGAGCACGATCTTGCCGCCGAAGTGTTCCAGCACCGGCTCGAAATGTGCTTCGCTAGCGCCGAACTCGTGCCCGCGCAGGTTATGCACTTTGGCGAGGCTGGGGAACTGGTGTGTCCATTTGCCACATGAATGCAGGTAGATGCCGCCGAACGCCTCGGCGAGTTGATTCAGATACGGCACGTGGAACTCGTCATGCATCTCGGCGGAGATCATCACGCATTCGTCGTTCGAGATGGATACGCCGAGACCGTCCGGTATCCAGGGCTGGAACATGCTCGGCACGAACTCGCAGCCCAGGCTGAGCGCCAGATCGCGCTGCGCCTGGACGAAAGCAATCGTCAGGTCAGTCACCTGCTGCAAGAGATGATGCACCGCGTCTGGATCGATGTACATTGCCATCAGGAAATTATTGTGCCCCATGATCAGCGCGGCACTGTCCAGTGGCCCCTGGATGTCGCTCATACGCAGAGGGTAGCGCCCGCTGGTCTGTTCAATAAAGTAGCGGGTGTAATCGAGCATTCGCCCCAATTCGCCATCGCGGACGGTCGGCGTCGGCAGCGCGTAAACCGCCTGTGATTCGTCGTCGATGGCGGGGTGGACAGCAGGCAGGTCATTCTCCCACCAAACGACCTCGCAGCCGAACGCCGACGGAATACCGACCAGGCCGAGCGTTGGGCAGAGCGACGGGACGAAATCGCCCTTGAGCGCCTGCTGCGCCTCGATCTCATCGAGCTGCGCGCGCAGAAACTTCGCCGGGTCTTGCAGGCGATCGCGGACGGTATCGGGGCCTTCAGTCGAAAACAGCGCGCTCGGAATCGGCTTGCCGTTCTTCACTCTTGGCCCCACATAGCCGATCATGAAGCCAGGGCGTTCGTCGTTTTCCAGTGCCCACAGCCGCTCCAGAAAGGCTTTGCTGCGGGCTATTTTGGCTGAAATTTCCATCAATGTTGCTTACTCATAGCGCCCATACATTTCTGCCGCTTCCATCATCGCGTTGATGTTCTCGAGGGGAGAGCCGGGCGGGATGTTGTTGCCGTCCTGAATGATCAGCCCGCGAAAGTGACCAAGCTTTTCGATGATCTGGCGCACAGCGGCGCGGATTTCGTCGGGTGTGCCGGAATGGATGAGCATCGGGCTGACGTTGCCGATGAGGACTACACGACCGCCCAGCACCGACGCTACTTTATCGAGATCGACCTGATAGCCGAAGCCCTGTAATTCGTTGACGTTCAGGTCATTGACGAATATGTCGAGCATGTGATCGCTTTTGCCACACATATGCAGGCTGACGTAACCATCGAAGTGGAAGCGCAGCTTCTGCTCGAACGGCAGTACCAGATCACGATAAGTCTGCGCCGAAAGCGACACGGCGAGGTCGTCCGTCCAGGCGAAGTCTTTTGGCGTCGGCAACTGCTCCTCTTCCCAGCAGAAATCCAGCCACTCGATCAGTTTGTCGGTGACGATGCGCAGCAGTTCGCGCACAAAGTCTGTGCGCTCATAAACACCGAGAAACAACTCCACCTGCCCCATCACGTCACCGGCGACACCAAAGGGGCCATCCGACGTGTGGGTTAGCGCCGGATTCGCGCCAGGGTAGAAGATCTCGCCGCCCTGGAAGCGCACCGGGTACTTTTCCGCTACGTTCATCATTGCGCGGCGGTATTCGATCTGGCGGGCATTGATGCCGCCGTGCACGAAATCCATCGCTTCCAGGCGCTTAAGGTCGTCATCAGTCTTGACCCAACCGGGACCCACCCAGGGGATGTCGTCATCCTGAAAGACAACTTCGCAGCCCAGGCTGCCCGCTTCGAACGTATTCTGAAAATCTGTCCACGCGCCGACCCACGCGCCGGTGATACTGTAGGCGTCTGTGCGCACATTCTCCAGCAGCCACTTCTGGGCCAGGATTTGCGTGCGCAGCATCGTTTCCGGGTCGCTGTAGTAATCGCGGAAGCTGACGCCGACCTGTGGCACAAGGAAACGATGGGCGATGGCAGGGATCACAGGCACGCGATCCGGCGTCTCGAACCGTTTGGCGCGGCTAACGCGCTCGCGGCGCGCTTCAATCTCGTCGATCGGTACGCCGATTTCAATCACGTCAGCCATAGGCGCACCGCCGCGCTTCGTCCGCGAATGCCTCCAGAAGCGCCAGGTCCGCCTCGAAGAAATGGTCGGACGGGCTGAGGATGTAACCGCCGTTTGCGCCCGCCGCCTCGAAGCAGCGACGAACTTCAGCCCGTGTTTCTTCCGGCGTGCAACCGACAAAGAAGTGGAACTGGTCGAAACCGCCGATCATGCACACGCGGTCGCCAATCCGTTGTTTGGCTTCTGCCAGGCGCACATCGCCGCCCATGTCCACCGGAGTGAACGTCTCCATCGCGTCCGGGTTCATGTCTGCGAGACGTTCGAGCAAGGGCATCATGCCGCCACAAGTGTGGTAGACGATGCGCTGGCCGACCTCGTGGGCGAGCGCGATCAATTCGCTGTCGTATGGCGCGACAAATTCATCAAACAGCTTGGGCGAGATGACGGTCGAGGACGCCGCGCCGCCGCCGAGCTCCAGCAGATCGTAACGCGCACCTTCCAACGAGCGGATGAATGTCTTCTTGCGCTCCTGCAACACGCGGATAACCTCATGCACCCACTCCGGGTCGTCGTAGGTCTCCAGGATCAACCGTTCAGTGCCGACAAGCTCGACCGCGTCCTGCCAGCAGCCGGGCTGGCCGTAAATATCGAAGTAGCAGATGTGTCCGCGCACCAGGCCACGGTCGCCAAATGCCTCGGCGGTGCGGTTGACCGCCTCGACATCACACTTGGGATGCGTGACGTATTTCGCGATCAGATCGATGTCGCGCTTTTCCTTGATCAGCGGCTCGACGACCCAATCGGTGTACTCATTGCCTTGCAGCAGCATCGAAAGCGTGCCACCGGGCGTCACAAAACGATAGCGCGTAGTACGGTATTCTGGGTCGGGCAGCGTGTCCGCTTCGATGCGCCAGTTATCCGAAGCGACGCGGTGTGTGTGATCGAGCGGGTGAGTGGATGTCTGGTTGGGGTCGTAGTATTCACCCTTCGCGGTGTCCGGTTTGTAGGGCACAGTCCAAACGTAGGCATCCAACCCGAAGCGATCAAAAAAGTCGTGATAAGAAACACCATCGAGATATCTATCCAGAAAGGATAGCATCACATGATGCGTGGTCACAGGCAAGCGGTCTGGAACACCGCCGGTCAGGGCGGTCAGCATCCGCTCACGGGAGGTCATAACAGGCATAAGTTGACTAGACCTTTATGTTCTATTCTTGGCGAATTATATTTACAACCTCGTATGCGAACAACATCTGTAGCGGCGAAGCTGACCAGGCATTCTGCTGAACGCCTGTTGCAGCACAGCCGATCTGTACGGCGGGATAGTAGTTTTGCCACCTTACACCCAGCCTGAGGGTTCGGTGGTGTGCCCCAACTCGTCGGTGTGGACGATCTCGTCACTACCGCTTAACTGGTTGTGGCTGAGTTCGATGTCTGGCTGCTCGATGAACAGCATCGCCTGCTGATTGTTTTCGAACGTGTTGCCGCTCACCAGCGATTGGCGCACGCGATGAAAGCGAACTGCGGTCAGGTTGTTGCGGAAGGTGTTGCCGCGCAGCCGCAGATCATAGCTGACCTTGTCTGCTGGGATTTCGGGACCTGTATAGCCATTGAAGCCAATGTGATTGTTTTCGATCAGGTTGTTTTCCAGCGTGTAGTCGTAAGAGACTGCCCACTCCGGCCAGTGGTGCAGCGTTTCGCCGCCGCGCGTGAACAGGCGCACACCCTCGCGGTTGTGGAGGATCTGGTTGTTGCGGATGACGAAGCCATGGCCGTGTTCGATGGCAATGCCGACCATGCGGCACGAGTCGATGATGTTGTCTTCCATGACGTTATCCCACGAGTAACCCATCCAGAAACCGTAATTGGAGCGGCTGCAATCGTTGCGGCGGAAGATGTTCCCGCGCGAAAAAGTCGACTCGATAGCGTTGTTTGGGCTGAGGCGGCAGTCGTTGTCTTCGATCAGGTTGTCGTCACAGGTGGTCTTGCCACCCTTGTGATTGTAGCCGGCGATGAAGATGCCATCGCCGCCACACAAGCAGCTATTGCGCAGCAGTTGATTGCGGCACGAACTTTCGACCAGCACGATCCCGGCAGCGTCGGCTTCGACGCGAATGGCGCCGCTTTCCGGTCGGCGGAAGATGCGATTGCAGAAATCGAGGCGATTATCGAGGATGTGGTTATCGTTTGACCCGCTCAGGTAGACACCCCATCCGCTGTTAAATGATGCATTGTTGTGTTCCAGAGTTACGCCGGTGGTGTTGTAGAGCAAGATACCGTTCATCTGGTGCTGAAGGTCACAGTGGCGCACCGCACCGCCCTGAACACCATTCAATAAGATCGCACCGCTGTACACCTGCTCGATGGGATGCCAGAGATAGAGGAATGTATCGATGCCCTCGATCTCGAAAGTATCGCGCACACGGACAGCTTCGACTTGCACTTCGCGGCAGTTGTCGAAGCGCAGTCCATGAAAGAAGCCGGAGATCGCGATCCCGCGTACGCTGATATTTTGCTGATTCTGCGCGTGAATGCCAACGCCGTCGCGCGTCTGATTGACCAGCACCACGCCGTCGCCCTCGATCACGACATTATCGCTGCCAATGGTCAAACCTTTGCGCAGAGGATAAACTCCCGGCGTGAACCGGGTGTTTTCGGTGATGACCATGCCATCCACAGGCGTAATATTTTCAGGCATGATTTGTCCTTTCATTTCGTTCGTGGTTTAGATTTCACGCAGGCCTCATTTCCGGTAAGGGATTTAAGTTCCTCACTGCCCCTCTTCTTCCCCGCAAGTGGGGCGAAAGCCAAGTTCTTACAGTTGACCTCGGGCTTTTGCCAGCATGATCACAGCGTCGATTTCGGATTTTGCATTTGCCAATGTGCCATCGACAAATGCCAGTGTCGGCAGATAATGTGGTGCGTCAGGCAGCCGTTCATAGGGCACGTAGCCAGACTCGAAGACACCCGTGCTGCCCCGGCTGGCTTCACCGTCGCAAATGTGCCCCATCAGCCGCGCGTAGCGCCCGACCCAATCAGGTACCTGTCGCCATTTGGACGACTGCTGAAAGATCGGGAAGATGGGCAGCAAGCCGTCCCACCAATCCTCGCCGGTCACCAGCAGGTTGGGGCGGTCAGCGCGCAGGCGGTCTACCAGCTGGCGGTAGCCCTCGCGGATATTGAAATCCGGGTCATTTGTCCAGACTTCGACCGTATCAAGAAAGACTGCATCAAAGCCATATTGCGCAACCAACTGGGTGATCTGCCGCGACAGTTCATGCTGCCAGGCGGGCGCGCCAGGATTGAGCCATGCTTGCCAGCCGGTATCGTGGGCACGGCTCAGGTTCCAGTCCGGCTGATTGCCCAGGAACAGGTTGCGCGTCGCCGATTTCATGTACGATGAGGGGCCAAAACGATGGAAGTTCGGCAGCCAGGCGTTGGCGCAGTTGCCGCCGAACATCGGCATGACGTGGACGCCGAGCGTCCGCGCCTCGTCACACAGGCCGGCGAAGCCATCCTCGCCGCCTAAACGTCGCTCCGGGCGGAAATCGCCATACTGCCAGTAGTAGCGCCCCTCCCATCCTGGCAGATACGCCAGCACGTGCCGCCCGTCGATTCGTTTGGCGACATAGCGGATGATGTCGAGCATGGCGGCGTAGTCATTGAAGATGTAGCCTGACCAGTGCATCCCATGCAGTGTCAGCACCAGCTTCAGATCGCGCGTCCAGTCGGGCATGTCCGTGCGCTGTTGCCAGGGAATCAAGCCGGCGTATTCCTCATTGAAGGCGAGCTGCTGGGCACGGAAGGTGTCAGGATCGGTTTGACGGGCGAGTATCCAATCCGGCGCGCGCAGGGTCGTATCGAAATGACGCGCGTCCTCGTCGTGGATGCATTCGACTGCGTAGCGCCCCGCCAGAGCGCCCATGCGCTCGGCATAGGCGCAGAAGCGTTTTGCACGCTGCTGGGGGTCTTCACAGCGGAAGCCGAGCATGTCTGCATCGCTGAGCGCCGCCAGCCAGATCGGCAGGCGGATGCTGTTTGGATAACGGTCGAGCAGACCATCGGTGGGTACCTCGCGTGCTTGATCGAGCATATCGAGCGGGTGCAGTGGCGGCAGGTCACGGATCAGGAGTTTGAGTGTGGTGATCGGTTCGGGCGCGCTCGTCTCTATGTGCAGCCGCAAATTACCGTTACCCTCGGCGCTGATGTCCGCCGACAGTGAACCGCGCGCCTGGGCCTGTCCTCCTGCCCAGCACAATCCCTGGCAGTGCAGACGCCAGCGCCCATCATGCGCTTCCACCGTCATGCGATCCGGGTCAATGCCATAAGTGTTTTCGAGCGTGATGACCTGAAAGCTCAGTTTCCAACCGTCGATCTCAATAATCGGGTCACGGGCGTCAAAACTGTAGAACTGCATTATCAACCGCCAGAAATGTAGACGTTTCCCAATGGCAGCGTTCGTCGATACGGTACGGCGTTCTCGTTCATGTGGTGGCGAAGTCAATGATGACTCGCGCGTCGCCACAGAGTGGAAGACGTATCTCCAGCAGAGCATCGTCCGTCATGCTCCAGTCGCTGATCGGCACTTGTTGCCCATCCGTGGTTTGCAGTTGCACAGCGCGCACTGCGCGCTCAAGTCCGATGACGCGCAGCTGTCGCGCCCGTTCCTGTCCGCCGCGCCAGGTAAAGGTGAACGATCGACCGGTCAGCGCGCCGCCAAATTCAGTCGTACCTTCATCTTCGAAGAAAGTATGGTGCATTTGACTGGCCGGGTAGATCTCCAGGATCAGTGGATCGATCAAGCCCTCCGGGATGCGGTTGTGATCGTCCATCATGGGGATGATTGCCCCGGAGCGGACGAACAGCGGCAGCGTGTCCAGCGGCGCATCCACACGAATATGTGCGGGGCCCATATGCCGCGCTTTCGTCCAGTAGTCGATCCATTCGCCGGGCGGCAGATAGACCCTGCGCTGGTTGCTTTCGTCATAGACCGGGGCGACCAGCAGCAAGGGGCCGAGCATATATTCCAGATCTTCACGGAAGCCGCCTGGGTCATCCGGGAAGGCCAGCGCCAGCGCACGAATGACCGGCATTCCCGTTTGGACGGCTTCGTGGGAGGTGCTGTAGAGATAGGGGAACAGGTGGTTGCGCAGCTTGGCATAGCGGCGGACAATGGCGGCTGCTTCATCCCCGAAATACCAGGGTTCGCGCGGACTGTCGCCATGCATCCGGCTGTGTGAGCACATCAGCCCGAACTGCGCCCAACGAATGTACAGTCGTGGCGAGGGCATCCCCCGGTAGGCACCGATGTCGTTACTCCAGAAGGGAATGCCAGACAAGCCCGCGCATAGACCGCTGCGAATGGTGCAGGCGAGGCTGTCGAAGTCCGCCGCCGGGTCAGCCGACCAGTAGATGGGGTAGCGTTGGCTACCCGCCGTCGCCGCTCGCGCCCAGACGACGCCATAACCGCGCTCTTGTTCGGTGACCTCGGTCACACACTGATTGTAAAGCAGCGCGTAGAGGTTATGCATCGTCGCGCCGGTTTCACCGTTGTGGAACACGGCATCATGCGGCACGTCTTCGCCGAAATCAGTCTTGAAGACATCGACGCCCATGCGCAGGATCGGTCGGTGCAAGTCTTGAAACCACGCGAAGGCGTCTGGGTGGGTCAGGTCGATAATGGCGACGCGCGCGTTCCACGAGGTTTCCGGCGTGGCCGGGCGGACGACACCATCCGGGCGCGGCGCGAGCGACAGACCGTAATCGATGATATACACCTCGCCGCCCGGGCGCGTCAGAAAGTAACCTCTTTCCCTGCCATATTCGAATAGTTCGCTTTCGATGGAGATGTACGGATGCTCCCATAGGCACAGCTTGAGCCCAGCGTCGTGTAGGTTGGTGATAAATCCCTCGACATCCGGGAACGCATCGCGATTCCAGCGGAAATCACAGTATGTTCGCCATCGCATCCACCACGGATCGATGTGGACGACGCTCGCGGGGATATCGTGCGTCTCCAAACCCGCGACGAGCGTCTCCATATCCACTTGCGTGCGATAGGTGCCGCCGGAGGAAACCCACAAGCCATAAGTCCATTTGGGTGGTAGCGACGATTTGCCTGTTAGAGTCGTGTATCGCTCCAGGATGTCAGACAGCGCGGGCCCGTAGATGATGTAGGCGTCGAGCGCTTCGCCTTCCAGTTGGATAGTGAATGACTGACACGAGGTCACGCCCAAGTCCCAGGTGATTCGCGCGCCCGTATCTAACAGCAGTCCATAGCCGCGGGTACTCAGCAGAAATGGAATGTTTTTATGCGAACGTTCGCTGGTCGAACCGAAGGCGTCCTGGTTCCAGGTGATAATGCGCTGCCCGACTTTATCCAGGGGTGTGTATTTTTCACCCAAGCCATACAGGTGTTCATCCGGGCGCAAATGAAACGACTGGGTCACACACGTGATACCTTTTGCATCGGCGACAAAGCCGAGCGGCAGGACGAACGGGCGCCCCAAACCGTCGATGTCGGACGGGTTATCGCGCAAGACGTCGAAGCCCTGTGCATTGAGCAGGCGGAAGCTGCACGGATCGCGCTGGACATGAAGAGTCAGCGCAGTTTCCTCGTCCCTATCTTTCTTACTTGGAGAAGGAGATGGAGCGTGAGATCTCACGATCAAGCCGTCTTCAGTTTCCGTCATGTGCAGCGACCTGGGCTGCTGCTCTCCGCTGAGAATCGGTGTAGGCAGCAGCCGTGCAGCGGGCGGCAGGAATATCATCCGCCAGATGTGCGTCGAGAGCGCCTGAAAGCGCAGGTCTGCGCTGCGACCTGCCGCGCTTGTCAGCGTCAGGTTCAGCGTATCCTGAACGATTCTCCAATCAGAGACATGGGTGATCCAGTCAAAGCCTTCGGGTGCATGATGCGGCTTCTTGTCCACGGAGAAAGACCCTTCAAGCAGTGATCAGAACGTCAATGTAAGGTTTGGCGGGCGCGTTGCGCGCCCCATAAACACACCTGCCACAGATCAGCCACCGGGGCATTGGTATGCGGCAGCGTGTGGAGGTAGGCTGGTGGACCATACTCCGGCGTAAAAGTTAGCAACTCTGTGCCAGATTCCGCGCGATGACGGCGAATTTGCTGCCACTGTTCCTCGTGCCAGGCGAGCTGTGTCGCATACTCCGGCGCGGACGGGTCGGGCACCTGTGGCCCCTCCTCGTAGCCGACGCGACCATGAATGTGGATGGCGCGACGATTTGCCAGCGCCAGCGCCGCCGCCTCATCGATTGGCAGGCGCTCGCACACGTTGACCCAATGGCTGTAGTCCGCGGTGATCTTGAGATCATCAAACTGCCGAAGAAAGCCAGCTGTTGTCCAGGGTGTGAACAGGATGCGCCCACGGTGCGTTTCATGGCCAACCGACACGCCAAGCTGCGCCTCGACGCGCAGAGCTTCTTCAAAGAAGTCGCTGGCTTCGCCGTGTGTCATGTTGTCTCGCCCACTGTGCAGGTTGATTCTCACCGGGTCAAACGCCGCCAATTCGTTCAGCCTTGACTCCAGAGAGCCTTTGTCGGTGATGAGCGCGCTAACGATCAGCTTCTGGCCGTAGTCGGCAGCCAGCTTCATGAATTCCTGGCGCGAATTCGTCCACTGTTCAGGCCAGAATTCGAAGCCGTCATAACCAGCTTCTGCAACCTGTTCAACCTGCTCATGGAGCGGCCCGGTCATACCCCAAAGAGCGCGAAAGACGAGCAGTTGCATGATCATTTCTCCAGTGTGAGGTCTGAACAGGCAAGCGCACTGCACAACAGCCGGTAGTGATCGGCCAGTTCGTCGGCATCGATGTTTAGTTCATCGGCATAGTCCGGGTCGTGTTCGGCGCACCCGGAAAGGACACGCGTCAGGCATGACCGGCAAGTTCCGTTACGACAGCTATATGCAAGCAGCACGCCTGCTCGTTCGGCGGCTTCAAGAATGGTCTCGTCTGCTTCGACGCTGAACTGCGCGCCGCTGTAAACGAGCGAAACGGTATAGGCGGGCACGATAGTTACGCTTTCAAGACCTCCTCATCCGCCACAACCGGTGCCCATTGAATGTCCAGCTGGTCATCCGGGATATCCTGAAGCATGGCGGCGATGATGTCATAGAGCCGGTTGAAGTAGGGCGCGAGTTTGGCCTCCGGATCGTCTTTGTGTTCAGCGACGAAGCGAGCAACTATGTCGCGGGCTTCGTCGGTCAGACGGGTTAGTTCTTCTTTGCCGGCGTTGCTATCGCCCAGCAGGTGGCGCAGCCAGGTATAGCCAAAACTGACATGGATCGCTTCGTCCGCCCAATCGAAATCCATGTCCTGCGCGCTGCCATCATCCTGAGCGGACTCAAGGATTTTAAGCTCGATCTGTTTCGTGCCTGCGCGCAGCAGCCCATCTTCATAAAAGTAAAGGAGTGCCAATCGCTGAATCGGTGGCATGGGCCCCATCGCGTTGTACAGCGCGTTGCCCCAGGGAATCAGGTCTGGCACGTCCCAGCCCCAACCTTGCAGCGCACGATATCCCATCGTGCTGTGGCGAGCTTCGTCCCACGCCCAGCGCGCCAGATCGAGATAGAAATCCCAGGGCTGACTATCGAAGTCCCACATCGACGCCGCAACGACCTCCGCTGCCCAGATTTCGTTGAAGTGGCTGATGGCAGACCAGACTTGCATAGCGACGCGCTTATCGAGCGCTTCGATGCGCTGCCAGGCTTTGCGCCCTTCGACGTCATACTTGTTTTCGTGAGGCAGGTGGAAGAGGGCAAGTCGCCAGCGTTCGTCGCGCCGGACGCTGCGCCCGATTTCGTATGGCGGGCGCCCTGCCAACGGATGTGCGGTCGGTTTGGGCGCTGGATCGTCAAGGCCAGAGATGCCCCCGACCGCCGCGCAGAACTGCCGCAGATAGTCCTGCCATGCCGTGGTGTGCTCGAACAAGCCCGGGTTGACTGCTTCCACAAGCGCACGCATGCGTTGTATCTGAGTTTGTTTATCGGCGATGATATGACGCACGATGTAGATGGTGGGCGCGTCGTCAAGTGGGTCCGTCAGGTCGAGATACGTCTCGTAGGCGCGCAGAAGTTCCGGGAGCAGCACGCCATAGACGCCGCCGATGAACTCTGTGGGGTCCGATCCCTTGGCGCACTCGGCAACCAATTCCAACATCTCCGGGATGTACTTCTTGTCAACATCTCGGCGGGGGTAGCGCAGATCCAGGATGCGCGTGCGCAGTGCATCCGCATGGCGCGAAGTTTCCCACATGTCCTGGGCGAGCTGTCGTTTGAAATCCCACTGGCTGGTATCGACAAATTTCGCCGCCAGCGTGCGCATCAGCTGGCGCTCGACTACGTAACAGTGCTTCAAATAGCGCGAGGCGTTTTCTACGCGTACATCGGCTCGCTCGTCGCGGCTGGCTGGTAGAACTTTGACCATGACAACCTCATCAAAAATTGTATGAGTTAAAATTTGACTGTACAACTTCTGGACAATGTTTAGTGCTAGTGTAATCGTCATGGATTGAGGATGTCAAGAAATCGCGCGCCTGAATCCTGATCGACTAGCGACGGTCCGATGTTCATTGTCTACATATTCCTGGAGTGGCGGCCTACTCCGTTTCGAGGAAAAAGTCTGTTGTGAACTAAAAAGACCTGTTATGATCCTAGAATTGAGAGGGGCAATTACCACAAGCAGATTCCTTGACAGCCCACTCAACAAACACTAGACTCAGGCTGGTTGTATAGACATTGTCTGCATCTTGTTTCAAACCTTTACGGGCGCTCGTCGGCGCGTATCGGGGAAGGGAGAAGGCTGAACGAAAACGGTGTACCACCAGAATAATGCCGATTCAGATAACGCAAGGAGGAAAATATGTCTCGCAAGTGGTTGATAGTTGTTTGTGTGCTTTCAGTGCTATCAATGACACTGTCCGCATCCATTACTGCCGCGCAAGACTGCCCAGATGGCGTGGTCTCGCTGCGTGTCGATGATTGGTCGAGTGGCGACCGCGTTGAATATATGAACCAGGTCGTCGCCGCCTTCGAAGAGGAAAACCCATGCATTGATGTAGTTCTTGAACCTAATATCGGCGATGACCAGAACACACGTCGCCTGACATGGTTGGCAGCAGGGACCAGCCCGGACTTGATGGCCTACCCCCCGGAATGGGCATCGCTCTACATGGAGTCGTCAGACGGGCAGGCCTATATTGATTTGAGCGACTATGTCAATGGCGAGGATGGCATCTCTATTGGCGAGGATGTCTACGAGGGCATCTACGAGCAGGGCTTCTACGATGGCAGCCCCGTTGCTTTGCCGAAAGACTACAGCACCAGCTCATTCTACATCAACACAGCGCTGTTCGACGCCGCCGGCATTCCCTATCCCGAAGAAGGCTGGACCTGGGATGACGTACTCGACATCGCCATGCAACTGACACTTGACGCCAACGGCAACAACGCCGCCAGTCCGGACTTTGACCCAGAAAACGTAGTGCAGTGGGGCATCGACATCGTCAATGATGGTTGGTGGCGCGCCCTCCAGAGCTATCTGCAATCCTGGGGTGTGTTGACCATCAGCGAAGACGGCACGACGACCACCGGTTTGCTCAACAGCCCGGAGGCGGTCGAGGCGCTGGAATGGTATCGTGACCTGGTGTTCGTACATCATGTTGCACCGTCCGGCTCCGTTATCGGCGCGGTCGAGGGCGGACGCGTGCAGATGTTCCAGGATGGCGTCATCGCGATGGGCATTACCTACCATGGCCCCTGGTGGCAGGACGTCCTGAATGAGACGCCGAACCTGTCATGGACCGTCGCGCCGGTCCCGGCGGGTCCTGGCGGGCATTCCAGCGTGCTCATGTGGCTCGGCTGGGGTATCTCCGGTCAGAGCGAGCACCCTGCAGAAGCCTGGAAACTGCTCAAGTGGTTGACAACTGAACCCGGTCAGCGTGTCTTCGCGCTCAAGGCGTTGAGCGGCAATCCGGTCGTCTCGCAGGAAATGCAGCGCGACACCGACCCCTATTGGGGTGTCTACATTGCCGAGACCAATTACCTGGGGCCGCTGGAAGAACTGCGCTCGCCCTATTACAGCCCGTGCGTCGCCACACCAGCGAGCGATTTAATGAAGCGACTGTTGGCGGACGGTGGCGACCAGATCGACATTGCCGCTGAACTTGACACGCTGGTAGCAGAAGCCGACCAGTGCATCGCCGATGGCGGGCAATAGGACTGCAACGCCAGGATGTTGAGGCGCTAGGTTCTTGTGCTTCTGACATAAAATCCACTTCACGAACAGGGGCGTTCACGTGATCTGAGCGCGTCGTGCGCCCCTGTGTTTGTTTGAGGCGAAAATGATGTTACGGCTTGCGCGCAGACTCAACTTGGGCACGCCGATGGCGCGCCGTGAGGCCTTCACGTTTTACATGCTTATCTTGCCCTGGCTCATCGGCTTTCTGGCGTTTCTAGCTTACCCGATGCTGCGCTCGCTTTATCTCTCTTTCACCAGCTACAACCTGCTCTCGCCGCCACAGTGGATCGGCTTGCAGAACTACCAGCGCATCTTTGCCGATGCGGAGTTCTGGCAGTCGTTAAAAGTGACCTTCATCTACGCGATGGGCAGCGTGCCCGGCGGTACGTCGATTGCCCTGGCACTGGCGATGGTACTGTCGCAGAAGCTGCGTGGTGTCAATTTCTGGCGCACGATCTTTTTCATTCCCTCGATCTTGAGTAGCATCGCGGTTGCTATCCTCTGGCTGTACGTTTTTCGACCTGACGGCGGCTTACTCAACGTCATGCTCAGCTGGGCCGGCATTGAAGGCCCCGACTGGCTGCTGAGCGAGCAGTGGGCGCTGCCGGCGATGATCATCATGAGCTGGTGGAGCATCGGTGGACAGATTGTCATCTATCTTGCCGGGCTGAAAGGCATCCCCGAAGTCCTCTATGAAGCAGCAGAGATCGACGGCGCGAACGTGTGGGCGAAGTTCCGCTTTGTGACGCTACCGATGCTCAGCCCAACGATCTTCTTCAACGTCGTGCTGGCGATTATCGCCGCGCTTCAGGTGTTCGATGTCGGTTGGGTACTGACGCGGGGAGGGCCAAACAACGCGACGCTATTTTATATGATCCACCTCTACGAGCGGGCGTTCGAGTTTGTGCAGATGGGCTACGCTTCGGCGCTGGCGTGGATTCTGTTTATCATCATCATGGTTATCACGCTGCTGGTGATTCGCTCTTCGGCGGCATGGGTTTACTATGAGGCGGAGACGCGTTGACGATGGATATCCACACACGCGCACCGCAGACGGCGCGATCCGCAACCCGATGGGAACAGATCCGCAGTTCGAAACGCTGGCAGCGCAGTCTGCGCCATGCCGCCAGTTATGCACTCTTGCTCGCCGGGTCAGCATTCATGCTTTTCCCGATGCTCTGGATCATCTCTGCCAGTTTCAAACCAGGCTGGCAGATCTTCACCCAGCCGCCGATCTGGATTCCCCAGCATTGGGAGGAAGTACGCGCAGGCAGCACCAATCGCATGATCAGTCTGTGGCAAGTCGAGGTCGATGGCGAGCCGCACAAAGTGATCGAACTGGGCGTCCGGCGCTACACCACCGTGATCGACGCGAGCAAGCTCCAAGAAGTACTGAGCGCACCAACGGATCAATTGGGCGAGGCAGCAGCGACGGACGTCAACGGCATTACGCTCAACGTCCGCGAATGGAGCGCGAATGGGGAATCAAGTCAGGTCGTGGCGCTAGCGCGCGGCGACGGGGACACGTTAATCGTTGCGGACGTCGCGGCGCTGCAAGCGGCGGCTTTCCGTTTGCCTCTGGATGAGGTCAACAGCGGCGATCGCGCCGAGATACTGATCGGCGAGACCGAGTTTCGGGGGCGTGAGCTAGCGCTTGATGGCAACACAATCCAGGTCATCCCGATTGGACCCGAATCGCAGCTTACGGTCATGGGCGCGCCTGAGATCGCAGCATCTGCGCTGCTCGTCCCAGCGGAGAGCGTGAGCAGCGCTGGTTTCGCGCAGGTGGGCGAGACAGAGCTGCCGTTGGTCGCGGTCGAAGGGCTGGACGGCGATTACATCACGCTCGTCAGCGAGACCTGGCAGCCGGTCATCGACGAGGCGGAATTCGATGAGAAGGCGTTCATCGCGGTGCGGTCGCAGATGACCGAGACACACCCCCTGCCAGTCAATGGCGTGGTGATGCAGGTTGCGGCCTACACGCCGGAGGACGGTCAGGCGATCGAGGTGGCGGTACTGGTCAGCGGCACGGCGCAGAGCGTGGTCATCCAGGTAGAGCAGGCGACTACGCTGCGATTGGCGCAACTGGGCGGCTTGACCAGCGCGCGCGGTGACCAGCTCAATCGCATTCCCTACCGTGTACAGGATGGCTTCAGCGAGGGTATGGAAGGTGGCGAAACGGTCTCAGTGGCGTTAGTGGGCGATACGCGCGAGATGGCGCTGGTCGCGCCCGCAGCTGCCGTGGATGAGGCGTTCGATGTGGCGCCGGAAGCGATTCAGCGGGCGATGTACACTCAACTCCGCTTTGACGGCTACCGGGAAGCGCTGCAAACAAAGGTTGGCGAAACTTATTTTGGGACCTTCTTCGTCAATTCGTTCGTGCTGGTCATCCTCAACGCCATTGGTCATGTCTTGTCCTGTATCGTGGTCGCGTATGCCTTCGCACGACTGCGCGCGCCAGGGAAGAATTTCTTCTTCGTAATTCTGCTCGGCACGATGATGCTGCCCTACCCAGTGACGCTCGTGCCTGTGTACGAGATCTTCCGTGATCTGGGGATGGTCAACACGCTCTGGCCTCTGTTCTTGCGCTCGTTCTTCGGCAATGCCTTCTTGATCTTCATGCTGCGGCAATTCTTCATGTCGATCCCGCGCGAGTTGGAAGAGGCGGCGCGCATCGATGGGGCGCATGTGTTGCAGATAATTCGCCATGTAATCGTGCCGCTGAGTAAGCCTGCCATCGCTACCGTCATCATCTTCACCTTCTGGTGGACATGGAACAGCTTTCTAGAGCCGTTTATTTATCTGAGCAGTCCGGAACTCTTCCCGGTCTCGGTTGGCTTGAATTTCTTCCGTGACCAGTTCGGTACGATCTTCTACGATCGGTTGATCGCTGCGTCGGTCTTGAGTATGGTGCCGATGATCGTGCTGTTCTTCTTCGCGCAGCGCTACTTCATTGAAGGCATTCAGCTTTCCGGCTTGAAAGGATGACTTTATGGTTCTCGGAGTGAGTACGCTCGCCGGGTTGCCGCTGCTGCGCCCCGGTGTTCGCCGGTTGCGCGTGTCCAGTTACGATCCGGCAGGCGGTAATAGTGATTGGTGGGCGTTCGAGCCGGGGCAGGCGCGCGATATTGCCCAACTGCAGGGGGCAGGCTGTATCAAGCACATTTGGATGACGATGTGGTCGGACGACAAATACACGCTGCGCAAAGTCTTACTGCGCATGTTCTGGGATGGCGAAAGCGAGCCGAGCGTCGAAACACCGATCGGCGATTTCTTTGGCATGGGACACAGCATGTGCCGCAACTTCGTCTCGTTGCCACTGCAAATGAGTCCAGAGGATGGGCGCTCTTTCAATTGCTGGTTTCCGATGCCGTACCAGAGCGAAGCGCGCATCGAAGTCGTCAACAACGCCAGTAAGCCGCTTAATTTCTACTTCTACATCGATTACGAGGCATACCCCGAAGGTACGCGCCTGGATGATTTCGGGCGCTTTCATGCCCAGTGGCGGCGCGTCAACCCGACCCCAGGCTGGGCAGATCCATCGGTGCGCTGGGAGGACGACCACGAGAAGATGCGCGAAGCCTGGCGCACGCCCAACGTTACGGGTGAAGACAACTATGTCATTCTGGAGGCGGAAGGGCGTGGGCATTACGTCGGCTGTCACCTGGATATCGACTGCTTTTCGCGCCAGGCGAACGATTGGTATGGCGAGGGCGACGACATGATCTTTGTTGATGGCGCGCCCTGGCCTGGGCTGCACGGCACAGGCACGGAGGACTACTTCAACACTGCTTTCTGCCCGACTCAGGAATACAGCGCTCCCTATCACGGCGTCATCCTCTACCAGGGCACGCAGGATTGGAAGTGGCGCGGCAAGAACTCGATTTACCGCTACCACATTGAAGACCCGATCTTTTTTGAGCAGTCGATCAAGGTGACGATTGAGCACGGGCATGCCAACAAACTGACCAACGATTACTCATCAACCGGCTACTGGTATCAGGCGGAACCGCACAAGCCGCTCCCGCCGATGCTGTCGATCGACGAACGGTTGCCCAGGTTATAGCCCAAAAGTACGAGGATGGCATTCATGGATCAGTGGCACAACACCATCAACCCACTGTTCCTGTCGCTGGATGGCGAGTGGGACTTTACGCTCGATGGTCAGACAGGCATGATCAGGACGCCGGGTACCTGGGAAGCGCAGGGATACGCGCGCCGAGTCGAGGGTCCCGCTGTCTACCGGCGCACGGTCGCCATCCCGGCGGCGTGGCAGGGAATGCGCGTTCAGCTTCAGTTTGACGCGGCCAGCTACCATGTCGAAGCGCATGTCAACGGCATGAGCGTCGGCGAACACATCGGTATGTGGTCGGCTTTCGCCTTCGACATCACTGACTCAATCCGCTGCGGTGAAGATAACACGCTCGAATTGACCATCTTCAAGCCAGGTGAACGCTTCCCGATGCGCGAATCGCTGGCGGGTTTTCTACCCGATGTCTCGATCCCGTTCGGCGGGATCTGGCAGCAGGCGCGGCTCGTGGCGTATCCCGGCGCTGCCATCAGCAATCTCTGGTTGCTGCCGAATGTCGAGTCCGGGATCGTGCGCGTCGAGGCGCGCTTGCACCAAGCGTCCGGCATGACCGCGAGCGTGCGCCTGCTCGATCCAAGCGGACAAGAGGTCGCCACCTGGCAAGATGTTGTCGATGCCGATCAACTGCGCGCCGAACTCTTGGTGGAAACGCCGCGCCTATGGCAGCCAGACGATCCCGCAGTCTACACGGCGGAGATTTGCCTGGAAGCGGACGGCGAGAAACAGGCACGGATTGAGCGCAGTTTCGGTTTTCGGTCACTGCTGCACCGCGGCGATCAACTGATGTTCAATGGCGCGCCAGTGTTTCTACGCGGAGTCCTCAACTGGGGCTGGTATCCGGATATTTTGTGCCCTGCGCCGGATGAGGCAACCATCCGCGAGGAGTTCCGCCGTGTGCGCGCGCTCGGCTACAACCTGGTCAAGCTGTGCCTGTATGTGCCATCGCCACTGTACTTCGAGATCGCGGACGAAGAAGGCATGTTGCTTTGGCTGGAACTGCCCATGTGGCTGCCGGACGTGACGCCGAGACTGGAAGCGCAGGCACCGGTCGAATACGCCGAGATACTCGCCCAGGTGCATCACCATCCGTCGATTGTCATCTACAGCCTGGGCTGTGAACTCGACGCCGCCGTCGACGCCGACCTATTGCGCCATCTCGATGTCATCGTGCGCAGCCGTACCAGCGGCGTGCTCGCCTGCGATAACAGCGGCTCCGGCGAGGCGTACGGCGGGCTGACGTTCGACTACGCCGATTTCAACGACTATCACTTCTACTGCGACTTACATTATTTCACGCCGCTGGTCGATCATTTCAGCCGCGACTGGCGACCGCCGCGCCCCTGGATTTTTGGCGAGTTTTGCGATGCCGACGACTATCGCGATCTGGACGAGATCGCCGCGGCGTTCGGTGGCGCGCTGCCCTGGTATCTGGCGGATAAGAACCCGATCCATCCCCTGGAGAAGCTGGCGTATCCGGAACAGGCGGCGCGCATGGCGAAGCTGGCCGATCTGGGCTTCAGCGGGCAGGACTTGCAGCGTATTTCGCGCGAGCAGTCGTTCCTCATCCGCAAGACGATCCTGGAAAAGGTACGCGGGCGCGCCGGGATGGGCGGCTACGTGGTGACGGGACTGCGCGATACGCCGCTGGCGACTTCGTCGATGTTCGACGATTTTGGCCGCAGCAAGTACGATGTGGACGCCTTCCGTGTCTTCAATGCCGACTCAGTGCTGGTGCTGGAACAGGGGCGGCGGCGCATCTGGCAGCGCGGCGGCGACCGTCCCACGCCAGTTGACCGTTTTAACCTGTGGGCAAACGCGCCGGTCGATTACCGGATCGTCCTGGCGCACACAGGCGCGCCGCTGCCGGATGGCGAGCTGGTTTGGCATCTACTGGCTATGCAGGGCGGCTCGGCGGCGAGCGGTCGCAGCCGCGTCAGGGCGTCAAAAATCAACGGCGCGCCGCGCGAGATCGCCAGCATCGCCTTCGTCACGCCGCCGGATTCCGGGCAGTTCACCTTATGGGTTGACCTAGCTGACCTGCACAATGATTGGACTTTGTGGATTTATCCGGCTCCCGCGCCGCTGCCCACGCTGGCGTGGCATGATCCGGGTGGTGCACTGAGCGACATGGCGAGCCTGAAGGCAGGGGCACTGGATGTGAGCCATGCGCGAGACTTCGACTCGGTGGGCGAGCGTGTGCTGATCACCAGTGCGCCGAATGACGCGGTGATGGCGTTCGTGCGCGACGGCGGGCGGGCGTTGATCCTTCAGCAGGGCGCGGGTGGCTTGCCTGCCCTGGCGCGCCCGTTCTGGCGTGAATCGATCAAGTTGATCTACGACCATCCGGTCTGGGACGGTTTCCCGCACCAGGGTTACGCCGATTTGCAGTTCTATCATCTGGCGACAGATTTCGCGCTGAATACGGATCAACTCAGAGCATCAATGCCTGATCTCGCTGCGGTGACGCCGATTCTGCGCCGCCTCGATGTCCGGCTGTTCACACTGGCAGATTATCTGGTTGAGCTGCACATCGGCAGTGGTGTCGCGCTGGCATCCACGCTGCGTTTCGCCGGCGGCCTGGGCGACCAGGTACATGGGCTGGACGCGAATGTCGCCGGGCGTTATCTGATTGGGCAGATGTTGCAGTATCTCGCCGGGGCGTAGGTTCAATATGGCACGAGGTCTAACATAGACAGCAATGACTATAGCAAATCAGACTGGGTGGTGGGACGTTGAATTGGAGACGATGCCGGGCTTCGAAATGGCAATGCGGCGCATCTACGCCTGGTTTGAAGGCGCGATAGTCGACCGGCCTCCCATCCGCTTCATGGCCCACAACGCGTTTGTCGAAGATGCCAACGCCGCCTATCCTTCAGGTACGCTAAGAGACCGCTGGTTCGACGCCGATTTCCAGGTCGAGACATATCTCAACAGCATCGCCGGCAAAACTTTCCACGGCGAGACGTTCCCGGTCTTCTGGCCGAATCTAGGTCCCGAAGTCTATGCGGCGTTCTATGGCAGCGAATTGATCTACGGCGAAGTTACCGCGTGGTCGAAGCCGCTGATCCATGATTGGGATGATGTGCCTCGTCTGCGCTTGGACATGGAGAACACGTACTTCAGGAAACTCGACGAACTGACGCAGTGCGCGCTCGAACGCTGTGCAGGCAAGTCTCTGGTGGGGTTCACGGATTTGCACCCCGGAGTGGATTGTGCCGCTGCCTGGCGCGATCCTGAGCAGCTCTGCATCGATATGATCGAAAATTCTGAGCGGGTCGAGCAGTTGATCGAGATCGCCATCAACGACTTCGAGACCATCTATGATCGCTTCGACACCCTCTTGAAGAAGCACCGGCAGCTCTCGGTAAGCTGGATGGGGATACCCTCGTTTGGGCGCATGCACATCCCAAGCTGTGACTTCTCAGCCCTCATATCCCCCAGACTGTTTGAGCGTTTCTGCTTGCCGGTTCTGCAGCGCGAAGTCAAGACAATGACTCACAACATTTTCCACGTGGACGGGCGTGGTGTTGCCCGGCACATCGATATGATACTGGACGTGCCGGAAGTTCACGCGATCCAATGGGTTCAGGGCGTAGGTGATGATCTGCCCATCATGCAGTGGGTGCCGTTCATCAAGAAGCTGCAAAAGCATCTGCCTGTGATTGTCGACCTGAACAAATCCGAGCTTGATGCGTTCATAGCAGAAGTCGAACCTGAAGGTATCTTCCTATGGGTCGCGACCGAGAACGAAGATGAAGAGAACGCATTGTTGAAGCGGATCGAGCAATGGACGTAGCCTGAGAAAAGACTGTTGCAATGACCGATGTGAAATCGTCATGCGGTGTGCATGGCAGACAAATCCGTGATAATTGATTCCGGCGTCCTGTCTACACATGGCCGTTACCGCATCGAGATTGTCCGAGGCGGCCGGGTGACACCGATAGTCAGTGAAATCAACGCAGCGAACGATATGGCGTCTCGACCACTGTATTCACCAGCGCCCAGAAGTTTGCCAGCGGTGTGTCCAATTGGACATGATGCGTTGGGCCGATGATCAAGCCACCGTCATGATCGACGCTCGCGAGGCGCTCGAGCACTTCAGCACGAACATCTTCCGATGTACCACGGGGTAGTGTGTACTGTTCGTCAATGGTCCCCCAGAAGCACAATTTATCCCCGTAGGCTTTCTTCACATCCGCCGGATTCATGCTGGCAGGTTGAATCGGATTCAGCACGTCGACGCCGATTTCGATTAGCTCTGGAATAATGGGCAGGATATGGCCGTCCGAATGGTAGGCGACCTTCACCTGTGGATTGATCGCTTTCAGTTCGGCGATGAAATTCGCCATGCGCGGTTTCAGAAACCGACGCCACGTGTTGGGCGAGATGAGCATCTTGTGCTGCGCTCCCACGTCATCGCCTGTCCAGATCATATCGACGCCCAGTTCAACCAGCTTCTTGGCGGCTGTCAGATGGTAGCGGTAGGGGAAATCGAGGATGGTATCGACAAGATCTGGGTTCAGGACGAAATCCATCAACATTTGCTCATAGCCGCGCAGCGCCCAGGCTGCCTCGAATATGGTCGTGACTGTGGCGCCGACGATCCAGTATTCGTCTCTAAATTCACGAATCATACGTCGAGCGTCATCGTAGAGTTCGGGTCGGGTTGGATCAGGAGCGCTATAGGCCGCGACACCGGCGTCGTTTGCAAGCGGATGGTGGATTATCTCGGTGTACCAGCCGCTGCCAAACGGTGTCTCGTATTCCTGAATACCCCATCCGACTCCCCATTCATCGACATAGGGTTTGTCCGCCTGATAATAGGAGTTGGCCCAGCCGACCGACGTCAGCAGCATATCTTCATCCAGCGCGCGTTCCAGTTCGTAGGTATTGCCGCCGCCATGCGGATTCTGTGGCCTGTCATCCTTCAGATTCATATCGGCCCGGAGACGGTCGGCAAATTCCGGCGTGAAGCTGATTTGCATCGGGCAGCGATCTGGAATCTGGTGATCCAGCGCCAGTAGTACTCTGTCACGGTGTTTCATGATGCTTGCTCCCGTGGTTTGAACGTCAGACGATGATAGCGCGGCTGCCGGGTTGAATTGTATCCATTTCAAATAAGCCACCAATTCGCCTGGGATTGGTAATGCAATCTGACATGCTTATGGATGATTTTTCTCACGTCTAATGTCAGCTCGTGAGGAAGCTGTGATTTTGCCAAGCGACACGTTGTACAGTAAACTGCGCGACAGGATGGGTTGGCTAGTATTTCCCTGCTGCAATGTTACGATCCGGCTTGATTTGACGACGTGGTCGAGACAAGGCGACGCCGTGCCGGACACGCAATTGCGCCTCTCTGCAGAATCGTTAGGGCCTTTTGTGGGCTAGTGGGTGATCTTGATTGTCCGGACAGATCGATGACTTTCACCAGCTTATCCTGATGCCTTCCGGGCGACGGGGTGCGGCTCGCCATAGTGCGACTGTGCTCGAGGCTGCGCGCCAGCTTGGGATCGACCTCGAATCGATCTGTGGCGGCAGGCAGACGTGCGGCAAATGTCTGGTCACGCCGGAATACGGTGCATTTCCCAAACACAACATCATTTCAGACGCGGATCACCTCTCTCCGCCCACAGCCAACGAGCTGGCTTACGCACGTAAGCATGGTCTGGATCTCAGCCAGCAGCGACTCGGGTGTGCAGCTTGCATTCAGGGTGATGTGCTGATCCATGTCCCGGATTCCAGTCTCGCACGTAAGCAGGTCATCCGCAAAGCAGCGGGCGATCGCACTATCGATGTCAAGCCTGCCGTGCGCCTGGTCTACGTAGAAGTGCTGCCGCCGACTCTCGGTTCGCGTGGCGACTGGCAACGGCTCCAGGACGCCTTGGCGGAACAATGGGATCTGCACAGTCTGCGTATCGATCCCGTCTTGCTGCGGACGATTCAAGGCGCGCTGCGTGCTGCCGATGGTGCAGTGACTGTTACCCTCTGGGAGGGATGCGAAGTGATACGGATTGAGCCGGGCTACGTGGAAAGCCTGTATGGCGTGGCGGTGGACATCGGCTCGACGACACTGGCGGCGCATTTGTGCGACCTCCGCACAGGGACGGTGCTGGCGACCGAAACGATGATGAATCCCCAGGTGCGCTACGGTGAAGACCTGATCAGTCGCATCTCTTATGCCGCTGACCCGGCGGGCATGAAACGTCTGCATCACGCGATCATCCAGGCGCTGAACGAGTTGTGCCAGATCGCCGCCCAGACAGCGAGAATCGACGTCCATAATATCAGCGATCTGGTGTTGGTCGGCAATACGGTCATGCATCATTTGCTGCTGGGCATCAATCCGGTAGAAATCGGTCAAATGCCCTTTACTTTGGCGACGGATGAAGCGCTCGACCTGCGCGCACGTGATCTTGGCCTGAAAGCGGTTCACGACAGCGCGCGTGTCCACGTACTGCCCTGCCTAGCTGGGTATGTCGGCGCGGATAATGTCGCGGTCTTGTTAGCGGAGTACCCCTACCTCAATCACAAGGCCGTTTCGCTGATTGTAGATATTGGCACCAATGCCGAGATTCTGCTGTGCGCGGGCGAGCGCATCCTCTCCGCTTCTAGCCCGACCGGCCCAGCTTTCGAGGGAGCACAGATTTCAAACGGCCAGCGGGCGGCTGTGGGTGCGATTGAGCGCGTGCGCATCACCGAACATGCGGTACGCTATAAAGTCATCGGCGATGAGCGCTGGAGTGATGCGCTGCCTGATGGCAAGACACTGCGTCCCACCGGTATTTGCGGCTCCGGCATCATCGAGGCGGTGGCCGGAATGTTCGCCGCCGGGTGGATCGACGCATCCGGTCGTCTCAAACCCAGCGATGGGCCGCCAGTCGAGGGCGTTCGCCCGAACGGTTGGATGCGCGAATTCGTGCTTGCCCCGGCAACCGAAACCGCCAGCGGACAGGCGATTGTCATTACGCAGAAAGACATCCGCGCGATTCAACTGGCAAAGGCGGCGCTCTATGCCGGGGCAAAACTGCTGATGGATCGTCTGGGCGTCCGTGCAGTCGATCACATTCGCATGGCGGGAGCGTTCGGCAGCTATATCGACCCACTCTATGCCATGCGCATCGGCCTGATCCCGGACTGCGATTTGGCACAGGTGATATCGGCGGGCAACGCCGCCGGTGATGGCGCGCGCATCGCCCTGCTTAACATCGATCAACGCGCGCACATCACGGAGCTTGTCAAGCGCGTCGAATACGTCGAGACCGCGGCTGAGCCTCAGTTTCAAGATTATTTTGTCGAAGCCATGCATTTGCCACACACAGTTGATCGTTTTCCCCACCTGGAATCTGTGCCATAACCAGGCAGGGAAGTCATATCTCACACAGGCTTGGCTATTGTTCAGAGGTGTCATATGCGAGTTTCCTTTCAAGACCTACTGGCAGCGGGCAAACCCATCGTGGCGGATGGGGGTATGGGAACCATGCTTTTCAACGCCGGGTTGCCACACGGGCATCCCCCTGAGCTGTGGACAGTTGAACGGCCAGACGTCGTACGAGGCATTCATGCGGCCTATATTCAGGCAGGGGCACAAATCATTCTGACCAACACCTTCGGCGGGACCCGGTTTCGCCTGGGTTTTCACGGCCTGGAAGGCCAGGTTGCGCAGTTGAACTACGAAGCGGCCCGGCTGGCGCGTGCGGAAGCGGATGCGGCTCCGGGGCCGGTCGCTGTTGGCGGTTCCATCGGCCCAACCGGCGTGATACTCGAACCGCTCGGCGATCTGGCGGTCGAAGATGCCGTTAGCGCCTTTGAGGAACAGGCGCGTGCGCTTGCTGCTGGGGGCGTCGACATTTTCTGGATCGAAACGATGGCCGATCTCCAAGAAGTGCGGGCGGCGGTCACAGGCTGTCGTAGAGTCAGCGCCGATCTGCCTGTGGTTGCGACCATGACTTTTGATACCAAAGGACGGACGATGATGGGGGTCAGTCCTGCACAGGCAGCCCAGGCTTTGAGCGAGCTGGGTCTCGCGGCGATGGGCGCAAACTGCGGAAACGGCCCGGCCGAGATCGAAGCTGTGATCGAGGCGATGCACGATGTGCGTTCAGCGCCAGTTTTGATCGCCAAATCGAACGCTGGCATGCCCCACATGCAGGGTGATGCGACCGTGTATGACGCCACGCCGAAAGACATGGCCGACTATGCGCAGCGCGTGCTGGAGCGAGGCGCTCGTATCGTCGGGTCCTGCTGCGGCAGCACCCCGGATCACATCCGCGCCATCCGTTCGGTGCTTCAGGAAGCAACGTCATGAACCGTTATGTCGCCCTAACGTGTTCGGCTTTGGCCCGTGGCCTCTATGCGCTGGCAGCGACAAGCCCCAACATTGTGACCGTACATCTGTTCGATCAAGGCCTGCACAATACGCCGCGCAATCTGCGCAACTTGCTTCAAAGCGGAATCGATGCGATTCAACCGGATCAAGCCGATACCATCCTGCTGGCTTATGGCATCTGCGGGACTTCGACGCTGGGACTCGTGGCACGCCATACGCCGCTGGTCATCCCCCGCGCACATGACTGTATTACGCTTTATCTGGGGTCGCGTCAAAATTATGACCAGGAATTTAGCGCGCACCCCGGCACCTACTGGTACAGTGCCGATTACCTGGAGCGCAGTAACTCGAGCATCGGGCTGGGTGCTTCCACACCAGGGATGATTGATTCCGTGTACGAAGAGTATGTAGAACGCTTTGGCAAAGACAACGCCGACTACCTGATGGAAGTCATGGGTGAGTGGGGCAAGCACTACACACGTGCCGTCTTTATCGATACCGGGCAGGCCGATACACAGAATTATGAGGCGGTTGCTCGCGATCAGGCCCAGCGGCGTGGCTGGTTGTTCGAGCGTAAGGAAGGCAACCGCCGCCTGCTGGAGATGCTGGTCAACGGCCAGTGGAACGAGGACGAATTTCTGGTGGTTCCGCCCGGCCATGTCGTTCGGCAGGCAGGCCCCGACAATCTGATCGAGTCTGTGCCGCTATGACACTCAGAGTGGCCCTTTTGCTGAACGCCGTTCGGGAGAACCGACTTGACATCACCAATTGACATCCTTCGCAACCGAATTACGTTGGACGCGATCCCATTTAGCGACAGGGGATCGCGGATCATGGTCTTGCGGCGCCAACACACATTGCACATTCAGCTCGCCGAGACCTGGACGCAGGACCAATCCCAAACTCTGCTCACCCTGGAACTGCTCGACGACGGAGGTTCTGCGCTGGCGCTCGACATCTCGACACTGCCGCACCAGGTCGATATCGCCACCAGCCAGGGTAGATTCACCCTGTGTTTTGTGGATATAGAGACATTGATGCTAACGCTGCCAGCGCAGCGGAGCGCCATCCGCTTGCGCGTTCAACCAGGGAGCACTCAGCCCGACCGGCGCGGCGGCATGATCCAAGTCGCGGATGAGCGCCCACTCACAGTCACCTATACCACCAACGCTGTGATCAGACAGCATGACGTGAACGAAACCAGCGAGGCGTGCCAAGTCGTCCTGGCGCTTGAAGGTGAGACAAGTAGCGTCTGCACACTGAACATCACCCGCACGGTGACTCGTAATCGCTATCTGCCACGCCCGGAGGTTGTCATCGAGTCCGCGCGCAGACGCTGGCAGGCGTGGTTCGACGCCGCGCCCGCTGTGCTGGAAGCCGATCGCGCCCAGTATTATTTCGCCTGGTGGGTTCTCGGCATCAACCTGATTCGGCTGTATGCGCATCCCCAACACGAAGGCATGATCCCGTCCAAGCGCGGCTACGTGGGTGTGTGGAACTGGGACGCCTACTTCCACGCCATCGCGCTGCGACACAGCAACATTGCTCTCGCGCGCGATCAGTTTCGGATTCTCGTCAGCCATCAGCTCGCCAACGGCATGATCCCGGATGTTATCCAGGATCACGCCGTAATCTCCCACACCACCGACTATGGTATCGACGCCGACATCACCAAGCCGCCGCTCACCGCCTGGGCGATCTGGAAATTGTATGAAATCGACGGCGACAAGGCGTTTCTTGACGAGATGTACGATCCGCTGGTTCGCTCGCAGAGGTGGTGGTTTGCTGAGCATGACACCGATAAGAATGGTTTGTGCGAGTATCTCCACCCGTATTCGTCCGGGTTGGATAACAACCCGCTCTTTGACGACGGTGTGCCGCTCGAAGCACCCGACTTGAACGCCTACCTGATCTTGCAGTATGACACTCTGGCGAAAATCGCAGCCAAGTTAGGGCACGACGACGAATCACGAAACTGGACACACTTGGCGGAAGTGCTGATGCAGAGGCTGATCGACCAGCGGTGGGATGCGGATGCAGGTTATTTCTGGGCCTGGCGGCGTGGCAGAAGAGTCACCATTCGGACGCCATTCAATCTGCTGCCGCTGCTCACTGGCAGGCTGCCGCATTCAATTGCCCAGCAATTGGTCACTCATCTGACCGATCCGGAGCAGTTCTGGACGCGCTATCCTGTGCCAACCGTGGCACGCAATGATCCCAAACATGATCCGCAGGTGATGTGGCGCGGGCCTGTCTGGATCAATGTCAACTACCTTCTGATTGAAGGGTTGCAGCGGTCGGGCTTCGCTGCTGAAGCGCGTGAACTGCGCCGCAAAACACTCGATATGATTCGCAGTCAGCCCGATATCTATGAATACTATCACCCGCAAACGGGTGAAAAACCGCCAAAGGCAGTTTCTGTTTTTGGCTGGTCATCCGCGCTCTTTATCGATCTGTTGCTGGCGGAGAATGCCTCTGATCGGACCATGCCCTGAACACTATAGCTGTGCCACATACGATCCTTGTGAGCGAGCATTCGCAGTCGAACGAGTAGAACGACGTCAGTTCGCGGTTGTTGAAACCATCCACAAATGCCTGCGCGGCGGCTTGCACAAAGTCACTCGGTGATCCAGTTGAAGCTTCCTCCATGGCACCGCCACACTACAGGAGTGTATCCTTAGCATTGCAATCGGGGTACGCGCCACACTCGCTCGACGATCACTTTCCCTATATGCCCACTGGCGAGGCAGAATCCTTTGTTCGTCGTGAAGGTAATCGCTGGGAGGTTGACTTCCCGGCTCGTGATGGTCGCGGCGCAGACAGGGTCGTAATAACCGAGGAAATGAGCACCTTCGATATCGTCAACAATTCGAGCGAACCGGAAGGCAAACCAGGTATGCGGTACCGGTTTACCTTCGTGGACGTGATTCCGTGCTGAGGGCCACGGCGCTAGTTCTCCTCAATGGTTGTGTGCTGCGGCATCGAACGCGTTCCGCCTACGCGCGGAAACAAAAAACCAGCGTTCCCGCTGGCGAATGTTCGGATTGGATCCGAGATTGTGGGCAATATAGGACTCGAACCTATAACCTTCCCCACGTCAAAGGGACGCTCTGCCAATTGAGCTAATTGCCCGTACACCGCGTAGTATAGGGCAGGGGCGGGCGCTTTGCAAGAGCGTTTTTGCCGCCGCCCGCCGCCGCTCAGTGCTTCAGAATCTGCGACAGGAACAGCTTCGTCCGCTCGTGGTTGGGATTGCTGAAGAAGTGCTCCGGCGTGCCGATCTCGACGATGCGCCCGCTGTCCATGAAGATCACGCGGTCGGCGACCTCGCGCGCGAAGCCCATCTCGTGCGTCACAACCATCATGGTCATGCCGCTGTAAGCCAACTCGCGCATTACGTCGAGCACCTCTTTGATCATCTCCGGGTCGAGCGCGGAGGTCGGCTCGTCAAAGAGCATAATCTTGGGGTTCATCGCCAGGGCGCGAGCGATGGCGACACGCTGCTGCTGGCCGCCGGAAAGCTGCCCCGGATACTTGCGCGCCTGCTCCGGAATCCCGACGCGCTCCAGCAACTGCATGGCGACTTCTTCCGCCTCTCTGCGCGGGCGGCGGCGCACGTGCCGCTGCGCCAGCGTGATGTTATCCATCACCGTCAGGTGCGGGAACAGGTTGAACGACTGAAAGACCATGCCGACCTCGCGCCGGATGGCGTTGATGTTCTTGGTGTCGTTGGTCAGCTCGACGCCATCGACGGCGATCTTGCCTTCCTGGTGCTCCTCCAGGCGGTTGATGCAGCGGATGAGCGTCGATTTGCCGGAGCCGGACGGGCCGATGACGACGACCACCTCACGCTCGCGCACCTTGACGCTGATGTCCTTGAGGACATGAAAATCGCCGAACCATTTGTTGACCTGATCGCACTCGATAATCACGTCACCCAAACGGGCGTTTGTGTCTTTTTCCGCTGCCATGATTCCCTCTCAGCCTTCTGCAACTGGCGTTGATTATAAGCGGTTCGCCGTGCCTGCACCGGTGCGTTCGACCCACTGGCTGGCAAGCGACATCGCATAACTGATGATGAAGTAGATGATCCCGACGAACAAATAGGCTTCACGCGTCAGACCGCGAAACTGCTGCTGCCCGTTGACGATGAAGTCGATGATACCGAGCAGTTCGAACAGGCCGACGATGGCGACCAGCGACGTATCTTTGAAGAGCGCGACAAACTGATTCATGATCGCCGGGATGACGGCACGCAGCGCCTGCGGCAGCACGATCAGGTTAGTCTGCTGGATCGGGTTCAGGCCGAGCGCCTTGGATGCCTCGATCTGACCCTTGGGCACGATCTGCAAGCCGCCGCGCACGACCTCGGCCAGATACGCGCCGGTGAAAATGGTCATGCCGACCATCATGCGGATGGCCTGGTCGATGTCCGCCGTCGCCGAGATGAAGAACGGCACGATCAGCTTGGCGAAGAACAAAATCGTGATGAACGGCACGCCGCGAATGACCTCGATGAAGATCGTGCAGACGGCGCTCAGAATCGGCAGATTGCTCGTGCGCCCCAGCGCCAGCAGCACGCCCAGCGGGAACGACAGGATGATGGAAACGATGGTCAGCACCATCGTCAGCAGCAGGCCGCCCCAGACCGATGTCGGCACGACGGGCAGTAGCGACGACCCTTCGAAGCCGCGCAGGATAAACCAACTGCCGATCAGGGTGACGACCCAGGCGATCAACAGCCAGCGCAGCAGGCGCTTGCGCAAATCGGGCGAACGGCGTGCGAACACGCCCAGCCCCGCCCCGGCGAGCGCGGTGACGATGCCGATGATCACCGGCAGTACGATGGCTTCCAGAAATGGCCCGACCTGCGTCCCCAGGTAGGTGGCGAGGCTGCGTGCGCCTTCGAAGCGCAGATCGCGTTCGGCGACCTGGCGGCAGTCTGCGCGCGCCGGGCACAGACTCGCCGGGATCGGGCCGTAGCGGTCAGTGCGCGTGGCAACTGCTTCGAGGTCTGTCGTGAAGGTGTAGATACCATCCATGCGCACGAAGGCCGCGCCGGCAGCCGTGCTCCCTTCCGGCAGGGTGGTCAGCACAGCATACCAGCCATTGGCGGGCAGCGTCGCTTCGAGCGAGTCCGCGCGCGCTTCCGGCGTCGAGTTGGCTTGCGCCAGCACATCGCCCTGCGCGTCGACCAAGGCGATGGTGAAGGCGAGATCGTACTGGCTCAAGTCGAGCGTCCCGGCGTCTACTTGCGCGCGGATGTCGTTCCAGGCGTTGCGGGAGTTTTGCAACCCGGCGGTGTTTTCGATGTAACCGGTGTGTTCGGCGCTGGCAGCGGTATTGTCGTCGAGCGGCTCGATGGCGACAGTGATCTTCTGCCCGGCCTCGCCCGTGAACAGCATCGGGCCATTTTCGAGGCCCAATGTCACCAGATAGCGCAGCGGTGGCGGCGGAAGCTGCGCCGCTCCCACCGGCACGATCAGCATGGCGATGACGACGACCGCCAGCGTGATCAGCACCGAGCGGCTGACACCCACCGCCAGCGCGACACTCATGCCGCACAAGAAGAGCGTCACCAGCGCGACGAGACTGACGCGCCAGATCTGCGGCGGGTCATATTGTCCGACCATCATCAGGCGCAGGTTGGTCGTGATGACCGACCACTCGGCATCGCGCAGCGCCCAGGTCAGGAAGCTGCCGCCCGCCCACACGATGAAGACGGTTGTGATGATCGTCAGGATGCTGTTGGTTCGCGAACTGAACAGATTTTCCCGCAGCCAGCCGAGCACGCCCACAGACAATGCCGGGGGACGGCGGGCGGGCGGTGCTTCGCGCGGGGCGACATAGAACAGGTCAGGGTCGCGAGATACTTGCTCCATGGGTACCGCCTACCGCGTCTTGAGCTTGAGCGTGCTGTTGAACAGGTTCATCACCAGCGCGATCGTCAGGCTGGCGATGAGATAGGTGAGGGCCATCAGCATGAAAATGGCGACTGCCTGCCCGGTCTGGTTGTAGGCAATCGTGCCGACGTTGTAGAGATCGAGGAAGCCGATGGCGATGCCCAGACTGGAGTTCTTAACCAGGTTGAGATACTGGTTGGTCAGCGGCGGCACCGCCAGGCGCAGCGCCTGCGGCAGCACGATCTTGTTGAGCGTCTGGCCGTTGTTCAGGCCGAGCGCACGTGATGCCTCGATCTGTCCCTTGTGAACGCTTTGAATACCGGCGCGGACAATGTCGGCGATGAAAGCCGCTGTGTACAGCGTCAGCCCCAGGAAGAGCGTCAGATATTCGGCAGAGAAGCTTGTGCCACCCGTGAAGTTGAAATTTCCGACCTGCGGGTGATCGAGCGCGAAGGGAAAACCGCCGCTGAGCGACGCCACGATCAAGCCGAGCGCGCCGAACCCGATGATAGACGCCAGGATGTAGAGCAGGGCGTTCGCCGCCTCGCCGGTTTGCTCGTGGAGATGCACTCGCCAGCGCCAGAGCGCCAGCGCGATGGCCACGCCGATCAAGAAGATGATCCAGAAGATCGACGCCGAGTCGTGGCTGACGAGCGCAGGGTAATAGAAGCCGCGACCGCTGACGTAAACGGCGTCGGGCACGATGGTCACCGCGTCTCGCGGGCGCGGCGGCAGCAGCTTGATGACGCCGTTGTAGAGGAAGAATAACTGCACCAGCAGCGGTGTATTGCGGAAAACCTCGGTGTAGATGTTGGCAACGTTGCGCAGCAGCCAGTTGCGCGAGAGCAAACCGACGCCGACGAGGATACCCAGGAACGTCGTCGCGATCAGCGCCAGCACCGAGACGCGCAGTGTGTTGATGAAGCCGACCGCCAGCGCGCGCAATACAGTTTCCGGCTGAAGCGCCGGTATCTGGGATAGACTCTCGCCAAATATCGGTACCTGGCTGAGGAAGGCGAGCGGCGCACGCGGGTCTGGCCCCTCGGTGAGTTCGACGCCAAAGTGGCGCGAGATGACGTTGAAATCGATCACCAGGCCGCTTTGCGTCAGGTTGGATTGCAGGTTGCTGAGGAGTGTCGCGCTTGCCTGGAGGATCAGGAATAGCAGGATGATCTCGCCAGCGTTGCGAACGAATTCGGTGTCGCGATAGAACGGCGTGCCGGTGCGTGCCTGGCTGCGCAGCCCGGCGGCCAGCGCGATGACAATCAAGGGTAGGCAGAGCACCACCGCCAGGAGCAGGCTTTCCACTAAGGGCGAGAGCCACGCGCCGCGCGCCAGCAGTTCCGGCTTGCGGAACACCGCCATGAGCGGTTCCCAGAGGAGCACAACCACGATGAAATAGATGAGGCCGATAGCGCGCTTGATCGCCCCATTCGCCACGAGCGCGGCGAGCGGAGAGAGCTTTGGCGCGGCGCGGCGCGCGTTCAGATCAGCAGTTGTGACGAAAATATTGCCGCCGGTTGGCGAGTCTGTATTGACGGACATAAGCAGACCGGGTTTCCATGGAAGAGCGAACAACGATAAGTATGTGCCCTGTAGTGAGAGGGCGCATGACGTAATTTAGCCAAAACTTTTAACATGAGGGCAGTTATTGTAACCAATCTACTGGATTCTGCTATCAATATTCAAAAATCGCCGCTTGAGGTCAGGCGCGCGCTCAAAGCGCGGCGTGGTGAATCTTGTGTGCGAACGCGGATCTTCTCGCTCATGCGGCGCTGCGGACGTATTTGCATGGACTATCGAGTGCGAGGTCAAGGATGGCTTTCACGCGCTGAAGACGGACGTAATAGGTGAGACGGAAGCGCTGTGGCTAAATATGTCTCATCCCTTCGCCTCTACCCCGATAACGATGGGGAAGGGACGAAGGGATGAGCATGAAGACGGGGTAAAGCTAGCGATCTGCGCTTGCGCTAGATGGCGTATTCACCTTGCTGCTGCGTGTAGACATGATCGTAGAGGTGTTCGTGGAAGATCACTGCGCGCTCGATCAGGTCGCTGAGTGTGCTGTCGCCCAGTCGCTGCGAAACGGTCTCGAGATGCTGTTGCATCCGCGCATATTTCGCTCGATAAAGCAGCGAGAAATACTCCAGCCGTTCGCCAAACACGCCGAAGCTGTAGTCGAAAGGATTGCCGTTGCGCAGGTTATACAGCGCGAGATTGAACTCACCGTGCTTGACATCTTTGGCAATCCGCGTCAGCCGTGCGCCATACTCATCGCTCACATCACGGAGAAAGTCTGTCAACGAATTTGACCCCAGTTCGCGCGAATGGGCGTAGAGCTTTCGGAGCATGTATGCACGCTCATTCGCCTCTTGCTTGATCAAACCCGTACCCAGATCGTTGAGGACCCGGATCAGCAGCGCCGCATGATAGAGCGCCTTCAGCAGCGACCCGTCCTGAACGATGCGCGGCAGGTCATCCCGCAGGCCATTGGCAGAGGCCACCCCTTCGAGATAGTAGGCGACCACCGGCATAATTAGAATGGCGTAGGCGCTCACGTTGACGAGCTGTCCCATGCTCAAGCTGCTGTCGATCAGCACGCGGTCGGCTGCCTGATAGCGACGATAGAGACCCCGGCGAACGATTTCCCCGGTCAGCAGCGCCTCCGAGTGCTGTGATAAGTCGAGCGCAGCCTGATAATTGGCGACCAGGAGGGGATAGAGCGAATATTCAAGATCGTCCATGGGCACGTAGCGGCTGTGGTTGATGTAAGCCTGGGCCAGCGCCGCGTGTTTGAGCGGACTGAGGCTCTGATGGAACGTCGAGATCCGGCCAGCGATGGTTTCATTGGCCGAAAGGATCTCGTAGGCGTCCCCGTGATTGCCTTTCAAGCTTCTGCAGGTGGCAACATTGAAGTCGTGCATCAGATGCGCGCGCAAGAAAAAGGTCGAGTCGTGCGGCAGATGCTCAGCCAGGCCGAGTGCCAGATTGTCCGAAATGACCTCGAAAGTGAGATACAGATTCATCGGGGCAACGAAACGTGCCAGTTGGATGAACAGGCGCTCGTCAAACTTTGTGCCCATCACCCGAGCAGCGAATTGCACCGTTTGCTTGACGCCGGTCAATTGCAGCCAGGCCTCGTGATAGATGTTGTTCGGATCAAGTCCCCACAAATAGTAGTCGCGAAAAGCCGAGGGTGGCATGTATGCACACACACGGGCGCGAAGCTCGTCCACGATTTCGCTTACGGCCTGCCTGATGATCATACTATCGCCGCTCAATTGTGGTTGAGCGCGCTGCGCCTCCTGCGTAACGATTTCTCGCTGCTCCTGGCTATGCTCACGATTGTGGGTGGTTACAGAAGACGTGTACACCTCTAAGTCCCCTGCACTTAGTTTACATTCTTAGAAATTTGAACAAACAAAAACTTGATTTGTGATAAATATAACGAAACGTCTCATGAGATAGAGTAAATCGAACCCGTTCCTAAGTCAATTACACTATTTATTCTTTACGCATTCCGTTAATTGAGTTATTACATATTCGAATATTTAGAGTATTGGTGCGCGCAGTCGGCTTTTGTGGCGCGTTTTTGGCAGGCAATTCGCTTTCACTTCATCCCTCTCGCCTCGACTCAACCCCTCGATGCACAACCAACAGGTCACATGCAGTTGGGTGCAAAGACGACCGGCAAGAGTGTTTGTGGGCAGTGCTGGCTTTCTGACTACCGCCGAATTCTGCCCCGTTCAATGCGCCCATTATTGCCTGGAATGATTGCCCCGGTTAGTTTTTGTCGTTAAAATCCTGCCATCATTTGCGGATAATCGTTAGAGGAAAAGCATATGGAACAGGCGGTGATGGATGCAGTTGAGAGCGCCGCCAGACAGCTAGAAGCCAAGGGGCACGAAATCCGATATTACGTGATCCCCAACAGTGATAGTTATGCTTCTGTTACGAGCGCTGCTGCTGACATTTATGGACTGGAAATGCGCCTTGGCCCAGCCGCGAACCAGGAGGGCGTATCCGCCTGGGGGGTCGCGCAGCTCCCCGACCCGGAGTGGCGCAACCTGTGTTTTATGACGATGATCGAACGGGAAGACGCGACTGGCAGGCCGTTACTTACGCGCAGCCCTGTCTATAATGTCACGGTCGATCAGGCGCTCGACTTCGTCTTTTTGCCGACCCTGTTCACCGCCTGGCGCGATCTGGATCCGCGCGGCAAACGTCAGGGCGTCGTCGTGCAAGCGTATCAGGCGGCGATGACCCTTAGCAACTTGCCAAACGCCACGCGCGCCAGCCTGTACATCATGGGCCGCTACAAGAAGGATGGGCAGTTGGCGCTGGTCGCCGTCGATTTCGACGATCCGCTGATCACGTTGGTTGCGAATCTGGTGACTGCGCTGCCTGGCAGAAGCACCATCCATTTCTATCCGAAAACAAAGACGCTCTCCGCTGTCACCATTCCGCTTCCGCACGGCGATAACGAGATCGTCCTGATCAAGGATCATTCGACAGCGCTCGACCAGGGTTTCGCCACGGCCAGGAAATACTTGATAGCTGAACGTTAACCGATGCATGACAATCGGCATTCGCGGGGTATACAACCAGCCAAACGTCCAGCATCGTTACAGTGGATGATCAAGTACAATCGTGATCATCGTAAATCAAGACGTGAGGATGTGTTGTCCATTTTTGAAACTAGTAGCCCGCGGACGTAGTGCCGATTTACGGCGTCCGACTTTCACAAATTATTCACGCGGATTCTTATTGCGAAATATTGCGAAAGAGGTTTATGCTAGGATTGAATTTGGGAGACACAATCGGAATTTGTACTAGCAGGATGGTTGAGGTGTGATATGCCAGCACGAATGGAAATTGAGGAAAACGGGCGCGTTCTTCACTACATTGCGACTGATCCCTGGACAATTGATCAAATGCTGGATCTCGTCCAGCAGGCGAACAAAGTCTACGAACAATCGGCGTTTCGCGTTCACTCCCTGATAGATATGACGCGCACCCGCTCGCTGCCGCAGGGCATTATGCGCGCGCGCGCCAACTCCAGTTTTTCTCACCCGAAGGCCGGTCAGATGGTCATCATCGGTGCCAACATGTTGGTCAAGACCATCTCCAACGTCGTCGCCAAACTCGCAAGTTTTGACCGGATCGTTTTTCTGGACAGCGAGGAAAAAGCCTGGGAATACCTGCGCTCGGTTATCGAGCAGGAGCAGCTTACGCAATAGCGTTTTCCCGCATACCTCAACTTCGATACAGTGCCGCGATTGCAAACGGCACTGTTTTTGTTTCTTTCCCTTTTCTCGCTAACATTGTCATGGCGTTGACTTGATTGGACTTCACGTCATGAAAACCATCGTTTGCTTTGGCGATTCTAATACCTGGGGTTACTCACCCGAAACGAGCAGCCGCTACGATATCCACACGCGCTGGCCGGGCGTCCTGCGTGACAGCCTCGGCAGTGGCTGGTGGGTGATCGAGGAAGGCTTGAACGGGCGCACCACCGTCCACGACGACCGTCTAGAGCCGGGGCGCTGCGGCAAAGATTACCTGCTGCCCTGCCTGATCACGCACAAGCCGCTCGACATCCTGATCATCATGCTCGGCACCAACGATCTCAAAAAGCGCTTCGACCTGCCGCCGTCGGATATTGCCCTCGGCGCACAGGCGCTGGCAGAGATCGCCCGCGCCAGCGACACCGGCATCGACGGCGCGCCGCCAGCGGTGATCCTGATCTGCCCGCCGCCGCTGGCGCCGCTTGAGGGTACCCGCTTTGAAGAGATGTTTGCCGGTGGATATGAGAAGTCGTTCAAGCTGGCAGCGCACTACCGGGCGGTGGCTGAGGAAATCGGCTGCCGTCTCATCGACGCGGGCGAGATCGTTGCCAGCAGCCCAGGCGAAGGCATTCACTGGCAGGCGAGCGAACATCGCAAACTGGGCGAATACGTGGCGAACTACATCCGCCAGCATTTTGGGTGATACCTGTGGACAATCTACGAATCGTAGATGCGAGCGCACAGGCTGCGCCGATGCTGTGCGCGATCATCCATGCCGCCTTCGCCAGCTATCACGATGTACTCGTTCCGCCGTCCGGCGCGCACACTGAGACGCCGGAGACCATCGCGGCCAAGCTGGCGCATGGCGGCGGCCTGCTGGCGTTTATCGGCGACGTGCCAGTCGCTGGCGTCGTCTACCAGCCTCACGAGACGCATATGTACCTGGGGCGGCTGGCCGTCCTGCCGGTCTATCGTGGCCGTGGCATTGGTCAGCGGCTGGTTGAACGAGTCGAAGCCCGCGCGCGTACGCTCGGCCTGCCGTCCGTGCAGCTCGGCGTCCGCCTGCAACTGCCGGGCAATCAGGCGTTCTTCGAGCGCCTGGGCTACCGGGTCATCCGCGCCGAAGCCCACGCCGGTTTCCCAGAACCCACCTGCTACTACATGGAGAAACGCCTCTAGCGCACTGGCGGACGCGTCGCTGCGCATCCGCGCCTCACGCCAACAAAAAACCAGCGGCAACTCACCGCTGGTTCTTTTTTGTCTCGTTGGCGTACCTGGAGGGATTCGAACCCCCGACATCTTGCTCCGTAGGCAAGCGCTCTATCCGCTGAGCTACAGGTACATTTCAGTGTCGATATGGTAGCACAGTGAGCAGGGCGGGTCAAGGCCTGTGCATCCGAAATTTGGACACCGCTGCTGCTTCATCGTCGTCGTCTAGACACGTGCAGGGGCGCATCATGATGCGCCCGCCCGAAACTCCAGCCCGCCGGCATGACCTCAGCGCAGGCTGCGGATCGTCACCTCGAACAGGCCCGGCGTTGCGTCATAAGCGTCGATCTCGAGGGTGTACATGCTATCAACGGTGATCGGGTAAAGGTGGATGCGCGCGTCGAGCAGCCCCAGCGTCGGATCGGACGAGCCGTGATCGTCATTGGCGGCCAATACGTCGCCGTCCGGTGCGATCAAGCGCAGGCGCGGATCAAAGCCGATGGTCTGGCTGCGGACTTCCACCGTCACGTAATCGCCCGCTTGCGCGGCGAACGTCTGGCGGTAGGTCTGCCCTGGCGTGATCAGTTCGCCGCTCGCCGTCGTGGCCGTCGGCTCGTGGAACGGCACACTGCGCGCCTCGTGCAGAATCGACAGTCTGAATGCGCCCGCGGTGTCCAGGTAACTGCGCACCTGGGCGGTGTATTCGCCAGTCGTCTCGATCAGCAGGCGCTCGATGCGCGCAGGCAGATTGCTGTTGCCCTCGATGCGCTCGCCCGTTTCGATCACGCGGTCATAGAAATCGACGACGGCGATGCGCGGGTCAAGCTCGATGGTCTGTGGCTCAACGATCAGCGTGACGAGATCGCCCGCAGCGGCGTTGAAGGTCTGCTCGAAAACATCGCCAATCTCGACTTTATCTTCGGCGATGATGGGATCGCGCAGGGACGGCGGGGTAAAGACCGGCTCGATCTGTTCGCGCTCGATGATCAGTTCGACTTCGCCGCCCGCGCCGCCATAGCCCCGCACCCGCGCGATATAGATGCCGGTTTCGGGGATGTCGATGCCGCCGATAAAGGAGTCGCGCTCGCCCAGGCCCAGCTCACTATCGGGGTGGTCGTCGTTCTCGGCGACGATGTCTTGCTGTGGGCTGAGCAGTTCGAGGATGGTGTCGAAGCCCTCGGTGTGCGCCAGCGCGCCCAGGCTCAGCCGCTGCCCGGTGTAGGCCTGGACGGCATATTCAGCCACGCCGTATTCAGGAACGCTGACCAACACGCGCGTGAGCGCGTCGGCAGGCTGGGCCTGGGCTGATGGTGGTGGCGGCGCGGCGGTCAGCGCCAGTTGCAGCCGCCCGGTGCCCGCGCCGGTGAAGGTGCGCACCTGGACGAAATAGACCGCCGCTTCCGGCAGCAGCAGATCCGGGATTACGGCATCCGTCTCCGCCAGATCGCCGTAGGTGAGGTTGCGGTCGTCGTTGATCGCCAGCCGCCTGTCATTCGCATCCAGGACTTCCAGCACCGGGTCGAGGACGCCCGGCGCTTCCAGGCTCTTGGCGCTGACGGTGATCAACTGGCTGCCCTGTGCCCGGTAGCTCAAGACGATTGTTTCGCCGGCCATCATCGTCAGGACAATCGGCGTCTCGGCCTGCAAGGGGGGTGGTGACTGCGTGGCAAGCTGCGCCGCCGGTCTCGACTCCGGGAGCGCGGCCAGCGACACCAACATCGATGCGATCAAGAAGAACCAGCGCAGCATGATGACCAGGACCATCCAATAAAAAAGGGCCGGCGTAGGCCGCCAGCCCTTCTATGATACATCTTTCGCGCGTTTTGCAGCTAGCTGCTCATCGCGTTCATCATCTCGGCGATGTCCTGGTAGCTCTCCGGCGCGACGATATCGACCGCTTCGCCATAGCCACTAATGTCAATGTCGGTCGTCAGGCCGACCACGATGGGTGTGCCGGTCTCACCTATGACCGCCGGGTCGAGGTTCATGGCGAGGTTGAGTCCCGCGCCTGCGATCAACTCGGTTGCCGGGTCGACCTTCTGCACCACAGTGAGCGTGCTGTCGCTGAGCAGTTGGGCAATCATCGGCAGCATCGCCGGGTCGAAACCTTCCATGCTGCTGCTATCCTGAGACGCCGCCGCCTGGGCCATAGCGGTCATGAACTGCTGCATTTCGCTCGTGGCCATCAGGTCGCCAAAGCTGAGTGTGGTGCTGAACTCGGCCAGTCCAGCGGCATCTGCGCGGCTCTGGCTGATGAAATCAGCCGGGTCGAGCGTCGAAAGGGCTGTCAACCCTTCCATCATGCCTGGCATTTCCATCAATTGACCCATGGCTTCGTTCATAGCCTCCGGGTCTTGCAACGTCGAAGGATCGACCGGCAGCAAATCGCCACCCATCGCGGACGACAGATCCATCATCTCGTTAACATTGCCGCCGAGCCAGCCGCCAAATGCCGGGCCGAGGTTGATGTAGAACATGTCGCCGATCACACGCAGTTCAAGCTCGAACGGGCTGGTCTGACCTTCCGCGGTCGCCTGGCCAGAAATCGTCAACTCGAATGCTTCCGCTTCACCATTGACCGCACCGCTGCCGGTGAAGCTAACACTTACGTCGCTGCTGTCCGGAATGCCGGTGATATTGAAATCGCCAGTGTAGTCAAAGGAAAGTTGGGAATACTGACTGCTGTTGGTTATTGCAGTCTCCAACAGCGTGGCGTCGCCTTCGCTCAGGCCCAGACTGGTGTCCTGTGCCAGAGTCGCGGGCACAATGGCGGCGATGAGCGCGAGCACCATCAAGACGACCGCAAAACGAAACATCCTCATAATTCGCTTCCTTTGTATGTGTATGATCATGCGCTATCACGAGTACGGGAATCGCTCACAAAAGTTGCAAGCTATCATATTTCATTGTAGGCGTACTCGTATATCGCGCAACCTTAAGGGCTGGTGATAGACCGCAATCACGACCCCAACCAGGTATAAAGTCGGTACAAACCGGTCGAATCGTGCCAGACGAGACGCAGGTGTTTGCGCAGCGCCGCCGGGAAGGTGAGGTTGTCCTCCGTGAACCACGTATCGATGTAGGTGAAGAAGCGGAAGCCATCCCCGTAAACCAGCAGGTAATCATCTCCCTGCGCCTGCCACAGGAGCATGATCTCGTCGGGAGTCAGGCCGCTTTGCAAGGGGCGACTCCACGCATCCAGCAAAATGTCCGGCACACATTCGATCTGTGCCGGGCAGCGATACGTGCGCAGATCCCAGAGCATCCGCACGCGCGATCCCTCCGGCAGCGTCGCCAGGTGATCCAGCGCATCCTTATAGATGCCGAGATTGGTCGAGAGATAGTCATCCGTCGTGATACTGCCTGTCAGCCAGGGGATAGGTCGCCGGGCAATCGTGGTACCCGCGATCTCGTTGGCTGCGAGCAGGGTCGTGATCAGAATGGCGGCCTGGACGATGAATGCCAGGTTGATCGGCTTGCGCGGCGTGCGTGTCAGCCCATAGTAGCCGAGCGCGCCGAGCGCAGCCGCCAGGGGCAGCACGGCGATGGCCAGCCGGGTTTGCGCGCCGATGCCCTGCGTGCCGCCCATGTATGCCCACAGCGCCCACATCGGCAAGGCCATGGCTGTCAGCCCCCAGGCGTATCGCTGTGCGGCGTCATTCAGCCAGCGCCACACCAGCGGCAGCAGCAGCGGCAGCGTCAGCAGGAACGGGCCGTGCGTGAAGGAGACGAACTCCCCTTGATTGCGCCCCAGGATTGTCGCGGTGATCGGCAGCAGCGCGTATTCCCAGATCAGTCCCTTGCTGAAATCGCCCACGCCGGCGCGCACGAAGGCGGCGCTGCGGGCTGCATCCCAATTCAGGCCGAAGCCGAGCATCGGGTAGAGTGGGTTCTGGTAGAGCAGCACGCCGCGCACCATCCAGGGCGCGAACAGGAGCAGCGCCGGGATGCCAACGGCCAATCCGTTGGCGATGACGCGGCGCGGCGCGCTGACGAAGATGAGCACGCCTGCGCCAAGGGCGATGAAGACCGCCGTGTATTTGACACCCACCGCCAGGCCGATCAGCGTGCCAGCCAGCATCAGCACGCGCCGATCCGGCTGTTCGCGCCAGCGCATGAGCAGCACGTAGACGGCCACGCCGTAGGCAGTGAGCGCCAGATCGACATACGACCACCCGGCCAGTTCCCAGACGTTATACGAGGCGATCACCAGCGTCGCGGCCAGCCAGGCGGCGGTTTCATCCGTCTGGCGGCGCGCGAGCGCGGCGGTCAGCACCAGTGCGAACACCGTGAAGACCACATGGACGATGGCGGCGCTGGCATCCCGCCCGAACAGGCTCATCGTCACGGTGAACAACATCTCACCGTTCTTAGGCATTCCCAGGTAGAAGTTATCGTCGTGCGCGATCATACGCCCGGCTTCCAGATAGCGCTGCGGCCCGACGAGATGATAGACGAGGCTATCCCAGGAAAAGGGCGGCGCGATGGCAATCAGGAGTGCCATCAGCAGCAGCGCGAGCGTGATCCACATCAGGAAGCGCGCGAATTTGCCCTCCGGGCGCAGGCCGCGCAGCCCGGCGATGACCTCGCCGATCCAGCGGAAGCATGAGCGGCGCGTCAGAATGGCGCTAATCAGCAGCCCGCCCCAGATCGCACCGGTGTTGAAGATACCGATCAGGCCGAGAGCGAGGCCATAGAGCGCGATCAGGCCGACGCCGAGCAGGGCGGCAATGCTCAACCGCTCCGGCGCGGTCAGATCGAGCGCGTCGATCAGATGCAGCCGCCGCAGCAGCGCCAGGCCTAACCCGCCGCCGATAGCGAAGAGCAGGCTGACAGTGACGCCATCGAGCGCCGCGCCGAGCAGGTGGATCAGCATCTCCGGCGCAATTGGCTTGTGCAGCCAGTAGTAGCCGACGAGCAGGGCGATCAGCGCGATGAGAATGACAGGCAAGCGCCAGCCAAGTTGTCCGTTTTTCATGGATGCTTCATACGTTCGCGTTACAATTTCATTATTGGCGGCGATGACTCATGCTTTCCTGGCCTCGCCAGATTCATCTTACCGGTTTAGCACGGCGGCTGAGCCTTAACATGGCTTACTTAATCGACGGCCACAACCTGATCGGCCAGCTTCCCGACCTTTCGCTCAGCGATCCCGACGATGAAGCCCGGCTGGTGCAAAAACTGATCGGCTTCACCGCGCGCACCGGCAAGCGGGTGGTCGTCGTCTTCGATCACGGCCTGTCGGGCGGCAAATCGCGCATGTCTACCGGCAAAGTCGAGGTCGTGTTCGCCTCGCCGCGCACCAATGCCGACGCGATCATGAAGGAGCGCATCAAGGCCGTTCGCGATCCGGGGCAGTGGACAGTCATCTCGAATGACAACGAGGTGCTGGATGCCGCGCGCCAGCGGCGGATGCGCGTGCTCAAGAGCCGCGAGTTTGTGCCGATGCTGCGTAATACCGCCGAGCGCCAGCGCCGCGCTGACCGCAGCCAGGGCGACGCCCCCGACGTGCGCTTGTCGTCCGCCGAGATCGATGAATGGCTCAAGCTGTTCGGCGGCGACGACGAGGGCGGCTGAATTCGTGTGCTGAAGCAACGCCTCTCTACCCAGACGATCACTCTCGCCGTAAGCAACGTCGGCACAGCGGGCCTGTCGTTTCTGCTGGCTGCGCTCATCGGGCGGGCGTTGGGCGCGGAAGGGCTGGGCATCTATGGCGTGGCCCTGGCGTGGGTGATGCCGCTGGCGTTGATCGCCGAGTTTGGCCTGGGCACGCTGATCACACGCGAAATTGCACGCGATGCCACCCGCACGGGCGCTCTCGTCCATGCCGCCGTCCGCGCCCGCCAGATCATGGGCAGCGGTGCGGCGCTGCTGCTGCTGATCGCCGCGCCGCTGTTGAGCGCCGATCCGCTGACGGCCGTTGGCTTGCAGATCAGCGCACCGCTGGTGCTGATCCAGCCGCTGTTCAGCACCTACACGGCGGTCTTCCGCGCCCGCGGCGACATGCGCCCGATCCCGTGGCTCAACATCGGCATGGTGGCGGCGCAACTTCCCCTGACGGCGCTGGCACTGGCAGCGCAGACCACGGACGACCTGAGCGCAAAGCTGCTGCTCGTCTTCCTGATCAACACGGCCACCTCGGCGGGACAGCTGGCTGCTGCCTGGGCGGTCTACCGCCGGCGCTATTACGCACCGCCGGGACGGCAGCGTGTCGCGCTGCTGCCGCTCCTGCGTGCGAGCGGCCACTTCGGGCTGGCGGCGGTCTTCGTCGCCCTACAGATGCGCCTGAGCTTCATCCTGCTCGAATCGATTGCCGGGGCGGGCGCGGCGGGCTATTTCGCGGCGGCGAATCGCTTCGGTGAGGCGGCGCGCCTGCTGCCAAATGCTTTCTTCGGCGCGCTCTTCCCGGCGTTGAGCGCGCTGGCTGCTGATGGTCAGCGCTTGCGGGGGACGTTTCGGCGGGCGCTGCTCGGTCTGGGCGCCTATGGCGTGCTGGCAGGCGCGGCGCTGGCGCTGCTCGCCCCGCTGCTGATCGGCGTCGTCTTCGGCGCGGGGTTTGCGCCTGCCGTCCCGGCGCTGCAATGGCTCGGCCTGGCGCTCGTCTTCAGCCTGCTGCGCGGTGCGCGCACGCTCTACTGGTATGCACGCGGGCGCGAAGCCTGGGTAAATCTCGTCAACGGCGCGGCAGTTCTGGCTCAGCTTGTCTTGAGCACCTGGCTGATCGGGCGCGCGGGCGCGGCGGGGGCGGCGCTGGCGGTCGCCGCCGTCGAAGGCCTGGCGTTCGCCGCGCTGCTGGTGGACAGGCAGAATCAGCTCGGCTGATTTGAACATCGGGCGCGCTCAATCCTGGCGGTGACGCTGGATATCTCCGCCGCTGTGGCGAAACCGGGATACTCGGCACGAATTGGGTGCGATCGACCGCTCCTGACCTGCGCCTATCGCAAGATCGCCTCTGCCCTTACAATCACCATCTGAAAACCCGATCGGATTGGTTGGAGAACCGTGTGTCTGAACCAGGCTCCACAACCTCACAGACTTCGTCATATCCCAAAGCGCGCATCCGTCACATCTTTTTTGACGCCCATGGCACGATCGTCCATCGTGAACGCAATCCCTTTCATTATGCCAGCGGCCTGGGCGCGTTTATGGCCGAACGCTACGGCGGCGATGCGCGGGTCTGGCGCGAGGCGAACCTGCGCATCTTCGCAGATTTCGACAGCTATTATGCCGATCTTGATCTCGGCGCGGATGATGGCATTGCGCAGATGTGGGAGGGCGAGTTCCGCACGACGCGCGCCCTGTTCCGGGTGACAGGCACGCCGGAACCCACTCACGAGGAGCTGCTCGCTTTGACGCGCGAGCGCGGCGAGCAGGCGACGAGCCGTGGCGGTGATGCGCTCTACCCGGACGCTGCGCCAGTGATCCGGGCGTTGGCGGCGGCGGGCTATCGGCTGGGCACGTGCAGCAACGCGCTCAGCGGGCAGGTGCGCGGATCGCTGCGCGCCGGCGGGGTACACGACTATTTCAGGCTGCCGCTGTTTGGCGCGGATCTGGCCGGACATTTCATCAAAGATGAGCATTTCTTCCGCGCCATCAGTGCGCTCTCTGGCGTCGAGCCATCGTCGTGCCTGATCGTCGAGGATACTGTCGAGGTCATCGAGGCCGCGCGCAGCCTCGGCATGTGGACGGCACACGTCTGCCGGGGCGAGCGGGCCGAGGCGCTGGCGGCACAGTCGCCGGCGCATCACGCGCTGGTCGGGAGTCTGGAAGGGCTGCTGCCGCTGCTGATTTGATCGATGAGCGGGGCAAGTCGTGCAAGCTCACCCCGCGCACAATCGCTATTGCTCGAACGAGAACGGCTCCACGCCAAGCTGGCTGATGGCGAAGAAAAGCGCCTGAAGCTCCGGCGGCGTATAGGCTTCGGAGGCGCTGATCAAGCGGCTCTGAGTCTCTGTTTCGACCGAAAGCTCGAACCGGTAACTTCCGGCGGGGCTGTTCGGCCCGTCAAACGTTCCGATCACGTCGAAGAAGCGCACCTTATCCAGCGCATCGAGCACAGCCTGAACTTCAGACAGCGGGATCGTTCCCACCACGCCATCGCGGGTGAGCGTGCCATCCGGCTGCAGGATGATGCTAAGCATGGCATTGCCCGCGCCGCCGGTCTGGACATACTCCAGCTGGATGAGCGACGACGTGAGTCCCGCCGTCGCTTCGACATCCGGCGTCACTTCGGGGAAGCTCATGGTTCCCGGGACAGGGACGTTCAGCAGGCGACCGGCTTCCGCCTCGAGCGTGGCGACGCTCTCATTCACCTGCGCAGTCGGTTCGCCGAAATCATCGGGCGCCGGGACAGCGGTCGAGCCTGCATTCGGCGTATCCAGCGGCGGCGGGGTAAGCGTCGGTAGGTCGGTGGGCACAGCGGGTGTCGCAGTCGGCGCAGCTTGACCCGTGCAGGCCGCCAGCACAGCGAGAACGAGAACGGCAAGGACGACGATAGAGCGCATGAGAACGTCTCCTCAACTGCATGATCAGCGTGGCACCAGGGCCACACTCTCTATTCTGGATCAGAACCCGCTGGCTCAACATAGACATTTGCGCCCAGCCGCCGCAGCAGCCACAGCCCGCCGATCACAGCCAGCAGCGACACGACCGGGATCAGCGACAGGTAGTAGCGCTGCCAGGGCAGCGGATTCGCCAGCAGGCTCGCGACCGTCACCGCCAGCCAGACGAGCAGCCCGGCGGCAGTCGCGCGCGCACGTCCGCGCCGCAGCAGCCAGAAAACCAGCCCGATGATGCCGATCAGGCTGAGGAATTCCAGCGCTGCGCCCGCGATGCCAAATTGGACGCCGCTCAAGGGCGACGCCATGTAGCGCGCGATCTCGGCCTGCATCGGTGGCACGTCGAACGCATCGGCCTCGAAGTGCGCCGTGGGTGTCATGAACGGCTGCGTCAGAATGGCGCTGATGCGTTCGTCCAGAGACATGGGCGCGGTCGGGTAGGCCGTGACCTGGATGTCGATCAGTTCCGCGCGCGCCGCCAGCAGATCGCCGAAACGTGCGAGCGGGTCGTTCCAGAGGGCGGGCGAAAGCGCGACGAACAGCCCGACTGCCGCCAGCCCGGCGAGCGCCGTCTGGAGCACGTGCAGCGCGATCCGGCGCAGGCGTCCTCGGCCAGCCCAGGCGCGCAGGATGCCGCCGATGAAGACCCAGCCCAGCGTCGCCGCGACGAAGACGACGCCGCTGTGCTTGCTCGCCAGCGTCAGCCCGCAGGCAAGTGCCAGCAGTGCCCAGCGCCAGAATTGACCGGCGGCGCTGCGCGGATGGGTGTCAGCAGCGCGCATGTGCTGCACGATGAGGCAGGCTGCGTAAACCGCCAGCAGGCCGAAGAAGAGGAGCGCGCCCTCTTGCATGGCGCGGCGGCCATTGACGAGCACGACCGGATTGAGCGTGTAGAGTGCAGTCGCGCCGTAAGCGACCACGCGCCCGCCGACGCGCTGCGCCAGCGCGAACATGACAGCCACGCTGCCCGCCAGCAGCAGCGCTGAAGGGATGCGCGCGACCACAAGCTGATGCTCGGTCGGACGGTGGCCGGTGGCAACGTCATTGTCGTAGCTCAAGCCCCAGTCCCAACCGGGCGCAGGCGGCAGATCGGCGCGAGTATAGCCTGCCGTGTACCAGGCGAGGCCGATGGTCTGGCGGTTGATCGTGCCGTTGAGGATGCGCAGTTGTGCGTCGCTGTCGATGTAATACGGCCCCTGGTTAGCGAGGCTGGCCGCGCTGCCTTCGAGAAAGACGGTGGCGTAGTCGCCGCTCATGTAAATCTGCATCGCTTCGTCGCCGTGGAAGGGGACGAGCGTGATGCCAAGGAAGGCATACAGCGCCAGCGCTGCGACAAACACGATGTCGAACCAGTAGGGGAGACGAATTCTCTGGTGCTCGGTGCTCGGTACTCGGTGCTCGGTGCGGATGTTCTGGTCGCTCATAACATTTACAGGTGATAGTAGGTGTGGCTCAGCTAGCAGCTTGGCAGAGTGTTATTGTCGCCGACCGATCAATCGGTCGGCTAAGCAGCATCAAGCACGCTAAAGGTGCTCGCAAGGTACGCAATACACAAAAGCAGTGCGCCGAAGCATCTTTAGTATGCTCGATTGGATTTAGCCGACGGGTTGACCCGTCGGCGAACAGCGTGCCAACCCTACTGGTTAAACGGGGCCATTCAAGCCCGACAGGGGCACCCGTGTCGTCTGAATTCATAGTGTTCAGGCGAACGGCTCGTCGAGCTTGACGACGCGCGCTTTGCCATCTTCGGCCTGTTCGTAGTGCCCGGCGCTGCGCTGCGAATCGTGCGGGAAGATGAGTAAGGCGTGGGTCTCCAGCGCCCAGCGCTGCCAGATGCGCTTGGTCTCCAGCGTGATCAGCGGCTCGACATCGTAGCCGGTCATCCAGCCGAGGCGTTCGAAGTGAATCGCATAGCTGGCGAGATCGCAGACGAACATGGCGTGCTCGCCGTGGTTCTCGATGAGCACACTCATGTGGCCGGGCGTGTGCCCTGGTGTGACGACGCCGCGCACACCCGGCGCGAGATCGGTGTCGCCGTCGAGCAGTTGGAGCTGACCATTTTCCAGCAAGGGGACTTGATTCTCCTGGATGTAAGTGGCGCGGGTGCGTTCGTTCGGGTGCGTGGCATCTTCGTATTCGCGCCGCTGGACGACGTGCCGCGCGTTGGGGAAGGTTGGCTGCACGCGCCCGTCGGCATCGAAATAGGTGTTGCCGCCGCAGTGATCGTTATGCAGGTGCGTGTTGATGACGAGGTGGATGTCCTCGGCGCGCAGGCCGAGCCGCGCCAGGCCATCGAGCAGGCCGCCGCGCGGGCGCTTGAGCTTCATGAAGGCGATCTGCTTGGCGTTAAGCTTCGTGCCGTAGCCGGTATCGGCGAGGATGTTCATGCCGCCGGTCTGGATCAGGACGCAGTTCTGCACCATCGGCACAAGATGATCTTCGTCGGGCGGCAGCAGTGGACTCCAGAGCGCGCGCGGCACCAGCCCGAACGCGCCGCCCGGATCGACCATGATGTCGCAGTCGTTGATCAATTGAATGCGAATGCCGCCGATTTGGATCATGGGGATGTGATGTCGCCTTTCGAGATGCACGCTTTGCGCTTGCGTCGTCCGGGCATAAGGCTAACGTCTTCGCGCCGAAAGCTCAACTCCTTTCGGCCAGCAGCCAGCTCCAATAGCGCCAGGCGGCGACGACGCCGATGGTGACGGCGAGCGCGGGCAGCCCGTGATAGAGCAGCACCCAGAGCAGCTCGGCGCGGTCGGATTCGATCATCGGGTCGCCGGAGAGCAAGCCGAGAATACGGGATGCCGCGCTGATGGCTGAAAGCATCGCCGCGACGTAATACCAGCGGTAGAGCGGCTTGCCATTCGAGACCGGACTCATGCTGTTCATACGCTTGCTGAGCAAACCGATGACGAGCAAAGCGATGGCGATACCGAGCGGCCCGGCGGCGCTCAGAAGATGGGTCAGGCTGCTATTCATCGATGGCCTGCTGTCGTTGGAGCACCATCTGCCGGTAAAGGCGCACACACAAGATGAGAAATATGAGTCCCGCGAAAGCCGTGGCCAGGTCGCCAAGAGGATCACCGGCGATGCGATCAACGCTGGCATAGCGCACGGCAGCGATGCCGTAGAGGCCGAGCGGGATCAGAAGAAACGGATAGCCGGTGCGTTCGCCGGAGAACCGGGCGTAAAAACGGGCGATCAGCCCCAGGATCAGCATGAGCGCTGCGAGGACAAACCAGCCATAGAGCATGAGCAATTGGCCAACGGATACCGACGTAGTATTCACGAGGCGATCAATTCCTCGCGGTCGAGAAGTTCAACACGAAGGCGATGGCATAGCGGCGAAAGCGCGCATTGTCACAGGCTTGCATGAAAGTATCGATCTCCTTGCGGGCGGCGTTGTCGTCTGTCAGCAGGTAGATTGTAGCGTTCGGGTGGCGCTGCACTTGCAGCAGACCGGTTTCAGCCAGCCCGGCGGTGGCCCCGGCCACGCTTTCGAGGTCACGCCCCAGCGCAGCCGCAATTTGCGCCGCAGTCTCGGCTGCGAACGGGTTGCGATGGAAGAACCGCAGCACATCCCACTTGACGAGCGTGTTGAGCTTCTCAGTCAAGAACGTCCGCAGTCCTGGTTCAATATTGCGCGTCACGGTATCGGGATCAAGGTTCATCATGTGTAGTTGTCCTCTCGCGGGAGTCTAGGCAGGAAATAGGGAATAAACAACAATGTGTTTTTCGATATTTCAGTTTTCCATGGCGAAAGTAATTTCATGATAACGCAAATCGTCGTTCATTCCAGCAGAAACAACCCGGTTTTGGTGAAATTGCCGATTATAACGGCGCCAACTGATTGTCACGAGGCGCCATTGCACCTTGCAACTGCGAACTGCCCAACCCAAATAGCTGTGTGCGGCACAAGTGATCAGCCCTGTTTGAGTTGTCCTACCAACTACCCTGTGTCTTGAACACGTCTACAGGGATACACGGAATCGCCGAGGCTGCGCGCCTCAGTTTTCCATAGGTTGCCAAAACGTGCAGCGCCATATATAAACTTAAGAGAGCGTAATCTGTGGCGGAACAGATCGACGCCACGCGCTGTTCACTTCGCGCAGACATGTCAGGATCGGAGACAGCCACATGATCCGCTTTGCTCGCCCTCTGCTTGGCGTGATCGCCATCATCCAGCTCGTGTTTGCCGCCGCTTATATCTTCCAGATTCGCGCGTTCACCCAACTGTGGCCGCTGCCTTACACCAACGCGATGTCGTTCATCTTCATTGGCTCCATCGCGGCTGCTGCAGTTGCCTCGACGCTGTGGTGTGTCGCGTCCAGAGAAGATGCGGGCATTGCGGGCATCGCGCTCGATTACATCACCATCTTCACGCCGATCGCGATCTTCGTCTTGCAACTCGCCGGGCGCAGCACGAACAGTAAGCTGACCGCGTTCGCGGTGCTCTGTATTGCGGGCGCTCTTTTCGGATTGGGGCTGCTGATCTGGAGCCTGCGTCGCCCGGTGCGCGATCCGCGCCCCGTGCCCAGGCTGGTGCGCTGGTCGTTCGTCGTTTTTGTGATCGCGCTCATCATCGCCGGCGGGCAGATGGTGCTGAAGAACACCGGCATCATGCCCTGGCAGATCTCGACCGATGCAACCGTCATCTATGGCTGGATGTTTCTGGGCGCGGCGGCTTATTTCGCTTACGGGGTGCTGCGACCAGGCTGGTACAACGCTGGTGGGCAGTTAGCGGGCTTCCTGGCCTATGATGTGGTCCTGATCATTCCCTTCCTGCAGCGGCTGTTGACAGTCGAGCCAGAACTGCGCCTGAATCTGATCATCTACATCATTGTGCTCACCTACAGCGGTTTGCTGGCATTCTACTACCTGTTTATCCATCCGGGCACACGGCTCTGGCGGGCTGCACGCCCAGCAGCAGCCGCCGCCTGATGGGTGAGGCGGGGCATGTGTTCATGTCCCGCGCCGGCACAATCGGATCACTCAAATTGCCCACGCAATCTGCTGGCTGCGCGTCAAAAACCTTGCCCACAGCCCCTGTCCCGCGTTATCTTCAGCGCACCACTTACTATGCCAGGCCAATTGCCGACAGCCTGCGCCGGACGCAATTGGTGCATGACTAAATCCTAGCTGCTAAAGGCTCTCACGATGAACGACTCGCAAAAACGCTCTTTAATCAACCAGGCATTGGAGCAGGGCGGCGGTATCGTCCGCCTGATGCCGACCTGGGTTCCACGCAGCTTCTGTGTCCCCGGTCGGCGGCTGCGCTTGCATCCCGCGGATCTGTATGCGACGGGGGCGCAGCGCGGCGGCATCGACGAACGCTGGTTCTCCTCGACCGTGCGCGCCGACAACGGCCCGGGCACACCCGATGACGAAGGTCTAAGCTATATCTATGTTGGCGGCGAGAAGGTCACGCTGCTCGACGCCATGACGATGATGGCGGCGGTCTTCATCGGCCAGGAGGCGATTGACGCCTATGGCGGCTGGGTCATGTACTCGAAGTTCTTCGACAACATGTACCCGCTGCCGCATCATTTGCATCAGGACGACGAGAAGGCCGCGCTGGTCGGCAAGCTGGGCAAGCCGGAAGCCTACTATTATCCGCCGCAGTACAACATGACCAACGGCGAGTATCCGTACACCTTCTTCGGCTTCGAGCCGGGCACGACCAAAGATCAGGTCGTTGACTGCCTGCGCCGCTGGAGCGAAGGCGACAACCAGATTCTGAACATGTCGAAAGCCTACCGCCTGACCCTCGGCACCGGCTGGGATGTCGCGCCGGGCATACTGCACGCGCCGGGCACGCTCTGCACCTACGAGCCGCAGCGCGCCAGCGACGTATTCAGCATGTGGCAGTCACTGATCTTCGACCAGCAGGTCGTCGGCTGGGATCTGGTCGTCAAGGATGTGCCGCCGGAGAAACATCATGACCTCGACTTCCTGATGTCGCTGCTCGATTGGGAAGCGAACGTCGATGCGGACTTCGCCGCGCATCACTTCACTGCGCCGCATGACATCGGCGATCCCGCCGACGCCAAAGACAAGGGCTATCACGAAAAATGGGTGGTCTATGGCGGTGATTTCTTCAGCGCCAAGGAAGTGACCGTCCTGCCCGGTCGCACGGTCACAGTCAAGGACGCGGCGGCCTATGGCTGCATCACCTTGCAGGGCTACGGCCGCTTCGGTACACACGCCATCAGCGCGCCCGCCATGATCCGCTACGGCGAGATGACCGAGGACGAGTTCTTCGTCACGGTCGAGGCCGCGCGCGCGGGCGTGCAGATCACCAACAACAGCTCGACCGAACCGCTCGTCATCCTCAAGCATTTCAATCCTGGCAATCCGGAAATGCCGCGGCGCGTTTAGACGATGATCATGTGCTGATGATTGTGTCATAAGCGCCAGGTGAAGCTCCTTTACCGTTCTTAGACGGGGAGGAGCTTCAATCATAGAGACGTAGTCGCCGTTCGCGTCTTTGAACACCCAATCGCCAATACCCAAACGCCGACCGCCAACAGCCACCGACAGCCACCCTGGGGGAGACCATGGATAACGCCGCCTTTTTGAGCAACATCATCAGCGGCATTGCCGTGCTGCTGTCGTTCATCGCGCTGATCATCTCGCAGCGCAGCGCGCATCAGGAGAAAAAGCGTACGCTGCGCAGCCAGCTTTCGGATACGCTTCAGCGCATCACCGACTCGCAGCTTGAGAACGCGCGCTTGTTCGTCGAGGCCGCCAACACCAACCCCATCTACTACCAGACGGCGTCGAGCACGCTCAACCAGCAGCAGGCGTTCCTGCTCAGTCTGGCGGCGTATCTGGCCGAACAGATCCCAGAGTTGGTCACGTCGGTCGAGTACAACACGCTCGCTTATTCGCTGGCGTGGTCGGGCGACGTGCTGACGGCAGAGAAGTATTACCGCAAGGCCATCGATGTGTCGCCGGATGCCTTTTACCGCTCGCTCGCGATTCGCAGCTATGCCAGCTTTCTGTTTCCGCAGCGGCGCTTCGATGAGGCGCGCGAGCAGTACCGCCAGGCGCTGGCGCTGTTCACCGGCAGCGATGATCGTGCGCGCTCGACCAATGGCTATACCTACCAGATGTGGGCGGTCAACGAGATCATGATCGCCGGCGCGGAACAGCAGGCGGAAGAACTCTTCCAGCGCGCGCGTAACGAGTTCAACGGCATCGAGAACAAGGGACTGAAGAACCAGAGTCTTCAAGGGCTTCAGGCGGCCTACGCCAATGCCCACCAGCAAGCCATGCCGCCGGATGTGCCCGTTGTGCGCCCGTCGGGTTTTCCATTCGTGCCCGGTCAGGGCGATCCGACATCGGGAACGTGACCGCGATCTGGTACAATAGTCCGGTCACAAGGGGAAGGGGACATGGCTCAACCACCGGAATTAAAGGGCGGCGGGCTGCTCCGGGCGCAGCTAGTCGTGATCGTGCTCGTTTTGTTCGCAATTGGCGCGTTTATTGGTCTGTGGAACGTGCTCGGCAGCGCCGGGTTTGAAGATTTTCCACGCCTGATCCTGTCGATGTGTTTGCCACCGGCAGCGATTGCGGTTCTGATCGGCGTCTACGTCCTGGTCTTCCGCGCTAGGGGGTCATAATGGCGCGCAAGCCTGCGGATCAATCGGTCAACCGTGATGAAATCATCGAAGCTGCCGCCGAAATCTTGCAGCGCTCCGGCTACGAAGCGGCGACCATGAAAGACATCGCCGCCGCTGTCAACCTGACTGCCGCGAGCCTCTATCATCACTTCCGCAATAAAGATGCGCTCATGCTGGCCGTGCTCGAAGTCGGCCTCGAATTCATCCTCACCCAGATCGAACCGGTGGCAACCTCCAATCTAGCGCCGGATGAGAAGCTGCGGCGCATGATCGAGTATCACATCGTCGGCGTGACGGAAAACCGGGCGGTCGGCGCGGCGATGGTCTTCGAGATCCGCACGCTCATGAACATCAAGCCCGCCGCGGATGAGCAGGCTTCCGGCGACGACATCCTCGCCCGCCGCGATGCCTTCTTCACGCGCCGCGATCATTTCGAGGCGGTGTTCCGCCAGGTTGTGCGCGAGGGCGTCGAATGTGGCATTTTCCGCGCCATCGACGTGCCGATCTTCGTCAAGCTGCTGCTCGGCGCGCATAACTGGGTCGGCGTCTGGTACAAACCCGATGGCCGCCTGGATGGCCGTGGGGTCGCCGCGCGCATGACGGACATGCTCCTGCTCGGGGTGCTCGCGCGGTAGGGGGAGGAATGAGTCACGAGTGATGGGTAATGTGTAATGAGTTGAGAGGGAAAGTGTGACTAAAAATTCCACGAAATCGCGGCCCCTAAATCCCCGTGAGTGGCCTTGTCCCATATGCGGACAAAGCGACTATACCTGGGGCGGAGTTATTGCGAGTAAAGTAACCAATCTCCTAGATCAGTCTCGATTCTTCAGACCAGACGGCACAACACGCGAAGATGGAGATCTCGGGCTTTTTTGCTCGAATGTGTGAGCGATGGGGCAAAATTCAGCTATTTCATGAAGAGTCGCATAAAATCACGACGCTCTCTTGGCTGAGGGGGACAAGAGCTTTGACCAGCCAAATGCGTGTTGAGTAGACTTTGCTCCGTTCCCTGGTTGTCGTTTTCATGCCTTTTTCGCACAGCACATATGTTGCATGACAATTCCGGGCGGATATTCGCTGCGAATCAGCCGTCTCGCGTCTGCCCTCTCCTCATCCCTCATTACCCATCACCTATCCCCAATCCCCATTTCTCATCCCGCACTAAAAAATCAACCTCCAGGATGATCGCGAATCATCCCCGAGACTGACGGCAAGCCCTGTGCTTGGTGCGACAATGATGGCTGGGGGTGATGTGTGTCATGCGCGTTTATGTGACCGCGAACCACACGGACGCATGAACACCGCGACAGTTCAGCCACCAATAGTTGTCGGGGTGTAAAGCTCGACAGCCTTCGCAGCAGCCTTCGCAGTTGATTGTTTAAGGAGAGGTGCTTATGAGAAAATTCCAGTTACTCGCGCTTCTCGGAGTCCTGCTTGTGGCAGCGGGCTTCGGTCTCCTGGCACAGTCCCGGGCATTGGCCCAGGATGCGCCGATGGAGGAGCCGCCCTATCTGGCCGAGTACTACAACGCCTGGATGGGGTCAGCCCATGCCGCCGCGGATACCGAAGCGTTCCGGCACTGGGACGATGAAGGCGAAGTCCCAGTCGAGTGCGCCAGATGCCATTCGACGCCGGGCTATCGTGATTATGTCGGGCAGGATGGCAGTGAGTTCGGCGTAGTTGATGCAGCCGCGCCGACCGGTACCGTCATTACCTGCGATGCCTGTCATGCGCCTAACGCAGTCTCATTGACCAGCGTAACCTTCCCCTCCGGTGCCGTTATTGAAATGCCGGATGGCTCGCGCTCCGGTCGCTGCATGGTTTGCCATCAGGGCCGCGCGTCGACCGATACGGTCAATAACGCCATCGCGGATGCGGGCGTGGCCGAAGACCTGAACACGCCCAGCGCGGATCTTGGCTTCATCAACGTCCACTACTACGCGGCAGCGGCCTCGCTCTTCGGTTCTGAGGCACGCGGCGGCTACCAGTACGACGGCAAGATCTACCAGTTGCCGAACGAGCATGTGCCCGGCCTGGCGACTTGCGCCGACTGCCACAACCCGCACACTCTCGAAATCAAGGTCGATGTCTGCGCCGAATGCCACGATGTCGAAACCCAGGAAGATCTGCGCTACATCCGTATGCAGGGTTCAAGCGCCGATTATGATGGCGACGAAGACATCGATGAAGGCATTGCCGAGGAGATCGAAGGGCTTCAGGAAATGCTCCTGGAAGCTATTCAGCTGTACGCTGAAGAAGTCGTCGGCACGCCGATTGCCTACAACTCGGCTGCTTACCCGTACTTCTTCCTCGACGCCGATGGCAATGGCGAAGTCGATGATGGCGAGACTGATCGCTACAATGCATTCACGGGCAACCTGCTCAAGGCCGCCTACAACTTGCAGTTCACCTACAAGGACCCCGGCGGATTTGCGCACAACCCAACCTATCACATTGAGCTGCTGTACGATTCGATTGAGAGCCTGAACGCACAGGTCAGCGATCCGGTCGACCTGACATTCGCCAGCCGCACCGATCCCGGCCACTTCGACGTAACCGCCGAAGCCTTCCGCCACTGGGATGAGGATGGCATGGTGCCGGGCACGTGCGCTCGCTGCCATTCAGCCGAAGGCCTGCCAGTCTTCCTGGCGAACGGTGCGAACATTGCGGAAGAGCCGTCGAATTCTCTCGCCTGCTCGACCTGCCACACCAGCCTGAGCGAATTCACGCTCTACGAAGTCAATGAAGTAGCCTTCCCCAGCGGTGCGCGCCTCAGCTTTGGCGAGGGCGCAGAAGCCAACCTGTGCCTGGCCTGCCATCAGGGGCGTGAGTCGACTGTCAGCGTCAACGCAGCCATCGGTCGCGCTGGCGTCGGGCCGGACGAAGTTTCCGACGCGCTGTCGTTCCGTAACGTCCATTACTTTGCCGCCGGCGCAACTCTGTTCGGCAGCGAAGCGCAGGGCGCTTACCAGTACGAAGGCAAGGAATACAATGGCCGCTTCATGCACGCTGAAGAAGTTCAGACGTGCACGGACTGCCATCGTCCGCACAGCGGCACGTTCCGCGTCAACATTTGCCAGGACTGCCACGAAGACGTCGAGGAACAGGAAGACGTGCTCTTCATCCGTCTGGAGCCTGAAGGGGTCGATGCAGTCGATTACGATGGCGACGGCGATGCTGAAGAACCGATCCGCGACGAAGTCATGGCGCTCGAAGACGCTCTGTTAGCCGAAATCCAGAAGTATGCGACTGAGACGGCCGGCACTCCGATCATCTACGAGTCGCACACGCATCCCTACTGGTACATCGACGGCAACGGTAACGGCGTGGTCGACGAAGGCGAGGTCACAGGGGATACCCGTTACGTGACGTGGACGCCGACTCTGCTCCAGGCCGCGTACAACTATCAGTACATCCAGAAAGATCCGGGCGTGTTCGCGCACAACGGCGACTATGCGCTCCAGATCCTGTACGATAGCCTCGAAGCCATTGGTGGTCCGGAAGCGGTTGCGAACTTCACGCGCCCGCCCGTCCGGTAAGACAAATCAACATGGGCACGGGTTGCCGTGCCCAAACCATGTAGAGGCGCGCGCAAGTGCGCCTCTACGATTCTGATGCCTCGACGCGTTCCTCCGGTTGTCCGTAGCCAAGATTCCAAATCATGCTTAATTCGACTCCGGAGGCTATGACGGCGTTCGTCGGCGCGCTTACAATGTGGAGCATCCGATACTAGCGAAAGACACCGCTCATGATCGAGATCGTCTCAGCGCAGGCGGGCGACGCGCTCGAACACGTCATCACCCTGTCTCAGGAATACGTCACCTGGATGCTTGCCGAGATCCACGTCCGGTATCCGGATCTGGACGTCGGCGAGTTCACGTCCGAGCATGACTACGACGACGTGCGCCGCAAGTTCCCCGGCGATCACGTGCCGCCGGACGGCTGCCTGCTGCTTGCCCGGAGTGACGATCAGGTCTGCGGCTGTGTCGCGCTGGGGCGGCTGACGGAGACCGTCGCCGAGATGCGCACACTGTTCGTGCGCCCGACATGTCGTGGACAGGGCATCGGCAAGCAGCTGGCGCAAGCCTCGCTGAGCGAAGCCCGCAAGTTCGGCTACCGGACGGTGCGGCTGGATACGCTCGGCTTCATGGCGAGCGCGCTCGGCCTGTATCGCTCACTCGGCTTCCACGACATGCCGCCGTACCGCGATGTGTCGGAGTCGTTGAAACGGTACATCTGCTTCCTCGAATTGGATCTGGGGGAATAGGCGCGCATCAGACGCCAGGAATGGCGTCCCTACGTGCCGACGGTCTTTTTGTAGGGACGACCCACGGGTCGTCCGCCCTGCTCCGCGACCTCGCGCGCCACCCCACGCATACGATCCGCGGTACAATAGGTGTGCGGCGTCAGAGCGCACGATAGTCGATTGGCGATGCCCGAACATCAGGCCACCTTCCATTTTCACGATCATCTGAATGATTTCTTGCTACCGGAGCGGCGCGGGCAGGCGTTCGCTTTCGGCTTCGACGGCTCCCCGGCGATCAAAGACACGATCGAGGCGATTGGCGTGCCCCACACCGAGATCGGGCAGATCGTCGTCAACGAGTGTATGGTGGATGCACAGTATCGTCTGCGCCCGGACGATCGCGTCCACGTCTACCCGCCGCAGCGCCAGATCGATCTGCACACGGCGGTTAATGGCAGCGCGCGCCCGGCCTTCGTCGCCGATGTCCACCTGGGGCGGCTGGTCGCTTATCTGCGCATGATGGGCTTCGACACCGTGTATGCGACCGACAGCGACGATCCCGAACTGGCCGAGATTTCCAGCCGCGAGCGGCGCATCTTGCTGACGCGCGATCTCGGCCTGCTCAAGCGGCGCATTGTCACGCTCGGCTATTTCGTCCGCGAGACCGATCCGCTGCGCCAGCTGGAGGAGATCATCCGCCGCTTCGATCTGCTGCACTTCCCGATGGGCGCGCTGCGCTGCACCCACTGCAACGAGACGCTGGTCGAAGTCGATAAGGACGCCATTGCGCACCGGCTGCCGGGAAACACCCTGGCCTATTACGACGCCTTCCACCAATGCACCGCCTGCGACCGCATTTACTGGCGCGGCTCGCACTATCAGAAGCTCGAACGCTTCGTCAACAGCCTGCGCGACGAGATGGCCTAAGCGCTCTCTGTCTCGTACTATGCGTTGACGCCCTCGTGCAACCAGTCGATGCACTGCTGCGTCGTGTTCGCGTCCGCTGGCGGGCAGAAGATCACCCGGAAGCGGTGATCCTGCACGAATGGCTCCGAGATGATGCGAAAATTCAGCGCCTGGCTGTTAACGTCGATTTCCATTGGCGTCAGTGGGCGCGCCGGGATATGCACGGCTTCGCGCTTCTCCTGATCCCAATGGCGCGCAAAGGTCGCACACTGTTGCATTTCGGCGATTAAGTCGCCATACCACGGCTCGTCGTGGAAGCGCTGCATTTCGTAGCGCAGGGCGCGGATCTGCGCCGGGAAGAAGGCGTCGGCGTTCTTGATCCTGGGCATCACGTGAAAGGCCGGGTCGAAGATCAGTCTCAGCATCGAGAGGCGGCGCAGGCCTTCGGCGCGCAGATTCGTGTGCGGAACCACGTAGAGCCTGGGGGTGAGCGGATTCCAGTGCAGCAGCCGGTGGGCGCAGTCCAACAGATAGGTCGGGAAGACCGCGCTGTCGAGTTCCGCCTGGCAGACGGAGATGGCCCACGAGATTTCTGTATCGTTGGGTATCGGCGCATCGACCACGTAGCCGAACAGCTCCAGGACTTCGCGCCGCTCGGTGTAACGCGCATCGAGCGCCGCCAGGATGCGCTCGAGCGTGTCTCGCTCGGGCTGCTGCACCCGGCCTAATTCGAGCCGCTGCAAGTAGCCGATCCCCAGGCTGGCGTCCAGTTCGACATCCAACTGGGTCTTGCCGTGGAACTCGCGCAAGCCGCGCAGCCGTTTGCCGCCCGGCGTGATCAAGTGTCTCATACGCCCTCTCCACTAGACTCCGGAGTCCAGGACACCGACTCGCCCTCGCTCTACAATAGGATATGCGATTCCAGATACCGATGCACCCTGCGCAGGCTGGATTGCGGAAGAGGACAGCGTGGACGAGATCACATTAACAGGATACACGCCCGGCGCACTGGGACGTATCATCGAATTGCAGGCAGTCTATTATGCCCAACACTGGGACTTGGGCCTGTATTTCGAGGCCAAAGCCGCCACGGAGATGGCCGAATTCCTGAGCCGGTTCGACGCCGAGCGCGATGGCGCGTGGTTCGCGTACGTTGACGGGCAGATCGTCGGCGGCATCTTCATCGACGGCGCGCGGGCGGATGACGAAGGGGCGCGGCTGCGCTGGTTTATCATCGACGAGGCTTATCAAGGGCTGGGCCTGGGCAAGCGTCTGATGGACGCCGCGATGGCGTTCTGCCGCCGCCAGCAGTTTCGCCGCGTCTACCTGACGACCTTCAAGGGCTTGACTGCCGCGCGTCACCTCTACGAAAAGCACGGATTCAGATTGTGTGGTGAAGAAGATGGTACGCATCTGACCGGCAAAGCCTCCCTGATTGAGCAGGTTTTCGAATGGGTGATGCCCGCCGATTGAGCAATCTCACGCTCGCGGACACGCCCTGGACGGCCGATCTCGTTGAAAACACCTCGCCTTTCGCTTAGAATGTCTGGCCCGTTCTGCCGCACGTCGAGCGATGAGGTGTGTGGATGACAGACGTCTTCATCTCCTACTCGCGCAAAGACGTAGACTTTGTGCGCCGCCTGTTTGACGCGTTCGAGCGCGCCAGTCTGAGTTCTTGGATCGATTTCGATGACATTCCCTACTCGGTCGATTGGATGCTGGAGATCGAGAAGGGCATCGACGCGTCGGATGCGTTCGTGTTCATCATCAGCCCCGATTCGGTCGCATCTCGTGTCTGCAATCTGGAGCTGGCGTACGCGCGCCAGAATAGTAAGCGCATCATCCCGGTCGTCCGCCGCGATGTCGATGCCCAGGCCATCGAACCCGTGTGGCGGCAGCAGGACTGGGGAGAGCAAGCGCGCGAAAACTGGACGTATCTGCGCCGGTTGAACTGGCTGTTTGCGCGTGAAAGTGACGATTTCACGCAGGCGTTTCAAGCGCTGGTTGAGATCGCACAGCAAGACCCGGAACATGTCCGCGCGCACACACGGCTGCTGACTCGTGCGCGCGAGTGGGATGTTCATCAGCGTGAGACCAGCTACTTGCTCAGCGGCGAGGATTTGAAAGCGGCGGAAAACTGGCTGGTGACGGCGGCAATCCTCGACCCACAGCCGACGCCGCTGCAGGTGGCCTATGTCCAGACGAGCCGCCAGCGAGAAACTCGCCGTACGCGCAACCTGCTGATCGGTGTTTCTGTTGCGCTCGTGGTCACGGTAGCGTTGGCGGTGCTTTCTTTTGGGCTGTTCCAGCGCTCAGAGACCAACCGTGTGCTGGCGGAGAACAACGAAGCCACGGCCGTCTATCAGGGCACGATTTCGGAGGCACTGCGCCTGTCCGCTCAAGCGGAACTGGAGGCGAGCGGCGCGTTTCCGGATCGTGGCGTGTTGCTGGCGCTTGACGTGCTTGAGCATTATCCGTACGTCTGGCAGGCGGAGCGCGCGCTGGCAACAGCCGTCCAGAGCACGCGACTGCGCTACCTGATCGACGACCCTGGGTTCTCCATCCACGGCCTGTCCGCGCAGAATCAATATCTGTCTGCGCTCGGGGGTACGGGAATCGAGGAACGCGAACGCCCATGCCTGCCACCCGTGCCCTATTCTAATACAATAGACGGCTTGCCGATGGTCGCGTTTCATATCTGGGCGCTGGAGGTAAGGCAGATCATCGAGAATTGGACGGGCTGCGTACTCCTGTGGTCGCCAACGAATGCCGCTCGTGTGGCGCTGGTCGATCCCACGACGACGACCATCTACGATCTTCGTAACGATGCGCCCCGGCAGAACATACCCGGTTATGCGGTCGCCTGGTCACCTTCCGGCCAGCAGTTAGCGCTGCGCGAGGGCGCTCAGCTGCATATCTGGGAGATTGAAGCGGGGCGGAGGCACTTCACCATCACGGGGCAAGATCCGCTCTGGTCGCCCGATGAACGCCGCATCCTGACTCTGGACAACCGCAGTCTATGGGATGCAAATACGGGCGCGCATTTGCTCACGCTGGAGATGCCGCCTTCGCCCACCGGAATGGGCGAGGAAGGCTTCATGGCCGCCACCTGGTCGCCGGATAGCCAGCAGCTCCTGGCTATCCAGCTCTATCGGGCGGCCACGTTCAATGCCTCGACCGGCGAACCACTCGAAGTCGACGCGGTCGGTCAGGATCAGCATCCCGGCTACGTGGCATCGTGGATGGGTGATCATCCGCTGATCGCCTACACCTCCGGCACGACCGGGCTGGTCGACGTCATGCTCGATGATCTGAGCGGCGCTGATCCGGCACTCTTATCGCAGATGGCGCTAGATCCGCAGTGGTCGGTCAATGGCGAGCTTGCCTCCAACACGATTCAGAACACGGTGCGCGTGGAGGCGAGCGGCGTTGACGGCACCTTCTATGAGCTTCAACTCTATGGCGGCCCATATCCACTGACCTACGGGTTGAGCACCGTATGGTCAACGAGCAACTCCTACCTCGCCGCAAACGTGAACACCGCGCCTATGCCGCTCGCCGAGATCAATGCGCCGATTCATGTGTGGGATGCGGGCAACCTGGCGACATCCCTGCCACAGGATATCAATTTGACACCGCGTGAGGTGCCGTATCTGGCGACCGATGTCGCTTCGCCCGATGGCAGCCTGACTTTCCACTACGATCCGTCGACCGAGGCGACCAGAGCTTCGATCACGATTCACGACGCGGGCGACGACCGACTGCTGCGAACGCTGCCCATTGATGCGGATTTCGGTGGGTTGATCATCGAATGGTCGCCGGATGGGCGTTTCATCTCAGCACACGGGGTCGCCGGCTTTTCCAGTCTACCGTCGCGCTCGTGGGTTTGGGACGTGCGCACTGGCGAGGAGGTCCTCAGTTTCACCAATACTTATCGCATACAATGGGCGCCGCACACCAGTCGTCTTCTGGTTGCGCGGGGCAGCCGCGCGGAGATTTGGGATGTCGAACGCCGGATTCTGCTCTACGAAACGGACGCGCCCACAAGCGTTGTCGAATGGAGCGAAGATGGCAGCAGCCTGGTCTTTATGACTCACGCATGGGTCGTGCGCGACGGCGTCGGCGGCAACGAGTATACCGGTGTCACGCTGCCAGTCTGGGAAACGCTGGACGATCTGATTGCTTATGCGCGTGAATGCTGTGTCGTGCGCAGTCTGACTGCCGAAGAACGGCGCCAATTTGGACTGCCTGCGTTAGAGTAAGTGACCGTCCGTTAGTTTGAGCTTGCGTGCTACTGACGAAGGGGTACGATGGGGCCGATTGGGGGCTGGCCCAGGTTGTTGCCTGGTGGATGCTGCAAGCAAGTTCGACCGGTCTGCCTGACAACCTTCAAGGGCTTGACCTCCGCGCGCTATCTTGAACCGCAATAGCCCACGCGCGCTTCAGCCGGTACAATCCGGCGCATGTTTACACAAGACGTTCTAACACAGGCGCTCGCGCCGCGCGCGGTGCGCTATCTGCCGCAGACCGGCAGCACCAACGACGATGCGCTCGCCTGGCTCAACGGCGGCGCAGCCGATGGCGCGGTCGTCATCGCTGGTGAACAGGTGCGTGGTCGTGGGCGTATGGGGCGCGCCTGGCACGCGCCGCCCGGCACCGCCCTGCTGCTCTCCATCGTGCTGCGCCCGCATCTGCAACACCTGCCACAGTTGACCATGCTCGGCGCGCTGGCCGTCTGCGAACTGGCCGAGGCCTACGGCATCGCCGCCGTGGACATCAAATGGCCGAACGATGTGCGCATCGGCGGGCGCAAGCTCAGCGGCGTACTGCCAGAGGCCGCCTGGGCAGGCGACCGCCTGCTCGGCGCTGTCCTCGGCATCGGCCTTAACCTCAGCGTCGATTTCACCGGCACACCGTTCGCGTCCACCGCCATCAGCCTGGCGACCGCGTTACGATCTCCCGAAGTATCCGCCTCATCTGCGCAGGACTCATCGAGCAAGGTACTGCCTGCCGAAGTCCCCTCACCGTCTACGGAGAGGGAATTTAGGGATGAGGTGGGTGAGGTGTCTGCTCTATCCCCACTCGCTGTCCTCACACGCCTGCTCACTCTCTATGATCGCTGGCGGGCGCAGCTTGGACAGCCCGCGCTCTATCACGCATGGCGACAGCGGCTGGCGCTCGGCGGTCACGTCCGTGTCACCGCGCCGGAGGGTGTGCTGGAAGGCGTCGCTGAGGGGGTGACGCCGGATGGGGCGCTGCTCCTGCGCATGGCCGACGGCACGTTGCGTCATATCCTTGCAGGGGATGTGTTCGAGGTCTGATCCCTGCGCCAGCGAAGCGACGCTAAGCCTCCGCTTCGCCCCCGACGACAGTCACCCTTGGTATGCACTCGCTGTCTGTGGTTCAATTAGAGTGTTGATTGACGATGGAACGACATTATGGGAATCCGTCTGGATTGGGAAATTGAGAGCGAACGCGAGCGGATGCAGGAAGTCGGGGAAGACCCGGAGGCCGCTCGGCGGCGACGCCGCGCCTTGCGCCGCATCATCCTTTTTACTGCCTTCCTCATCATGATCGGCGCGTGCGTGGTCGGCCTGGTGCTGCTGCGCTTGCAGCAGGTCGATGAAATCTTCCGCCAGAACCTGCTCGACACAGTCGAAAACGAGGTGGCCGCGCTGCGGGTTGGCGACCGCACTGCCTACAATAATATCCAGCGCAGCGACAGCGAGGCGTGGATACAAAGCCAGCAGGTGCTCTACGATGATTATCAGACGCTCAAACAGCAGCCCAACCTGATCCTCAGCGGGCACGCGCTCGATGTCGAAATCGATGGTGCGCGCGGGCGGGTGTTGGTCGAAGAGATCCTCAACGGCGTCCAGTATGCGCGCGTCTGGTTCTACTGGCGCTTTGACGATGGCTGGCGTCATGTCCCGCCGGATTACACCTTCTGGGGTGAGCAGCGTTTGCTCGAAAGCGACCAGATGGCGATCCGCTACTGGGCGGTTGATGAGCCATTCGCGCAGGCGCTGGCTTCGACCCTGCCTGCCTGGCTCAATGCCGGTTGTGCCGCGCTCATCTGCCCAACGCTGCCGCAGCTCGTGATCGATATTCTGCCAGACGAAACGGTCGAGATGGGCTGGCTGCCGGATGAACCCTGGCATCTGCGCGTTGCCTCGCCATTTCTCAAACCGGTGCGGATGGATCAGGTCTGGCAGCCGGAAAGTCGCCTGGCTATGGCCGGATTGTTCACCGAACAGCTCGTGTCTGCTGCCACCAATGGTGTCGGGCCGGTCTATCCCGCCGACGCCTACTATCTGCACCAGGTCATCACCTCGTGGTTGACCAAGCGCTTCAGCGGCGTCGAGATCAACACCTACAGCCTGGATAGCTTCGCCGGACGCTACGGAGATGCGGCGGTCGGGCGTCTGTTGGCGGCGCTCACGCCGGACTCGGGCGTCGCGGCCATGGCCGAGGCCGCAGGCGTCGCCTCGGTGGCCGATCTCGAAATCGACTGGCGCGATATTCTCACCTGGCGCTTGACGCTTGAGCAGGAATTGATCGCCGCTCGCGACGATGCGCACTTCCTGCAACTCTACGACTTGACCGATCCTGCCGTGAGCGATGCCGCGCTGGCTCGCTTTGAGTCGGTCGGGCGTGGCGGGCGTCTGCTCGTCTCAGAGGTGACGCGCGGCGCGGATTCGGTGGGCAATCCGGCGCTGTTTGCGCGCGCCATTGTCGTTGGCACCGACGGCTCAACGCGCGAGGAGCAGGTTGTTTTTCGCCTGGTCAATGGCGACTGGAAGCGCGCCAGCTAGGTCAGACAAGAGTAGTGATGAGTAACGAGTGATGCGTGATGAGCCATACAGTAAGTCTGCATGACTCATCACTTTTTACGCTGCTTGTGGGCGAAACCCGCGTACTCTGTCAGCCCATGGGGATGACGCAGCGCCCGGCGCTCGCGCTGCACGAGGCCACCGTCTGGCCGCCGCGCTCCACCCGGAAATCGCTGCGCCAGATCGCGCGCGAGGCTTCGAAGAAGGTCGTGCTCGTGAAGCCGCAGCTTACCGTCGGCGTCGTAATCGAACGGTCGATGGTGATGAACAGGCAGTCACGCGCGCCGAACGATTGAATCGTCCCGCGAATGAACTGTGCCTGCAACGACGCGACGCGAATGCTGGTCGTGCCATTGGTCAGCACCAGGCCGCCCAGATTGATCCCGGCCCGGTCGGCGAACAAGGTCAGCGTGGACGCGGTATAAGCGAGTGTCACGCTCGGCCCGGCGGGCGCGCTTGACGATCCGCCGCTAGTAGCGGTCGGCGGTACGCTGGTTGCCTGCGGCGGCACGGTGTTCACTGCTAACACGGACGTAGGGTTAGGCGCGGGTGTATTCGTCGCCAGTGTCGCCCCGCCGCTGCTGGTTGGGCGCGGCGTGGGCGTGTTGGTCGGTGCAGCGACGACGATTGCGCCGCCCCAGGCATCGGCGTATTGCGGCAGCAGCACATCCGCCGGGCGCAGGCTGACTTCGGTCACGGCCTCGGCAGTGCCGGCCTGATAGATAACAAACAGCGAATCGCCGCTGGTGTCCGGCAGCGGCAGTGTCGCCGTCCAGGGCTGCCAATCGCCCAGTGGACGCCCCTGACTGTCGAACAGCCGCACCTGATCTGCGTTTCTGATCCAGTCGCCTCGGCCACGTGGATACGTCTCGTTGGAAAGATACAGGGTGTCACCGCGTGGGTCGGCCAGCGCTGGCAGCACGTTTGGCTGGCTGGCGATCACGATCAGATAAACAAAGCCTAACCGGTAGGGCAGTACGGCAGCGCCAACTTCGCGATACCAGCCGTTCGTAACCGTCCGATTGTGGATGTCCGAGCCGCGCCAGAAATTGATCGCGCCCTGCACGTTCGGGCGCGCCGCCGCGATCTCGCTCAGGACGAGTTGGTCCGTCTGCCCATAGACCGGCCAGCCGTACTGTGGGTAAAGCGCGCGCGTCCGCGGATCTTCACCGTTGCGCCCTGTGTGAATCTCCGCGCCGCTCGGAATCTGGGGCTGCTCCAGGATGTACCGCGCCTGATCGAGCGCCATCTTTTCCAGGATCGGGTTCGGGCGCATCGGCGCTAACCCCAGGCCGATGCGCCACTCGTTCAGCGCCGCGACCACAGCGCGCGCTTCGTCGGCGTTTGATGTCGATTGCGGTTGTGCGGTCGTCGTCAAGGGAACGACTGTCACTAACAAGGCAAGCAAAAACGCGCAGAAAAGCCAGCGGCGCATCATTTTTCACTTTCTGAACGACATAACCTTTACATAGCATAGCGTATTATTGCGATTATTGTGCAATTCAATGAACTGGCGCATAATCTCTGACGAACAGCATGCAGCGAAATTCGGACGGCCATTCGTAAAGGAGCATTCGCCAGGTGGATTTTGTCCGCGCACTTCGCATCGTCTTTGACGATCCTCAGTGGGTGAGCAAGCTGGCCGTTGCGGCGGTCATCACCGGGGTTTCCATTCTGCTGACGCCGGTGCTGATCGGCCTGGCGGGCTGGGCGATCCTGCTCGGCTACCAACTGGCGTTGATCGCCAATCTGCGCGCTGGGGTGCAGTACCCGCTGCCGCGCTGGATCGACCTCAGCGAATACTTCAACAACGGCTCACAGGCGCTGACCGCGCTCGTCATTTATTTGCTGCCGCTGATTCTGTTTGGCTGTTGCATCGCCACCCTGTCGTTCTTCAGCGATGGCAATTTGAGCAGCGGGGTTGTGCTGGGCATCGTCTGTGTTGCGCCCTTCCTGCTCGTCTATCTCCTGATCGCGCTGCTCCTGCATACACTGGGTATGGGGCGCTTCCTGGACGACCCACGCCTGGGCGTCTTTTTCGACGTTAGCGGGCTGCTGCGGCTGCTGCGCGCGCGCAGTGACATCACCCTGCGCTATCTGCTCAATGTGATCATTCTCGGCGTCATTTTTGGCGCGTTTAACGGTATTCCCTGTCTGGGCACGCTGGTCCATCTGGGGCTTCAGTGGCCGGTCAGCGGCGCACTGGCCGGGCTGTTCATCCACGAGATGCTCGACACACCCAGGCGCAAAGCGAAGCCGTCTTGAGCGCGGCCTGTGCCTTGACGCTGCCCCCGCCTTTGCTATAATGCGAGGGTAGTCGGCTCCGTAGCTCAATTGGCAGAGCAGTTGACTCTTAATCAATAGGTTGCAGGTTCGAGTCCTGCCGGAGTCATAAAATAAGCCCCACAACGCGTGGGGCTTTTTTGTTTGAAGCGCTATCTATTCAAGGCGTAAACGCCGGGCACAAATACCAGCAGGTCTTTATCCGACGGGTTCGCCGACTGCGTTCGCCGGGACCCAGATCGGCTGCGCCTGGCAGGCAATCCAGACTTTGGCGAAGTCACCGCTGAACTCCGAAATATGCCACGTCCCAGCGGGAAGATTGAAGTTCACCTGTGTCGCCAGATCGGCGTCATAGAATGCCGGCGCGCCAGCCGGGATCGAATACACCACCGAATTGGCGGGCAGAGGATACGTGCAGGACGCGCCTGACCCCAAATACACATTGCCCGGCCCCGTGATCGTGATGTTATAGGACAGTCCAGTCTGGGCGAACGTATCGTCAATCACGGCGACGAAGTACTGCGTCCCGGCGGTCAGCGCCACGGTGAAATTGATGGGGTTTGTGTTGCTGGCAGCGATGCAGTTCGAAGCGGGCAGTGCCGGATCGAAGCTGCCTTGATAGACGTAGACAGCGCTTGTGGTGCCAGGCTCAGTTACGGTGTAGACACCATCAGCATCGACGGTGAACGCATAAGACGCATACAGTACTGCAAAAGCAGTATACCCGCCTGTGCAGTTTGGCGTGGAGATGATCGCGACCTGTGGCTCTTGCTGGCCACCCGGAGTGAGCGTGCCCGAAACGCTGGCGCTGCCAGCATATACAACCGTCGCCGCAATGGCGAAGATCACTACAAGGACGATACTAACGAGTGCAATCTTCCTCATCAGACCTTCTCCTATGACAAGATATACGTTATGCGTCCGAACGCTATGTCCGATCCGTGATTCACAGTATATGCACGAAACCACGTAAGAAGATTGGTGAAGAATTCTCGTCAGAGTGTGAACGATCCACGTAATTCGAAGCCCAAAATCCGGACTGTCCCCCCAAAATACACCCCAGGTATACCGCCGACTACAACTTTAGGTGGAAGCGATCAAACCTCGTTTCAGCGTATGCTGCTCACCGTGAAACAAAGTGCCTGAGAGGTGTATCCATGGCTTTCAAGCCCCAAGTCTATATGAGGCTGGCGCTCGGCATCGCCGCGTTTGTGGTCGCCGCCGCCTGTTCGCTCTCGTTCGATCTGCCCGTGGGACGCGGTGATCCCGACCCGGCCACGTCAACGCCGTTTGTGCCCAACACGAGCACGCCCATCGTGCCGACGGCGACTCCAATCCCGCCGACGAGCACGAGCGTGGTCGTCGTACCGACCACCGTCGGGTGCAGCGTGCGCAGCGATTGGTTCAACTACGTCGTCGCGGCAGGTGACACACTTTCGCGAATTGCGCAGCGCACCGGCACGACCTCGGCGGTGCTGGCGCAGGCCAACTGTCTCGCCAACGCCAACGCGATCTATGCCGGTCAGGTGATCAAGGTGCCGCTGCTGCTGCCACCAACGACGCCACCTACGCTGCAGCCAGTGACGCCGACCTACTACAGCCAGGGCATTCAGCCCTACGACGCCTGCATCGTCAATACGCGCGCCGGGACAGTTGCGCCGCTCTTTGCCCAGCCGAACGCCGCTGCAGCGCTGCCCGGCTATCTCGGCAACTGGGGCATCCGCCTGGGTGAGCAGAACGGCTTCCACCAGATCTCCATCACCCCACAGGGCATCGTCGCCTGGGTGCGCCTGAGCGATACCTACGTCAGCGGCTTCTGTATCTACCCGCCGACGGAGACGTCGCTGCCTTACAAGCCGAATATCACGCAGGGTTCGGTCGTCGTCAGCTCGTTCGTCGATGGGCAGGCAGGGAACTATCGTCTGCGCACAGGGGAATCGGTCGTCCTGACCTGGGATGCCGCGCCCGCTGGCCTCATGAGCGCGACCTTCTATACCATCGCTCAGGACGGCTCACGGATCGACCTCGGTGCGGACTATACGCCTGGGGATGGCCTGTCCATCCTATGGATCGTCCCGGCCAATCTCAACGCGCATCAGCTTCTGGTCGAAGGGCCGGGCCTGGGCGCGGCGAGTTTCGGCTTCGCCACCAGCTACCCGATCCGTGTCTATTCGCCGCCGCCGCCGTCCGAGACGTGCTACATCGAGCCGCTGCAGAACGTCAACGTCTACGACGACCCGGATTACAGCAGCGCCATCACCGACCTGCTGACGCCCGGCAACCGCTACCCGGTGATTGCGCGCACGTCCGACGGCTGGATCGGCATTGAAATCTCGCTCGGCTGGGTCGCGCCGAACGCGCCCGTCAGCTTCAGTGGCCCGTGCCCGTAGTCCACGCTATGCACTGTCCGGGGCGAGATCATGCTTGCCCCGGACAGGTGATGAATTGCAAAGGATCGGTCATCATGACACCGACTCAACGGATCGTTTGCCTGCTCGTGCTCTGGGGCGCTTTCGCCGCGGCCACGGTCTCTATGCTCAGTGACCTGCGCCTCGCCGATGGAACGATGATCCCTCTGGGGCTGGTGTTGAATGCCTGCGCGCTGACGGGCACGTGGCTGATCGTGCGCGCCCGTCATCTCGTGCCGCGAGATTGCTAGCGGACGTGCCGTTGCACGTCCCTACGACCCTGTCACCTTTTCTTTAGCTGCACGGCTCCACGCCATACTGCACACGCTCGGCACACGTCAGTTCACGCAGATAACGCTCGTCGGCGATCCAGCGCTGGACGGCGGCGGGATCGAACGAGGCGCGCCAGAGGCCGACGCTGCCATCGCGCGAGGCGGTCAGCACGCCGGAGCCATCCAGGGCGAAAATGGCCTGGATGACGTCGTCGCTGTGCCCTTCCAGGCGCACCAACTCTTCCCAGTTGCCCATATCCCAGATGCGCGCGGTGTCGTCGTAGCTGGCCGAAATCAACTGCTGGCTGTCGGGACTGAAGCTCAGCCCGCGCACCAGATCGCTGTGCCCGATCAGCCGCCGGGTTTCCTGTGCCGATTCCATCTCCCAGACGACGATCAGGCCGTCTTCCGCGCCAGACGCCATGCGGCGGCCATCCGGACTCAGCGCCAGCGTATAGATGGTGTGCTCGTGGACATTGGCGAAACGCTCCTGTACCTCACCGCTCTCCAGATTGACCTCGGCGATGAAGCCCTGCCCGGCACGGCTGAGGTCGGCTCCGGCGTAGATGACGGCGCGTTCATCTGTGTTGAAGAGACCGGCTGCGACAACCGCAAGATCGACCGTGTGCTGGAAAGCGACTTTGCCCGATGCCAGATGGTAAACCAGGATCTGCGAGCCGGTCTGGGCCGCGTCGACGGCGGTCACGAGCGCACGTGTACCATCCGCCGTATAGCTGACGGAGGTGATGATCGACGCATTCTCAACCGGGATTGTGCGGATGAGTTCGCCGGTCGTCAGATTCCATTGGCGCAGTGTGGCGTCGAAACCGCCGCTCAGGGCAGTTTGCTCGTCCGGGCTGACGGCGAGCGCCGCAATCGAGTCGGTGTGCCCGCTGAATTCGCGCACGACCTCACCGTCGTGCCACAGCAGCACGCGGGGGTCGGCTTCACCGCCTGCCGTTACGAAAGCGCCGTTGGCTAGCGGCACGACTTTCGACACCGATGCGCCCGGCGCGTAGCCGCGGACGAACCGCTCCAATGCGCCGCTGAAGACCTGCCAGCTGCGCGCCGTGCTGTCGAGCGAGCCGGTGTAGAGCAGGCGGCCATCCGGCGAGAAGACCACCGACTCCGAGCGTGCCCCATGACCAACGTAGGAAAAACGAGTCTTGCGCGTCGCCATGTCGGTGACGGTGACGCCCGAATCGTAAGCGGTGAAGCCCAGCCAGCGACCATCCGGGCTGATGGCGAGCGCGGGAACGCCCTGGTTGAGATCATCGATGCGCCAGGCCTCGTCGCGCGTGTCCACGGCGTAGGCGCGCATCCCGCTCTCGTTCAGGCCGACGAGCAGCTGGCTGCCATCGAGGGTAAAGGCAAGCGCCTCGACCGGTTCGCCGGACGCGGGCGTCCACGAGTCGATCTGCTGGCCGGTCGCGACATCCCACAGGCTGACAGCGGCGTCACGTGCGCCGGTCGCCAGCAGCGCATCATCGGGGCTGAAGGCGACAGTGTCGATGGAATCGCGGTGCGCCCGCAGGTCAATGCGTGCCTGGCCGGTGGACACATCGTACACGCGCAGAACGCCAGACGCGTAACCGACGGCCAGCAGCTGCCCATCCGAGCTATAAGCGAGTGACTGCGTAAGCGTGCCGGGTAGATCGATACGCCGTCGCTCGCGCCAGTGTTCGACATCCCAGAAGATGAGTGTGTTGCTGCCGATGGCGGCGATGGTCGGGTCGTGTGGGTCGAAGGCGAGCGCATTAATAGCTGCCAGGTTCACACGCATGCCCTGGGCCTCTGCAAAGTCGCTGAATTGTTCCTGCTCCATGAGCGCGCCGCTGTCCGCATCCCACAGGGCGAGCGACCCGTCGACGCTGCCGGTCAGCAGGCGTGTCCCACTTGGGTCGAGCGCAATCGCGTTAACCCAATCCTGATGCACGCCGCCAAACAAGCGCCGCGCGCCGCGTGCATAGGCGGACTGCGCCAGGGTTGCGCGTGCCTGCGCCGGGGGATCGGTGATCTCGTTGGCAGCGCTCGCCAGCGCTAAGGCCAGATCGCTGTTGTTCGCGCCGAGCGCCTGGCGCGCGCCGAAGGCCAACGCGAGGCTGCGCGCTTCGTCGGCGCGGCGCACGGCCAATCCTTCCGCTGCGACCGCCGTCGCTGCCTGCTGTGCCACCGCTGTCCCGCGCAGGTCGGAAAGCTGGCGCTGGGTCTCGGCCTCGTTGCGCTGGAGCAGCGCGATCACGGCCAGGACGAGCGCGACCGCTGCCGCCAGTGTGACCCCGGCCAGCAGCATCCGCGTGCGCGCGGTGGCGGCGCGGCGGCTGGCGAAGATGTACGCCTGCTGGAGCGCCGTCGGCTCCGGCACTTTGCCCGCGCTGGCGACGAGCCAGCTTTCCGCCGCCTGGAGATCCGCGCCGCGCAAGATGAGGCTGGTATCGCGCCCTCGGCCTTCCCATTCACGGGCGCGGACGAGCAGACGGGTGTGCTGGCGCACGTGATTGAGATCGGTATCGAGCGCGCTTATCAACGAGTCGAATGCGCCGTCGAAGTCGTCGTCGCTGCGCATGAACAGCCAGTTGTGACTCGCCAGCGCCTCGTGGACGCGCTGTGAGGCCGCCTCGCGCCGGACGATGGGGATCAGTCGCTTGTTGTGGGCGATGGCGTGTTCGAGTTCGTCACGGCACACCTCGGACGCAATCGAGTCCGGGCTGATGATGAAGACGAAGCTGTCTGCCGCCTCGATGCCGCGCTGGATTTCCTGCCACCACTGCGCCGTCAGCGGAATATCCTGCCAATCGACCCACGTTTCACGATTGCGCTGCGCCAGCGCCTCGTGCAGTTGGCGGACAAAGGCCTGATCTTCGCGCGCATACGAGATAAACACGTCCGCCATGGTCTGCTCTCCCCCGATTCGATAGCCTGCGCAGATTCTAGCACGAGCGCGAAAAATGCGTCTTCAGGATAATGTGCCGCATTCGGTGGATGTCTACAACGGCACTATCTCGACAGACATATCGAGGTAGTCACCGTATTTTTGCGCCGCCGCCGCAAACGCCTGCCATGCCTCCGCGCTTAACCCGTTAAACGGCTGCGCGTTGATGATCGCCTTGTTCTTCTTGAGGGTCCGCTTCCACGTGCCGACGATCTGCCCATCGACCACAATCGTCGGGTAGAAGACACCGTTACCACCAGGGCAGATCTTCTGAGCGTGCTGTGGGTCGAGCACCGCGCTGCGATCTCGATAGCCGAGAACGTACTCGTCGAAGCCGGGCAGCATGTGGACGACCGGCGCGGCTGGGGCGGCGGGCGTCGATGCAGGCCGCCAGTATGTCTCCCCCGCATAGGAATCCTCGACGAGCTGCGCTTTCACCGCCTCTAATCCGGCGCGCGCCTCGGCAGTCGTCAGACCCGACCAGGCGATGTAGTCCTTCAGGTTGGCGGGGCCGTGGCTCACGAAGTAGCGGCGCGCGAATTCCGCCAGCGCCTGATCACGCGGGATGGCGGGCACGGGGGGTATCACATCGTCGATGTGTACGAAGGTTGCATAATTGCCGCGCACGACTGACTGGCAGATCAAGCCATCCAGCGAGGCGCGCTGGAGCAGGTAAACACCACGCTGCCCCGCAGTGGAGATGCCATGCGACTCCAAGATGTCGAACAGCTCTGGGCGGCTGAGCTGCTTGCCGCCTTGCAGCGTGTCAGCGAGCAGGTCGTTGCTGCGCATGAGCGTTGCCTCATCCAGTTCAAGCTGTCCATAACGGCGCGCGTTGCCAGTGATCAGGCGCGAGGCGATCAGCGCCAGCACCCAGCGGAGATCCGCCGCCGCGACCAGGTGGAGTGTGCCGCGAATCAGCCACGTGCGGATAATCGCGTGCGCGGCGATGGCTTGCTCGATGTCTGTGTCAGTGCTGCTCGGCAGGCGCAGGCCGACCGACCATTTCGCGCCGGGATAGTCCTGCCCCTGCATTGCGACGAGCCAGGCGACGACCTCGGTGGGCGTGTTTTTTTCTGGCGTTTCGATCTGCTGGTTGTGCAGGCGGTGCGCGGCGATGTTGGCCATGGCAATTCCTTCTCATTAGAGCTTTGTGCATTATAGTGGCACGTCCGCCAGGCTGCACACGCTGATTGCCTGTGGGCGACCATAGCACGTAATTTCGCTGCTCATACGTCCCAATTCCCGCATATAGTAGAGACAGATCTACAAACTCAGGCGCATCGTCATGCCCCGCAAAATCCTGCATCTCGACCTGGACGCCTTCTTCTGCGCAGTCGAAGAAAATCGCGATCCCTCACTCCGCGGCAAAGCCTTCGCTATCGGTGGCCGGCCGGATCAGCGCGGGGTCGTCGCGTCGTGTTCCTACGCCGCGCGCAAATATGGCGTGCGCTCGGCGCTGCCCATGGCGCAGGCGGTGCGGCTGCTGCCTGATCTCATCATCCGCCCGGCTGACCACAGCGCTTATCACGCGGTCTCGCAAGAGGTGATGGCACAGCTTGACGCGCTGACGCCGGATGTCGAGCAGATTTCAATTGACGAGGCGTTTCTAGACGTGTCGATGCTGCGCGACGATGCGGAAAGCATTGCCCGCCGTTTGCAGGCCGTGATCAACACGGAGTTGAAGCTGCCCTGTTCGCTCGGCGTGGCGAGCAACAAGCTCGTCGCCAAGATCGCCAACAACATCGGCAAGGCGCGGGCAGGCAAAGACTCACCGCCGAACGCTATCCTCGTCGTCCCGCCAGGGCAGGAGGCTGCGTTTCTCGCGCCGCTGCCGGTGACTGAACTCTGGGGTGTCGGGCCGAAAACCGCCGCCCAGCTCCAGCGCATCGGCATCCGCACCATCGGCGATCTTGCCGTGCGCTCGGCGAGCGACATGGAGCGCCGCTTCGGCAAGCACGGCACCGACATGCTGCGCCACGCCCAGGGCATTGACGAGCGCCCGGTGCAGCGCGAGGACGAAGCCAAGTCGATCAGCAAGGAGACGACTTTCATCCACGACGTGACCGACGCCGAGACGCTCAAGCGCGTTCTGCGCGGCCTCGCGGACGAGGTCGGGCGGCGGCTGCGGCGCGAAGGGCTGCGCGGTGCGACGGTCAAGATCAAGCTGCGCTGGGCGGATTTCACGACGCTGACGCGCCAGGTCAAACTGCCGCAGCCGACGCATCACGACAATGTGATTTTCGAGACGGCCTGGGGACTGCTGCTCAAGACCTGGACGCCGGGGCGGCCTGTGCGGCTGATCGGCGTCGGCGTCAGCGATTTCGAGACGACGAGCGTCCAGCGCACGCTCTGGGGCGAGGAAAACGAGCAGCAGCAAGATCGGCTGGAGTCGGCGCTCGACGATCTGCACGAACGCTTCGGGCGCAACATCGTCCGCCGCGCCAGCGACATGCTGGACGAGGAATAAAAACGGGCGCTCACGTGAGCGCCCGTGCGGGTTGTCTACAGGCTATCGGCCTCTTTTTCCGAGGCTTCCGGTGTGTCACCTTCGGCTGCCTCGGTGACCCCGTTGGCATTGGCTTCCGGAGCGGCCTGTTCAGCTTCTGCTACTGGAGCTTCAGCATCTTGTGCTGGGGCGTCGGTTTCCGCGACGGCCTCGGCTGCTGGCGCTGCACTCTCAGCCGGTGCTTCGGCGCTCGCAGGCTGCGCCGCGTCCGCGCCCCAGCGCTGCGTGAAGCCGACGCGCCGTTTCTCCGGTTCCAGGTGGCTGATGCGCAGCGAGAGGCGGTCGCCTTTCTTGACATACGAGTGCGGCTCGCGCAGCGATCCATCGCCCATCTCGCTCAGATGCAGCAGCCCTTCCAGGCCGTCATCCAGCGCCACGAAGGCGCCGAAATCGACCACATTTGTGACCGTGCCATCGACCTGCTGGCCTTCGTGATACTTGCTCGCTGCCAGTTCCCACGGGTCGGGCAGCAGGCGCTTGCGGCTGAGCGCGATGCGGTTCGTCTGCCGGTCGAGATTGAGGACGTAGACCTCGATCTCCTCGCCGACGCGCAGCACGTCACGCGGATGATCGACACGATGCCACGCCAGTTCGCTGACGTGGATCAGGCCGTCCGCGCCGCCCAGGTTGACGAACGCGCCAAAGTCGCGCAGGCCCGTGACCGTGCCCTTGACCACGTCGCCTTCTTTGAGTTCGGCCAGCAAGCGCGCCTTCTGCTGGGCGCGCCATTCGCGCTGCGCCTCGCGCTCGCTGAAGATCAGACGGCGGCGTGACTGATCGACTTCGATCACCTTGACGTGCAGTTCGTCGCCGTTCAAGTCGTCCCACGAGTCACGCCCACCGGTCGAGGTCGTCGTTACCAGATGCGAACTGGGGATGAAGCCTTCCAGCCGGTTCCACTGCACCAGAATACCGCCCCGGTTGTTGCCTTTGACGATCACCGGCACGACTTCTTCGCTCTGGATCAATTCACGCGCTTTTTCCCAGTCGTACTGCTGCATCCCCATGTTGATGGAGACGATCAGGTTCTCGTCCTGGTCGCGCGGGTTCATCACGTATACCGGTACTTCACCGCCAACCTGCAAGCTGCGACGGAAGTTCGGATCAAGCCGTTCCAAATCGGTTATCGGCACAATGCCATCGCGCTTGACACCCAGATCGACGATGATTTCACGCGGCGCAATCTGTAAGATCACGGCATTGCGAATTTCGCCGCGCTGCGGCGGCTGATAATTGAAAGAGGATTCAAGCAACTCGCGGAACTCGGTGCCGTAATCCTGCTCCTGAGCTTGTTCCTTCTTCGACCTGACCATTTCTACTCACCACCTTACGAAAAGCTGCGCCACTCAACCACCAGTAAACCATACCCTCGAATGCGCCTGGTATATTTCTGAGCAATTTGCGCAATAGAGAGACGAAATCCCCAATCCAAAACAACTGCGGAGAGGGGATCGTTGTTACATTCACTATTTACGAGCATTGTATCAGACAATTTGTTAGATGGGAATAAACATTATTCCCCCTCTCATGTGTTCCTGCCCTACGTTTTGCCCGCGTTTTCAAGGCTGAATTGCTCGTGCGGCGCGATGGGCTGTTGGGTGGCGGTCGTGCCAGGGCAGACAAAAGCCGTCACCCGGCAGGCGTGACGGCTTTCGCAAGATCAGGAGGGAGAGAAGCGTGTCTCTATGCGGGTTTGACCTATTGATCGAGTGCTTCGATCAGCAGGCCATACTGACCGGGGAAGGCGGTGCTGCCATAGGCGGCGGCAGTGTTGGAGACGCGCACGACATATGCGCCCGTGGCAGGCAGCACAGTTTCATAGGTGAGCGTGCCCGGCGTGGTGCTGTTGAGATTCAGGCTGTAGTTGTTCGACGAGCCGGGGATGCTTGAGTTTGCTGCTTGCTCGTCACCGGTAGCCGGGCCTTGAATGTAGAGGCCGGGCGCGTACTGGTTATCCAGCGAGCGGATGGTAATGCGCACGCGCTGGCCGCTAACACCATCCAGACGGTAGACACGTTCAAACGTTTCGTTCTGAATCGGCAGTTGGCCAGTCACTTCTTCACCAGGGACGAGCACGGTCGTCTGCGATTCGCCGATAGCGTAGGTGTACGTGCTGCTCGTGCCCGCGAGCGGTTCGCCCACGTCTGCGCGGCGCGCGACTGCAACGTAGGTGCCAGACGCGGTCAGTTGGAAGGGGTCGTAGCTGAAGGAGTCGTTGTCCGCGAAGGCGGTCGAATTGAACAGAATCTGGATGCCATTCGGATCATAGACCAGCAATTCGTAGGGGGCCGTTCCGGCTTCCGAACTGCCGCTCAGGCTGAGAAGCTGAGTAGCGCTCACGTCGAAGCTGCGAACAGCGAACGGATTGGCGTCGTCGAGCGTGCCGCTGACGGTCTCGCCGAGCGTGAGCGCTGTCATCGGCAGCAGGGACGCGCTCAGGCTGCCGCTGACCGGCGCAGCTTCAGCGTCGAAGGCCGCCGGTTCCTGCCGGAGCGTCACCAGATAGTCGCCCGGCGCGCTGAAATAGACCGGCGCGGGTGGTGCAATGACCGTCTCCGTATCCTGGCTGCGGCTGTCGTAGAGCAGGATATCCTGATTAAGATTGAGCACGTTGAGCACCGCCCCACCAGGGCCGCTCAAAGCCTGTGTCTGCACCCATACCACCTGCGGCTCGGTCGCGGTGTAGGCATAGACACGCACCTGTTGAGAATCGGCCAGCTCGAATGCCAGTAGTTCACCGTCGGCCAAGGGTTGGACATCGACCTTGTCTACCGAGACGACAAAACTGCCGCTGCTGGCGTAGTCACCCCCAGGGCAGCAGTGCGTCGCGACCAGCGTGTACTCGCCGTCGGCAGGCAAGCTGAAGGGGCCGATCAGTGAATTGAGACTGCCGCCGTCATCGTCGTCAAAAGTGATTTGTTCGCCGGAGGGATCGAGCAACATCAAATAGCTGTCCAGCCCGTCGCCGGTCGCCATCATGCGCGCCACGATCAGATCGCCCGCCGCGCCGCTGAAGGTGTAATTCACTTCGGGCTGCGCGTCGGTGATCTCGCCGTCAAGGCTGCTGCCATACGCCAGGGCAGTGTCTGCCTGAGCGAGCGCCGCAATCGGTGTGATCAGCAGCAAACACAGGGCTGCCAACAGCATCGTCAGTTTGTATGAACGCATTGTGTGATGCTCCGTATAGGGTAATCGGCTGGCACGCAGCACCACGCTGCGCAAACCATAAGCCGTAGACGATCATAATAAATATTCTGGCTTTTTGCGAGATGATGCACGGGCCAACTCGAAAAATGATGAAGTGCTCCGGTTGGGCGGTCGGTTCGATGATCGGCATGGCAGGAGCCGCACGACCTGCGGCTCCCATACCAGCTATTCAGTTGTCAGGATCGTATGTTGTCATCAGTAGCCAGGCCACTGATCCGAGAAGTTGTATGCGTATTCTACGTTGGCCGACGACTGCGGCACACGGAAGTCGATCCACATCGCGCCGTCCATCAGAATGTAACCATCCAGATAGGCCTCACGCGCGAAGTACCAGGTGCCAGGGATTTCGAAATAGTGCGGGGTTCTGGCGAATTGTGAGATGCGGAAATCGAGCCGGTGCCAGCGACGCTGAGTTTGCTCGAAGACGTAGACCCTCCCCTGAAGGCCGCCCCATCCCAGGTCTTCACTCACTTCCAGACCGTCGGGGTCTCCCAACAGGAGGACGGTCTGGTTGATGTACCAGGGATCGGCACCCGGGCCGTGGAACGTTACGTGTACCCACGTCTGACGCCAGTCGCCTTCGACCATCTTGGTGGCATCGACAGTGATTTCTTGGTGAGCGATGGTGTAGCCGCGGGCGTTGAAGAAGTGGATACCTTCGCTGTAAGCGTAGGCCTCAGCTTGCACAAACGATGGCGCTGCCAGCAGCAATAAACAGGCGAGCACCCCAAACACAGTCAAAAAACGCTTAGACATCACAGAATACTCCTTACGGCAGCAGCGGCGCTCCAAAGCGCCCTGAATACCGGGAGCGGCGGCGCAGCTTCGGCGCTTTCGCCCCATTAGCTGCTGCCAGAGATGATCATAGCATAACTTGTTATCATTGACGTTATAGATGTAATTAATTCATATATTTTTTCTCAAGTGAATTTGATAAGAGACAATGCTAATCTATCGGTTATTTCACGGGCGCATCACGGCCGCTCGCTGCCTGTGTGCCGGGCCAACGGCAGGTGGGGAATCCTGGCGAACGCGCCCGATCGGCGCTGCCCGTGCCGACAAAGAGAAAGGAACGTGGTCTCCACCCCGCCCAAACAAATAGGGGTAGAATGGGAGCGGAACTTGTGAGATTGTTCATAAATAGCTCGTATTAAAGGGAGCATTCATCATGTCGCGCCGGCTCGGGATCGTCATCGTTGTCGTGATCGTCATTGCTCTGCTGCTGGTTGTTATCGGCAATGTCGCCACCGCTCACACAAATCCCCCTGTGACCACCACGATTCAGTGGGATTCGCCGGAAACCGAGGCGCTCTTGCGGGCGGCCTGTTTCGACTGCCACAGCAACGAAACCGTGTGGCCGTGGTACTCCTACGTCGCTCCCATGTCGTTCCTCGTCGCCCACGATGTAGAAGAAGGTCGCTCGAAATTGAACTTCTCGACCGGGCACGGTGAATTGGAAGGCGGCGAAATGGCGGAACAGATCGAGGGGGGCGCGATGCCGCTGCGCATCTACCTGCCGCTGCATCCGGAAGCCAATTTGAGCGACACACAGAAAGCGCAGCTCATGCAAGGGCTGCAGGCGACATTTGGCGGCGAGCGGGACTGATTTCGCTCTCAGGAACACAAAAAGGCGAGCACTGTGCTCGCCTTTTGCTTGTCTGTCGAAGCGTCGTGGACTCTAGTCCTCGACTTCATCTTCCTTCTTGCCGCGACCGATGACTTCCGGCTCACCGCCTTCAGCCGCCGCCTCGGCCTCAGCTTCGGCTGCTTCTTCCTCTTCGGAGATCGCTGCCGAGGTCGGGACGATGCGCACGATCATATCGTCTTCGTCGTTGAGGATCTTGACCTTTTCGCCGGCAGGGAGATCGCGCACGTGAATGGCATCGCCTACTTCTAACAGCGGGCTGAGATCAACCCGCACCGAGTCGATCAGGTCTGCGGGCAGCGCCTCAATCGTCAATTTGGACAGGTTCTGCAGCAGAATGCCGAGCTTGGCGCGTACGGCGGGCGACTCGTTGAAGAAATGCACGGGCACTTCCGCCGTGATCGCCGTCGACGCATCCACCGCCAGGAAATCGACGTGGAGAATATCGCCGCGAATGACATCGCGCTGGACATCGCGCGCCAGCACCGAGTAGGGCTCACCGGCGACGCTGACATCGATCAGGTGCGTGCCGCCCGCCTTCATCAGGATGGCTTGCAGCGCGCGCGCGGGTATCTGGATCGAAACCGGGTTGATTTTCTTGCCATAAATAATGGCCGGCACCAGCCCACTGCGGCGGAGTTGGCTGACTTTTTTGCCGGTGGTAGCACGGGCTTCCGCCTCGAGCGTATACGTTTGGGACACGTCCGGACTCCTTTTTCACTTTTGGCGCCTGGCAATTGGATGTCTTGTGCTACGCTGCTGGCATGAATGGCGCGTGTCAATCGCCGTCACAACAGCAAAAAGCCAATTACCAAAAGCTAATTGCCTGAGAATGGATGTTAGATCGTGCATTTTAGCGGGCGAGGTCAGGCTGGTCAATGGAGAACAGAGGCGGAAACGGCGAGGTTTGCGCTGCCGCGGGCAAATCTGCCAGCCGTTGGGCAAAGGTCAAGCAAGGCCGGTCGGATTGTGCTACGCTATGCTCGAAGGGCGGCGGCACGACCGCCTTCGTTGGTGTGAAAAAAGGTTCATCGAAACAATCCTGTGGCCAATAAAAGTGCGCAACGTGGAGATATCCCTATGAAGCATTATCTCGTGCTTGTTCTGGCGCTGGCGGCTTTGCTGATGAGCGGCATCGGCATGGCGGCGGCGCAGGACACACGGCTCAACATCGTCACGACGACGACACAGGTGACAGACCTGACACAGATACTGACCGAGGGCGTAAGCGGCGTTGCCGTCACCGGTTTGATGGGCGCGGGCGTCGATCCGCATGTCTACCAGCCGACCGCCAGCGATGTGTCGGCGCTGAACGCTGCCAACGCCGTCTTTTACAGTGGCCTGTTCCTGGAGGGGGAACTCAGCGACACGCTGGACGCGCTTGAGGCGCGCGGCGTATTCACCTACGCCGTCTCATCGCCGGTCGATGAGGCGGGTTTCACCTTTGGTGGTGCCACCCTGTCGGCGGAGCTGACGGACGTGGATGATCCGCACTTCTGGTTCGATCCGCGCAACTGGCAGCTCGCCGCCGAAGGGCTGGCAGAGACCCTGGCGCAGCTCGACCCGGCCAACGCCGCCACCTACGCCGCCAATGCGCAGGCCTACAGCGCGCAGCTCGATCTGCTTTATAGCTGGGGGCAGGAAGCGCTGGCGGTCGTGCCGGAGGCGCAGCGTTACCTGATCACCTCGCACGACGCCTTCCAGTATTTCGGCGACGCCTTCGGCTGGCAGGTGCGCGGGTTGCAGGGCACCGGCACGCTGACTGAGGCGAGCGCTGCGGACATCCAATCGCTGGCGGGCTTCGTCGCTGCGCAGGGCATCCCGGTCGTGTTCGTCGAGAGCAGCGCGTCGTCAAGCGCCGTCCAGGCGATGCAACAGGTGGCAGGCGGGGCGGCTGGCATCGGCGTGCGCCCGCTCTACGCGGACGCCATGGGCGAGCCGAACAGCTTCGGCGGCAGCTACATGGGCATGTTGGCGACGGACATCATCACCATTCTGCAATCGTTCGGCTATGACGTGCTGCCCTTCCCGGCGGATCTCGATCTGCAGGGTGCGCAGGCGCTGCTGGGCAGCTAAACAGCCGCTTGCAGCCGCTACACCTGCGGCTAGACTGGCATATAATCTAAGCAGGGGCACGGCGGATCATGCCCCGTTTGCTCAGTCTGGATCGTACCCGTGACCCGACGTTTATCCCTCGCGCTGTTGGTCGTGTGCGCCGCGCTGGTGCTGCTCGTCTATGGGCGGGCGCTGGCGCTGCCGCTGTACATGGACGACGTGATCTTCGCCCGCTACATCGAGCCGCTCAGCCTGCCGGAAGTCTTCTACCGCGTTGACATTGTGCCCTACTACCGCCCGCTCAGTCTGCTGCCCTGGAAGCTGATCCAGATGGCTGCGGGCGGCTTCAATGCGCCGCTGATGCACGCGCTTAATCTGGCCGTCCACGCCTTCAACGGCTGGCTGGTCGGGCTGCTGGCGCTGCGCCTTGCGCCGCGTGCGGGCTGGCGTGCCTGGCTGCTCCCGTTCGCGGCGGCGTCGATCTATCTGCTGTTCCCGTTCTCGTATCAGGCCGTCCCCTGGGCGGCGGCACTCGGCCACCTGATGGCGGCGAGCGGCGCGCTGATCGCCATACTGGCGCTGCTTGCGTGGTGGGAACACGGCGGACGCTGGCGGCTGGCGCTGATCTGGGTCGGTGTAGCGTTCAGCGTTTTTAGCCACGAAAACGGCGCGGCGGCGGCGCTGCTCCTCGGTTTGCCGTTCGTACACAATCCTGAGTGGCGGCGCGAGCGGCGCAAGCTACTGCTGGTGCTCATGCCGTCGCTGCTGATCGTGGCGGCCTTCGCTCTCATCTGGCTGATCCTGCCCAAGGATCGTGACGCTTTCGCGCTGACGCTGCCGGACATCGCCCAGAACGCCGCCTACTTCGCCCAGGGCATTGGCTTCCCGCTTGCCCAGATCGGTGGCGGGCTAACGCGGGCGAGGGCGCTGCCGCCCTGGCTGATCGCCGCCGGGTTGAGCGCGCTCGGCGCGGCGCTGGCCTGTCTGCTGTCGGTGCGCGCGCGACGCTTGTTCGCGTTCGGCGGTCTGTGGTATGCGCTCGCCATCAGCATACCGGCGATCCTGCTGCCGCATCGCTACGCCATCGACGGCCCGCGGCTGATGCTGCTGGCATCAGTCGGCGCGGCGCTCGTCTGGGCGGGGGCGCTGGCTTCGGCGGTCGATGGCGCAATGGCCGATGGTTCGATTGGGCGCGATCCGTTCGCGCTCCGGCGGCGGGCGCGGTTGGCGGCGCTGGCGGCGCTGCTGATCGTTATCGCCATCCTGCCGACGAGCCTGGCCTTCATCGGCGGGCGCATGGCGCTGCACGCGGCGCTTGCCCCGGCCTACGAGTCGATGTTCGTCGAGGCGACCGAGAGCGAGTTGACCAGCGCCTTCGTCAACGTGCCCGTCTGGCTGGCCGACAGCGACGCGCAGTATGCGCTCGGCAGCGAGGGCATCACCTACATGACCAACTACATCGGCTTTCCGGATCTGATCTACATCAACACCGGCGTCTGGCCGGAGACGACGGCACTGGTGGCTGAGGACATCCGCGATGACGTGCCCAGCATGTACTGGGATGTGCTCGCCTATGAAACGATGCCGGGCGCTGCCCAGGCGGTCCAGTCGGCCTGGCGCAGCTATGCGCTGCAATGGATCGGCAGCGGCTGGCACTGGGCGTGCGCGGAGCACGTCAACATCCGCGTCTTCATACCCTCGACCTGTCACACGCGCCAGTGGCCCTCGGACGGGACACTGCACCAGACCATCCCCGGCCCGTTCGCTTTCGAGAACGGCATGACGTTGGAGGCGTTGGCGGCCTATGATGACGATGGGCTGATCGCGGTCGATCTGGCCTGGTGGAGTTCGCGCGATGCGCCAGCGGTGACGGCGTTCGTGCATCTCGTCTGTGAGGGCGATACGCCCGTTGCCCAGGCCGACGGCGCGCTGTTGCGCGGGCTGCTGCCCTTCTCAACCTTGCCGGAGGGGCTGTGGCGCGAACTGCGCTATCTCGACTCCGGCGCGGCGGACACGACCGGCTGTTCGGTGCGCGTTGGCCTCTATGATCCGGCGACAGGCGTGCGTGTACCGCTGCTCGATGGCGGAGATTTTGCGGCGACGGACATCGACACCGGATAGAACTTCATCCATCTGGTTTGGGAATATGACGCGGCGGGTGTATTCGGATTCTGGGGCACGCCCATGAAATGGGACGGGCTAGTGAAGCGTCCCCTGCGGGGACTGTATCCGTGGTTATGATGCCTTTGAGCCTTCGCAGGAGGCGCACGCTTAGCCAGGGGATTTCATTCCCTGGCGAGGAAGCAATACATCGACCTCCATTTCCGAATGCAGCCGACAGAGCGACGGACATCGTTAAGGCAGGAACATTGGTGTTATACTGACCACGCATAAGCTGCCCCCAGCTTCAGGCATGGGAAGTATTTCACCGACATGAATCATCTATGGGCACCCTGGCGAATGGCATACATACGCAGTGAGAAGGAAGCGGCGGACGGCTGCGTCTTCTGCAATAAAGTGCGGGCGAACGACGCCGACGAGCAAATTATCGCGCGCTCGCGCTTTGTCTACGTCACGCTCAACCGCTACCCATACAACAACGGGCACCTGATGGTCGTGCCGTATGAGCACGTCGATTCGCAGGAGAAGCTGAGCGCCGAAGCGCTGACCGACCTGATGCTGATGATCAACCGGGCGCTGGCGGCGCTGCGAAAGGCGTACAATCCGCAGGGGTTCAACCTGGGCGCGAATCTCGGTCTGGCGGCGGGCGCAGGCATCGCCGATCACTATCACTTTCACATCGTGCCGCGCTGGCAGGGTGACTCGAATTTCATGACGGCGGTCAGCGAGACGCGCGTGATCCCCGCCAGCCTGGAGGAGACGTATCGCGATCTGCTCGCGGCGTGGGAGAAGGTGTGATCAGGCGGGGTGTGGTTCAATTAGCCTTGCTCGATTTCCCAGTCCTCCATCTTCAAGTCTGAGATCCGCCCGAACTCGCGCGTATTATGCGTCACGAGTGTCAGATTGTTTGATAAAGCTATTGCTGCGATGAGCAGATCGTTGGCACCGATGGGTGTCCCTGCTTGTTCAAGCGATGCACGGATGCGACCATAGACCAGAGCCGCAGCGTCATCAAAAGGGAGTGAAACAAAGCGTTCGACAAAAGCGCGTTGCTTGACGAGCGATTGTGTGGGCGTCTGACTTTTCATCGCGCCGGCCTATAGCTCGCCCTTGACGATAGAACATACTGCGATGTCAGCTTCTGGCGTTGATTTTAGATGCTGTGTGATAGCTTCTGAGCGTTGATTGAGATGCCGGATGCACGTGTTGGTGTCAAGCAGGTAGATCATTCAAGTGGCTCACGTTCTTCCAACGGGAGTTGGAGCGGCCGTTCGATAGGATTATCCGCAAGGCTGCCGGCTGTCCGCTCGATAAACTCCTCCCAAGGCATTCGAATAAACGCTTCAGCCTCCAGGTCGTTTTGCATAGCGGCACTGAGATGTTCGATCAGACGCGCTTTTTCAGCCAGAGTCAGACGGTCAGCGACATTGACCGCTTCTTCGTATGTAGTCATGAGTGAGTACCTCTTCAGTCTTCACTGCATCGATTATTGTATCAATACTTGGAGCATGAGCATACCGATCAACGCCTGTTCCAGACCTCCTCATTTCCCCGAACCGAATCCGCGTTAGAATAGAAACAAATGTGACCACAAAATAGTCTTTGAAGAAAACGGCGATGAGCGAACAAATTTATGATTACGTCGTAGTCGGCTCCGGCTTCGGCGGCAGCGTGTCTGCCCTGCGGCTGACCGAGAAGGGCTACCGCGTGCTCGTGCTGGAACGCGGCAAGCGCTTCCAGGATCACGATTTCCCGCGCACGAATTGGAATCTGTTCAAATACCTCTGGTTTCCGGTTGCCCGCTGCTTCGGCATCCAAGAGATCAGCTTCATGAACGACATCATGGTGCTGCATGGCAGCGGCGTCGGCGGCGGCAGCCTGGTCTGGGCGAACGTGGCGATGGAGCCGAGCGACCGGCTGTTCGAAGCGCCCGGCTGGCGGCATCTGGCGGACTGGAAAGCTGTGCTCCAGCCGCATTACGCGACCGCTAAACGGATGCTCGGCGTCGCGCCGAATCCGTTTGTGACACCCGCCGACAACGCGCTCAAACAGATCGCGGATGAGCATGGGCGTGGGCACACCTACCGCCCGACCGACGTGGCGATCTTCTTCGGCGAGTCGGGGGTGACGGTGCCCGATCCATATTTCGGCGGTGAGGGGCCGGTGCGCTCTGGCTGTACGGGCTGCGGCGGCTGCATGGTTGGCTGCCGCTACAACGCCAAGAACACGCTGGAGAAGAACTACCTGTACTTCGCCGATAAGGGCGGCGCAGAGATCCGCGCCGAGTCCGAAGTGCGCGACATCCGCCCGCTGCCGCCGAATCAGCCGGACGGCGCGCGCTACGAGGTCATCTACCGCCGGACGACCGCGCCGCTGTTGGGCGAGCGGCGGCACAAAGTGCGCGCGCGCAGCGTGGTCGTCGCGGCGCATTCGCTTGGCACGATGCGGCTGCTGTTCCGCTGCCGGGATGTGAATCGCTCGCTGCCGAAGCTTTCGCGGCAGTTGGGCACGAACGTGCGCACCAACAGCGAGGCGCTGGTCGGCTCGACCAGTTGGGATGGCAAAACGGATTATTCGACCGGCGTGGCGATCACGTCGATCTTCGCTCTGGATGACGTGACGCAGGTCGAGCCGGTGCGCTACCCGCACGGATCGTCGTTCATGCGCATGTTGGCGATCCCGATGATCGAGCACGCGGACACGCGCTGGGCACGCACCGTGCGCACGATCCGGCGCGGCATCACGCATCCGTTGGAATTCATGTATGCTAAGTTCTTCTCGCAGTGGTCACGCCGCTCAACCATCCTGCTGATCATGCAGACGGAGGAGAGCACGCTGCGCGTGCGGCCTGGGCGCAACCTGTTCACGCTCTTCCGGCGTGGGCTGGTCTCGGAACTGCCGGAAGGCGTGTCGCTGTCGCCGGAAATGGGCATGGTCCAGCGGCTGACCCGGCGCTTCGCCAAACTGACGCGCGGCATCCCGCAAGATACCATCCCGGAGACATTCCTGGGCATCCCGGCGACCGCGCATCTGATTGGCGGCTGCCCGATGGGCGCAAGCGATGCTGATGGCGTGGTCGATGCGCGCTGCGAGGTGTTCAACTATCCGGGGCTGTACGTGGTTGACGGCTCGATCATCCCGGCGAACCCCGGTGTGAATCCGAGCCTGACGATCACGGCGCTGGCCGAATATGCCATGAGCCACATCCCGCCGCGCGCCGGCGCAGACATCCGCCCGCCCGTCGGCATGAGTGAGACGGTGGAGGCGGCGCATTAGACACCCTCCACGGTGAGCGTTCACAGGCGAACATATCGTTCGTAAAGCGATAGCGCTGGTTGTGATCGTTTCGTTTTTGTGACATCGCAATGTGGATGGCGTCTAATTATTACCAAATAAAACATCATTTGTAAGGAGCTTACAATGCAGAATGGAAACTCAGCGCAGGATGCCGTCATTCTGAGCGCTGCGCGCACCCCGCAGGGTAAATTCCTGGGTGCGCTGTCTGGCCTGACTGCCGCCGAGATTGGCCGTGTTGCCTATAAGGCCGCGCTTGAACTCAGCGGCATCGATCCCTTTGATCTCAGCGAAGTCATTGTCGGCAATGTCGTCAGCGCGGGCGTGGGGCAGGCGCTGCCCCGGCAGATCAGCATCGGCGCGGGCATCCCGGAGCAGGTCGGCGGGGTTGCCGTCAACAAGGTCTGCGGCAGTGGGCTGAAGGCGGTGGCGTTGGCGAGCAGCAGCATCCGCGCCGGGGATGGCGAGGTCTACCTGGCGGGCGGCGTCGAGAGCATGAGCAAAGCGCCGTTCCTGCTCGACGGGCATCGCCAGGGCGAGAAGTACGGCAAGATGACACTGCGCGACGCGCTTCAGAACGACGGGCTGTGGTGCGCGCTGTGCGATTGGGGCATGGGCAACGCGGCGGAGTTCATCGCCCGCCAGCTCGAAATCACCCGCCAGGAGATGGATCAGTTCGCCTACGAGAGCCACATGAAGGCGCTGGCGGCAACTCGTGAGGGTAAGTTCCGCGCCGAGATCGTGCCGGTGACGGTTCCGACGCGCAAGGGCGCGATGATCATCGAGGATGACGAACCCATCCGCGCTGACACGACGGTCGAGTCGCTTGCCAGTCTGAAGCCCGCCTTCGAGGACGATGGCCGGGTGACGGCGGGCAACGCGCCGGGCATGAATGACGGCGCGGCGGCGCTGGTCGTCAGTAGCCGGGCGTATGCTGAGCGCGCGGGCAAGCAGCCGCTGGTGCGGATCGCAGGCTACGGGCAGGCGGCGGTCGAACCCGCGTGGATCTTCTACGCGCCGGTCAAGGCGATCCCGATTGCGCTGGCGAAGGCAGGCTGGACGGTCGAGGATGTCGATCTGTTCGAGATCAACGAGGCGTTCGCGGCGCAGGTGCTGGCGGACATCAAAGGCTTGAAGCGCGAAGGTCACGTCATCCCGCCGGAGAAGCTGAATGTCCACGGCGGCGCGATTGCGCTCGGCCATCCCGTGGGCGCGAGCGGCGCGCGCGTGCTGGTCACGCTGATCCACGCGCTGCTTGACCGCGGGCTGAAACGCGGCGTGGCGGCGTTGTGCCTGGGCGGCGCGGAAGCCGTGGCGATGTGCGTCGAGGTGCTGTAGCGCGTTGGTCTTTCGGGGCAGCGGCGGGTGAAAAATGGCACTCGCCGTTTGTCCATTTCGGCACAACCGCGCCTTGACACGCCTATGGCCGTTTGCTACCATTTTCTTGCCTCATTTTCCACAGTAGCTCAACGGCAGAGCAACCGGCTGTTAACCGGTGGGTTCCAGGTTCGAATCCTGGCTGTGGAGCACACGCAAACGCCCTTCCGCCAGCACGGAGGGGCTTTTTTTGCCGATCCATGCACGCACGCTATCCGCTATAATGGAATACCGAGTGAAAGTGAGGTTGCGTGATGGCCTTCGCGCCGACGGATACCTTGTTCGACACGATTCTGGATTTCCTGGCATCCACGCCTACACCGGAACAGATCATCGCTTATCAACCACCTGAAGGTTTACAGCAGCGATTGAGTGAACTGCTCGAAAAGAACAGATCGGGTGGCTTAAGCACCGCCGAACAAACCGAGCTAAGCGAATTTCAGCATTTGAACCGTTTTATGAGCCGACTGAAGCTGAAAGCACGGCAAAAGCTCGCCTTATGAGCGGAACTTACATCGCCCCGCAACTAGGAACGTGATCATTGCGCCGATTCTCTCGTTATGATGCAGCCACAGTCCTCATCGCCTTCGGCGGCCATCTGGGGACGCGGCGCTTCGATAATCGTGCTGCCCGCACCGTTCTTGCTGAGGCGCAGGGCACCTACTTTTCGTTTTGGATGACGCTCGGCTACTTGATCGTTTCCGACCCGTCGCGGCTGTGGAGCACACGCAAACGCCCGTCACCCACGGGCGTTTTTGATTCGCGAGTGGGGCGGCGTGCTGGATGGAACACGGAGGATGAAGGGTGGAAATCCATGTTGGATTTCTAATCAATTGGGCACTGCAATAATCGATCAATGAAGCCCTTGAGTGGTGGCACAATCTCTATTGCGCCTTCAAGGAGATCGTCAACAACCGTTTCTGTCAAGGTTTCTCCGTCAAAGAAACTCAGGACGAATTTACCGTCGCCAGTCGCGGCGATGCGTAAACGTGCTTGATCTTGTCTCAGTCCATGATTCCGCGATCTTGATAGCATCAACGAATCAAGAGACTGCCCAGCACGCATCTGATATGTGCGGTAGTGCTCCTCTGAGAAAGTGAGTACAACGATTAGCTTTAATATGGGCAAGAGAAATATGTAGTCATATAGGAATACCCGATACGCAAAAAACCGCAACATGCCTGACCAAGACTTTTCGAAATCTTGGGTTATTGCCGCTTGTTCGTCTTTGAGAGACATTTCGGATAGTCTCCTGAATGTGCAAAACTCAACAACAGGTGAACTACCCAAATTGTATGCGGATTCGTCCTGCTTCCGTGTCTTGCGCCACAGATCCTCGCTCGACAGTAACCTTCGCGGCGCAACGGTGTATGATCCTATGACACAGCAGTGAGAGATAAAGAAACCGTTGACGGCACCGTATCCACCCCCCATTTCATCGCCAGGTTGGTCAACGCGGACGAAGCGTACCGTTTTGATCGCGCTGGTGGTCCTGATTGCATTGATGGTCTGGCGGCTAAACGACATTTTGCCGCTGTTGATCGTGTCTTTGGTGCTGGCCTATCTGTTTTACCCGGTGACGTCGTTTCTGGAACGGCGGGTCACACGCTGGCTGCCTGGGCCGCGCAACTGGGCGATCTTCCTGACGATTGTGGCGGCGATCTCGGCCTTCGTCATCGTCATTCTGGTGGTGTTTCCAGCGCTGTTTGCGCAGTTGGAGGAATTCGGCAACCGTTTGCCGCGCCTCGTCGCCAGCCTCCAGGACAGCGCCGAGGAGTTCCTCAGCCACCCGATCATCATCAACAACCAGCCGCTGACCATCGACGGAGAGCCCCTGATCCCGCTGGAACAACTGCGTTTGTTGAACAACGGCGAAGATGTCAACTGGGCACAGCAAATCCGCGAGTTGAATCTGGTCGAGTTCGTGCGGGGCTTTATCAATTCGCTGACCGGCCCGGCGGTGAACGTCGTCGGCGGCGCGCTGACCTTCACCATCAACGCCATCTTTTCGCTGACGCTGATCTTCTACTGGCTCAAAGACGGCGGGCGTTTTGTCAACATCCTGATCGAGTTCACACCGATCACGTATCGCAACGACGTGACGCGCTTGTTTTACGAGCTGGCGCGCGTCTGGGATGCGTATCTGCGCGGCCAGATCTTTCTGGCTTCGTTCGTCGGCGTGGTGGTGCTGATCTGCGCCGCGGTGTTGGGTGTGCCGAACGCGCCGACGCTGGGGCTGATCTCCGGCGTCATGGAGTTCATCCCGACGCTCGGCCCGCTGATCGCCATCGTCCCGGCCGTCTTGCTGGCGGTCAGCTCGACCTCGTCCACGCTGCCGTTCCTGAGTGGTCTGCCGTTCGCGCTGGTGGTGATCATCGTCTGGATCGCCATCCAGAATGTGAATGCGATTATCGTCTCACCGAGGGTGATGGGCAGCCGGCTCAACCTGCATCCCGTTGTCGTCATCATCGGCGTGATCGCCGGGGCGAGCCTGGCGGGTGCTTTCGGCATCATTCTGGCCGCGCCGACCATCGCCACGCTGCGCCTGCTCAGCCAGTACATCTACGGCAAGCTGACCGACACGCCGCCCTTCCCGGTACAGCCACGGCACGTCGTCGGCGAGTCGAAACTGCCGATTGTCGATCCCGTGCTGGCGCTGCTGCGCCGCATCATCCAGGTTGCCAGCCGCTGGTGGCGTGAGCGTGCCAACCGCAAGCCGGTGGTAGAATAACGGCGAGCAATTTCAGATCCAGAAAAGGAAATACGCATGACCAACCGACCCAACGGCGGCGATGTCGATGTCGAGACGATGGCCGAGACTGAGAATTACATTGCCTGGCTGTCGCACGAGCCAGATGGCGAAGTCGTCTACCATCTTGAACTCGGCGCGGTCACGCTGCATTTCTTCGAAGAGGAGTGGCAGGAAGTCCTCCAATTGATCGACGAAGCGCGCAAAGCGCGTGGCCGGTGACGAACGGATGACCCCAGTTGCTGATTGGGGCGCGCTGATAGCGAAGCATCTGCCCCCGTCCGGCGCGACACTGCGTGTACTCGATCTTGGCGGCGCAATTGGAGGGGCGCTGGCGGCGCTCCGTGCCGATCTCGATGTGACGGCTGCGGCGGCAGATCCGGCAGGCTGGGCGGTGGCTGATGACAGCATCGATGCGGTTGTCGCGTTCGGCCAACAGCTATCCCCAACGCTGCTGCAAGCTGCTCTCTCGGCGCTGCGCCCCGGCGGACGGCTGATCGCGCTCGATCCGGATGGGTTGCCGAGCGCCGAGCAGGTCGAAACGCTCACCGCGGCGGGCTACACGCGCATCCTGGTCGAGTCGGCGCAAGCGTCCGGTGGTGTGCTGCTGCGCGGCGAGAAAGCCCACACGACTGCCGACACGCTGGCGCGTATCCGTGTCGCTGCCGGGCGTGACGACCTGCTGACCGATCTCAACCGCTACCCCGGACGTTATCTGTACTTGCTGATCCGGCAGACGCCGAACAAACCCGTGTGGGCACTGCGTGATGGCGAGGCATTGGCGTGGCGGGCTGTTGCGCTGACGGTGGACGATCAGACGGTGCTGCTGGCCTTCAGCAGTCTGGCAAAGGCGGTCGCCTTCATGCAGCCAGCCGTGCTCGCCGGGCAGATCTGCGACATCAACAAGGTCGGCAAGTTCAGCGTCCAAACTGCCCACGCCTGGGCACTGCCGCTGCTGCTCAATCCCGACTCCGGGTTGCTGGCAGAACATCCCCAGACGCTGCTGACCATTGATCCGGCGACGGCAGAGCAGCCCGACGAATAATTGCGCTTAGCGCAGAGTCAGCAGATAGGCGATCAGAGCGTCAAGATCATCCATGCTGACTTTGCCCAGGAGATCGTGCGTGCCCGGCAGGGTGAACACGTCGCCAAGCGTGGCGGCGCGGCCATCGTGGAAGTAGGGCGCGCTCAGCCACAGCCAGCGCAGCGATGGCGTGTCGTAGAGTTCGCCTGCGGGCGAACTGGTGCCGACGTCCACCGGCTGCCCATTGGTGAACGCCGGGCCGCTGTGACATTGGGCGCAGTCTTGTTCGGCAAAGACCTGTTCGCCGCGGCGCACCTGGTCAGCGTCGACGCCGTATTGCGCTGGCGTTTCCGGCGGCTGAAGCGACCCCAAATAGGCGACGAGCGCGTCAAGATCGACGGACAGGCCGGTATGCGGCGCTTCTTGCGGCAGATTCGCCGACGGAGCATCGACCAGACCGCGCCCGCTCATGAGGCTGCGGATCTTGATCTCGACATCCCCCAGTTCATCCCAGGTCTCCGTCCAGGTATACGGTGCGCTGTCTGCCAGGCCGAACAGATGCGGCGTATTCACGGGTCTGACCGGCCAGCCCTGCCAGACACGCCCATCGCTCATGCCATCGAAATGACAGGTGGCGCAGCTCAGCCACTCGTCACGGCTCATGCGCGGGTCGCGCGCCGAGTAGAACAACCGCATCCCGATCAACTGGTCGGTCGGCAGGGTGACAGGGCTGATGGGCAGCACGTCACTGACGCGCATGTTGCTTGTCTGGATGGTGGTGATCGTGCCGTCGATCACGTTGTGGACGAAGACCAGCGTATTATCACGGTTGAGCAGGACGCTGCGTGGATTCGTGCCGACGGTCACGTGTGCGCGCACATCCCCGGTGTCCAGATTGATCACACTCAGCGAATCGCTCCCGGCGTTGACGACGTAAAGGCGCTGCTGGAAGCGGTCAACAGCCACGGCGAACGGCATGTTGACCGGGCGGTCGATCTGATCGAGCGCCAGACGTGCGCGCCGTTCAACCTGCAAATCGCGCAAATTGAGGATATTTACGACGGGCATGGCGGCCCCGTCGTAGGTCAGCGCCGGGTTGTCGGCATTGATCAGCGTCTGCGGGAGGTAGGCGATGCCACGGGTAATATCCAGCGCGATACTTTGCGAAATGCTATTGGTGCCGCCCGTCCCGACCCGCGCGACGATAGCGCCGCTGGGCAGGTAAATGAGACTGACTTCGCCGGTCCAGAAATGCGTGACATAGAGAAAATCGCCCCAGAGCGCCAGCCCGGAAGGCATATCCGGCAGCGGTATGCGCCGCGTGACGCGCCCGGCAGCCAGATCGACTTCGACGATTTCGCCGCTGCCTTGCAGCGAGACGTAGGCCATCTGATCATTGTTGGTGACGACGCCATAAGGCCAGACGCCGAGGGGGATGGTCGCCAGCACGCTTGCGCCGCGAATATCCACAATCGAGAGGCTGCCGTCACCGCGATTGGCGACAAGCGCTCGTGCGCCATCGGGTGTGATCGCCACACTGCGCGGGTCACGCCCGACGCTGACCTCATTGATCACCCGGCTTTGCGCGGGAACGAGGATCGTGACGCTGTTGCTGAGTGGATTGGCGGCCACCATCGTCAGTGTATCCGGCGCGAGGGCGATACTGCTGCTGTAGTAATCGCGATGGCTGCGCGCATCCGGCAGCGCAAACAGCGGCAGCGGCGTTGGCGTCGGGCGCACCGTCTGCGCCTGGGCCGGCGTGGTCATCTGACTGCCGAACAGGAGCGCACCCGCGATCAGCATCAACATCAGCGCCGACGCCAAAGCCGTGTAGAGCAATCTGGAGACGGTGGTTCGTTTTTTCACGGGCGCTCCAGTCAGTTGTTCAGGCTGATCAGCCGGTCATGGAAGATGGTGAAAGTGCGGTACGATGTCCGTGGCCGTCCAACCTCGTCGCGCGCGATGATCATCATCGTGAGACGATGGGGATCGGAAGACGCCACGCCATGGGCACGCCCATCGACTTCCATGTTGGGGAACCGGCGGGCGACGTTGGTCGGGTTGTGCTGATAGCTGAAAGTGCGCCCGCTGAGACGCAGCGTGCCCTGTTCGATCAAGAAGCCGGGCGCGGTCAGCGTGTAATAGACAGACACGGCCGTCCAGCCATTCGGAACGGTAAAGTTGAAATTGTAGGGCAGCGCCGCCGGGATCTGGATGTCCTGGCGCGTCGTGACTTCGATTGGAGCGCTCTCCGGCTCGGCCACGTAAAAGCTGAAGCGCCCATCCGGCGCGCCGGGGATGCCGCCGGTCAGATAGGGCGGCTGCGCGACGCCCGCCGAGGTCAGACCGTCCTGCGTCACCTGCACTTCGACCGTCCAGACGCCGGTTTCATCGAGCGCAAAATCATTGACCGGGTCGTAGTAATAGCCGATGGCATTCGCGCGCCCGCTAAACATCCGCAGCGCTCCGCTAGGTGACGTCACGCGCAGGTCGATGCGCGCAGCCCGGGCCGGCGCTGCCTGTCCACTGAAAGCGAATGTATCGCCCAGGGGCAGGATGTCGCCGGGTTGAACGCCCGTCGGCAAGAAGAAGGTGTTGTAAGCCTGATCGTCGATGCGCAGGAGTGGGCCACCGTCTGTGCCGCCATCCGACGCCCGCCCTGGGGACGCGACACGCGTTCCGTTGGGGTCATCAGCTTCGACTACGACGGCCAGCGAACCGTAAATCGCCGTCGTGCGGACGTCGATGTCCGGGTTATCGACCACTGCGCCGCCGAATAGGAATACATAATCCCCCGCCGCCAGACCGTTCACGCCCGCGCCGACTTGCCGGTTGAGCGGGTCCTGCATGTCCGTCCAGATTGGCAGGGAAGGGATGACAGCGCCGCTCACCATCTGGCGCACACTGAAGCCCGGATGGATGAAGCTGACGTAGGTATAACCCCGGCTGGCCGGGGCTGCGCGCTGAGCCGGATCGTAGGGCTTGCCATCCGCGCCGAAGAGCGCCAACGGCAGCTCATCGACAGCGGCAGCGCGGCGGATAATGCTGCCCAGAGCGGAGGCATCGGTGGCAGCGCCAGCCAGCAGCCAGTTCTCGTAGCTGCCGATCCGATCCTGAAGCCTGAGCGTGGGCGCAAGTGCGCTCGTCACATCATCGGTGATCCAGAGCACGTCGCCCGAATGATAGGGCGTATTGGCAATCACGGGAGAAACCGTTTGATTACGCGCCGCCAGCAGCCGCTCCGCACGATACCACGCCGGTTGAAGGCCACTGGTGAAATTCGCCAGGCCGCGCGCGCCACGGGCGACGTAGTCCGACGTTTCACCCGCGATGACGCCCGCGCTGCGCAGGCTGCCCGCCCAGAGGCGACCGTTGCTATCTTCGTAGCGGGCTTCATAGTCGATCACGTATTCGCCCGGTTGATCGAACACGAACGGGCTGGTCTGCGGCGAAAAGTAGCCGTAATCATTGGCTGTGCCTTCAAAGACCTGCTCTGTTGGCTCGCCGCCGTCGAGAGGATAGATGCGTACCGTGACGGTGACATCCGCCGGGATGGCGGGCGCGACGTGTAAACCAGGATTGAGCGCATTGCCGACTTCGAACGGCGTGCCGGAGAGCACCGCCGGCGACAGTTCAAGCCTTTCCGCGACCAGGATGTGATATTCCCCGCCGCCGGAGTAGCGATTGCCGAAGATGTCTTCGAATTCGCCCGTCAGGTTGATGACGTGCTCGCCATATTGGTTGAAACTGAAGCGCGATATATTCGGGTTGAGCGTTGCCAACTGGTAGGTATCCACCGGCGACTGGCGGCCAAACTGCTCGCTTTCGTCCAGCGCGGGCGACGAGAGCTGATTCTGGAGGATCGGCAGATTGCCCGGCGAGAGCGTAGTGCCATCGGGCTGGTGGATGGACAGGGTCAGCCTGCCGCCAGGGAACAGCAGCGGAATGAGCGGCGGCGCAGACACAGCATACGCATTGGGGAACTGCATCAGCAAATGCGGCTCAAGCGAATAGGTCGCCGGAGCGCCATCCGCATTGAGCGGCACGATGTAGGTCGGGCTGTTGAAGTGAACCCGGTTGGACAGCGCATAATCATCTGTGCCGACAGGTAGAAGGCCCCGGCTGCCATCGGTCGGGGTGTTCATCATCAACACCCAGGGCAGTTCAATCGATTCCAGACTGCCGACATTGAACACCAGGGGCAGCCGCGTGAGCGCTGTGCCAGAATAGCCTGCTCCCTGGCCGAAGAGCGGGCTGGTTTCCCAGGTTTCGGGCGCGGCGTCGCCAGCGCGAACGAGCACTTTCAATGCCGGGACGTAGATACCTGCTGGCAGATTGCTCGGAAGCTGCCGCTCGAACACGAGCCTGAAAGATAGCCCATTCAAGACAGGCGCAATGTCAGCAGCGCCGATGGCCGTCTCTGCCAGAAGACGCTCGCTGCCAACGTCGTCAATGGCCAGACCGCTGGGCGTGAGCGCGCTCGCCCAGCCATTGTTGGTGAGCCGAACGCTTACGGGGTGCGTCTCGCCGTTCTGGCGCAAGACCACCGGGATCAGCTCTAGCTGCCCGATAACGCGGAACTCGTTCAGGTCTACCTCAGCCAAGGGGCGTGGGACGGTGACATCGAGTTCGAGCCGGAGCGGATTGGGATCGCCGGTTTCGAAGACGACCCGGTTCACCGAGCCGTTCGCCGCCCAGTGCTCTGCGCCGCTGCCAAGCGACCCGGAAACAGTGAATTGGTAACTGCCATCGATGCCGGTCGGGTAGCTTCTATAGACAACCACCGCTGGCCCGCCTGGCAGCGAGCCGGGGCGGTCACGCAGCGCCTGCGGGATGTTTTCAGCCGGGCTGATCATGAATGGCGTGTTGCCTGGGCCGTACAGGTGCGTCGAGAACGATCCAGTGATACCGGCCTGGGTATAGGTTGTATCGCCCGTGTAGAGGTTGCGAATCGCGACTTGTGCCGTCGGGAACACGGCGTTCGATTCGCCAGAAATAGTGACGATACCGTTTTCGTCCGGTTCGGAAATGCTGATGAGCGAAGTGCGTGGCGGATCGCCGCGCTGTGCGCGCTGTCCATCTTGGGCCAGGACTGTCGAAAGCGACAGCACTGCGGCCAGAAAAATCACCAGGCTGGCGAGTAATCGACGCAAGTTCTATTTCCTCGTGACGCAGTGTTATCTACAGTATAGGAGATTTCACCGCTAAGCCCCACAAATGCTAGGGCTTCAAACCCAATCTAACGATAATGTCATCCAGATGCGCCAGCACAGCATCGGGCGCGTCATTGTTGAGGAGGGTGAAATCGGCAATCGCAATCGGGCCACCCTTTTCCAGCTTCTTGATTTCCGCAAAATCGCGGCTGAGCGCCTCCTCCGGTGTCAGCGGGCGTTCTGGCCGCGCGGCGAGGCGGGCATAGCGCACAGAACGCTCTGCCACAATCGCGACCACGACCATCATACTGCGGAATTCCGCTTGCAGCAGTTCATATTCGCTGAAGCTGTACAGTCCGTCGATGACGATACTTTGACGCCGCGCCAACTCCTCGCGCAAGATCGGCAGCGCGCGTAGGGCAATCGCGGCCATGCCATCTTGTGCGCGAAATTCTTCGCGCACCACTCTCTCGTGCTCCGGCAAAAGCGCTAGCCCGCGCCGCTCGACCTCGCTGGTGACGATGCCACCGAAGCGAAATTGAAAAAAGCCGCGCTGTTCCAGGTGCTGCGCGCACAAACTCTTACCAGCGCCGGGCATACCGACAAGCGCCAGCACGCGCGGTGTAGATACGGTATCAGGCATGATGTCTCGACTATGATGCTTGGCGATGAAATTCAATGCCCATTATACACCAGGGCGGGGGAGGGCTGCGGCGGACGACCGGGTTGAGATTGGTGGCCGTTTTCGTGCGATCTGCACAAGCGCCACGGCATAAATATCTGCTCGAATCATTTGACAACGTTGACGTTGGTGGCTAAACTCATGATGTCAACGTTGTCATTTGAGATAGTAATAGGTTTTGTTTCTATTATGCCTACCATTAAAGAAGTTGCCGAAGCGGCAGGAGTTTCTTTCAAGACCGTATCGCGTGTCATCAATGGTGATGCCAATGTTCGCCCGGAGACACGCGCCAAGGTCATGGACGCGGTCGCGCGTCTTGGTTATCGCCCCAACCAGATCGCCCGACAAATGCGCACGCAGCGTTCGCACCTGATCGGCTTCATCAGCGACGAAATCGTCACCACCCCGTTTGCGTTCAACATTATTAAAGGCGCGCAGCAAGAAGCCTGGCGGCACGGGTTGATGCTGCTGGTAGTGAATACGGCTTCGGATCGCGAACACGAAGACGAAGCCGTAGAAATGCTGCTCATGCGCCAGGTCGAGGGCGTCATCTACGCGACGATGCGTCACATGATCATCGAACTTCCGCCAATGCTGCGCGAAGTGCCGGTCATGCTCCTGAACTGCCGCTCCGCCGATGGCTCGCTGGCGTCGGTCGTCCCTGACGAAGTTGACGCAGGGTTCAAAGCGACAGAAATTCTGCTCAAAAAGGGACATCGCCGCATCCCCTTCATCAACCTGGAGCCGACAGCCGTCGCTGCAGTTGGGCGGTTGCAGGGCTACCGGCAGGCGCTGGAGGCGGCTGGCATCGAATTTGACCCCGCGCTCATACGCAACACGTATGGCAACTCCGCGGATGGTTATGCCCAGGCGCGAGCACTGCTGGCAGAAGGTCCGCCGCCCACGGCGATCGTGTGTGGCAACGATGCCGTGGCTGCTGGTGTCTACGAAGGGATCAAAGAGCGTGGGCTGCGTATTCCCCAGGATATTGCCGTCATCAGCTTCGACAATCTGGAACTGATCGCAACGATGCTCAAGCCCGCACTCTCGACGATGGCGCTGCCGCATCTGGAAATGGGCGAATGGGCGGTGCGCCACTTGATGCAATCCGGGCTGCGTTCCTCGACGAAACCCGATCAGGTCGAGCACGCCATGCTGCCCTGCCCGTATATCGAGCGCGAGTCTGTGTAACGGACGCGCCTGAATCGGTGACTCCGCTGGCGCTCCAGAGCTGACCAGCGATGTCCAAATAACGTTCATTTATGCAGGAGGATGTGAGATGAAACTTTCGCGTGTTCTATTGGGCTTGCTGCTTGCGGCATTATTTATAGTTCCATTGACAGCGTCAGCTCAGCCGGCAGAAATCTCGGTCTTTTTCCACAGTGGACGCGGCGCAGAACGTGATGCACTCGACACGATTCTGACGAATTTCAACGACTCTCAGAGCGATTACGTTGCTGTGGCGACCGAACTGCCCGAAGGTAGCTATACCGATGCCGTGAACGCGGCGGCGCTTTCAGGCGATCTTCCCTGCCTGCTCGATTTCGACGGGCCGACGCTCTACAGCTTTGCCTGGCGCGGCTATCTGATCCCGATTGATTCATACGCCTCGGAAGATCTACTGGCGGATATTCTGCCGTCGATCATCGACCAGGGCACCTACAATGGCCACCTTTACAGCCTGGGCGTCTTCGACAGCGGCCTGGCGATCTGGGGCAACAAGGCGATGCTGGAGGCAGCAGGCGTCCGGATTCCGACCGGTCTCGATGATGTCTGGACACTGGACGAGTTCGACGCGGCGCTGGCAGCCTTGAAAGAGGCGCATCCTGACAATTTCATCCTCGACCTGAAGATGAACTATGGCGAGGGTGAATGGTTCACTTACGGTTTTTCGCCCATTCTCCAGGGCTTCGGCGCTGACCTGATCGACCGCGAGACTTATGCAACCGCCGAAGGTGTGCTCAACGGTGAAGTGGCTGTCGCGGCCATGACCTGGTTCCAGGATTTGTTTGACAAGGGCTATGCGACGACCACACCGCCGGATGACAACGAGTTCATCAATGGCAATGCGGCGTTGAGCTGGGTCGGTCACTGGGAATACAACCGTTATGCCACCGAGCTGGGCGATAACCTGGTGCTCATTCCGATGCCGAATCTGGGCGCGCGCGCAGCGACCGGCATGGGGTCATGGAACTGGGGCATCACCAGCCAGTGCGAGAATCAGGACGGCGCATGGTCGCTGCTTGAGTTCATGCTCGATCCAGAACAGATGACGATCATGACCGATGCCAACGGCGCAGTTCCGAGCCGCATCAGCGTGCTGGATGCTGACCCGAATTACGCCACGGGTGGCGATTTGAACATCTTCGTTCAGCAGTTGCAGGGCAGCGTCGCTGTCCCGCGTCCACAGACACCCGCGTATCCGGTCATCACCCGCGAATTCGCCACAGCTATCTCTGAGATTTCCACCGGCGCAGACGTGCAGGATACGCTGGATTCGGCAGTCGATGCCATTGACGCCGACATCGCTGCGAATGACGGCTACCCGGCTCCCTCCATGTAGCATCCGTTCAGAGGGCGGTGAAAAGCCGCCCTCTCTCTACCTGAAGACTGCGGCTGGCAACCCACAGCGCCAGCCTGACTCACACGGGAAATTCCTATGGCGATCACTCTTGGAACATCCTCGGCGCGGCGCAACGAACGAACGGCAGCCTATTTGATGCTGCTACCAGCAGCCGTTTTGTTGATCGTTTTTTCGCTGATCCCGTTTTATTCCGCGCTTCGCCTCAGCTTTACCAACCAGCCCCTCGTGCCGCAGCTCCTGCCGGATGGCACGCAGCGGCCTGCGGAATATGTCGGGCTGGACAACTACAGTCAGCTACTGCGCCTCGAACTGCTCACGTTGACGCCGGAGGTTGGCGATGACGGCCAGCCCCTGCGCGACGACAATGGCGACCTGGTCTTCCCACGCGCGCGCACGATCTTGCGTGGTGACGAGCAGTATGCCGGCATGTCCGAACTCACACAGATCCATTTGCTCGGCAGTCGCTATCTGTTGGCCGCCAGTGATCCGGCATGGTGGCGTTCGCTGTTTAACGTCTTTACCTTCGTCTTGATTGTCGTGCCGGTGCAAACGAGCTTTGCGCTAGCGCTCGCTATGCTGGTCAATCAGAAAATTCGCGCCTCGAATTTTTTCCGCACGGTTTACTTTGCGCCTGTGGTCACGTCGATGGCGATTGTATCGGTGATCTGGTTCTTCCTCTATAACCCTGACCAGGGCTTTATCAACAACTTTCTTTCGGTTTTCAATGTCGGCCCCTTTCAATGGCTAGAGCATCCCGCATCAGCGATGATCTCGATCATCCTGATGTCAATCTGGCAGGGCGTCGGCTTTCAGATGATCATCTTTCTGGCTGGCCTGCAAGAGATCCCGGAAGCATTGTATGAGGCCAGCGCGCTCGATGGCGCGAATCCCTGGCAGCAGTTCCGCTTCGTGACGCTGCCCGGCCTGCGCAATACGACCATTTTTGTCGCCATCAGCACGACCATTCTCGCCTTCAAGCTGTTCGTCCAGGTGGACGTGATGACCTTCGGGCGCGGCGGCCCCGAAGACTCAACGATCACGCCGATCTTGCACCTCGTCAACGAAGGCTTCCGTGGCAGCCAGCGCGTCGGCTACGCATCAGCGATTGCCGTCGTCTTCTTGCTGATTGTGCTCGCCATTTCGCTCATCCAGCGCCGCGTGCTGACGGAAAAGGAGGCATGAGATGACGGCCATAACGACCGATACCGCCGCCATGCGGGCAGAAGCCGAAGCCCGTGCCCGCAGCGCCCGGATACGAAAAACCGTCCGCAGCGTGATCAACTACGCCGTCATGATCGGGCTGGCGTTCTTTTTCGCCTTTCCCATCATCATCATGGTCGTCTCGTCGTTCAAGCCGGATGTCGAGATCGCCGGTGATATGCGCTCGCTGAATGCGTTCGTGCCGCGCAACCTCACGGGCGAGAACTACTCGTGCGCCGATTACGATCAGGCGAACAGTGCGTGCTCACCCACACCCGGCGAAAACCCAGGCTTGTTCGAACGGCTGCCCTTCGGGCGCATCTACTTCAACTCGGTTTTCGTGACGGCCAGCATTGTGATCGGCGGCTTGTTCGTCAACAGCCTGGCGGCTTTTGCGCTGGCCCGGCTGAACTTCCCAGGCAAGAAGCTGCTGATCACGATTGTGATCGCGATGATCATCATTCCCTTCGAGGCGCTGGCTGTGCCGCTGCTGCTCCAGGTCAACAGCTTCCCCTGGATCGACGGCAGCACAAGCTGGGTCAACAGCTATCACGTCCAGATCTTTCCCTTCATGGCGGACGCCTTCTCAATCTTTCTCTTTTACCAGTTCTTCATCGGCATCCCGAAAGATTTCGACGAAGCGGCCCGCGTGGATGGCGCGAGCATCTTCACCATCTACTGGCGCATCATCGTACCGCTGTCGCTGCCAGTGTTCGCGACAGTGGCGATTTTGCAGGCGCTGACCCATTGGGGCAGCTTCCTCTGGCCGCTCATGGCAACACGCGGCTTCGAATTCCAGCCGCTGCCGGTGGCGATGCGCGTTTTCTTCGGCCAGGCACCGCGCCAATGGGGCGACATCATGGCGTTCGCTTCTCTGGCGACTGT
>JAHDWN010000020.1 GCA_023382675.1 Anaerolineae bacterium
GAGAGCGGCCATTTCTTTATGGAAGAATCGCGTGTTATGGTGGACGCTGTCGTTCAGGAGGTGCGCGACGCGACGCTGACACAGATTCGTGAGCGTGGTCACGCCTTTGTCGAGCGAGTCGCGCTCGAACTGCCGGATATGCGTGTCGATTACTACCGGCTGATCCAGGTGCTGACCAACTTGATCAGCAATGCCTACAAGTACACACCCGACGGCGGTACGATCACACTGGCCGCGCGCCAGGTGGGCGACCGCATCGAGTTCAGCGTTTCTGATACCGGTATCGGGCTTTCAAAAGAGCAGGTGGCGATGTTGGGCACGAAGTTCTGGCGCGCTGAGGATGAATTCACACGCGCGCAGCCTGGCACCGGGTTGGGCTTCGCCATCACGGGCAGCCTGGTCGAACTGATGGGCAGCAAGATCAAGATCGACAGCGTGCCAGGCCTGGGCAGCACCTTCACCTTCAGCGTGGCGATTGCAAAGTGAGGATCGAGCATGACGGATGATGCAGTGAGTCAAGCACGGGCACAGTTGGCGGAATTGTTGGAGGCGGCGCGCAAAGGGACGATCATCCCGGTGAGACTACCGGGGCAGCTCGAAGCGATTGATGCGCTGCTGGAACAGGCGGCGACCACCGCAGCCGCGCCCGCCAAGTCTGAACCAGCTGAAGCGTCGGATCTGGCCGAGATAATGAAGGCCAACGCCTACTTCGTCTCGCACGCGGTGCATGAACTGCGCACACCGATGACGAGCATTCGCGGCTACGGGGACATGATCGTCAACCCGGCGATGGGCACGCTGACGGATATGCAGAAGCAATTCATGGAGACGATCCGCACCAATGCGCGACGCATGGACACGCTGCTGACCGACGTGAGCGACATGGCGAAACTGCGCGGTGGTACGCTGCGTATGGCCGAGAAGATGGATATGTTCAAGAACATCGCCATGATGGTCGAGAAGGCGATGCAGTCGGTGGCTGACGAACACAAGCGCACTATGGAGTTCGATTTGCCGCAAGGGCTGCCACTCTTGAACACTGACGGCGATCTGCTGGCGAAGGCGGTCAACAAGCTGGTCGAGAATGCTCTACGCTACAACGACAAGCCCGATGGCAAAGTCACGGTGCGCGGACGCGCTGAGGGCAACACATTGATCATCGAGGTCGAAGACAACGGCATCGGCATCGCGCCGGAAGATCTGGCGCAGCTCGGCGAGATCTACTTCCGCTCCGAAAACGAGGTGGTACGCACGCACAAGGGCAGTGGCCTGGGCATCCCCATCGCCTATGGCATTATCAAGCAGCTCGGCGGCGAAATCGACGTGAAAAGCGTGGTGGACGAGGGGACGACGTTCACGATCAAGCTGCCGGGCATGGGGTGACGCGGACTGTTATCGCAGCCAATAGACTTGTCCAGAATCCGTAGCGGGATCGAAGAGTTCGGCAAATTCCGCCAATGTCTCGACCATCCGCCCAATATTCTGTCGCAGATCCGGATCAAGGCAGATCAATCCTCGAAAGTCATCACGGGTGGACGTGCGGCCAGCAAACGGGCGATCAAACGTCACCATGACCAGATCGCGTTCTGTGGCAGTCTTCAGGTGCTCTTCGTCGGATTTGCCTTCCATGCCGATATCGACGGCGAGAATCACCGAGATATGTCGCTGTGCGAGGGCAATCGCGACTTTGCGGCTCATGTGCTCATCGAAATAGAAGCCGGTCATGCCTGTCCCGGTTTATTGCTGCCATATTGGCGGTACATCTCATCAAAAGCTACTTGATCCTCGATGTCCTGAGCGTCGATTTCATCTTTGTGTTCGCGATAGTAGAGCAGCGCTGCGAGCACCTGTTCTTCCGAGATCGTGAAGTCATGCGCGATATCGGCGACTGACGCATTCGGGCTGCGTTCCACCGCTGCAATGAACGACACGGGAAGCCGCCGACCGCGTATGTTGGCGCGTCCGTCACGGATTTCGATGTACTTGCTCAGATCGACCGTGGTATGGGGTGTAGGCGCAGACATGATTTGTCTCGTGTGTGCTTCAGCCCAATTTTATCACAGGTTGCCTCTTGAATATCAGCACGCGATAATAGGTGGGGATGAGGGTCATAAGCAATCGCATAGGCACGCTCGATGTCGCACATCTTCATCAGTTACAGCAAGAACGATATTGCGTTCGCACGTCATCTGCGCAGACTGCTCGAAGCCGAGGGTTTCAGCGTGTGGATGGATGAGACACGCCTTGTGCCTGCCGAGCGCTGGTGGCCGACAATTGAGGCGAATATTCGGAGTTGTGCAGCATTCATCGTCATTATGTCCGGGCACTCAAAACAATCAGTGTGGGTTGAGCGCGAAGTCCTGGTGGCGGAAGAAGAGGACGTAAAGAAGCCCATCTTCCCGATTTTGCTGGCCGGGAAACGATGGGCGCGCTTGGCAGAGAAGCAGTACGAGGACATGACCGGCGGCGTGAACGCGGCACTTTCGCCGCGCCTGATCGGCGGGCTGGCACAGTATGCGCCGCGCACACGTGAACCTGCGCCGCCGCCGCTGCCAGGGCCACTGCTGGAAACCGGCCAGCAGCCCATCGCCGAGCCAGCGACTACTTCGCAAACAGGGCGGCGCGTGCCGGCGCTCGTTTGGGGCGTGGCGCTGGCGGCTGTGATCGGACTGGTCGGGCTGTTTGCGCTGAACGGCCGCTTTGGCGGGGGTAGCGGCGAGACGCCAACATCGCCAGCGACAACCACCTCGCAAGTCGTCGCGCAAGTTCCGACGAACGCGCCGACGCTGACGGCGACCGATACACCCGTACCACCAATCGCGACAAACACACCCGCGCCGAGCTTCACACCGACGCCTACGCTGTCGCGGGCCGACGAAGCGGCGACGGTCACCGCATTTATACCGGTAATCGAGACGGACGAAGCAGCCACACTGATACGCGCCGTTGAACTGACGGCTGAGGCGGCCACGGCAGTCGCGCGAGCGACAGCGAATGCGCAGACGCCAACCCCAACACCAGATTACCGGTTGATCGCCGAGACGCAGATTGCCAATGAACGTGTTGCGACACAAGCCGTGCTCGGTGTCACGGCGAATGAGCAGTGGAGATCGGTCGAATATGCGTTTGAGGATGTGGTAATGGTACTGGTGCCGGTGGGTTGTTTCGATATGGGTAGTAAAGACGGAAATGATGATGAACAGCCGGTTCACCAGCAGTGCTTTGATATGCCGTTCTGGATTGACAAATATGAGGTAACAAATGCGCAGTTCTTGCGGTTCGGAGGGCAAGCTGGGCGCGGGAGCTATTGGACAGGTGACAGTCGCCCTCGCGAGCGCATTACTTGGTTTGAAGCACGTGATTTTTGCGCCATGCGTAACGCAAGGCTGCCAACAGAATCTGAGTGGGAATACGCCGCGCGCGGGCCAGACAACATGATATATCCTTGGGGAAATACATTTGGGCCTGATAGCGTGGTTTACGAGGACAATTCTGGAAATCAAACCGCAAATGTAGGTAGCCGCCCACAGGGAGCAGCATGGATAGGCGCGCTGGACATGAGCGGGAACGTATGGGAGTGGGTGAGTTCGCTTTATGAGCCGTATCCGTATGACAGCACAGACGGCAGAGAACGCGATACCGGCAATATTACGGATGTTCGGCGCGTGTTGCGGGGCGGCTCGTGGAACCTTGGCCGTGCAATGACTTTGCACGCGTCCAGGCGAAGCTGGTTTGGTCCTGATAGCACGTACCTCAACCTTGGATTCCGTTGTGCGCGCGAATACCAAGATGGGGATTTGGGCAATCGGCAAGGCAGTTGACACAAAGAGCCATTTTGCCTATGCTGTGAGCATGAACGGATTACGCTATGTCTTCCCACGTCGAATGCAGTGCCACCTGTCTGTCGGGATGGAGGTTGTGTTGGTGCGCGTCTAGGTGACATCCATCGAGCGTGCATGTGAGCCGTCTGTCCCGTCGACAGGCGGTTTTTGATTCGGTAGACATTCTGTGGTGGCTGGCGCTGGCTTTTAGCTTTGTGTCATCCGCGGTATCGGTCTAAAATCTCTGCATTCATCGCGTCGAATCCTGGCTGAAGGCTCATTTGCCGCCAGCCAATAGCCAAAGGCGAACTGCCCATCATGCCCAAGTTCATTCACGTTTCCGTCGCCTGGCCGTATGCCAACGGCGATCTCCACATCGGCCATCTTGCGGGGGCCTACCTGCCCGCCGATATTTTCGCGCGCTATCATCGGCTCAAAGGCAACTACGTGCTGATGGTCTCTGGCTCGGACAGCCACGGCACGCCGATCTCGGTCGAGGCGGACAAGCGTGGAGTCAGCGCGCGTTCGATCTTTGAGCATTATCACGAGCGCTTCCTGCTGACGCAGCAGAAGGTCGGCATCAGCTACGATCTCTTTACGCACACCGACACCGAGAATCATCACAAGGTGGCGCAGGATTTCTTCCTGCGGCTGCTCGAAAAAGGCCACCTGTTCAAACAGACGCAGCAGTTGATGTACAGCGAGCAGGAAAAGCGCTTCCTGCCGGATCGCTACGTCGAGGGTGAATGCTACATCTGCCACTATCCGAACGCGCGTGGCGACCAGTGCGATAATTGTGGCAACCTGCTCGACGCGACCCAACTGATCCACCCGCGCAACCGCAACCGCCCGGACGACAAGCTGATCGTGCGCGAGAGTGAACATTATTTCATCGACCTGGCACAGTTTGAGCCGGAGCTGCTCAAATACCTGGATACGCACGCGCATCACTGGCGTCCGCAGGTGATCCGCTTCAGCCGCAACTTCATCGAAGATGGCTTGCAAGGGCGGCCAATCACGCGCGACATCGACTGGGGCATCGACGTACCGCTGCCGGGCTGGCAGGCGAAGAAGCTCTATGTCTGGTTCGAAGCAGTCATGGGCTATTTCACCGCGAGCGTCGAGTGGGCGCACAACATCGGCAAGCCGGATGCGTGGAAGGACTGGTGGTACAACCCCGAGGCTGAGATCTATAACTTCATCGGCAAGGACAACATCCCGTTCCACACGATCATCTGGCAATCGGAACTGATGGGCGTGGATGGCATCTACAACGGCGATGGCGACAGCATCGGCAAGCGCTACGATGCGCCGTTGCAACTGCCATATGACGTGCCTGCCAACGAGTTCATGAACATCGAGGGCGACAAGTTCTCCAAGAGCCGCAACTGGGCGATCTGGCTGCCGGACATCCTCGACCGCTACCAGCCGGATGCTGTGCGCTATTACGTGGCGGCGGTCATGCCGGAGACGAGCGATACCGACTACTCGTGGGAGGGCTTCTTCAACCGCGTCAACGGCGAACTGCTGGCGGCCTGGGGCAATCTGGTCAACCGGATGCTCAGCTTTGCCTACAAGCGTTTCGACGGCAAAGTGCCGACGCCTGGCGACCTGACCGAGGCTGACCAGGCCATGATTGCGAAGGCCGAAGCCGGGTTCGAGGAGGTCGGCGCGTTGCTAGAGGCGGTCAAGCTGCGCGATGCGCTCAACGCGGCGATGACCCTCGTGCGTGAGGCCAACGGCTATCTCGATAAGCGCGAGCCGTGGAAGCGCATCAAGGATGATCCCGAAGACGCGGCGAAATCGGTCTACACGATCCTGCGCGTGATCGACAACCTGAATATCCTGCTCGCGCCGTATCTGCCGTTCAGCGCGCAGTTGGTGCATGAATATCTGGGCTATGACGGCCAGATATTCGGTGAGCAGTCGATTGTGAGCTACGACGAAGCGACGCGCTCGCACAAAGGGCTGGTCTACGATGGCAGCGGGGCAATCGGACGCTGGGAGAAGCGCGCCCTGCCGCCGGGGCAGGCCCTGCGCGAGCCGAAAGCGCTCTACGTCAAGCTCGATCCGGAGATTATCGAGCAGGAGCGGGCCAAGCTCGGCGCGCCGCTGGACGAGCGTGAGATCGTGATTTGACGACGTTTTGGTTGCATGTACAAGATCTGAGAAGGACGGGGGCAGCCTCGTCCTTTTGTCTTGTGCGACTTTGCGAAAACTGCTTGACATGTTGCGTAAACATTGTATACTTTACATTGTAAAGTAAACAGTGATTACTCTTTGAGGTGGCACAGATGCCCAGGCAGCGCGACGACACGGTTTACGAAGAGACGCAGGCGACGATCAAAGCGATTGCGCGCCAGCAAATGGCTGAGGATGGCACGGCAGCGATCTCGCTGCGCGGCATCGGGCGGTCGATGGATATGACTGCGCCGGCGCTCTATCGCTACTATCCGACGCGCGACGATCTGATCACGGCGTTGATTGTGGACGGTTTCAACGGGCTGGCCGATGCGCTGGAGGCCGCCGATGCGGCGCTGGACACACAGCCGCTGCCGGAGCGCCTGTTCGGCGTGCTTGTTGCCTATCGCCAGTGGGCGATCGTGCATCGGGTCGATTTCCAACTGATCTACGGCAATCCGATCCCTGGCTTCGCCGCGCCGCGCGAGGTGACGGTTCCTGCGGTCATACGCACGTTCGTGCCGGTCGTTCGCCTGATGGAGATGGCTTTGCAGAGCGGTGCGCTTGTGCCGAAGCCGCCCTACGACGCCATCCCGGCGGCCATTGAACAGCACGAACAAGCGCTGATCGCCGAGGGTGGCTATCCGATCTCGGCGCTGGCCTATCACCTGACGATGATCGGTTGGACGCAGGTACACGGCATCATCGTGCTCGAAATGTACGAACACCTGGGGCCAAACGTGGGCGATGTCGATCAGTTCTATGAGGCGGCCATTCGTGCGCTGCTGACCTCGATGGGGACCCGCTGGTGAGCGGCTAGCAGCCTGATATTTTCCGAATAGTCAGTCAATCAAAGGTGAGAGAGGCGGCCTGCGCGCAGCACGCGACAGGTGTCTTCAACACGCCTCGAAGTCAATCAGTCAATGGAGACGGATCATGGACAACCAGACGAACGAACTGCACGTTGTTTTCGGTACAGGGCCGGTCGGCGCAGGGGTGATGCGCGCGCTGCTCAAGCGGAGCAAGCGAGTGCGTATGGTCAATCGCAGCGGCAGACCATCCCTGGCAACCGGTGTTGTGCCGGGTGTGGAATTTGTGCGCGCTGATGCCTACGACCCGGCGAGCGCACAGGCATCCGTGGCAGATGCGACACACGTCTACCAGTGCGCGCAGCCGGAGTATCACGAATGGGAGGCGAAGTTCCCGCCGCTCCAGGCGTCGATTCTGAACGCGGCGGCGGCAGCCAACGCCAAATTGATCCTGATGGAGAATCTCTACATGTATGGCGATCCGCAGGGCGCGCCCATCGCAGAAGATCTGCCCTATCGTCCGCATACGCGCAAAGGCAAAGTCCGCGCGCAGATGGCGGAGGCCTGGCAGGAAGCGCACGCCCAGGGCAAGCTGCGGGCTGCCAGCGGGCGCGCCAGCGATTTCTACGGCCCGGCCTACATGATCATGGGCGAGCAGGTCTTCTACCCGGTGCTGGCGGGCAAGCGCGCCTCGGCCATCGGCAGCCTGGATTTGCCACACACGTTCAGCTACACCGAGGATGTCGGTGAGGCGTTGGTGATCCTGGGCGAACACGACGAAGCGTTGGGGCAGGCGTGGCATATCCCCAGCCCTGAAGCGATCACCCAGCGCGAACTGCTGACGATGATCTATGAAATCGCCGGGCAAACGCCAAAGCTGGGCGTCGTCAGCCCATTCATGATGCGGGTCGGCGGTCTGTTCGTACACGGAGCGCGTGAGATGGTCGAGATGTTGTATGAGTTCACGCAGCCGTTCGTACTCGACAGCCGCCGCTTCACGCAGGCCTTCGACATGACCGCCACACCCTATCGCGAGGCATTGGCGCAGACAATCGGCTGGTTCCGTGAGCATCCACAGAGGGCAGCGGCGGCGCACGCAGTCTGAGGCCGACGCCCTGTTGACGGGCGATTGCCCGATGCTATAATGCGGGTAGTCGCCCCCGTAGCTCAGAGGATAGAGCAGCGGTTTCCTAAACCGTGTGCACAGGTTCGAGTCCTGTCGGGGGTATACACTACAAAGGCGCTGTCATGCGCCTTTTTGTTGGGTGACTCGTGAAAAATCGGATGAAAGGATGTAGAGTCGCCCTACCATCGTGACAAGCAGGAAGAACCAGAGCATGCAATTCCCCTTTGTCATCGCGCATGGCGGGCTGGGCAACTTTGACGAATTGATCTTCGTCGGCATTGGCGTCGTCTTTCTGGCGCTGATGGCGTTTAGCTGGATCCGCAGCCGCAACGCCGAGCCGGTGGAGGACGAACTGAACGTAAAGACTTCTACACATGACACTGCAACCTCGCCGGATGCTGCTGACCGCTTCCGTCTGGAGTAAACGCTTTCTCTCACGCGCCCTTCCGGCACTTATCTTGCTGTTGTTCGTCGGGCTGCCGCTCGCCGGGGCGCATGGCTACCTGATTCGCGCAATCCCGGAAGATCGCTCAGTCTTGGAGCGCTCACCCGCGCGCGTGCAGTATTGGTTCAGCGAAGCGCTCGAACCTGATTTCAGCACTATCACGGTGCGTGATACGTCAGGGACGGTCGTGGCCGAGGGCGGCGTCTCGGAAAATGACGACAAGCTGATGACCGCGCGCCTGCCGGGCAGTCTACCGGATGGTGCGTACATCGTCGATCTGCGGCTGGCGTTTGCCAGCGACGGGCACGTCATCTTTGAAAGCCGCACGTTCTTCGTCGGCGAAGCGGTTGCTGGTGTCGGCGGTGTGACGAGCAGCGATCAGGCGGTCACGCTCGAAGTCGTCTGGCGCGCGCTGCTGCTGACTTCAACACTCTTGCTGATGGGTGTCTTCTCGCTGTATGCGCTGGTGCTTGTGCCTGCCTGGGGCAGTGATGCGCATCCAGCGGGCGGGCTGCCGCCGCGCGTGATGAACCGGCTATATGTGCTGGCCTTTACCGGACTGGTGCTGGCAGTTATTGCCAACGTAATCGCGCTCATCCAGCAGACGATGGTGCTCTTTGGTGTCGATGCCGGACGGGCGATCAGCGAGGGGCTGTGGAGCGTGGTGCGCATTGGCACCCGTTTCGGCGATACCTGGAACGTGCGGATGCTGCTGCTGGCGCTCATCGCCGTTTTCCTGGGCGCGGGATGGTATTGGCGGCGCACGCAGCCGAGCTTGATGCGCCCATTCTGGGTTGCGTCCGTCTGGGCGATGGCGCTCGTGTTGTTTACCTGGAGCATTGCCGCCCACGCCGCCGGATCACTGGCGCTGCCCTGGCTGGCGATTCTAAGCGATTGGTTACACGGGGCGGCTGCCGGTATCTGGGCTGGCGGTGTGATTGCGCTCGCGCTGGTGCTGCCTGTCGCGCTGAAACCCTACACGCGGGACGCACGGCGGCAGGCGCTGCTGGCGGTGCTGCGTCGCTTCTCTGGCGTTGCCATCGCTGCCATGGCCGTCGTCATCGCCACCGGTATCTACAACGCGACCAACTGGTTCACCGAAGCTAACGATGTGGCGACCTCCTACGGCGGTACGCTGGCTTTCAAGCTGCTGCTGGTGGCGGCGCTGCTGGCAGTTGGCGCGGCGCATCACATCGCACTGCGTCCAGAGCGTTATGTACGCTGGAGCGCCCTGATCGACCGCGTGCGAACTTTTCTACCGACACTGCGCCTGGAAGCGCTGATCGCCGTTCTTGTGATTGTCTTGGCAGCCTGGGTAGCGGCGACACCCGTGCCACAGCCGACACTGCCGCCTCAGACTGAGACGCCCGGCGGCACGCAAACCGTGGAGACGCTGTCAGTGACGTTGGCAATCACCCCCGGCGGCCCCGGCGCGAATACCTACGATGTCCAGGTCATACGCGGCGGCCAGCTCGTCAGCGATGCAGATGTGCGGGTGCAGTTGGTCAATCCGACACTGGCGCGGCGCGGTGATCGTCACGTGGCTGAAGACACCGGTGACGGATTGTATGTCGCTGCTGGCACAGACATCACCCAGGCCGGCGCCTGGCAGGTGCTGGTCGATGTCAGCGAAGGTCAGAAAAGCACACGCGCTGCTTTTCCAGTTACTATCCGCGAAGATGCGGCGGTCATCTTTTCCCGCGCGCCGAGCTTCCTGCAAATCGTAGCGCTGGTTGCGGTACTGGCGGCGGTCGGGGTTGCACTCTCGCCGTCGCTCCGTCGCTTCGTGAGCTGGCTCAATCCGCGCCCGCTCAGTCTGTTGGTAGCGGCGCTGGCGACCCTTGGGTTGGTCGCCGCCATCGTCCTGGCCGTCTGGTTGAGCGATCTCTCCAATCGCCAGACAGAAGCGGAGTTGTATCCACTGCCGACTCTCGTCAATCCGGCGCTGCCGGATGCCGATTCACTGGCGCGTGGGGCGGTGCTGGCCGAGATGGCTTGTGGCTGGTCGAGGGACAACCGCGATCTGGGCGAGTTGGCTGAACGGTTAGTGCGCCTGCGCGACGAGGAATTGTACGCTTTCACGCTGGAAGGCTGGCGCAGCCTGCCGCCGTGTGGGGATGTCAGCGACACCCAACGTTGGGACATCGTCAATTATTTGCGTACACTAGGCGAGTGACGACGTTCGAGTTTAGCCTGCTTGAAGGTGCAATTTTATGCGACGCATGTTGACACTGGCACTGTTATCACTGCCGATGATTGCCTGTGCGGTTGGCTTCACGCCGCCGACACCGGGCGCTTTGTACACGGAACAGCCACCCGGCGCAAATGGGGATGGCGAGCAGGCAGTCGTCACCAGTGTCATTGACGGCGATACCATCGACGTACGCATCGGCGCTTCAACCTATCGCGTACGCTACATCGGCATCAATACGCCGGAACTGGATGAGCCTTGCTACCGCGAGGCCACAGACGCGAACGCAGCGTTTGTCTCTGGCAAGACCGTTACGCTGGTGAAAGACGAGAGCAACACTGACCGCTATGGTCGGCTGCTGCGCTACATCTACGTAGACAACATCTTCGTCAACGAGCAGTTGATCTTGCAAGGCTACGCCGAGGTTGTTGTCTATCCTCCGGATACCCGCTATGCCGACTATTTCACTCGCCTGGAGCAAGAGGCGGCGCAGTTCGAACGGGGTTGCCACCCGACGGGGATTTTTGACGACGGTTCCTATACGCGCTGATTGCCCAGGCGGTGAGTAGAATGGCTGTGATGTTTGTCGCCGCATCGATGACCGAGACGCTGCGGTGGATCGAAAACGTCTGTGCCAGCTCCGTGACGATGCCGAACACCAGGCAGAAGCGAACTGAGAAGCGCAGCGCGCGTTCGGACGACAAGATCGGCAGCAGCGCCCACCACCAGATGAAGGTCAGCAGGGTGAATACGCTCAGATGCCCCGTGGTGAGCAGAATTTCCCGGCGCAGTGAGGGTGGGCCGGGCGGGGCGGGCGGGCCGATCAGTGGCTCGCTGCTGGATTGCAGCAGCAGGATCGAGACAAATACGGTGTAGACGAGCGCCAGCACATAGCGCCAGTAACGCCCAAAAATCACGGCCACTCGCGTGGAGTCTGTCTGTAAATGTGATGTCATGACCTATCCTCCAACACCTGAAGGATAGGCCGTGATGCTGCTTTGCGCATGACGCTTTGCCTGCGGTAGCATGACGAACGGCTGTTACGCGCGGCCATAGACCTCGAGGCTGGCGCCGTATAAAGCCCTGGCGTTTTCTGATGCCAGGAAGGTAATCGCGTTGGCAATGTCTTCAAGCGAAACCCACTTGCTAAAATCGGCTTTGGGCATGCTCTCCCGGTTGGCCGGGGTGTCAATCGTGCTCGGCAGTACGCCATTGACGTTGATGCCGCGATCTTTGAGTTCTGCTGCCATGCTCTGCATGATGCGCTGTGCGGCGGCTTTGCTCGCAGTGTAGGCGGCGGTGCGGGCAGAGCCGGACAGGCCGGAACGCGCTAGCAAAAAGATGATCTTGCCCCCCACGGCATGATCGAGCATGTGCTGTGCTACGCGCCCGCCAACGAGATAAACAGGGCGGACATTGAGGTTGAACATGCGATCCCAGAGTTCTTGCGGTGTTTCGTGAACGGGATGCCCGGCAGCAAAACCCCCGACAGTGTGGACGAGAATGTCAATCTGGCCGAATTTTGCCTCTGCCTGCTGCACCATGGCATCCACAGCCTCGGCGTTCGTCACATCCACTGCTAGCGGCAGCGACTCGGGATACTGCTCGCGCAGGTCGGGCAAGCGTTTCTCGTTGTGATCGATCAACACGAGTTTTGCGCCCGCTTGCGCGAAACGCTGTGCCACCGCCTGGCCGACATTGCCGCTTGCACCCGAGATAAGCACCACTTGATTGCTGAATTCATCAGACATGGCTACCGCTCCTCCTTGTGTATGGTCAATCCTGTTTCGTGCCGAGAATGGCCTGGTAGGCCTGATTGATGCGCTGCATTTGTTCGTGTGCTTCGGGGGATGGATTGAGATCCGGATGATACCGGCGAGCCAGCAGCCGGTAGGCACGTTTGATCGTCTCGCGGTCGTCGTCTGGCGCTACGCCGAGCAGGAGATAATACTCACTCAGTGCCGCCGAGAAGACTGCATGTGCATGGGGATCGTGGGCTTTCCCGTGAGCGCCGCCGAAGTCCGCGACGAACCAGGTATCATTGAGTCCCTCGAGGTGTGTGCGTACCCTCCGGCAGGTCAATTCTTGAAAACGCACCGTCGTGCCATACTCGATGCGGCGTAGTTGAGATTCACCGCGAAAGTAGACCGGAAAGATGAAACTCTCCGAGTCCATCTGATCATAGGCGTAGATACAGTTATCGTAGAGAGTGTAGAGTGCCTCCATCCAATCGTCTGCCCGATAGACCTGCCCTTCTCGCGGTAGCATCATATCGCTCCAGAGCAAAAACAGCGTGTAAATGTCTTTGACGCCATTGTCGCGCAGTGTCTTGCGGATTTCGTACAATGGGAGTGCGCTGTCGATGAAATGCAGGCTGACGTGTTGCCCGCCAGGGGTAGCGAACAGGACGATGTCGCCGCCGTTGTGCAGAATGCGATCCACTACGCCGTGATCGAAGAGGGCATTGACGGCAAATGCGCTGGCAAATGCAGTTTCATAACGATATGAACCCACGACGATCTCCTGTTATACTCAACGGCGCTGCAATCATACCGCATCTGCGGACGTGAAAACGCAGCCCGGGATAGAAATGGTGTCTTCGTTGCTGGTAATATATGCACGCTCAGTAATTATGGTCTGCGCAAAGGCCTTGGAGTCTTGGGTATGAAAACCGCCTGGATACGTAAATCTGGGGCTGTGGTAGTTTTAGCTATCGCCGCCATGGGGTTACTCATCGGCAACGTTCATGTGGCAGCGGCACAGGGAGATGTGGGTGCTTGCCGGTATGTTAATCCCGATGGCTCAGTGAGCGGTGAGGTTTATGTCTCACTTGATGAGTGCGCTCAGGCCGTGCTGGATGAAACGCTGCGCATCGGCCTGTCACAGGGCTATGGCCTGTTCGATGATTACGCACTGCGGACAGAATCGAATGGCGATGTTTATGCTGCCTCGACGTCATCCGTTCGTAGTGTGAACGATTTGGAGTGGCAGTACCTGGGCAATCTCTATTCGGATCAACAAGCCGCGCCGCAGAAGCAGGCACCAACCACTACTCAAAGTAACCAGCCGCCTGCTGAGACTTCGCAGGGAGCTGAGCCGCGTGGCGTTGTTCCTACCTCACTGGAACAAATCTTCAATATCGCTGCCGAAGACATCAACGACTTTTGGATAGAGGCTTTCCAGCAGTACGGCTATCAATATACACAGCCAAGCATCCGGCTGTTCGATCAGTCTCGTATTTCGACCGGCTGTGGGGTTGCGCCGCGTGAAGTGGGGCCGTTCTACTGCAACGTCGATCATACGATGTATTATCCCCTCTGGTTCATGGATCAACAGTGGCGGACGTATGGCGATTATGCCGTCGTGACCATCATCGCTCACGAATGGGGACACTCGATTCAGAATCTGCTCGGCGTGTTGGACAACGGCGATTACACCATCCAAACAGAATTGCAGGCTGACTGCTTCGCCGGTGCGTACACGAACTACGCCAACACGCGCAGCACGAAGATCCGTTTGGATCAGAGTGACATCGAAGAAGGCGCAAATGCGCTGTTCCATGCGGGCGATCCTTATGGGACGGAATGGTGGGACCCTCAGGCGCATGGCAATGGCGACCAGCGCTATCAGGCCTATTCCGATGGATTCACCAAGGGCTTAAGCGACTGCTAGGCTGACCGAGACTGAAGGCGCACGATGCAGCTTTTCTTCAACGGCGTGATTCACAGCGTCGATCCAGCGTATCCGCACCCGGAGGCGCTGCTGATCGGCGACGATGGCCGCATTGTGGCGGTTGGCGCGCTGGATGATCTGGCTGCGCGTGCGCCCGCTGCCCGCCGGATCGACCTGGGCGGGCAGACGCTAATCCCTGGCTTCAACGATGCGCACGTGCATATCTGGAAGCTGGGGCTGCTGCTGACCGTGCAGGTCGATGCGCGCAAGGCGGTCGCGCCTGACATTCCGAGCATCGTCGGCAAGTTCCGCGCGCGCGCCGAGGCTGCGTCGCCGGAAACCTGGCTGGTCGGGCGCGGGTATAACGAGGCAGAACTGCCGGAGCGCCGCCACCTGACGCGCCAGGATCTGGACGCTGCCAGCGTTACCCATCCGCTCGCGCTCACGCGCACCTGCGGGCACATGATCGTCGCCAACAGCCGGGCGCTGGAGATCGCCGGCATCACGCGCGAAACGCCCGATCCGCCGGGTGGGACAATCGTGCGCGATGCGCAGGGCGAGCCGACCGGCTTGCTGCAGGAGACAGCGCAGGGATTGCTTACACGCGTGATCCCGCTCGACGACGACCACGTCATGGCCGATGCCATCCGCGCCGCCCTGGATCATCAGCTTGCGCTTGGCATAACCAGCGCGACCGATCCGCTGCTGACGTCATTTCATTTGCGCGTCTACCACCAGCTAGAGGCAGCGGGCGATCTCCACGTGCGCATCAACGGCCTGCCGATCCGTCGCCCCGACGGCGGGACGGAAACGCTGCCGCTGCCTGAACGCTACGTCAGCGATACACTGCGTATTGACTGCGTAAAATTCTTCGCCGATGGCGGGTTGAGTGGCGCGACGGCGGCCATCAGCCAGCCCTATAAGGTGACGGGGCAGACGGGCGTCTTGCGCTTTGGGACGGAAGAACTGACCGCCTTGATGTGGGAGGCACATGCGGCGGGCTTTCGCATTGCGACGCACGCTATTGGCGATGTGACTCTGGAACAGGTGATCGGGGTTTATGAGACATTGCACCGGCAGATGCCCATTCATCCTGAGCGCGGATGGATGCGCCACCGGATCGAACATCTGGGGCTGCCGAGCGCGGAGCATCTGGCGCGCTGCCGGGCCATGCACGTGATCGCCGTGCCGCAGACGATCTTTCTCTATGCGTTGGGGAAGACATTCCGCACTTATCTGCCGGATGATTACTATGCTCGCTGCTATCCCGTCCGCGCCATGATCGACGCCGGCTTGACGGTCGCTCTCAGCTCTGATGCGCCAGTCGTCCCTGACGACAATCCACTGCTCGGCATGAAAGCAGCGCTTGATCGTCAAGATGCCAATGACGACCCCATCGCGCCGGAACAGGCGATTTCGGCGTTCGAGGCGTTGTATGCCTACACGATGGGTGGCGCTATCGCCAGCGGGGATGCGGATAATCGTGGCAGCCTGTCGCCCGGCAAGTGGGCGGATATGACAGTGCTGAGCCGCGATCCGCTCCACACGCCTCCCGATGAACTTCCCGATATCACGGTCAATCAGACGTGGATCGGCGGCGAACTGCGCTACGAAGCGTAAACGAACGTAATTCCGGGCGGCGCGGCGCTTGTTTTCGATGTGCTGTTCGCTTGCGTTCTGGATCATATTCCCTATAATGCGCATCGCTTAGTTTCAAATTTGGCTACATCTTATGAAAGGATGGGTATAGGGCAAAATGAAGATTCCCTTCGGTGGGCGTATCCTACTGCTGGGGTGCGGTTCCGTATCAGTCTGTTTGCAACCGCTTCTGCTCCGCCATCTGGAGATGGATTTCTCCAGAATCACTGTGATGGATTTCCTTGACCAACGACATCTAATCCCCGATACATTGGCGGCGGGCGTTCGCTACGTTCAGCATCAAATCACGCCGGATAATCTGGCGCGAACGCTCTCGGAGTATGTTGGCCCAGGTGATCTGATCATCGATCTGGCCTGGAATATCGACGCCTGCGACATCGTCCAGTGGTGTCATGATCACGATGTGATGTACATCAACACCTCGGTGGAAGTCTGGGACCCGTATCAGAATTTGCTCGATCAGCCGCCAACCGAGCGCACTCTGTACGTTCGGCACATGGCGCTGCGAGCGCTGGCCGCGCGCTGGACGCAGCCTGGCGCGACCGTAGTTGTCGAACATGGCGCTAATCCCGGATTGGTCAGCCATTGGACGAAGGTTGCGCTGCGCGATATTGCGGCGGCGATGCTGCGCGATGGGATCAGCCCGGAAAAACATGGGGATCTGCAAGGGGCGCTTGACACCCACGATTACGCTCGTCTGGCGATGATCGAAGGCGTCAAGGTCATCCATGTGTCCGAACGCGACACGCAGATCAACGGCAAACCCAAGTCACCGGACGAATTCGTCAACACGTGGTCGGTCGAAGGCTTTCGCGAAGAGGGCATCGCTCCGGCAGAGATGGGTTGGGGTACGCACGAACGTCGCTTGCCACCGAATGCGCACGTCCATCTTAACGGCCCCGGCAACCAGATCTGTCTCAGCCAGATGGGCATCGATACCTACATTCGCTCCTGGGTACCCCTGGGAGGCGAAATCATCGGTATGGTTGTGCGACACGGTGAAGCCTTCACAATCAGCGATTACCTGACGGTGTGGGACGACACGAAGCCGATCTATCGCCCGACTGTTCACTACGCCTATTTGCCGTGTGATGGTGCGATCGTTTCGCTGCACGAATTCAGAATGCACAACTACAACCTGCAGGATAAACAACGGATCATCAAGAACGAGATTACCGACGGTCGTGACGAACTCGGAGTCTTGCTGTTGGGGCACGACCTCAATGGCTGGTGGGTGGGTTCTCAACTCGATATTCACGAGTCGCGCACGCTTGTGCCGGGGCAAAATTCGACGACATTACAGGTGGCTGCTTCCGTGCTGGGGGCGTTGTTCTGGATGATTCGCAATCCCCGACGCGGGCTGCTTGTGCCGGATCAACTGCCGGATGACGAGATTTTGCAGGTAGCGATTCCGTATCTTGGCCCGTGCCCATCCGTGCAAACCGATTGGAATCCGCTGCGTGGACGGTTCGATCCGTTCGTGAAATATCGCGATAATCTCCCCCCTGAAGAAGACATGTGGCAGTTCGGGACTTTTCTCGTCAAATAGCCGTGGCGAAAATTTGAAAATCCCGAAGTGATCTGTTCTGATTATAGATGGCGCGGCTGCGCAGGAGCGGGACTTCTATGCTCCTGCCTGTATGGGTAATGCGCTCATTGGATGTGTGGAGGGGGTATGGCCGCGCAGGCGAATGTGGGCGGCGTCAAGGCAGTCGAGGCCGGAACCCGTGGTGGGTGGCGCATGGCCTTGCCGGGGTCGCTTTGGTTGGTTGCCTTTTTCTTGCTACCTCTGGTCATCATGGCGATCGTCAGTTTCATGTCGCTTGGCGCGCGCAAGACGATCGTGATGCCCTTTACCGACGCAAATTATCAGCGCGTGCTCAGCGCGCTCTATCTGCCAACTATCTGGGACTCGGTGTGGATCTCGCTGGTGACGACGATCATCTGTCTGCTCGTCGGCTACCCGCTCGCGTTCTTTATCAGCACCCGCAAAAGCCAGTTTGCGCGCCAGTTAGCGCTGTTTCTGGTCATTTTACCCTTCTGGACGAACTTCGTTGTGCGCACCTACGCCATGCAGACGGTGCTCGCGCGTGAAGGCGTACTCAATCAGATCTTGTTGAGTCTCGGCGTCATACAAAACCCGCTCGAACTCTTATACACGCCCGGCGCTGTGATTATCGGCCTCGTTTATGGCTATTTGCCGTTTATGGTGCTGCCGATTTATGCTACGGCGGAACGCTTCGATTTCAAACTGGTGGCAGCTGCCAATGACCTGGGCGCAAACGATTGGCAGGCCATCTGGCGGATCATCATCCCGCTGACTCTACCAGGGGTGATTGCCGGATTCATCCTCGTTTTTATCCCCTGCCTGGGCGCGTTTGTGACACCGGAGCTTTTGGGCGGCACAAGCACGCTGATGATTGGTAATCTGATCAACAGCCAGTTCGAAGAGTCGAACTACCCGCGTGGATCTGCGCTTTCGATCACGCTTATGGCGCTGGTGATGATTGCATTGCTGTTGTATGTCCGCTTTGGCACGCGGGAGCAAACGTAAGATGGCGCAGGGCACACTGACTCGACCCGTGAGATCTGAAGTCAACATCGATGTTGCCAAGATGCGCCGCGATTTGCGGGTGCGTCAGATCGGCAAAGTCGGCTACTTTCTCAATGCGCTTGCGGCCTATTTCTTTCTCTGGGCACCAATTCTAGTCTTGGTGTTATTCTCGTTCAACGACTCGCGCTCGGTGGCCCAATGGCAGGGATTCACAACGCGCTGGTACACAGGAATCTTCGAGAATGTCGCCGGGACGAGTGTGCGCGGATCGACGACCAGTATTCTGGATGCGCTCCGAAACAGCCTGGTCATCGGCAGTCTGGCGACGTTGTTCGCGACGGTTCTCGGTACGGCGCTGGCGTTGGCGATTGTGCGTTACAAATTCCCCGGCAAGCGTGTGCTGGATTCGATCCTGTATTTGCCGGTCATCATCCCGGAGATCGCGCAGGCGATTTCGCTGGCACTATTTTTCAAAATTGTCTTTGATACCATCAATCTGATGCGTCCCGACCAGCCGCCCGCCACTTACGGCTATGGCACGATCATTATCGGTCACGTCGTTTTTAACATTGCCTACGTGGTGATCGTGGTGCGAGCGCGCCTTGCGGACATGAATCCACGCCTCGAAGAGGCTGCTCGCGACCTGGGCGCGAATGAATGGCAAACGTTCTGGCGCGTCACCTTTCCTTTGATGCTTCCCGGTATCGTCGCCGGTGCGTTGTTGGCCTTCACGTTGTCGCTTGATGATTACATCGTGACGGCGATGAATCGTGGGATCGGTGACGCTACCCTGACTGTGGTTGTGTTTGGCATGATGCGGCGCGGGGTCTCGCCGGAAGTCAACGCCATTTCGACGCTGATGATCATTTTCTCGATTCTCTTGATTGGTATTTCGCTGCTCTTGCAAGGGCGGAGTGCGGTGACAGGGCGTGGCTAGTAATGGATGCTGTCCTGTTTGGTCGTTCGGGTAGATGAAGCAGGGAGTAATTTCGATGCGTATTCGGCTATGGATGATTATGTGCTTGGTGTTGGCGGCACTGGCGGCTCCGGTGTTCGCTCAGGATGCAGGTGGTGACGCCTGGAGTTGTCCGGACGGGTTTCAGGGGCAGACGCTCAACGTTCTCAATTGGACGACGTATATCTCTCCTGAAGATGATCCTGAGACGGCGTTTAACGAGAACCTGCTTCAGAATTTTGAGCAGCTTTGCGGCGTAACGGTTCAATATGATGAAGGTCTGGAAAGCACTGAGTTTGCGATTGCGCTGCTGCGCCGCGGCAATCCGGGCTATGACATCGCTGTGCCCTCGGACTATGGCGTCTCTACGTTAGCCGCCGAAGGCCTGCTGGAACCACTGGATCATGCGAACATGCCCAACGTGGTCGCCAATCTCAGCCCGTCCTTCGCCGGTCTGTGGTATGACCCGGAGAACACTTACTCGTTCCCGTATATGTGGGGCACCATCGCGATTGGTTACGACCGGGCGAAGGTCGGCGTAGATGTGACCAGTTGGAATGATCTCTTCACCTATGCTGGCCCGGTGGCCTGGCTGGAGGATCGGCGGAATGTCATTGGGGTCGCGCTGACGTTGTTGGGCTTCGACCCGAATACCGAGAATCCAGACGAGATCAATCAAGCGCGCGATTTTCTGATCGCAAACAGCGCCAATGTCGTATCGATTGCTCAGGATGATGGTCAGGAACTGCTGGCTCGTGGTGACGTGGATATGACCATCGAGTACAACGGGGACATCTTCCAGAAGGCAACGGAATGCGAAGAGAACCCGGATTGCACGGCGGACTTCGTGTACACCATTCCGGAAGAGGGCGCGCCCCGGTGGGTCGATAATCTCGTGATCCCGGTTGGTGCGCCGAACAAGGCGCTGGCCGAGGTGTTCATCGATTACTTGTACGATCCCCAGGTGGCGGCGGTCAATGCCAACTACATTCAATATGGGTCGCCCAACCAGGCTGCGATTGACCAGGGGTTGATCGATCAGTCCCTGCTGGACAATCCCGGCATTTACCCGCCGCCGGAAGTCGAAGCGAGGCTGTTCGAGCCGTATGACTTGCCCGATTCCCAGATCCTTTACGACGACGCCTGGGAAGAGGTCAAGCTGGCGATTTCGCGATAGTTCGCACGTCACAAGCGATTTGGAGATAGATGGGCAGGGTAGATCACCTGCCCTCTGCTGATCTGGAAAGGGTGGCACATGCCAGAGGTTGCAGTCGATCTGCGTCACATCATCAAGGAATTTCCAGGGCAAAGGCGTGATGTGACGTTTCGCGCGGTCGACGACGTTTCGTTAGAAATTTTGGAAGGTGAGTTTTTCGCTCTGCTCGGCCCAAGCGGTTGTGGAAAAACCACCATGCTGCGTATGATCGCAGGCTTTGAGCTGCCAACTTCTGGCGAAATACTGCTGCGCGGTAAAGCAATGCAGGACGTGCCGCCATTTCATCGCCCTGTGAACACCGTGTTTCAAGACTATGCACTGTTTCCACACATGACGGTGCTGCAAAATGTCATGTTCGGGTTGGAAATGGAAGGTGTCAAGAAGGCTGAAGCCTCAAGACGGGCGGACGAAGCACTCGACATGGTGCGCTTGCCACAAATGGCCGACCGCAAGCCGCGCCAGCTATCGGGCGGGCAGCAGCAGCGCGTCGCCCTGGCGCGCGCGCTGGTGAAGCGTCCACAGGTGCTGCTGCTGGACGAACCTCTGGGCGCGCTCGACTTGAAGCTGCGCAAGGAGATGCAGATCGAACTGGCGGAAATGCAGGATGAACTGGGCATCACATTCATTTTTGTCACCCACGATCAGGAAGAAGCCCTGACCATGGCTGACCGAATCGCGGTCATGAATGGCGGAAAGGTGCTTCAGGTAGGTACGCCGGAAGAGATTTATGACACCCCCAATTCAAGGTTTGTCGCCGATTTCATCGGTGAAACGGTATTTTTGCCCGGACTTATGGCAGGCAAAGACGGCGAATTCGGTTGGGTGCAGCTTGATGGGGTCGAGACCAAAATCAAAGCATCTCTAGCCGCGACTGACATTGCTGAAAATCAGAGTGTGACAGTGGCTGTCCGCCCGGAGAAGATCAACCTATTCCCCATCAAGGGCAAGGTGCGCTATCCCGATGGCAGCAGCGACGAAGCATCGGAATACAAAACGGCGTTACTGCGCGATCCCGACATAAACCTGGTCGAAGGGATCATCAAGTCTGCCAATTACATCGGCACGGACACCCGCTACACGGTCAGCGTCGGTGGACATGATATTGTGGTGCGTATCCAGAACTACGGACTGCGTTCGGATACCCATTTTGAGCCTGGTCAGCATGTGAACGTTTTCTGGGACGCGGAGACTGTACGCATTCTCGTACAGTAGGTCAGGTTGAATTCTTGGGAATAAAAACGAGGGCGACCAGATTTGAAGCCCTTGTTTTTGATTTGATATGGAAGAAGCGCTAGCTTTGGGAAAGCATGGGCATTGAGAGCAGTGCCAGGGCTTTCTGCCAATCGGCGCTGCCGTGCGGCATGTCTTCAAGCACAGACAGCATGTGTGGCAGCAATTCCGCCATAGCCTCTTTCGGCAGCCGTTTGTGATGTTGCGACAGATTGTCGAGCGTCTTGGGGAACTGTAGGAACCCGACGAGCCAGTTACCCAACGTGAAGGCTGACATGACGGAATTGTGGAGGCCGAAGCGATCGCTCAAAATCTGATTGTACTGTGGAACATATTCTGCGTCGATGTCACGCGCTGCCGGCAGTGTCTCGTATAACCGTTCTGTGTCAATCTGCCGAATCTGGTTCAGATATGCCGAGTCGTTATAGATCACGCTCTGTGACAGGGCGCGCAGTCGATCAATCTCTGTCTTCGGTAGTTGGTGTATTGTGCCAGCATTGAATTGACGGGCATCGGCGCGCTCTTTTCAATGATTGATACAGTATAGGACAATCTCTTCATTGCGATGCGCAAGGATTTTGGCACAGAAGAGATTGTCACACTGAAGCGAGACGCCTGTTACAGACCAGATCGGCGATTGCTCTAGAAGAAGAGCTTCGCCAATCGCAATGCACCCTGACTCCAGGGAACACGATGTGAAACGCCGGTCTTGCCTTCGAACTGATGCAAATTATCGAGATACCATTGGTAGTTGCGTATGAGTGCCTGTTTGTTGCTGTATTGAGGTTTCCAACCCAGCACCTGCTCGGCCTTTTCAATGGAGACAAACGAATCTTTGCTAGCTGTTTCGTAAACCCAGGGATACAGTGGTGAAAGCTTGAGCTTTTCGAGAATCCTCAGCGCGAAGATGACCGGGCCTACCGGGAAGGGGCGTATCTTCTTGCCGAAACCGGCATAATCGAGCACTGCCTGATAGTCTTCACGCATCGTGGTGAATTCTTTCGCGCCGACGTTGAAAGTATCGTTGACTCTATCGTGATCCAATGTCGCGCATAGATAGATCGCATCGCATAGGTCTTCGACATCCAGTAGTTGGTATCGATTATTGCCACTGCCGATCATAGGGAAGCCCTTGCCATCTTTTGCCCAGTCGTAAAACAGAGCAAACACACCGAGGCGTTCCGGGCCAATAAAGGACTTGGGTCGGATGATCGACACGCTCATCTCCGGGCTGCGATACCCCTCGCAGACCTTCTCGGCCTCAATCTTCGCCTTGCCATAGGGGCCGACGCCGACCATCGGATCGGTTTCGTAAAGCGGGTGATGATCCGGGACACCATAGACTGCGGTCGATGAGACGTGAATGAAACGTTCCACGCCGTGCTGTTTTGCCGATTCGATAACCGTGCGTGTGCCGTCAATATCAGTCGAGAAAATGTCTTCCGGCTTGTACAGCGGCAAAGCTGCCGCTGTATGGATAACGACGTTCACGCCTTCCATAGCCCGGTCAACCGCCGCGCGGTCGCGAATGTCGCTTTTATGGATGATGACCCGGTCTCGCTCTGGATAGTCAAAATCGGCGATGTCAAGCGAGACAACCTCGTGCCCGCGTTCGAGCAGGTAACGCGCCATATTGATACCGAGAAAACCGGCCCCGCCGGTGATCAGAAATCGCTTGGGTGCTTGCATGAAATTGGGAACTCCCTGGTGACATACACAGTGGACGTGAGAAGCGTAAACACTTCCCGCCCTTCTCTAGAAGGATTTTACGCCCACAAGTGTACATTTGAGATAAACGATTGATCTATACTGAGCCAGGCAGCGGCGGTCGGGATCTATTGCTCGTCTGGATCCTGACCGGGATCGTCAAGCAGAGGCGGGCGGGTTTTGCTCGGGCGCGGCTTGTGCTCGAAAAACATGGGCATATCCGGTTCTGCGTCTTCCTCTGGCGGCGGTGCTGGTTGAGTAGTTTCTTCGGGCAATGTACCGGGCGGCTCCGGCGCAGGCGGGGCGGGCGGCGGCAAGACGCCGAATACAGGCCGTTTGGCGGGGGTGAGCGGCATCTGACGAACGTTGAGTGCCAGCAAATCACGCACCATGGCAGCAGTTTCATCGCGCAGCCGCACATATTCTTCGCGTGGAAGGTCGGTCGCTTCCAGTTCTTCCAGCACGAGATCCATGAGACCACGCAGTTCGACGTCGGAAACCTGCGCGTTGCTCTGTCGCATGACGACAAACGGCGCGACATAATCTGCCAACGCTTCGATCAGCGGTGTCGCTGCGCCACGCAGGATGATAATCGGCGGCCATTCCTGGTCGGCATAATAGCAAGTACACTCCGCGAACGATGGAAACAAGACACGGGCCAATCTGCCATAGAGACGCTCGTATGTATCCGCCCAGAGCTTGATATGCAGTGAGGCTTCACCCGTATAAGGCACGGGCAAGTCGCCCAGGAGCACAAGGACATTGTAAGAAGCGAGCGCACGGGCAAGTTCCGGCAGCGCGCGGGGATAGTCGCCCGGCTTCTGCCAGCCGGTGGGCACAAGTGGTTTCGCGTAACGGCTGGCAACGGCGATGAGAGTTTTTTCCAGGCGTTCTTTCATAACAGGTTACGCTAGATAGTCTATGGCCTGATGCCCACGTGTTTGTCTTTACCTCTTATTCTGATTGTATCAGGCTGATAATCGTTTGTCCTGCCTGGGGCTTGATAGGGCTATCGGCCGTGACTATTTGCAGTGCCTGCGCTTGCTCGTCTACCAGGAAAAGCGGGAGCGCCCGATCCCGATAGGTATTGTGATAATCCTGAAATGTGTAGGCGGGTGTCAGTTTCGTTGCCTTGATCTCTGCGCCTGTGTTGAATTTCTCTTCCAGGAAAGCGAAGTTCGCTTCTGGCCGGAAAAGCAGGCGGCCTTGGAGTTCTTTAACTAATCCACTAGGCTGCCTGCCACCGCTAAGCGCCAATTGATAGGTTTCATCACGACCAAAGATCTCGGCATAGTGAATCGACGCCAGTGTATTGACTTCATCGTTAGGAGTCAAAGAAAGCGAACGCCCGAGATTCGACAAAGAGATATCGATCTGTGTTTCATCAATCAGAGCATCGCCGAAATAGGCGGGAAGACCCATCATGCGCGCTTCGGCGACACTGCCGAAGTTGGTATCGATAAGCTGGACGTGAAAGCCCACTTTTCGCAGGGTTTGCCCAATCTCACGCGCCCATGCATGGGCGCCGATGATGAGCACACCTTGCGGGTTTTCCTGGGTGAGTTTTAGCCAGCGCGCGAGTGGCAACGCGGTCAGGCCGTAGATAGCGGTGGTGCCGACAATAATGCCAAATACAATGGGTACGAGTTGTTCAGCGCCTGTGTGCCCTGCTTCCACGAGTCGCAACGAGAAGACCGACGTGACCGCCGCTGCAACAATTCCGCGTGGTGCAATCCATGAAAGCAGCACTTTTTCGCGTAATGAAAGACCGCTGCCTATCGTTGCTACAAAAACCGATGCCGGACGCACGAGCAAGATAATAACGGCCAGGAAGATGAGACCTTCCACGCCGACGGAGCGCAAACTCTCACCTGGGACACGCGCCGCGAGAATTATGAATAAGCTGCTTATGAGCAGGACAATGAGATTTTCTTTGAATTCGAGAATATGTCGTAACACCACCTGCCGTTGGTTTGCCAGAACGATCCCCATGACAGTCACAGCCAGGAGACCTGATTCTTCCTGGAGAAGATTGGATACGGCAAAAACGGCGACCACGATCATTAACGTGATGGGGCTATCCAGATGGTCGGGGGCCCAGTGTCGCCGTAGGATCTGAATGATGATCTGGGCGCCCAAGTATCCGAGAATGCCGCCAAACACAATTGTGAAGATGATGCCCTGGAAAACGACGCTGACATCTTCTACGACATCTGTGGAATGGATAACCTCAAAAACGAGCACCGCCAATGTCGCGCCAATCGGATCGATGAGGATGCCTTCCCAACGCAAGATGGAGGCAATCTTGATCGATGGGCGAATGAAACGGAGCAGCGGGCCAATCACGGTTGGGCCTGTGACCACCAGAATGGCCCCTAGCTGGATCGATAGTCCACTGTCGAATCCCAGGATGAAGTAGGCGGCTAAGGCGCTGAGAATCCAGGTTACGAGGGCACCTATGCTGACCAGATTGCGGATGGCGTGTCCGGTCCGACCGCTTAGCTCGGCGAATTTGAGCGCAAGCCCACCTTCGAAGAGAATGACAGCCACGGCCACTGATACTCCGGGGAATAGCAGTTCGCCGAACATGGCATCAGGCGCGAGTAAGCTGGTTAACGGGCCTACAGTCAGGCCGGTCAGCAGCAGCACCAGGATCGATGGCAAGCGCAGTCGCCAGGCTACCCACTGCGCGGCGATGCCTAAAACGATGATACTAACGATGCTGATCTCAACACTTAGATGCATGTGTTTTGTCCTGTTTATATAGCATTGATGGTTTGTGGTGTGAGGCCTTGATAGATCAGAGACATGCCGAACAGCGCCAGGACAATGATCGTGATCAGGATCAACGTGCGCGTAAAACGCGGGTTGAGATGGCGAACGCGATCAAAAACCAGAACAAAGAGCGTGATACCGGCAAAGAATACGCCGTAAAAAGCAGCGATGTAGAGCACACTTGTCCAGATAGAAGCAGACGAGGCGCGCAGGATATTGGGAGCGTGCAGCGTGCTCCAAAAGATCAGCGGTACCGGGCTGAGCGCATTGATGAGAATACCACGTCCGAGTATTTTTGTTGCCGAGGTTGGTGCAACGGCGTCACGAGCGGAACCACCAATAGTTGCACCCTGTCGATAGCTCTTGAAGCCTGAGTAAGCCAGATAGAGGATGAAAACGCCGCCCAGGAGGTTGAGCGCGCGCAGTAAATCGGGCGAGAACTGCTGCGCGACAAACAAAACGACGAGGATGATCGGGATGTCCGCCAGCAAGGGCGCGAACCCGAGGATCAAGCTCTTGCGCCAGCCGTGCGCCAGCGCCGTATTGATCACATATGTTTGAAGTGGGCCGGGCATGATTGTCGCCGTCGCACCCAGATAGACTGCAGGCGCTATCAATTGAAACATATGACCTCGCTAAATCTGGCGAGCATTATAGGTCATTTGTCTGTTATGGCGAAGGATTCGCGATTGCGATCCACGCGAAATGAGGCCACTATCGCGCCGTGGCCCCAATGAACGATCTTGGCTGTTCACATAGCATCCGCCAGCATCTCATAGATTGGAGCCAATGCATCGTAGGCCGCGTTGAACACCGGGTAGAGCCGGTCATAGGCAGCTTGCGCACTCGGCATGGGATCGATCACATCGGCGATCTGATTCATCTGCTCGATCATCGAGAAGTCGGGATAGAGTCCCACACCAATACCGCCTGCTAGCGCCGCGCCCATTGAGGTTGCTTCTTCCAGGATCGAAAGCCGCTGTACCGGCATCCCGAAGATGTTCGCCATGATCTGATTCCAGAAACGGCTGCGCGCGCCGCCGCCGATCAGACGCATGGCATCAATGGCGACGCCTTGCGCAGTAAATGCTTCGAGAATCACACGTAGATTGAAGGTAACTCCCTCCAGCACCGCGCGGATCATGTCGGCGCGTGTGTGACGTATGGTCAGGCCGATGAAGGTGCCGCGGGCGCGGGGATTCCAGCGCGGGCTGCGCTCACCCATCAGGTACGGCAGAAAGAGTAGGCCGTTTGCTCCCGGCACAGATTGCTCGGCTTCGAGATTCATCAATTCGTACGGGCTGATGCTCAGTCTTCTGGCTGCATCGATTTCGATGGCACAGAGTTGATCGCGCGTCCACTGGTAGGACGCGCCTGCTGCCTGCATCGTCCCGGTCGGCATGACCATGCCCGGCACGATGTGCCCGAAGGTGAAGGTGCGCAAGCTCGGATCGTAGATCGGCTTTTCCGTAGCGAGCGCTATCCATGACGACGAGCCGATGTAGTTGTAGGCCGAGCCTTCACGGACGACACCCGCGCCCGCAGCCGCACACGCGCCATCGCCACCGCCAATAACCACGGGTGTGTCTGGCGCGACCCCGGCTTCTTCGGCGACGGATGCGAGCACTTCGCCAACCACATCGGTAGAAAGGTGAATGTCAGGTAATTGGGCGGCATCGAGACCGGCAGCTTGAAGGATAACAGGCGACCAGATCCCTTGTTGTAGATCGTAGAGATTCATGCTCGAGGCATCGCTTGGATCGGTGACGAATGCCCCGGTGAGACGGGCGACAATGGAATCCTTCGCATGGACGAACTTGTACGTATTGCGGTAGATGTCCGGTTGGTGATCGCGCAGCCAGAGAATTTTTGTCAGAGAATAGGACGAACTCAGACGATGGCCTGTGATGCGATAAACCTCTTCGCGCGCGATGCGGTCTGCGACCCACGCTTCCTGATCTACGGAACGTTGATCAGCCCAGATGATGGCCTTACGCAGCGGGCGACCAGCTTTGTCCAGCGGTACACAGCCCATCATCTGCCCGCTGAAGGTGATACAGGCGATGTCATCTTTTGCTACGCCGGAATCTTTGAGCAGCGCGCGGGTCGAATTGCAGACGGCACGCCACCAATCTTCAGGATGCTGTTCAGCCCAGCCCGTATTAGCGAATTCAGTCTCATAAGAATCAAATGCGCTGGCGACGAGTTTGCCTTCGCGATCATAAAGGGTGGCTTTGTTTCCGGTTGTGCCCAAATCGTGCGCAATGACATAGTTTTTCATCGTAATGGCTCTCTTGAGGCGTGGACGACAATCTGCCACATTATAACAATCAGCTTCGCTCTGTAGCGACATTTCAGGTGAGAGCGTTACAATCGGCGGCCTATCATCTCGACCTGAAGTGTAATTGCGAGAGGTTTGTATGAAATTGCTGGAACCCTTTGGCGCAGAGTTTGATCTTAAGTCAGGTGTCATGCAGTCTGCCAAACACCTGATCCAGCGCCACCTGAGCGACATGCGCGGGATGTACGCAGATGTGGCGGCGGAGAACGCACTTCTGGAGGCGAATAACCCGATGATTTATGAAGTGTACACGTCGGAAGTGCCGGAAGAAGCGGGGCAGGTGCTCTACTGCACGACCGTCATTCATCCTGGCCGTGTTGGCGACGAGTATTTCATGACCAAGGGACACTTTCACTCGCTGCGTGATCGGGGTGAAATCTACCTGGGCTTATCTGGCGAGGGCTACCTGCTGCTTCAGACAGAAGAGGGCGAGCCGCGTGCCGTGGCGATGCACCCTGGCACTGCCGCCTACGTGCCGCCGTATTGGGCGCATCGTACCGTCAACGTCGGCAAGGAGCCGTTTGTTTTCTTCGCTGCCTGGCCGGGCGATTCCGGGCATGACTACGGCACCATCGAGAAGATGGGATTTCCGCAAATCCTGGTCAGTCGGGGCGATAAGCCTGCCCTGGTGAAGAATCCACGGTTTGTCAGCGGCGCGGACTAACGTGCGGATAGCTCGCCGCGCAGGATGCGTGATTGAAGACTGATTTTGAGGTGCGAAGATGACACTTTTGCTGGGTATCGATCTGGGAACGTCGAACATAAAAGCGGTGCTTTTCGATCCGGATACGCGTCAAATCGTGGCTGTCGCCGGGGAGGAATATCCTCTTCATAAGCCAAAGTCTGACCGCGCTGAACAGAACCCGGACGATTGGTGGGAGGTGGCAGCGCGTGTCGTGCGTTGGGCATTGGCGCAGGCGGATCGGGATGATGTCGCCGCTATCGGATTCAGCGGTCAAATGCATGGCACCGCGCTCATCGGCCATGATGGGCGTCCCGTGCGTCCGGCCATTATCTGGGCGGATCAACGCAGCGCCGAGCAGTGTCGCCAACTGGTCGAGCCGATTGGCGCGGAAGCCTACACACGCATCGCCGGTACATTGCCTGCGGCGGGTTTCATGGGGCCGACTCTTCTGTGGTTACGCCAGAACGAACCGGATAGCCTCCGCCAAGCGCGCGCGGCCTTATTTCCCAAAGACTATGTGCGCTTCAAGATGACCGGAGACATCGCCACTGATTTCAGTGATGCGGCTTCGAGCGGCATATTCAATGTGCAGGGCCATTCCTGGGCAGCCAATGTTGTGGCTGCTGCGGAAATCCCGGAAGCGCTCTTGCCCAAAGCCTATCTTGCATCCAAGGTCGTGGGACAGCTTCAAAGCGATGCTGCCGCCAAGCTGGGGCTGCGCGCGGGTATACCTGTGACGGCAGGTTGCGGCGACCAGCCGGCACAGGCAGTTGCCAACGGTTTGATCGCGTCCGGCGTCGCCTCGCTGAGTATTGGCAGCGGCGGCCAGGTGTTTATTCCCGTCCGGCCACCAGATGGCGAACTGAAGACCGATCCGCGCTGCCACGTCTTCAACCATGCCATCCCGGACACATTCTTTGTCTTGAGCGCCATTCTCTCGGCAGGGCTTTCGCTGCGCTGGCTGCGCGATTTGCTGCATATGAGCGATGATGATCTGTCCTTCACCATCCTCAACCAGGAAGCATCGCGTATCGCACCTGGTGCTGACGGTTTGATCTTCCAGCCATATCTCTATGGCGAACGGACGCCGCACATGGATGCCTACGCGCGCGGCTCGTTCATCGGGTTGAGCTATTATCATACCCGTGGACATCTGGCGCGCGCTGTGATGGAGGGGATCGCCTTCGCCATGCGCCAGGCGTTTGAGGTTGGGCTATCGGTCAGTGAGCCGGTCAACGCGGTGATTGGTGCTGGCGGCGGGATGCAGGTACTGTTCATGCGCCAACTGGTCGCCGATGTGGTGGGGCAGCCGATCCGGATGACGACGATGACCGAACACGCAGGTGTGGGCGCGGCCTGGCTGGCGGGTATCGGCGCAGGGGTGTATCGCGATGCTGAAGACGCCTGCACACGTAACCTGGCCTACGAAGCGTCCGTCGAGCCGGATGCGAAAAGACATGCGTTCTACAATGAACGTTATGAACAATACAAGGCGTTGTATCCCTTGCTGCGCGAGGAATTCCACCGTTTGTCGCATGATCCCTCGCGCGTGTGACTAGTCACTGCGCGTATCGATACAACGAGTCTTCAAGAGCATTAGATTGAGTTTGAGTTCAGCAGATGAAAGAGCAAAGCAGCATGAACGATACAAACAACCTGAACGAGATGCGCGCATTCATTGCAGAGACGGGAAAACGCCTGTTCGACCGCCACTTAATGGATTTGGCTGGTGGCAACATCAGTGTGCGTGTGGGTGAACTTGTGTGTATTTCGCCCCGTTACAGCGGGATGCGCCATCATTGGAACTTACGTCCAGAAGACGTGATGGTCATCGACATGAACGGCACAATTCTGGAAGGCGCTGGCGAGTTGTCACGCGAATCGAAGGTGCATCTAAAACTGCACCACGAATTCGGTGATATGGGCACGGGGATTGTCCATTCCCATGCGCGCAATGTCCTGGTTTTCGCAGCCATGGCGCGGTCACTGCCGCCTGTACTAGAGGCGACGCGCAAATTTGGCGAGGTGCCGGTGATCGATTATGCACCGGCACATTCGGCACAACTGTCAGAGTACGTGGCTGCTGGCATTCGCCCCAATGCCGAGCGCATTCGCAAGCAGGCAGCGGGAGTCATTGCGCCTTACCATGGGGTGTTCGTCATGGGCAAAGACCTTGACGCCGCTGCCGATGCTGTCGAGCGACTGGACACCAACGCCTACTGCATCATGATGGGACAGATGCTTGGCGGCAGTGCCATGCTGGCGGACGAACGCGCGCAGATGGAAACGGCGATTACCACTTTCGACAAATAAGCATACGCGCCGCTCTAGCCCGGATAACCGCCGGAGCCGCCTTCGGCAACCCCACGTGCTTCGGCGACGCGCTGCGCGTAGTTATCAGACCTGTAGGCGGCAAACGGATCGGTTGGCACGTCCATTTCCTCGCGCACTTGCATGAGCAGTGGACGAACATCCGTCTCGAAAGCATCCACCATGACACGATGTGCGCCGAGGACATCGCCATCCTGCTGGCGGCGGCGCAGCAGCGGGTAATTGACGATCAGCGCCTTGGCGTAGGCGGTCTGGCAGTTGAGCACGCTGACGAGCATCGCTTCCAACTTCGGCTCGATGTTGTGGCTCTGGTCGATCATGTAATCGACATCATTGGCGCGTTCTCCGGCGGCGACCAGTTCGGTGTAGATCTCGAACAGTTCCATCGGATTGTTGGTTCCCACGATCAGGTCATCGTCGGCATATTTGCGTGCGTTCAGGTGGAAACCACCAAGCCGACCTTCGTCGAGCAAGAAGGCGACGATGTGCGCAATATTTGTGCCCTGTGCGTGATGCCCGGTATCGACCAATACCTGCGCTTGTTGGCCCAGCTTAATCGCCGTGGCGTAGGCCATGCCCCAATCCGCCAGATCGGTGTGATAGAAAGCTGGCTCGAAGAACTTGTACTCGATCAACATCTTGGAACCGGCAGGCAGATGCTTGTAGACTTCCGCGAGCGCTGACTCCATCCGGTGTTTACGCTCGCTGATGCTGTCCTGCCCGGTATAGTTCGTGCCATCGGCAAACCAGAGGCTCAGTGCCTTGCTGCCCGTCTGCTCCATGATCTCACAGCATTCAACCATGTGGGCGATGGCTTCTTCGCGCACACTGCCGGACGGATGGCACATGCTGCCCAACTTGTATTTGTCGTCCTGGAACAGATTCGGGTTGACTGCGCCAATGGTGACCCCTTGCTCGTGGGCATACTGTCCAAGGGCGACGTAGTCGTCCGCTTTGTCCCACGGGATATGAATCGCAACGGAGGGAGCGATACCGGTCAGGCGATGGATGTAGCCTGCGTCGGCCAGTTTCTCGTGAATGTTGCGGGCAGCGCCACGCCAGGCGAAAACCTTGAAGCGTGTACCGCTGTTGCCATAGCCCCAGGAGGGCGTTTCGATATGCTGATTCTTGAGCTTGACCTTGACAGCATCCACGTCAATGCCCTCATTGGTCAGGCGTTCTGCAAGGCGACGATAGTCTTCATGGAAGGTCATGATGCGTCCTTTCGTAAATGCCGAAAAACTCTATCTTTCCTATTCCCGACAGAGTGTAGAACGCACTGAAATCGGTGTCAACCAGACCATGGCCGCGCGTTGACAGCCCATTTGGGCGGCGATAAACTCCCGATTATGAAGGCAAGATTTCATTGAAGAAATACTGACAAGGTAAGTGATTATGGCTGGTAAACACGTCGTTGCTGTCGATCTGGGCGGTGAATCCGGGCGCGTCATGCGGGCGACTTTCGACGGCGAGCGGTTGCAGATTGAGGAGATGCATCGTTTTCTCAATATCCCAGTGCAGGTGGGGCAGACTCTCTACTGGGATGCGCTGCGTATCTGGCATGAAGTCACAACCGGGATCAAGCTGGCATCGCAGGATGCAGCCTCAATTGGCGTGGACACCTGGGGTGTTGACTTCGCTTTCCTGGATCGCGATGGCAATATGCTGGCGAACCCGATCCACTACCGCGACCGCAGCAGCGAAGGCATGATGGAGTGGGTCTTCGAGCGCGTTCCACGGCGCGAGTTGTACGACCGGACGGGTATTCAGTTCATCGCAGTTAACGGTCTGTGGCGTCTGGCCTACCTGGCGCGGCATCACAGCCCGGTTTTGGAAATCGCGACCACATTCCTGACGATTCCCGATCTGTTCAACTACTGGCTAACAGGCTCGAAAACGTGCGAATTCACCCATGCGACGACCGGAGGGTTCTTCAACGCTCATGCTCGAAACTGGGATCTGGATGTACTGAGTCGGCTTGGCATCCCCACAGAGATGTTTCCGCCGGTGGTGCAGCCCGGAACACGGATTGGCGCTTACGAGGGGATTCCTGTCATCGTGCCTGCCACTCATGATACGGGCAGCGCGGTCGCTGCGGTGCCGACGACCACCGATCGCTTCGCCTATTTGAGCAGCGGTACGTGGAGCTTACTCGGTCTGGAAGTTGATGCACCGATTATGGGGGATGTGGCCTACGAAGCCAATCTGACGAACGAAGGTGGCGTCTACGGCACGTTCCGCTTCCTGCAGAATATCGCGGGCATGTGGCTCTTGCAGCAGTGCCGCGGCGCCTGGGCGGATGAAGGTCAGCAGTATGAATACGCCGAGATGATGGCGATGGCGGACACAGCTGAACCATTCCGCTCGTTCATCGACCCGGACGCCGATGAATTCTTCCAGCCAGGCGATATGCCTGCCTTGATCCGGGAATTCTGCAAACGAAATAGGCAGCCTGTACCGGAAAGCCATGCCCAGGTGGTGCGTACTGTCTACGAAAGTCTGGCCTTCAAATATCGCTATAATCTCGAACGGCTGCTGCGTGTCTCTGGCCGTGAGGTGGATCGGTTGCATATCATCGGTGGCGGGTCGCGCAATACGCTTTTGTGCCAGATGACGGCCAATGCCATCGGGCGTGTGGTTGTCGCCGGGCCGGGTGAAGCAACCGCGCTTGGCAATGCCATCGTCCAGTTGATCAGCCTGGGTGAATTACAGGATCTGGCGCAAGCGCGTGAGATGTTGAGTCGCAGCGATGAACTGATTACGTATGAGCCACAGGCAACTGCCGTTTGGGATGAACACTACCATCGATTCGCAGCCATGTTGCAGCAGAAACAGTGAGTAAAGTGACGGCTCACCCCGGTAAGCCGGGGCGCTTCTCAGACTACGCACAGCCCAACGACTCACGTTAACGTCTGACGGATGCATCCCATCCGAGACCGAGGATATTTAGGGCGGCGTTCACGTCTCGATCAACCGTGAAGCCGCAGGCAGGATTATGACACTGGTGAACACGGACACTCAAGTCTTTTGGCACAAGCCAACCGCAACCGGAGCAAATCTGCGACGTATTGCTGGGGTTGACCTTGACAAGCTGAACCCCGGCCTGATTAGCCTTGTAGCTCAGCAGTTCGTCAAACAACCCAAGCGCGACATCATGGGCAGCGCGAGCCAGATTGCCGTTGCGCAGCATGAACGCGAGATGCAAATCTTCCAGGACAATCAAGCCGTAGGTTGCCACCAGCCAGTGCGTGACTTTGTGCCACCAGTCACGGCGCTGGTTGGCAACGTGTTCCTGCGCCTTTGCCAGCTGCTGAATCGCTTGCTCGCGTCGCTTGCTGCCTTTCCTACGTCTAGCGACTCGCCGTTGCAAGACACGCACACGTTTCAACGACTGTTTAAGGTATTTCGGACTGTCGATGACTGTGCCATCGCTGAGCGCCAGAGCGTGGCGAATGCCCACGTCGATGCCCACTGGCAGAGCTTCCGAAGGTTCGGTTGTGGGCACTTCAGTTTCGACTTCAAGTTGCAGCAGCACGTACCAGCCCGATGCCTTGCGCAGGATGATGACGTTCTTGAGCGTTCCTTCCGGCAAAGCGCGATGCCATTTGACAGGCAGCAAGCCGACGTTCTGGACGTACAACTTGCCATCTCGCAGCGCAGCACCGTCGCCGGGCTTGTAGCTGACGCTGTTGAAAAAGCGCCAGCCCTTGAAGCGCGGCTTGCCCCGCTTGCCCTGAAGAAACTCGCGGTAGGCACTGTCCAAACGGCGCAGCACCTGCTGTCCGGCGCTCATGTTCAGCAGACGAAGCGGATTATCCTCCGGCTGTTCATTGCGCCAGTCGCGCCACATGGCCGCCTGCTCGTTGTATGTGACGCTGTGACGCGACTCGTTCCAGCGCTTACGCCGGTAGTCCAGCGCACGATTGTAGAGCCAGCGTGCCACGTCCAGGATGTCATCGAGGGCGGCCTGCTGCTGCTCGTCGGGATAAAGCCGGTATTTGTATGTGCGGATGCCTACGATATGATCATTCATGCTCTGACGCCGTGTTCGTCGGAGGGCCAGTGGGCGTTTGCCGCGCCGCGACTGGCATTTCGTATTTTGCACAGATGAGCGAAAGGAGCAAGCGGCATTTCCCCTGTCGCCTAAAGACGACAGTCCCCTGCCGTGATTTCTATGGACGAAAAACTAACCAAGCTCGTCGAAATGACGCGCACGCTAGGACAGCCACATCTCGATTACGTGATCGTGGGTGAGGGGAATACCTCTTGTCGTGCGGATAGCGGGACATTCTGGGTCAAGGCCAGCGGGCAGCAGATGAACGGCATTGGCGAGAGTGGCTTTGTGCAGGTACATGCGCAGCCCATCTTGCAGATGCTGGAGCAGTCCCCCGGCGATCTGGCCGCACAGAAGAAAGTCATGGAGGCAGCCCGCGTTGATCCGGCATCGAAGCTCATGCCGTCGGTGGAAGTCAGCTTTCACGCGATGCTGCTCGAGGAGTGTAACGCGGAGTACGTGGGGCATACACACCCGGTCGCGATCAACCAGATTTCGTGCAGCAGCCGCGCTCAAGAATTCGCGGTCAAACGCATGTTCCCCGATCAGATCGTGCTCTGCGGGCCGGAGTCGGTCTTTGTGCCCTACGTCGATCCGGGTCTGCCGCTGGCGCTGGCGATCCGCGAGCGCGTGCGCGCGTACATTGGCAAATACAACGAACCCCCGAAGACGATCCTGCTCGGCAATCACGGGTTGATCGTCATCGGGCAGACACCGACCGAAATCCTGAATGTGCAGGCAATGGCCGTCAAGTCTGCTCGGATTTTTATGGGGGCCTGTGCGCTCGGCGAGCCAGCTTTCATGGCCGACGAAGACATCCCGCACATCTATCGCCGCCCGGATGAAATCTACCGGCGCAGGCAGTTTGTCGAGCGGTAGCGCTGACAAGATGCGGCGTCCACGTCGGACGCCGCATCATCTCTTCTACGCGGGGAAGACGACGCCAATCGTGAGCAGGATATTGGCATAGATGCGCTGCTCACCCGTGGCGACGACGAGACACAGGTCGCTGTCGCGGCACAGATCATAAAACGGGAAACGCCCGTGCTTGTGTAATTCCATACCCGGCAGCAGGCGGCGGAACTCGGCAAAGATACCCGGCTCCTCGCCGCTGTCCGGCGTCATCACGTCCGCCGACTCAATTGGCACGGCGGATACAATGCCTTCGAGCACTTCGGTCGCGGTCAATTTGCCCGGCATGAAATTGAGATATACGCGCGGTGCGGCGGGGTTTGCTCGTGTGCTAAATGGGTAATTGCCATCGGCGATCAAGATTTTGCCGCCGTGACCGGAGCCGCCCAATGCCTCCAGGATTTGTGGGTGAAGTAGTTGCGATTTGAGCATCATGTACTTTCCTAAATCTTGACATCGCCGCAGAGGTGGACTTTGACACCCATGGCCGAAAGCATGGCTGCTTTCGCGGCCAACGCGCGGTCTGCGCTTGCAGCATCGTCACCGTAGGCGACGTGGATATGATTCGCTTTGTGGCGCGCCATCATCTGGTCACGCGTAACGCCATGAAGCACGGCGTGCATGATCGGCCACTGTGGGGATGTCATTTTCCAGCGACGTTCCGTTTCGCGTTTGGGCAGCTTGACCACACTCGCGCGTCCCAGATCCGCGTGGAGTACACCGTCCATGGTGAAGATACGACTCCAGACGATTTCGCCTGGCTTACTGATGCCCTTGAGCGTGCCGCCACCCAACCGGAAATACATCGGCGGTTGGCGTTCGCTGCTGGCCCCCGCATAACCATCGATGAAATGCGCGGCGGGGGCAGCGCCAGAGATGAGGAATACCCATACATAATCGTCGACGCCACTGCCGCTGTAGTGTTCGCCATAGCGCAGATCGTGAAGTGTGTTCGCGGGGTCGAGATTCATCGCGCGCCAGACGCGGTTGGTGACGAGCGAGTCCAGCCCGGCACATTCATCGACCTCGTTAAAATGTGGCACTGCCTGCCCGGCAAAGAGCTCTTCGCCGGTTTCCGCATGGTAGACGGGTGGGCGTTCGACGTTGTTGAGCAGGCCTTCAGCCAGATCACTGGCCGGGGTCATGTCCTTCAGACCCTGCTGATACTGGATACCGATGGCATCACAGCCGAAATCGTGGGCAATGCGCACGGCGGCGATGTACATCTTGAGCTGTTCGAGGATCTGATCGTCGGTCAGCCCGGTCTCTGGATCGGAGCCGGTGACGAACTTGACGCCGCGCTCATCCAGCCAGCGGCGGGCTTTCTGCGCCTCACTCTTCTTGACCAGCTTCATCGCCGCGACCAGCGCCGATTGGCTCAGTCGTTCTTTATAGACCCCCAGCGGATTGAGCAGCTCGTCGTCGATGATGGCGTTGTACATGCCCATGCAGCCTTCATCGAAAACGCCGAGAATCGCTTTCTCACTCAGGAGTTGTTCAGCCAGGGCTTTGCCGAGACGCGCTTCGGCTTTCGGCAGGTCACGCACGCGCAAATCACGCATATGGCTCGTATCGTGATCGATTTTGCCTTCGCGTATCCACTGGCGGATGCCTTTGAGGAAATACTCGTCGGTGAAATCTTCGCTCCAGATGGTGCTGTAGTTGACACCGGCCCTGGTCAGCGAGCCGTTCAGATTCAGCATACCGACCAGGCCTGGCCACTGCCCGCTCCAATTGGCAAGGGTGAGAATTGGCCCCTTGTGACTGCGCAGACCCGCGAGGACGTGATGGCTATACTGCCAGACAGCCTCGGCGACGATCAGCGGGGCAGTCGGATCGATGCTCTTAAACACATCCATGCCCATGCGCTGACTCCAGATGAAGCCATGCTGGAGTGTCTCATCGTATGGGTGACCCCGGCGGACGGTGATGCCCTCTTTCTTGAAAGCCTTGATCACCTTTTGCTCCATGGCGTGCTGAGCAGGCCAGCAAACCTGATTGGCCGAGAGCCGCAGATCCCCGCTGGCGACGAGGATGGCTTCGTTCTTGCCAATCGCTTTTGGCTCGGTGAGCGTAGGAATCTGATACTCTGTCATTGGAATAATCCTTTTAGATTGTCAGACGCAGCTTTTCGTGATGCGATGTTATGCTTTCGCCCTGACACTCCGGGCATTGCTGCCGATTATGACTTGAGCGCGCCTGCTACCAGCCCGCGCGTAATGTAGCGCTGCAAGAACAGACCGATGAACATCACGGGGGCGACCATGACCATCGTCAGCGCTGCAATGTACCACCACTCGACACCGCGCGTATTGTTTTGTCCGGCGATGTAGACAGGCATCGTCAGCGCGTTGAAGTTGGTCAGCATAAGCGAGAACAGATACTCATTCCAGGAGAAGACGAATGAGAACAGCCCAACCGTGACCAGCCCTGGCGTACTCAGCGGCACGACAATGCGCGCGAATGCCTGCCAGCGCGTCGCGCCATCCACCCGCGCGCTTTCTTCCAGATCAATCGGCAGCGCATTGAAGAAATCACGCATGATCCAGACGGCGAAGGGCAAATTGAAAGATGTGTAGGCAAGGATCAGCCCGAAGTGGGTGTCAATCATGCCAAACGCGCCGTAGAAGAGGATGAACGGCACAACAATCGTCGCCGGTGGCAGGAAGCGCTGGGAAATAATCCAGAAGGCGATATTGTCATTTCGCCAGCCGAGTCGCGCCCAGTAATAGCGGAAACGCGACAAACCATAACCCGCCATCGCACCGATAATCGTTGCCGCAATCGTGGAGAAAACAGCGGCGATCACGCTGTTACGCAGATGCCGCAGCGTTTGCTCCTGTTGTTCGTCAAACAGGAAATTCCAATGGTCGAGCGTTGGCTTGAAGAATGAGCCATTGATGATCGGTGGCATATCCTCCGTGGCACCCAGATACGGGAAATAGGTGGGAACCCGGCTGACCGCCAACGGGGATTTGAACGAGGTCGTGAACAGCCAGTAGAGCGGGAAGAGGCAGATGAAGGCCCAGAAAATGGCGATGGCATAGGTGGCTGTTCGACCAACCAGGGAGTACTTCTTCATCACTCGACTCCCAGTTGTGCGCGCTGGATCTGGCGCGAGATAGCCAGGAAAATTGTGCTGAAAAGAATGACCAGAATTAGCAAGATATACGAGATAGCCGCAGCATAGCCAAAGTTGCCGAAATCGAGCGCCGTTCGAAAGACATACATAACGAGCGGCTCCGTGGCGATCCCAGGACCGCCACCGGTGGTCACGCGGACGATGTCGACCAGTTTGAACAGCTCGAGGCCGCGAATGAGAATGGCTGTCAGCGAAATCGGCAGCAAAATTGGGAAGGTGATGCCCCAGAACTGCTGCCAGTTGTTGGCACCGTCCACGCGCGCCGCTTCATAAATCTCATCGGGGATCGCCTGCATACCCGCCAGGAGCAGCAGAAACATGAACGGAATCCACTGCCAGCTATCGATCAAGACCATCGTGATCGGTGCCCAACCTGGATCGGTGAAGAACGGGATATTGAGCGATGGATTACCGATGGCACGGCCGATGGTCGACAGAAATTGTGACAGCGCAGACGGCGGCACTTTTTCAAACATCATGCGCCCCAAGTAGCCTGCGGCCACGGGCGTGATCATCATCGGCAAGATGAACACAATCCTGAAAAAAGTCTTGCCGAAGATATCTTGATTGATCAATGCGGCCAACCCCAAACCGACCCCGTACTGGACAGTCACCCCTAGAAAGACGTAGATCAGTGTATTGCGCGCAGTCGTATGCAAATGCTCGTCGGTCAGCACTCGCTGGTAGTTCTCAAGGGTCAGATCGAAACCAAGTCCCAGGAAGCCACTGGGCTCAAGTGTCCCGGCAGTTCGCGCTGCTTGCTGCGCGGCGTTGCGCTGAAAATTGGTGAAGCTGACGCCAAGCGACCAGAGGAGCGGGAAGATCGACAGTAGCAGGAGTATGACGACTGTCGGAGACAGGAACAGACGTTTGAAGAGGGTATCTTCACGTAGTTCGCGCGTCAGACTGCCGTCAGCTTTCGCGAGGGGTTTGATGTCGGTTGCAGTAGCCAAATTGAATGTCCTCAAACAGCGCTAAGTGCCACAATCTAAGTTTGGCGAGACGCAGGGGCGAGATTAGCCTCGCCCCCGCAAACAAAATATCTCTAGCCTTCGCCCGGCAAACCAATCGACTCGCGATAGAGGCGAAGCTGACTGTCGCGACCCAGACGATCTGTGATCGCATTCCACTCAACAGCCACACCGTCCAGCGCTTCTTGCGCCGAGAGTTCGCCCGCGAGCGCGCGGGAGATACCCGTATCGAGCGCTGCGAAGTACTCGAATGCCCCAGGGATACGCAGGTCAACGACCGCGTTTGGATCGCTGATCGTCGATTCAACGGCATCCAGGTAATCGATGGCTGATGCTTCGTCGAAACCGGCGCCTACCCAGATGTCGAGGTTCTCGAACTGGCTGGCACGCAGCGGGTTAACGCCGGTACCACCGGTCGTCGCAAGCACGCCTGCCAGTTCTGGCTGCGACAGGTAGCTCACGAGGCTCCAGGCTGCATCGGCGACATCGGTATCGGCAGCCACGGACATTACCCAGCCGCCGAAGGCGATGAACGGCGCACGGTTGACGCCGCCTTCAGGGGTGACCCACTCGCCTGTGGCGCGATCCCAGTACTGGTCGCCACCGGGATGCGGGCCAAAGCCGGCGAGGCCCTTGACGACCGAAGCGTTCGGATCGATAGTGATCGGGCCGACATCACCCCAGTCAAGACCGAAGACCGTTTGGCCGGCGGGGAAGACCGCGCGCACGTTGGTCACGTCGAAGTTGATCATGTCCGGTGCGCCGAAGGGGCTGATGTCAATCCAGTCCTGTAGACCGCGCACCCAACCGGGGCTATTGACGAGCGGGTTCATTTCTTCATCAAAGAAGAAGAAAGGATCGCCCGGCACTTTTGCGTAGCCCGATGAACGGGTCATCAGGAACCAGAAGCCCTGCGCCTGGCGCCGTTGTGCTTCCGCCACACCGTAAATCGGCGCTACCAGCCCGGCCGTATCGACCTCGCGATTGTGGAAGAACTCGGCAATATCACGGTACTGCGCCCAGGTCTGAGGTTCGTCCAGCGCGTAGCCGTAGGTGCTTTCGAACTCTGCGGCATACTGCGAGTCAGGGCTTACCAGATCCTTGCGGTAATACATCATGTGGCTGTCGCCGTCCCAGGGTACTGCGTAAGTCGTGCCGCCCCAGTCAGCGATACGCTCGCGGTAGAGCGGGAGCATGTCTTCCCAATCGATGTCTGCCTTGAGCGTGTCCGGTACCGGGAGGACGTAGCCGCCGCCGGCGATGTCGCCCATCCAGTCGGCATTATAAATCAGCACGTCGAATTCACCCGTGCCGGTCTGAAGCGCGGTGATAATTTTCGGGAAGAGGTCAGCGAAAGCGAACGCTTGGAGTTCCACGGTCGCGCCAGTTTCTGCCGCCCACATCTGGCCATAGTCAAGCGCAGGCTGACCGATAGCCGAGCCAGTCTGGCTGACGATGACGATCTTCTGACCTGCGAATTCTCCCTGCGCGGTGGCTGGCGCGACAATCAACGTCAACAGCAGCGCCATCACCAATCCCAAGACAAAGTATCTCTTCATCATTCACATCCTTGTCAGAACAGCTAAATCTTACGTTTCCGTGGAGTGGAAGTCCTGCGTTGTTTGTCTCGTGCGCCACCCCCTTTCACAATCTATTATGGTGCCTCTTTGCTGCCTCTGTGCTTCCGGGTACAGAAGATGACAAAGCTGGATTGATTTTAACGCATGGTGGGAATTTGCCAATAAGCTGAGCAATTTCCCACACAAGCGAACGAAATTGGTTGTCGTGACAAATTCTAGCCGCTTAGACTGATGAACAGTTGCGTGTTGTCATCGCTCAGTGCCTGGTGCAAGACTGCTTTTGCATGCTGAATAAGGCGCAGTATACGTGTGGCTTCTGCCGGAGCAGGCTGTGCGTCTTGCCAGATCGCGGCGAGCACTGGCTCGATGTCCGTATCTTCGTCGAGATGCGCGCGATCCAGCATCGCCAGGGCAGCCGCAGCGCCGAGCGCAAAGCGTCGCGGCTCGATGTCCTGACTCAGTGACAGGCGCATCGTGCCGATCAGCCGGTCGTTCCAGCCGAGTTTGCGCATCGGATCGCGCCCGACGCGCTCGACACTGTCACGCAGATAGCGGTTGGTCATCCGCGTGATCAGATCGTCCGCATAGGCAGTGTAGCCTGCCTGGGTAAACAACGGATCAACATCGGTATGTTTCTTGACGAGCGCCGCGCCCGATTCATCCAGGAAGGCTGCGCGTACAAACACCAGCGCGCCGGGGATGTCACGTAACTCTGAGACAAAGCGCACGCCACAGAGATTGCCCAGGTAGGCAGCCAAAGCATGAGTGGCATTGTGTCCATAGAGCTTGGCTTCCTCAAACGGCAGCAAATCAGGTTTTTCTTCGAAGACGGCGATGCCCCGCTGAAATGGCTCATCAAAACGTATTTGCGATATCAAAATGCGATTGAATTCTTCGACCAGGAACGCCCGCTTACTGCCAGGGAAGGCGGGAGCCAATCCCTGCTTATGGAGTTCTTCAGGGTCATCCACGACGCCGCTCATCTTGCCGATGACGGTATTCAGGAAGCGCACTCGATCGCGCACGGCGGGCTGCTCGGCTGCCGGAATCTCGCTCATGACGTTTTGTTCGAGGATTTCCGCCGCATGATTATGATTTTCTGCTGCGTAGATGACGCAGCGCGGGCCGCCGATGCTCACCTTCTGGCGCAGGCCCTGAGCGAGCACACGATGCAGGCTGCCGGGAGCGTCCGACACGTAGTAGCTGACGCTGGGGATGGCGGTGCCGATTTCCTCGGCGCTGGCAATGGCATCGATCAATCTGGCGCGGTCGGTTTCGATGGCAGGATTCTCAGCCGCTACCGTGCCTACGTGAACCTGCTCAATACGGTCGTTGTGCGCAATGTTGAGCATGAAGTGTCCGTCGGCGCGGCGAAGCGCGTCCACCAGGTCCGGCATCACCTCCGCGACCACCAGACGGCCAAACGCGCCCGTTCTTGAGGCTTCATAGAGGAATAATCCTGCCTGGATGGCGCCAAATCCAAAGCCGACATATGTGCGTGTCCTGGATAGACTCATGGTTGCAACCTCGTTAAAATCGCCCAAACGGACTGATTGATCTCGCTTTTGAATGTGATTATAATGAAAGTATTCGAAACCAGACAAAGCAATGTGATGAGTGTGTCGCGCGATCTTTTTCTAGAAGAGCGCCGTCGGCAGGTCTTGGCGAGGGTGAAAGACGCGGGCCGCGTGTCTGTGGCGGAACTGAGCCAGGAATTCGGCGTCTCTGAAGTCACGATTCGTCTCGACTTGCAGGCACTTGCGGAACGCAACCTGATCTTACGCACACACGGCGGGGCAGTGCTTGCCGACACCAATGCGCTGGAAGGTGCTCTGGCCTTCAGACAGCAGCAGCAGGTGCAGGAGAAAGTGCGTATCGGGCAGGCTGGCGCGGCCATGGTCGCCGATGGCGATGCGATTGCGCTTGATAGCAGCAGTACGGCACTGGCCGTAGCGATGCACGTGAAGAATCACCGCCACCTGACGATTGTAACCAACAGCCTGGCGATAGGTCACGAAATGCTCGATGCGCCCGGCGTGAATCTCGTTATGTCTGGCGGGCAGCTGCGACGTGAAATGGCCTCGCTCGTGGGCATCGACAGTTTTGATGCCCTCCGTAAATTCAACCTTCAGATCGGCTTTTTCGGCGCGCATGGCATAACCGTCGAAGATGGCTTGACCGACGTGAGCGCGGAAGAGGCGGAAGTCAAACAACGCCTCATAAGTATGTGCCGCAAGGTGGTCGCCGTGTTGGATGCGACCAAATGGGGCAGAGTCGGGTTAATCTCGTTCGTGCCCATCGAGCGGGTCGATACCGTGATTACAGATAGTCATGCGCCCGCCGAATTGATGGATCAGGTGCGTGTGCTTGGCAAAGATATCCTGCTTGTTTGATACGAGGTGAGAAACGGATGGCAGCGCCAGTGGTCATGCCCAAGCTGGGCAATACGATGGAAAGCGCAATCATCATGCGCTGGGCGAAAAATGTCGGCGATCCAGTCGCAGAGGGTGATGTATTGTGCGAGATCGAAACCGACAAGGCGACGATGGAGGTGGAAAGTACGGCGTCAGGCACGCTGCTGGCACGTTTCTTCAACGAAGGCGACGACGTGCCGGTGCTGTTGAATATCGTCGCTATCGGCGCGCCGGGGGAGGATGTCGAGAGTTTGCGGCCTGAGGGGGTAGGGGCGTCATCAGCGCCTGCGCCCGCCGAAGCGACTCCCGCTGCTGCTCAGATGCAGACCACGCCTCTGCCTGTGCCTGCCAGTGTGGTGGGGAATGGCGGCATTTCGCCGCGTGCGAAGAACCTGGCCGCACAAAAACAGCTCGATCTATCAGGACTGCCGGGCAGCGGGCCACACGGGCGGATCATCGAGCGCGATGTACACGCAGCGCTGACAGGGCGGCCCAAAGTCACTCCGCTCGCGCGGGAAATGCTGGCTTCAGGCGGGTTTGTCGCGCCGGATCAAGGCACTGGAGCACGCGGTCGGATCACGTCGAAAGACTTGCAGCCTGCCGCTGCGACCCTGCCATCGCTGCAAGAGGGCGACATTCTGGAAGTGATCCCGGTCAAGGGCACACGCAAAATCATCAGCCAGCGGATGCTCGCCTCGATGCAGACGACTGCGCAGCTAACCATGAATACATTTGCCGATGCGCGCCCGCTGATGGCCTATCGCCAGCGGCTCAAGAACAGCGCGGAGGCGCTCGGCTTGCGCGACGTGACGATCAACGATCTGTTGATGTACGTCGTTGCGCGGACCCTTCTCAGCTATCCCGAACTCAATGCCTTGTACACCGATGAACAAATCACGCTTTACCGGCGTGTCCATCTCGGTTTTGCGGTCGATACGCCGCGCGGCTTGATCGTGCCGGTGATCCGGAGTGCGAGCGAACTGACGCTCAAGCAGCAGGCGCAGGAAGCTCGACGGTTGGCAGCCGCTTGCCAGAACGGCACAGTTGCGCCGGACGATCTCAACGGCGGTACCTTCACCGTCACGAACCTGGGCAATTTGGGCATCGAGACGTTCACCCCGATCCTGAATCCGCCGCAGGTGGCGATCCTGGGCGTCGGCAACATCCATCTCAAGCCGGTCGCTGTTGACGGCGATGTGCAGTTCATCCAGCACATCGGGCTGTCGCTCACGATCAATCATCAGGTCGTGGATGGCGCACCGGGCGCACGCTTCTTACAGGCATTGGCTGCTAATCTCGCGCAACTGGAACTGATGCTGGCGCTGTAAGTCCGCCGGCTGAGCATAAAGCATCGACTGACACTGAGGAGAATGTGAAGGCATGACGAAGACGATCACGATCGACCCGGCAGACGTGCGGGCACGATCAACACTGCGCGGCCCCGAAATCCCGATCAACGCCTACGACTCCGATCCAAAAAAGGAGGCGGCGAAGTATGGCACGGCGACGCTGGTACGCATTTATCGCGACATGGTCTTCATTCGCGAATTTGAAACCATGCTCGACCGCATCAAGAAAGAGGGCGTCTACGAAGGCATCGAATACAACCACAAAGGCCCGGCGCATCTCTCGATTGGGCAGGAGGCCTCCGCTGTCGGCCAGAGTCTCAATCTGACGCCGGACGACTTCATCTTCGGCTCGCACCGCAGCCACGGTGAAATCCTGGCAAAGGGGCTTTCGGCCATCGAACAGCTCAGCGAAGACGAGTTGATGCGCATCATGGAAACCTACATGGATGGGAATCCTTTGCGTATCGTCGAGAAGCATATTGGCGCGGGCGACAGCCTGCGTGATCTGGCGATCAACTACCTGCTCTACGGCACGCTGGCGGAGATTTTTGGCCGCGAACCCGGGTTCAATATGGGCATGGGCGGCTCGATGCACGCCTTCTTCCCGCCGTTTGGCGTCATGCCGAACAATGCCATCGTCGGCGGCTCGGCAGACATCGCTGTGGGGTCGGCGCTCTATAAGCGTGTCAACCGCAAGCCCGGCATCGTCATCGCCAACATCGGCGATGCGTCGATGGGCTGCGGCCCGGTTTGGGAAGCGATGATGTTCGCGGCGATGGATCAATATCACACGCTCTGGGATGACGAGATCGGCGGCGCACCACCGATTCTGTTCAACTTCATGAACAACTTCTACGGCATGGGCGGCCAGCCGAAGGGCGAGACGATGGGCTTCGGTGTCCTGGCGCGCGTCGGTCTGGGCGTGAATGAAGACGCGATGCACGCGGAACGTGTCGATGGGTACAACCCGCTTGCTGTGGCCGACGCCATCGAACGCAAGAAAGCGATCTTGCTCGAAGGACACGGGCCGGTGCTGCTCGACACGATCACGTACCGCTTTGCCGGTCATTCGCCATCGGATGCGTCCACCTATCGCGACAAACACGAAATCGATCTCTGGCGCGAAGTCGACTCGCTGGTCAACTATCACGAGTATCTCAAAGACAACAGCCATGCCACCGAAGATGCGCTTGAAGCTTTCAAGACGGACATCACGGGGCGGCTGGTCAAGGTGCTGTCTGCGGCAGTGTCCGACAACATTTCACCACGGATTCGCCCAGGCAATGGCGATCCGATTGGGGCGATGATGTTCTCGAATCAGATTGTCGACCGGATGGAAGACCGGACGCCCGAAGTGCTGATCCCGAAAGAGGAAAGCCGCTACAAGACGACCCAGGAGAAATTCCGCTTTGGGTTGGATGAGAATGGCAAGCCGCTCTCGAAGATGAAATGCCTGACTTACGCTGAGGCGCTCTTCGAGGCCATGGTACATCGCTTCTACGAAGACCCGACGATGGTCGCCTACGGTGAGGAAAACCGCGATTGGGGCGGCGCGTTCGGCGTCTATCGCGGGCTGACGGAAATGCTGCCCTATCACCGCCTGTTCAATTCACCGATCTCCGAAGGCGCGATCGCCGGGACAGCCGTTGGTTATGCCATCAGCGGTGGGCGTGTGGTCGCAGAACTGATGTACTGTGATTTCATGGGGCGCGCGGGTGACGAGATCTTCAACCAGATGGCGAAATGGCAGTCGATGTCTGCCGGTGTGCTCAGGATGCCGCTGGTTTTGCGTGTGTCGGTCGGCGCGAAATATGGCGCACAGCATTCGCAGGATTGGACTTCGATCTGTGCCCATATCCCCGGTCTGAAGGTCATGTTCCCGGCGACGCCATACGATGCCAAAGGGATGCTCAATCTGGCACTGCATGGCACCGACCCTGTTGTCTTCTTTGAGAGCCAGCGGTTATACACCGAGCCAGAGACGCTGGTCGCAGGTGGTGTGCCGACCGAGTACTATGAAGTCGAAATGGGCGAACCCGCAGTGCGCCATGAGGGCACCGATCTCACCATCGTGACGGTGGGTGCGACGCTCTATCGTGCGCTGGAGGCGGCTGCGGAACTCGAAAGCAAGCACGGTCTGTCGGTTGAGGTCATCGATGCGCGCTTCATTAACCCGCTCAACTACGACAAGATTTTGCAGTCGGTGCGCAAGACGGGCAAGCTCGTGCTCGCTTCCGATGCCTGTGAGCGTGGCTCGTTCATGCACACGATGGCGTCCACGATCAGCCAGCTTGCTTTCAGCTACCTGGATGGGCCTGTCGCCGTCGTGGGCGCGCGTAACTGGATCACGCCGCCAGCAGAATTGGAGGAGGATTTCTTCCCGCAGACGGCATGGATCATCGATACGATCCACGAACGCATCCTGCCGCTGCCAGGACATCAGCCCAGCACGGTTCAGACGGACGATGAACTCCTGCGCCGGTATCGCTGCGGGATCTAAACGAAAGCCACGCCGATGATGCCCCGGATCAGGCTCGCGCTTGATAACTGCTTCGCTTCCAAGCGCTGGACAGAACCTGGCGAATGGATGGACATCGCGCGCGACGTTGGCATCTTCTACATCGAGGCGAGCGCCGATAACGAGTGTGATCCGCTTTACAGCACGCCGGAGTCGCTGCGAGACTGGGTTGAAGCTGTGCGGACGGCTTCGACCCGCACCGGAGTCAAGGTCGCCACCCTGTATTCCGGGCACGGCACCTATACGACTCTGGGGCTGGCGCATCCCGATGTGCGCGTGCGCGATCACATCCAGCACGACTGGCTGGAAGTCATGATCCACACGGCGGCAGAGATGGACGCCGGGCTGGGGTATTTCTGTCATGCCTTCCCGCAGTCCGTGCTGCGCGATACCTGGCGCTATGCTGCCGCCGAAGCCGATCTGTTCGCGCGCCTGGGGCAGTTGGCAAATGTGGCGGCTGAAGCCGGACTGAGCAGCATCTCGGTCGAGCAGATGTATACACCGCACCAGATTCCGTGGACACTCTCCGGGGCTGACCGCCTGCTGACTACGGTCTTTCAGTCAGCGGGCGCGCCGATGTATCTAACGCTCGATGTCGGTCATGCCTTCGGCCAGCGGCACTATCTGAAGCCGACGCCCGAAGACATACGTGCATATGTTGAGGCAGCGCGCACCGGGCAGGTGTCAGATGATGCCTGGGTGGGATATGCCGACGCCATTGACCTGAATGCACCTGACGCTGAAGACCGACTTCGCACTCAAATCGAAGTTCAGAGCTATCTTTTTGCCGAGCTGGACGATGGCGATCCGTATCAATGGTTGCGGCGCTTGGGCGCATACGCGCCGATCATCCACTTGCAGCAGACGGATGGTAGCGTATCCGCGCACCGCCCCTTTACGCAGGCATTCAACGCGACCGGCATGATCCAGCCCGACAGGGTGCTGCGCGCGCTGGCTGAGTCGTATGCGCAGGCAGCAGCGCCGAGTCTGCCACCGCGATGCCAGGATGTCTATCTGACGATTGAAGTTTTCAGCAGCACGGCGCAGAAACCCAAGGCGATCCTGGCGAATATCCGCGAGTCGGCGGCATACTGGCGGCAGTTCATCCCGGAGGATGGCTTGCCGCTCGACCAACTGATCTAACAGACAAGGTTGCTTATGAATTCGCATGTCGAGGCGCTCGAAGCGCAGCTCAATGATTTTGACCGGCAGACACGTGCTGCCGCGCTGGCTGAACTGGTGGCGCTCAATCAGCGGGGCGAAGTCGCGTTTGAGGCGGAAAAACCGATTGCCAACCTCCACTGCCACACGTTCTTCTCGTTCAACACCTATGGCTATTCGCCATCTGGTCTGGCCTGGCTGGCCAAGCAGCGCGGCATCCGCCTGCTGGGCATTGTCGATTTCGATGTGCTGGACGCGGTCGATGAATTTCTCGACGCCTGTGAGATCGTCGGTGTGCGTGGAAGCGCCGGTATCGAGACGCGCATCTATCTGCCGGAATTCGCCACGCGCGAGATCAACTCGCCAGGCGAGCCTGGAATCTACTATCACATGGGCATCGGCTTTGCCAGCAGCTGGGTGCCGGAATCTGCCGCGCCGATCCTGGCTGATCTGCGCCAGCGTGCCAGCCAGCGCAATCTCGGTGTCGTCGCTCGGCTGAATGCCTACCTTGATCCGGTACAGATCGACTATGAGCATGACGTGCTGCCGCTGACGCCGGGCGGCAACGCGACCGAGCGCCACATCGTCGTCGCCTATATCCGTGCCGCAGAACGAGAGGCGGCTAATCCGGCGGCTTTCTGGGCGGAGAAGCTCGGCCAACCTGTGGACAAAGTCACGGCGTTGATGCAGGATTTCGGCAGCTTCCAGAACACGATCCGTTCGAAGCTGATCAAAAAAGGCGGCCCCGGCTACGTCCAGCCCGGCCCGGATACGTTCCCGGCAATTGAGGATTTCCACCGCTTGATCGTCGCTTGCGATGCGCTGCCGACTGTGACCTGGCTGGATGGCACGTCTACGGGCGAACAGGCTATCGAAGAGCTGCTTGCGCTTCTGATCGGCAAGGGAGCAGTCGCGCTGAACATTGTGCCGGATCGCAACTGGAACTTTGCCGATCCGGAAGTCAAACGGGTCAAAGTGGACAAGCTCTACGAGATCGTCCGCCTGGCCGCCGAGTACGATCTACCGCTGAACGTGGGGACTGAGATGAACGCGTTCGGGCAGAAGCTGGTCGATGATTTTGACGCGCCGGAACTCGCGCCTGTCCGTCAGGCATTCCTGGATGGCGCGCACTTTGTCTACGGCCACACGCTCATGCAGCGGCGCGCCAGTCTGGGCTATCAGAGCGCCTGGGCAAAGGCGCAGTTGCCCACGCGCCGCGAACGGAATAGATTCTATGAACAGATCGGCCGCAGCGTCACGTCAGGGAAAGCGGCGCTGACGATCGATGAGTCGATGTCACCTGCCGATGTGCTGGCTAAATTAGGGTCCTCGTGAGGGAGGGATTATGTCTGACAAATTGACCGACTATCGCGCTGCTCAGGAACCCCTACCGAAGGAAAATGTCATCTGGCCTCTGTATGGCGCGGGCATCGACAACCTGGGGCAGGATGGCGGGATGCTTAACCGGCCCATGCCGGAATGCGGCCCGGATCAGTTGATCGTGCGGCATGACGCCTGTGGTATCTGCTTCTCGGACGTCAAGATCCTGCGGCTAGGGCCGGAGCACCCGCGTATTTCCCGCGACATGAAAACCCGACCGGTCGTCATGGGCCATGAAGTGGCGATGACGGTCGTCAAGGTCGGCGATCGGCTTAAGGACAGGTATCACGTCGGCGACCGCTTCACCATCCAGGCCGACATCATCGCCGGTGGTATCGGTGTTGCCTATGGCTACGAGATGGACGGCGGTTTCTCGAAATACGGGCTGGTGGACCAGCGCGTCTTGAACGGCGACGAAGGCAATTACCTGTTGCCCGTGACGGATGACACCGGCGTGGTCGAAAGCGCCCTGGTCGAGCCGTGGGCGTGCGTTGTGGCGGCCTATCGTCTGGAGTACCGGACGGCGCTCAAAGCGGGCGGCACTACCTGGATTATCGGCGCTGGTGCCAACGATCACCGTCCTTATACCATCAGCGCGGGCTTTGATGAACGCTCACATCCCGGTCGTTTGCTGCTGACGCGCGTGCCGTCTCCTTTTGCCGGCTGGCTCAAGGATCGCGCGCAAGCATTGGGAATTGAAGTGATCGAAGTCGACGATCCCGCACAGCCCCCGGTCGATAAGGTGGACGACATCGTTCTGCTCGGCGCCGATGCCGACCTGGTGGAACTTGTCAGCCCTCACCTGGCCGATGGCGGTGCCTTTGCCATTGTCGCCGATGCACCGATGGCACGTCAGGCTCAGATCGACGTTGGGCGTGTCCATTACAACCGCTGGATCTATGTCGGTGGCACAGACCCCGATGTCGCTAAGGCCTATTTTGATAAGCCGGTGCGTTCGCCGCTTAAGGAGGGCGGTGCGGCCTGGTTTGTCGGCGCTGCCGGGCCGATGGGGCGGATGCACGTTCAGCGCGCCATCGAACTACCACAGCCGCCATCGATCGTTGTCTGCACTGACGTGAGCGACCATCGCCTTGAAGACCTGCGCCAGACCTTCGAAGCCGACGCCGTAGCCAAGGGGATCGAGTTCGTCTGTCTGAATCCGGCGAACGTCGACGCAGCCGCCAAACTCGAACGTTATCAGGCGAGCAAGTTCGACGATATCGTCGTGCTCGTGCCGGTGGCAAAGATCATCACTGACGTATCTCAATATCTGCGACCTGATGGCGTGCTGAATGTCTTCGCCGGGGTTGCGCGCGGCACGATGGCAGAACTCGACGTGAGCGATGTTTATCTCAAAGGCACGCGCTGGATCGGCCAGTCCGGCTCGACCATCGCTGACATGCGGATCACGCTCTCCCAGACAGAAGGCGGGACGCTCTCGCCCAATCGCGCGGTGGCGGCCATTGGTTCACTGAGCGCATTCCGGGATGGTCTGAAGGCCGTTCAGGATGCTGTATTTCCCGGCAAGGTGGTCATCTTCCCGCACATCAAGGAGATGCCTCTGACGCCGCTGCCGGAACTCAAGGATAAAATGCCCACCGTCTACGCCAAACTTCGGGATGGGCGTGAGTGGACGGTCGAAGCCGAAGAAGAATTCTTCCGCCTGATGCTCCCATAGGAGACGAACGCTATGCCACGAACACTCGAAGATCGAATAGCGATTGTCACCGGCGGCGCGCAGGGCCTGGGCAAGGCCATCTGTCTGCGGCTGGCGCAAGAAGGCTGTCACGTGCTGGTGGCTGATCTAAACGAGGAGGCAGCACAGGCCACGTCTGAGGCTGTCCGGCTGTTAGGCCGACGCTCCGAGGCGCTCAAGGTCGATGTCACCGACGAAGATCAGGTGAGCGCGATGGTCGATCGTGCCGTACAGGAGTTTGGACGGCTGGATATCCTCGTCTCCAATGCAGGTATCCTGTTTGCCGAAGCGATTGACGAACTGCCCGCCGATAAGTGGCGCGCCGTCATCAACGTCAACCTGAACGGCTATTTCCTGTGCGCTAAACATGCCGCGCGTGTCATGAAAGCCCAGCGCAGCGGTGTCATCATCCAGATCAACTCGAAATCCGGCAAGAAGGGCAGCTACAAGAGCGCCGCCTATGCCGCCTCAAAATTCGGCGGTATCGGCCTGACTCAAAGTATCGCCCTGGAGCTGGCTGAATACGGCGTGCGTGCCAATGCCATTTGCCCCGGCAACCTGCTCGATTCGCCCTTGTGGGTGGATTCGCTCTACAAGCAGTACGCAAAGAAATGGGGCATCACCGAGGAAGAGGTGCGCCAGCGCTACATCGATCAAGTGCCGATGAAACGTGGCTGCACCTATGACGACGTGACCAACGTGCTCGTCTTCCTGGCGTCGGATCAATCGAGCTACATGACCGGGCAGGCGATTAATGTCACCGGCGGGCAGGAGATGCGGTAGCCTATCTCCGCCGTTTCACAGCAGCAGGAACGAGTGGCGTGAGATTATCCGTCACTCGTTTTTTGCCATCCGGGCAAACAGCGGCTTGAGCGCCTCGTAGCTTTCGCGGAAGAACGCATATTTGCGCGTATAGCCTGTGTGCAGCGTACTGTCGGGTGATAACAGCGTGAGCGCGTTGGCGTCTTCTTGGCGCGCGTAGCTTTGCATCTCGCCGCGAGTGACCTGCGCCGCCAAGACTGCGCCACGAACGCCGACGTTCGCCGCATCCTGGTCGAGCGCGACCTCGACTGCGCAGACATCCGCGATCATCTGGCACCATTGCAGCGAGCGCGTGCCGCCGCCTGTCAGCGCCAGCCGCGTGATCGGCTCTGCGATAAGTGCGTCGAGGGCATGGCGATAGGCGAAGGCGACACCTTCGAGCACAGCACGTGCGATGTCAGCCTGCGTGTGGCTTGCACTCAAGCCAATGAACGCGCCACGCGCAAACGGATCATACATGGGCGAGCGTTCGCCATTGAGATAGGGCAGGTAGATCAGATCACTCGGCGGGCGGGTGAGGGCTGAGTCGATCAGATCCGCGTGCGACTCGGCGGTCAGCACGCCCTTGATCCAGTCCAGGTTACCACCCGCCGTCAACAAGGGCGCGACACAGATGTAGCGATCTGCCGCAGGGTGCGCGAGCGTGAAAACTCCGGTTGTGGGGTCGCCGCGACGCCGCGACGTGAACGCCACCCAGCCGCTGGTGCCGATGTAGCCATAAGGGACACCCGGTTCACCCGCACCAACGCCCAACGTGGTCGCGCCTGCATCGCCAGGGCCTAAATAGACAGGGACACCAGCACGAATGCCCATTGCCAGCGCGCCGATGTTGTTCACCACGCCGACCTGAGTACCCCCGGCAATCAGATCCGGGTACAGTCTTGTGACCGATTCCATGCCGGTTTCCACCAGCCAGCGCCGTGTATCCAACACCATCAGGCCGGTGGTCGAGACGGTAGTCGTATCACAGGCAGCGCTGCCCGTGAGCTGAAGCGCAATGTAATCTGCCGCGCCCGTCAATAGATGATGGGCGCGTGTCAGCGTGCCCGGCTCAAAGCGCGAGAGCCAGCGCAGCTTGGCGAGCAGGCTGCCCGCGCCCTGTTCATTCCCGGTCAACTGCTGGAGCCGTTCAGCACCGAGTTCCTGGTTGATGTTCTCAGCTTCCGCATGGGCACGCGTATCGCTGTAGAGGATGACAGGATAGACTGGCTGCGCGTCCTGGTCGAGCAGGATGACGTTTTGCATCTGCCCGGTGATGACGATGGCATCGGCGCTGCTTCCATCAACTTCTCGCGCACCCGCACAGGCTGCGCGCCACCATTCGCGCACACTCTGCTCGACGACTCCGCCGCTGGCAGTGTGGGTTGGATACTCGTGAAAGGCACTGCGCAGCACCCGCGCCTGCGCGTCGATCAGGGCGGCTTTCGCGCCGGTTGTGCCGATGTCGAAGGCGAGCCATGTCGTCATATCACCGACCTCGCTTTGCCAGGCTGCTGCTCGTCACAGCAGCGACGATGATCGCGCCGATTAGAATTTCGCGCACGTAGCTATCGACGCGCATCTGCGTCAGTCCGTTATCGAGCACGCCGAGGATGAGCACGCCGATGAGCGTGCCGAGGACGTGCGGTTCGCCTTCCTCGCTCATCGTCATGCCCAGGAAGACTGCAGCGATTGCGTCCAGCATCAGACCTGCACCCTGCGTCGGGTTGGCCGATGCGACCCGGCTGGCATACATCAGCCCGCCGAGCGCCGCGCCGAACCCAGTCAGCATGAAGGCGATCAGGCGCAGCAGGCGGACGCGCACACCGCCCAAAAGCGCCGCTTCTGCATTGCCGCCGATGGCATACAGGCGGCGTCCGAAGGTCGTCTGCTCAAGCAGCGCCCAGACCACAGCTAGCACAATCAGAGCGATGAGCGTGAGATTCGGAAACAACAGCGTGCGTTCGCCGACCATGCCGACAGGAATTCCGCCGCGCGCAAAACCGCTGAAATCTGCCGGGATGTCACGCCCGAAGATCGTCTCGCCGCCGCTGAGCAGGAATGCCAGCCCGCTGAACATCGTCAATGTGCCGAGTGTGGCGACGAAGGGCATGATGCCGACATAGCTAACGAGCACGCCGTTGAACAAACCGCCAAGCAGCCCTACACCCAATGCCACGAGTACACCGACGATCACCGGCTGGCTGTCGCGAAAGAGCAGCGCGGCGATGATGCCTGCCAGACTTGCCATCGATCCGACGCTCAGGTCGAAGTCGCCCATGACCATCACAATCGTCATCGTGAAGGCGATGACGGCCAGCATACTGACTTGCTGGCTGATGTTCAGCCAGTTCGCTACGGTCAAGAACGTGTTGGGGATGTTGATGGTGAAGAATACGATGATCGCCAGAAAACCGATCAACGTCCCGGATGTACGCAGCAGGCGCCCCCATTGGATGCGCGCCGCAGTCTGTTCGATGCTGGCATCAGTCGTCACGATCCCCATCTCCATAACACAGTGTCAATAATTCATGCTGACTGAGGCCGCTTGCTGCGACGATGGCGGTTTGGCGTCCCTCGCGCAGGATCAGGATGCGGTCACAGAGGCCGAGCAGCTCTGCCAGATCCGACGAGGCTAGCACCACGCCGACGCTCTGGGCGCTGACCTGGCGGATGAGCGTGTATATATCGAACTTCGCTCCGACATCGACGCCGCGTGTAGGTTCGTCCAGGAGCAGGAGACGCGGTGTCCGGCTCATGGCGCGCGCGAACATGACCTTCTGCTGGTTGCCGCCGCTGAGTTCGCGCACGGTCTGGCGCGGGCCGATGGCTTTCAAACGGACGGAAGCGCCAACGACTGACGACAACTGCTCTTCACTGCGCCGGTCAAGCAGGATACCGCCCCGGCTGATCTTCTGGAGATGGGGCAGTGTGATGTTGTCGCGGATGCTGCGCGACAGGATCAGCCCCTGAGAGCGCCGTTCTTCCGGCACATAGGCGAAGCCGCGCTCCCAGGCGCTCACGGGTGTCAGATCGGCGCGCGTTTCGCCGTCGAGCCGGATTTCACCATGTCGCAGTGGGTCGGCGCCGACCAATGCGCGCAAGAGTTCCGTACACCCTGCGCCTGCCAGCCCGGCCAGGCCCAGAATCTCGCCCGCGCGCAGGTCGAAACCGACTTCGCACACGTATTCGGTGGCAAGGTTGCGTACCGCCAGAACAATGTGGCTGTCCAGGGGCGTCTCGCGAGCAGGGAATGTCTGGGATAGCTCACGTCCGGTCATCTGGCGGATGAGCTTTTCGCTACTAGTCTCGTTGATCAGTGCCGATCCCACGACGCATCCATCACGCATGACCGTCACCCGGTCGGCGATCTGGAAGATTTCCTCCAGGCGATGCGAAACGTAGAGCACTGCGCAGCCTTGCAGTTTAAGCTCGCGGATGACACCGAACAAGCGCGTGACTTCTTCGCTGGTCAGGGCTGCCGTCGGCTCGTCCATGATGTAGACAGCCGGAGTTTGCCGGTCGCCTGTCACGAAGGCGCTGGCGATCTTTACCAGCATCTGATCCCCCGTGCCCACGCGCGCCATACGTGTGCGCGGGTCGATGTGCGCGATGCCAAGCTGATCGAGGACGGTCTTGGCACTCTGGTTCAGCCGCCGCCAATCGACCAGAAATCCGGCGCGGCGCGGGTAAGCGTGGCTGAGGAACAGGTTTTCGGCGACCGATAGCTGCGGGACGACCGCCAGTTCCTGGTGGATAAAGCGCAGGCCAAGGTCGAAAGCCGTCTGCGGATTGGGAATGCTCACAGCCTGGCCGCTCAGCGCGATCTCGGCCCGATCCGGGTTGACGACGCCTGCCAGAATCTTGATCAGCGTGCTCTTGCCAGCGCCATTCTCGCCCATTAACGCGTGGACTTCGCCGGGCAGCAGGTCGAGCGCTGCATCGACCAGCGCGGGCGTACCGCCAAAGTGCTTTTCGGCGTGGCGAACACTGAGTAACGGTGTTGCGGACATAGGAGCGATCACAATGGGGCGGCGCGAATGCCCTTGCCGCCCCTACAAAAGTCAAAGTGGATGACGAACGCTAATTGTCGAGAAAGTCGCCGACATTCGCGTTTGTGACCAGAACCGTCGGCACGTAAATCACGCTCTGAGTGATGGTTTCGCCAGCCAGCACGCGCTCGACAGCACTGGCCGTGGCCGCGCCGATCCCGGAGAAGTCCTGCGCGACCGATGCCTCGAAATTGCCGCCCGCGGCAATCGCGTCAAGAGCCTGCGGGTTAGCATCAATGCCGACGATCACAATACCTTCGTTTTCGCGCCCTGCCGCTTCAATTGCCTGGAGCGCGCCCAGCGCTGGTTGATCCCAGGCCGCCCACACAGCGCTGATGCTGCCCGTGTTCGGGTTGGCAGCCAGAACCGCTTCCATCTGTGCGCGTGAGTCGGCGATGCCGCCGTCATTGACATCCGGCGTGATCCGGTCAATGACTTCGATATCGGGGCAGTTGGCAAAGATCGCATCCGCGATAATGCCGCGCTTTTGCACCGGCGGATACGGATCGAAGACGAACATGACGACGCGCCCGGCGCAGCCGATCCGATCAACCACATAGCTGGCGGTCTCGGCGGCCATCGCGTAGCCATTACTGGTCACGTTGGTGACGAGCAGCGGGTTGCTTCCGGCGTCCATACCGAAGACGGGAATGCTCGCATCAGCCGCGATTTGCAGACCGGCTTCCACCTGTGCCGGATCGACGTTGATGACGAGGGCATCTACGCCTTGGTTGACCATGTCTTCGATGCGGCTGATCACGGCGGCGACATCGCCAGCGGTGTCAATCACATTGACGTTCCAGCCTTTATCTTCGGCGGCGGCCTCGAACCCTTCAACGAGAAACTGAGTCCCCGGCTGTGCCAAATAGGGGGTGATCACGGCAACCGATGGCGCATCCTGCGCCGCGACCGTGCCGAAACCAATTGAGACTATGCACAAAACGATTGCGATCACTGCAAGGCGCCGCATGTAAATACTCCTTGTGCCACACATAAATGGGTAACGAAAGGCATTTTCAGCAGCGGAAACGTTAGCGCAAAACGATTCTCGGTGCAAGAAACCTGAGCTTGCCTGTCGATACACGCGTGGTCTGGATCTCCGCCAAAAGTAGTAGTTCGGCTGGATGAAAAAGATCTCCACTGATGTTCGGATGATTGCCATGCTGCAACAGATTATCTTGTGATCGTGTTCATGAGCGTCCAGAACGCGAGACGGGAGTAGCCAAATTATGGATATGGTCTTTGTGGCAGGCCCAAGCATTGACGAGGGCTTGCTGGCTGATTTGCGAGCGCAGGTTCACGGCACGGTGGTTGTGCCGGGTGATACCGAATATGACAGCGCCAGGCGCGCATGGAATCTGACCGTCGATCAGCATCCGGCAGTGATTGTGGTTGCCAGGAGCGCCGCAGATGTTGCGGCAGCCGTGCGCTTTGCCCGCACTGCGCGCGTCGGCATTGCGGTGCAATCGACCGGGCACGGTGTCGTGCGCCCGGCGGATGACGCTGTGCTCATCATCACCTCGCAAATGAAAGAAGTCTGTATCGACGCCAGCACAAACACGGCCTGGATCGAGGCGGGTTTGAAGTGGGGCGAAGTCTTGGTTGAGGCGCAGGCGGTCGGACTCACGCCGCTGTTGGGGTCTTCGCCCGGTGTGGGTGTTGTCGGCTATACGCTCGGCGGCGGCATGGGCTGGCTGGCGCGCAAATATGGCCTGGCGGCGGACAGCGTGCGTTACTTCGAAGTCGTGACGGCAAACGGCGAGGTGATCCATGCGAGCGCGACCGAGAACAGCGATTTGTTCTGGGGGCTGCGCGGCGGCGGTGGCAGCTTCGGCGTCGTGACCGGCATGGAGATCCAGCTCTATCCGGTCACGACCGTCTATGGTGGCAGCCTGATTTATCCTGGTGAAAATGCAAAAGGGGCGCTTCAGTTCTTCCGTGAATGGATCAAGACTGCGCCTGACGAACTGACATCCTCCATCGCGATCATGAACCTTCCACCGCTGCCGACCCTGCCAGAATTCCTGCGTGGGCAGACCGTTGTCATGATCCACGGTTGTTACAGCGGGCCGGTGGAGCAAGGCGCGGTCTACGTGCAGCCCTGGCTTGATTGGATGCAGCCGATGGTCAACAGCTTTCACCCGATGCCGTTTCTCGAAGTTGAGACGATCAGCAATGATCCGCGGGACCCAAGCCCCGGATATGGCAGCGGTGTCTGGCTAGCGGATTTGAGCGACGAGACGATTGATCTGATTGTCAAGTATGGCGTTTCGGTTCAGGGGTCATCGCCGATTGTGAAGACCGAAATCCGCCATGCCGGTGGCGCGATCAGCCGCGTGGACGCACAGGCGAGCGCCTATAGTCATCGCGATGAGAGTCTGATCATGCAGATGGTCTCGATCACACCGACCGCGGAAGCGATGCAGAACAGTCGGCAGTATATGGACACATTCAAAGCAGCCATGGCGGCGCACGTGACGGATCGTGTCTATCTCAACTTTCTGGACGGTCAGGAAGCCCGCGATAAGACGCCGAACGCCTATTCGGCGGACAACTATCGGCGGCTAATGGCGCTGAAAGCCAAATACGACCCGGACAATCTTTTCAGCCACAGCTTCAATATTCCGCCGGCTGCGAAGTCGTAGAATAGGCGCGAAGTCACTTGGCAGGGGGTGTAGGCCCCCTGTTTCTTTTTGAAACACCCCATCGTAAGGTCCACCCAATCTCCGACTTTAGGAGGATACGGAATCGGCGCTAAACTGGGATCATATTAGACATTCTTGCTCTGGAGGGGTCGTATGTCTATTCGCCTACTCATTGTCGATGATCACGCCGTCGTTCGTCAGGGGCTGCGCCTGTTCTTGAAGGTCGATCCCGAATTGGAGATCGTTGGTGAGGCGGTCAACGGTCTTCAAGCAATCGAAATGGCACAGCAGCTTAAGCCGGACGTGATCTTGATGGATCTACTGATGCCCGGCATGAACGGCGTTGAAGCGACGGCTGCGATTAAACAGCTTGTGCCGGAGACGGAAATCGTCGCTTTGACGAGTGTGTTGGAGGATCAATCGGTGGTGGGCGCGGTGCGTGCCGGGGCGATTGGCTACATGCTCAAGGACACCGATGCGCCGGAACTGGTGAACGCTATTCGGGCTGCCGCCGCCGGGCAGGTGCAGCTTTCGCCCAAAGCAGCTGCGCGTTTGATGCGGGAAGTCCGTGTGCCGCAGTCGCCGGAAAAACTGACCGACCGCGAGGTCGAAGTGCTGCGCTTGCTGGCGCAGGGCAAGGCCAATAAAGAGATCAGCCGGGAACTGCACATCAGCGAGACGACTGTGAAATCACATGTGGGGGCAATTCTGGGGAAACTTGGCGTTGCGAGCCGCACCCAGGCCGCGCTCTATGCCGTTAGCATCGGCCTGGTAGAAATGCCAAAAGACGCAGTCTAAGGGTCTAGATGGTTGTTTCAAAGACAATGGAGATGCCAGAAGCCAGGATCGCGTAGGTACAGGAAACCTTTTTCACTGCCTCGACAAGCTGGTTTGCCTGGTCTGCGTTCGGTCCCCAGAGCGCCATGCGCACGCGGATTTCGTGCCCCACTCTCTCTGCTTCTTGGATTGCGTGTTGCCATTCGACAGTGGTATTCATATTGTTCAACGGAATTTGCATTTCCTGGGCTGCGCGCTGACAGGCGAACGTGCAATCTGTTGCCAGCGCGGCCAGGAGCAAGTCTGTCGGCTGGCTGCGTTTCGTCACCGTATCCCGCAAGTAGGGCGCGCCCACGACGAGTTGGCTATCCTTGTAGGAGACGATTGCGTAGTTCTGTTCACCTACCGGGTGGGCGGTCACTATAGTCGTACTGGTGGGTACCATGATGTTTCTAAGCCCTTATCAGCGCCTTGTGAATTGTTTGCAGCTTATATTGTCTGACTTTCGCCCCTTTCATCCATCTTCCCTTCCTACAGTTTCATTTGACACTTTTGATGGAGGCGCTGCATCCTCCGAAAGGCATATCTTGACTGTGATATGTGTCCCTTTGCCGACAGCACTCTCGATCTGAATCTCGCCACCCAGTTGTTCCACTCGCTCCCGCATGGATTGCAGCCCCAGATGACCGGGGAAGTCGCGATCCGTATCGAAACCCGCGCCGTTGTCGATGACTTCCAGAAGCAGATTGTCGCTGTCACCCGTCAGGCGCAGGATGGCCTTTGTCGCGCCAGCATGTTTGACGACGTTATGCAGCGCTTCACGCGCGATGCGGTAGAGCGCTTCTTTCATATCCAGGCTCAGCGTGGGTTCTTCGCCCAGTTCCAGCCGCATGTCCAGCCCATGTCGTGCTTGCAGCGATGCGCCCTGTTTGGCGAGCGCTGTGATCAGACCTTCGTTCTCCAGCGATTCTGGTCGCAATTCGAAAATCAATGCGCGCATTTCGACCAGCGCGGCTTCTGCCAATGTCAGCACATATTCGACCGACTCTTTGACCAGCGTCTGGTCTTTCTCCCACATGGCACGCGCCGTTTGTGCGCCCAGACCAATGCCGTACAAAGCCTGCGACACGGAGTCATGGAGTTCACGGGCCAGGCGGGTGCGCTCTTCCAGCGCCGCTAGTTGCTGTGCCCGTTCTGCCAGACGCTCCGCTTTTTCACGTGCAGCGTGCGTTTCTTGCTGTAGCCTGATGCGCTCTACCGCCGCTGAGATGAGATCACCAAGCGCGTTTATCATGCGTCTTTCCCGCGCCGAATAGATCTTGGGCGTGCCATGATCGACACCAAATGCACCGAGAATACGATTGTTTCGGGAGAGACCGTAGCGCAGGTTTGAGGCGACACCCTGGTTCATCATCGTGGCTTTCGTCACCGGGTCGAGTTCGGGATGATTGGCAACGTCTTCATAGGCCCATAACCCTGGACGAGGATGCTCTTTGAGAAACGGCACATCTGCCAGGGGGATGCGCATTCCTTCTGACATGAATTGGCTCTGCCCGGTCGCGACAGTCTCGATGTAGCTGGCCGTATGGAAGTCGAAATTCTCGTAGATATAGAGATAGCAATCGCCACCATCGAAGTCAATGTGATTGACTGCGTTAAGAATTTCTCGGAAGCTATTGGCTGCGTTGATCGCCCGGCTGGCGCGGAAAAGCTGTTCTCGCTCTTCATTCGCTTCCGCTTCGGCCTGACGTGAACGAAAGCGTTCCAATGCGGCAGCCGTCAAGTCGGCGATGGCGACCATCAGACGCACTTCCTGAGGCATGAATTCATAGGGCGCATAGGAAGCGATGGCAAACAGCCCTTCCACGCGATGGCTGTGCATGAGATTGGCACAGCAGATGGAATGCAAACCAAAGTAGCGTGCCGAGTCTGCCGCCGGGTTGACGGCCCAGTCTGGACCGTTGACATCATTAATGACGAGAATTTCCGTCGGATTCAGCGTTGCCGGGCCAGATACCAGCGCGCGCGGCAGTCGAGTACCTCCAGGGAGATTGGCATCGGTAGATGCAAGCGACTCCAGATACGTCGCATCGGTGCGATCGTAGTCTTCCCAGGCGAAAATGGCGACATCAACCGGATCGTGGAAGAGGCGTTTCGTCGCTTCGAGCACCTCGGATATTTGCGACGCCTGGTTGATCGCTTTGCTCACCTGATAGAGCAGCGCCATTTCTTCGCGCGCCTCTTTCTCCGCCAGAAGTGCCTGTCGTAGTGCCTCGGCTGTCGCTGCCATCTCTTTTTGCAGACGGATGCGTTCAACCGCCGCCGAGACCAATTCGCCGAGCGCTGTCATCTGGCGCTGTTCCCGCGCCGAATAGCGCCTTGCGCTGGCTGTATCCACGCCGAATGCGCCTAGAACACGGCCATTCCAACCCAATCCGAAACGCATACCGGACTTGATCCCATGTTCAAGGAGCGTTTTCCTGGTGATGGGGTCGATCTCCGGTTGGTTCTCAATATCTTCCATGATGAGCAGACCTGGACGTGCGTGATCTTTGAAAAACGGCATTTCACCCAGTGAGAATCGTCGTGGTTCCTTGACGAATTCGCCTCTGGCCGTCGATACCGACTCGATATAGGTGGCGTTTTGATGGTCGAAGTTCTCGAAGATACTGAGATAAAAGTCGCCGCCGAAATCGACATGGTTGACGGCTTCGACAATCTCGTGGAACGTGTTGGCCGCATTGATGGCCTGGCTGGCTCGGAACAGGATTTCGCGCTCTTCGCGGGCGTCCTTCTCTGCCAGCAGTGCCTGGCGTTGCGCCTCGGCAGCAGCCACCGTTTCCTGTTGCAGCCGAATGCGTTCGACTGCAGCCGAAACCAGGTCGCCGACGCCCGCCATGAGCCGTTTTTCTCGGTCGCTGTAGCGCCTGGGAACCGGCGAATCGATGCCCAGCCCTCCCATCCAGCGATTATTGAGGTTCAGGCTGACACGCATGTTTGAGTGTACGCCGAGCTCGATAAATTTCTGCTTCGAACGTGCATCGATGTTTGGATTTGCGGCGATGTTTTCATTGACGAACACATCTTGGCGAGGAATGTGTTTAATCAGTTCGAAATCCGCGATCCACCAGCGCGCGCCTTCATGCTTGAACATATCTGTCGCTGTGGCGACGATGTCGAAGTAGCGCGCACCCTCGAAATTAAAGTTCTCGAAGATGTTCAAATAGATGTCACCAGGGCCAAAATTCAGCTTGGCGACGGCGCGCACAATGTCATGGAAACTGTTGGCTGCGTTGATTTCTTCACTGACACGGTAGAGCGACTCGGCTTCTTCGCGTGCCTCCTGTTCTGCGAGATAAGCTGCGTGCTGGGCTTCTGCGGCGGCGGCTGTTTCCGCTTGCGAGCGGATGCGCTCCACAGCGCCATGCACGAGGTTGCCCACACCCAGCGCAAGCCGTTGTTCGCGCTCGGCAAACTCTCTAGGACGAGTGAAATTGAAGAAGATCCCGCCGACAAGCGTATTTTCGTGGTGGAAGGACACACCGACAAATGCCCGCGTTCCCAGGCGCAGCCAGTTATCGCGTATGGCTGGATCGATGCTTTCTTCTGTCTCGATATCTTCGACGACGATCAGCCGATGCTGAAGCCATTCTTCGCTGATAGGAAAACTTGACTTCGGCAGATGTCGCCCGAGCATGTTACGAAATTCACCGGGAACGTTCGCCGCGGCAACGATTTCGACATACGACGCTTTTTCGTAATCGTAATGTTCCCAGAGGTCGAGATAAACACCAGCCGAGTCAGGTAAGATGGTGGCAACCGCCTCCATGACTTCCTGATAGGTCGTCGCTGTATTGACGCTTTCTGCCATCCGGTACAGGAAGTCTGCTTCCTCGTTTGACTGCTGCATTTCGCTTTGCAGCCGCACGCGCTCGGTCGCAGTCGCCACAAGATCGCCAATGCCGAGCGCAAGACGACGGTCACGCTCGCTGAACTTACGCGGATCGACATAGCTGATGACAATCATGCCCCAGAGCCGCTCTCCCGATCTTAATGGGACTCCCATGAAGGCCTTGGTCGGCAGCGCACTAAAAAAGTCTTTCGCTTGTGCATCATGACGAAGTTCAGTGTAAGCGTTTTCAAGTATCCAGAGTTTTTCCTGTTTGGCGCTCTCACTGACTGCCAACTTGGGCAGTCGCATCTGAACCTGTGCCTCAATTGCGTCGGGGATGGCGGCTGTTGCAATCATTTCAAGATACGACGCCCGATCGTAATCGAGGTGTTCCCAGAAATTGAGAAATACGCCGTCACACTCTGGTTGCAAGCTGGCGACTGTATCGACGATCTCCTGATACGATGTCGCGGCGTTGATACGCTCCGCCAGATGGTAGAGCGATGAAGCTTCGCTCTGGCTTTCCCGGGTTTCCAAGTAGGCTCGCCGTCTGGCAACCACAGACGCCAGGGTTGGCAGCAAGCGCGTGTACAGATAACGCTCTTGCTCGCTGAAGATGCGCGGCTGCTGCCAGATGATCATCATGACACCCTGCCAGGTATTGGCACTGCGCAGGGGCAGCAGCACTCCTCCACAATTGCCAACGTTCCGCGCGATTTCACGGTCCGCTTCGAGGAAACGCGGATCGCAGCCCATATCTTCAACAAAAATGGGGTCTTCGCTGTTCAAGCTGGCTATCATTGGGAATGGTGTGTCGTCCAGCGAGTAGATCTTGTTTTTTTCCGCCATATACACAAGCGGGCCAATCGAGGCTGCGTTGAATGCCTCAATCGGCTTGCCCTCACTATCCAGATTGACGTAGAGCAGCGACATTTTGTGGGGCGCGTGTTCGGTGAAGCTGCGAGCACAGGCCAGCATCGCAGCCAGAATTTCATCCTCGTTGCCGGCCTGGGACAGCGCCGTATTGATCTCGCTCAGTCTCTCCGCCCGCAGCGCGCGTTCACGATTTTGATCGAGCAGACGAATGGCGTTGATCGCTGGCCCAGCGCGGCGGATGATGATTTCGCAAATGCGCCGGAATTGATCGTCAAATGCCTGTGGCTCGCGCCAATGAAAGCCCAGCAAGCTGACCCAACGCCCCTGGACAAGCTGAGGCAGGAGCGCGACTGCGCCTACGTCCAGGCGACCATAATACTCGCGCATGGATTCATCCAGCAGCGGGCTTGTTTGGGTGTTTTCAATCAAGAGCGGTCTATCGGTTGCATCCAGCCGACCGTTGGCGTCATACCAGAAGGCAGGCAGGATGAGTCGATCTTGAGACGACAAATGAGGCTTTTCGTCTTGCGTCCAGCTTGCTGCAATCTCTGCCTCAATCGTCGTGGCCTCCGGCCCGGAGAGTATCCAGAGGAGAAAACCGGCCACAGCACCGCGGGAGCGTGCGTAATCACTGACCGCTTCCAGCCAGTCTGCTGGCGTGGCAGCTTGTGGCAGATCGCTGGCAATCTGGACGAGGACCTCGATCTCCGAATCCGTTGTTGGCTGTAACATACGCACACCCTGGCGCTCTCAGGTCAATGGGTGCCCATTATCATCCATCCTTCGTCAGGATTCCGCATCCTACTTTTGAATGAGGATGCGACGGCAGCAATGGCTCTGTCGTCTGCCAAAACTCCCTATGCCTTCGGCGTAAGGAACACCGGATTGGTGACTGCGCGCAGCTCATTCGTCTCATCGCGGATTTCGGCGACGATCCAGTGATATTGTGATGGAGGTATCGACCACACCTGCGTGCCAGGGGCATCGATTGCAAGGGTGTCATAAACGCTGCCATCGGCAATGAGCCGGAGTTGCGGCGGGGCATCTATGTCTTTCCAGGTACAGGTTATCTCAACGCCTGAATCATCGATGGCATCTCCCATCATGGCTTCATCACCTGCGCTGTTGCGGGCGGTTAGCTCCAGGCGTGGGCCGCTGCTCAAGTAAAGATGACCACGCCGAACAGCGTCAAGAATCGCGCGCTCTTGCAGCGCGTCCGCGAACACGTTGTTGAAGCCCACGCGGATACCTTCCGGTATCTGGCCGTGAATATCTGTGCCAGCCGTCGCTACCATGCGATACCCTGCATTCAGCCACGCATACCACAGTGCCAGTGCCTGCTCGTTCTGCTCGTACCAGGCCCCCTTGTTCCAGATTTCGACGCATCTGGCTACTCCGGGCATCGTCTCGGTATAGCGCCAATCGCAGCCAGTGCAGACCGGATCGCCTTGCGATTTGGGATGCGCAATGACGAACAAGCCACCGCGCGCTTCGACTTCCCGCGCGATAGCGTTCATATCCCGTTCGTTGGCGCGCACACGCCAGTCGATCCACTCGCGCACGCCGAGCGCGAGCGCGTGCCCGTAGTACGTCGTCAACTCCATGCCGCCCATCGTCAGCACCGATTCGTTTGCCAGGTTGTGCATCTGCGCCAAACCAGACACGGTGTTGTGATCCGTCAGGGTTGCGAAATCCAGCCCCACACGCTGCGCCGCCGCGACCAGATTCGGTACATCCCAACTGCCGTCCGAATGCAGCGTGTGCCCATGAAGGTCGCCGCGATACCAGCCGCGCCCGCGCCCGTTTGGAGCGGACGGCTGTGGCAATACGTGAGCGGGTTGAGGCTCAAAACCGACGTTTATGGTGAATGTGTAGGCAATGGGATCGCCGGGGAGAATACGATGCGTATCGATAACGATCTGCCACTCGCCGCTTGGGAGAGGGCCGGGGATATAGCCCGGTGTAGCGAATGTGTCCGTGATCGTCAGACTTTGATCGCGGTTGTTATGGCGTGTGCCGCGCGCGGCCTGCGGATCGAACAGCGTGAAGCACAGCAGGTGAGTGTACGGCGCAGTCTCGACTGCTTTTGGCTCATAGTCGAAGGCAATGTCGAGGCGCGTCGCGCCTGGAGGCAGGTTGAACGTGTGGGGGATATGCTGCTTGGCATCGGCGGTGGTCAGCGTTCCCTGAATGATGTGTTGCATAGATTCAGCACGTTTTTCGATTTGATATAGCATATAGAGGTGAATACTTTATAGGTAAGCAGTTGCTCTGCCCAGGGGGAGGTTTTGAACCTCTCAGATGGTGGCTTTAGATCCTAACTGATGCTGAGGCAAATCCATCGCATACAAATAACTTGACATCCATTTAACGATTACTTAAACTCCGTTTAATGTTTTGAGAGGCTGATTTGGCCTCCCGATTCTGTATGAATTCTCGTTCATTCATAAGGAAGAGGATAGATCGACATGAGGAAGATCGTTTCATTTCTCGTTTTTGCCATACTATTACTCACGTTGCTTCCCGCATATGCGCAGGAGTCAAGCCTGACTGTTCTGTGTACGCCGCAAGAAGACTGGTGCGTCGCGATGACACAGGCATTCCAGGAGGCGACTGGCATCGAAACCTCCTATGTCCGGCTGTCTTCGGGTGAAGCGCTGGCAAGAATCCAAGCGACGGCTGATAATCCCGAATTCTCGGTCTGGTGGGGCGGGCCGGCAGACGCGTATATCGCGGCAGCTATTGACGGTTTGTTCGAACCCTATGTATCAACTTATGCAGAAGTGCTCGATCCCCGATATGTAGGGGCAGACAACATGTGGTACGGCGTTTATGTCGGGGCGACCGGCTTTTGTTCCAACGTGCAGGTGCTTGAGGAGCTGGGCGTAGATGTTCCCACTTCCTGGCAAGATCTACTCAACCCGGACCTGAAGGGTAACGTCGCTATGGCACACCCGGCCACTTCCGGCACTGCTTTCACGGCGTTCTGGACGGTGATTACGCTGGAAGCCGACAAATTGGAAGAAGCGGAAGCCGGTACAGGCTACAATGAAGATGGCGCACCGACCGAGGCCGCTATCGATAACGCTTTCGCCTATTTCGCCGAGCTTAATAACAATATTCTGCAATATACCCGTTCAGGGTTGGCCTCTGGCCCGATGGCCGGCCGTGGTGAAATTGCCGTGTCGGTGATTTTCTCGCACGACTGCGTGAAACTTCAGGTCGAGGGTTTTGAAGGCGTCCTCGTGACATCCTTCCCCGAAGAGGGCACTGGCTATGAGAATGGTGGCGTTGCCATCATTAGTGGCGGCCCTGAACCAGAAGCCGCGCGCATGTTCCTTGATTTCACGCTGAGTCCGGAGGGGCAGGCGACCGCGCTCCAGGTGAATGCCTTCCAGATTCCGACCAATCCTGAAGCGCCAGTTTCCGATCTGGCGGTTGATCTTTCGTCGCTGAAGCTGATCAACTACAACTTCCCGGCAGCCGGATCGATGCGTACGGAACTGGTCGAAAGATTCGATACCGAAATCGCGCCAGCGCCCACGGAATAGCCGCCTACAGAATTTGACATCGCGAACTGCCCTTCTCAAATATGGAGGGCAGTTTCGCGAGTTTAAACGTTACTTCTGAACGATATGAGGTCTTTACGTTGCTGAATCATACACGCTATGGCGCTGGATTCCGGCGCATCTGGCAAGATCCGGTGCTGGCAATTAGCTTGTTACTGGTGGTGCTATTTATTTTTGTCGCGATCATTCTTCCAATTTTGGCGATGGTGGGTGCCAGTCTTTCTGAGGAAGGGCGCGCGCTGTTTGCGCATTACCTGGGCGAGCGTGCTTATCAAGACATCATCACAAATACGCTGGTTATGGGGCTGACTGTTGCAACAGCCGGCACTGCTATCGGCTTCCTTTTCGCATATGTACAGGTCAAAATGAAAGCGCCTTTCAAGCGCTTTATGCACTTGATTGCGCTGGTACCGATTATTTCGCCTCCTTTTGCGGTTGCCACAGCCATCATTCTCTTGTTTGGGCGCAATGGCATGATCAGCAAGGGGATTTTTGGGGTACGGTATGACATCTACGGATTGACCGGCCTGACCCTGGCTCTGGCTCTATCTCTGTTCACGATTGCCTACCTCAACTTCAAAGGGATGCTTCAAGCGCTCGATCCATCGCTCGAAGAAGCTGCGACCAATTTGGGCGCCAGCAAGTGGCACATATTTCGTACCGTGACGGTACCAATGCTGCTTCCCGGGTTTGCCGCATCGTTCCTTCTGCTATTTGTCGAAGCAATTGCTGACCTCGGGAATCCGCTTGTATTGGGCGGCAACTATGAAGTGCTGGCGACGCGGGTCTACATCTCCATCATTGGTCTTCATGACAATGTCGCTGCGGCTGTCTTCTCCATGATCTTACTCGTTCCGTCGCTAACTGTTTTCATTATTCAGCGCTATTGGGTCGGGCGAACTTCCGTCGTATCTGTCACTGGAAAACCAACCGGCACACCGCAGCAGATCACTCATCCTGTGGTGCGGTGGGTCTTGATCAGTCTTGTGCTGGGTATTTGTGCCCTGATCGTCGGCATTTATGTGGTGATTTTTGTCGGTTCAGTCACCAGGGTTTTTGGCGTCAACAATGCCTTCACACTTGAGCATTTTGATTTTGTCATTAACGGCTATGGTTCGGAAGCCATGGTCGATACGACAACCTTTGCCATTGTCGCTACCCCCTTGGCTGGTGTGCTCGGCATGTTGATCGCGTTCTTGATCGTTCGAAAAGCTTTTTGGGGCCGGAACGCAGTCGATTTTGGCACAATGCTGGGTATTGCTGTGCCAGGTACGATTCTCGGCATCGGTTACTTGATCGTCTTCAATAACCCAATCACACTTACCCTGCCGTTTGTTGGGGATAATGTGCCTGCAATCACGCTCATCCCCAAGTTGACTGGCGGACGGGCCATACTGGGTGGTGCGCTCGCGATCATCGTTGTTTATGTGGTGCGCAGCGTCCCGGCTGCACTTCGGTCGGGTGTGGCGCTGTTATCGCAGATCGACCCGGCCATTGAGGAAGCTTCCATCAGCCTGGGCGCAGATAACGCCGTCACCTTCCGCAAAATCACGCTGCCGCTGATCCGACCGGCTTTCCTGGCAGGCCTGATTTATGCTTTTGCACGGTCGATGACGACGATTTCTGCCATCGTTTTCTTGACGACCCCCCAGACAAGAATCATGACTCAGCAAATTCTCAATGAGACCGAGCAAGGCCGCTATGGCAATGCTTTTGCCTACTGTGTCATTTTGATCGGGATCGTCCTGGTCGCTATTGCCATTTTGTATGCCACTGTCGGATCAACGACGGGCGCGGAACGTTCGCTAGAAGGAGGCGCATGATATGGCCGCTACCCAGAGTAACGCAGCGGACAGCTTGCGCCTGGAAAGCATCTCGAAGGCATTCCCGGCACGCGGTGGAGAGGGAGAAGTCAGAGCGGTCGATACCGTCAATCTCAACATTCTGCCTGGGGAATTTCTGACTCTGCTTGGACCGTCCGGTTGTGGCAAGACGACGACCCTGCGCCTGATCGCCGGTTTTGAGACGCCATCTTCCGGGCGCATCCTGTTGGACGGCAAGGACATCACCAACCAGCCACCCAACAAACGAGACATGGCAATGGTGTTTCAGAGCTATGCGTTGTTCCCACATATGACCGTTTTTGACAATATCGCCTACGGTCTGCACCTGCGCCGTCTCTCGCGATCAGAGATCAGGACAAAGGTTGTAGAGACTCTTGAGTTGATGGGGTTGAAAGGACTGGGTGATCGCCGCCCCAACGAGCTGTCCGGCGGGCAGCAGCAGCGTGTTGCTCTGGCACGCTCGCTCGTGATGGAGCCACGCGTCCTCCTGTTCGATGAGCCGCTGTCGAACCTCGACGCGAAACTGCGTGTCCAGATGCGCAGCGAAATTCACCGGCTTCAGCGTCGCCTGCGTATCACCAGCATCTACGTCACGCATGATCAGATCGAGGCCATGGCGTTATCCGACCGCATCGTCGTCATGAATAAGGGGAAGATCGAGCAGATGGGGACGCCCGGCGAGATCTACCACACACCGGCGACGCGCTTTGTCGCCGATTTCATAGGGCGCGCAAATTTTGTTGATGCAACGGTGATCGAAGAATCGGGCAGCAATCTGGTAGTTGAGGTACTGGGAAGACGTTTCACCGTTCCTGCGAAGTTCTCTTACAGTCCTGGGATGTCCGTCGTGGCGATGCTGCGGTCGGAATCGCTGACTTTGCGCCAGGATGAATCGTTGCTACAGGTCGTGATCGATCAGGCGATGTTTCTCGGCTCAGAAGTCGAATATGTGGTCAATGTGGGCACGAAACAGATCGTCGTGGTCGAACAAGATCCGCGGGGGATCAGTGTTTTCGATGAAGGGCAGCAGGTTGGTCTGGATTTCGCGCAGGAAGCGATCCACCTTCTTCCTGCATAACGCGTATGCCGACAAAATTGAAACGATCTTGGGGTGTGCTGATCTGAAGCGCACCTCTCGTTTGGCTCAGGTAATACATGGGCTATAACTTTGCCCAACTTCTGAACTCCTCGAAAATTCGCCAGGAAATTGCGTAAGCGCTCTCGGTTGGCAATTGTTCCCGACCCCCATAGGCATTCTTCCCGACCAGAACGTGACCGGCGCTCATGACACTGGGTCGCGTCTGCGGCTACTGTGTAGATGAAGGTTATCAGAGGGAGGTCACATGTTGAGCAATTCTAATTCCAAGAACCTGATCCTTGCGCTTTCCTGCGCCGCGCTGCTCTCGTTCTTGGGGCGGACATTTCTCGACTACGGCTATGTGTTCCCCGAATTCGGTGTCACCATAACTGCATTGCTCGCCGTGACGCTCGGTGTGCTGGCATTTTACGGTGTCTGGCTGTGGTCACTGCTTGCCGTCGCGCGAGGGAGCCGCAAAGGACTCGTAGCGCTGCTGATCTTCGATCTGTTGCTGGTGGTATTTGGCGTTTCGACGTTCACGACCTCGTGCCCGTCACCCTGCCCGACCGCCTGGCCGCTAGGGGAAATCCTGCTGTGGTCAAACGTCGTGATTGGCACGGCGGCGTGTTTGACGGCGTTGCGCCAGCTCGTGCGGCGCGGCAGCGACAGTTGCGCCGTGTTTGCATAGCCAGAAGAACACGGGCCAAAGCAATCAGAGAGACGACACACAGATGAACGCTCAAGTGTTTCTTGCGACCTCGGATCAGGGCGTTACCCGCGCCGAATTGCAGGCAGATGGCCAATGGCGCGTTGAACAGCGATTGGGGCAGTACAAGATCTGCTGCCTGGCATCCAGTTTATGTGATGAGACAGTTGTTTATGCCGGAACGCGAGACAACGGTGTGCTGCGCTCATCAGATTCTGGCAACACCTGGACACCAGTAGGGTTGGCTGGGAACACGGTCAAATCCATTGCCATCTGCAAGGCGCATCCGGCGACCATCTACGCAGGCACGAAACCCCCAGCACTGTACGCCTCTCATGATGGCGGGACGACCTGGACAGAGTTGGAGTCTTTCCGCAGCCTACGCCGTTGGTTCTGGTTCACGCCCGCGGAGCCGGGCGATCCCTATGTGATGGGGCTGGCTGTGTCGCCGACCGATCCCAACCTGGTCATCGCCGGCATTGAGTTTGGCGGCATGTTTCGCAGCACGGATGGTGGCAAAACCTGGCAAGGGCACCTCCAGGGGACGTCGCGCGACTGCCATAACCTCAAATTTCATCACACCGACGGCAATTGGGTATATCAGGGAGGTGGTGGCTGGCCTGCGGCAGTCAGCGCTGATCGTGGCATGACCTGGACGCAGCCACGCAAAGGCTTGGCCTGGAGCTTGTACGGCATGGCTTGCGCGGCTGACCCCGCCGATCCTGCTATCTGGTACGTGTCTGCCGCGCCACACGCTGTGTTTCCTGAACTTCACAAGATGCCGCGCGGGCATTTCGATGGCGAGGCAAACGCATTCATCTTCCGCAAGCGCGGTGGTGGGCGGTGGGAACGTCTCGCCGGCGGGCTGCCACAGCCGCTTGATCACATGGCCTACGCGCTGGTCACTGATCCTGAAGCGCCGGGACATCTTTATGCCGGATTGAGCAATGGCGACGTCTGGCACACAGCCGACCATGGTGATAGCTGGCGGCAACTGCCGTTCAATATGACAAGAATTCAGTTCTCATTGATCAAGCTGTAATGGCGGCAGGTCAAGCTGCCGACAGCGACGAATGAGATGTTGGGAAAGGATCGACGATGAAACCGTCTGACGCAACGACGATTTTGGTGTTCGGCGCGACTGGGCGCATGGGCGGCGCAGCGGCGCGCCACTTGCACCGGCGTGGCTGGCGTGTGCGCGCCGTGACGCGCAATCTTCAAAGCGATGCAGCGCAATCGCTGCAATCGTTGGGAGTCGAAGTGGTCGAAGGCGACATGGAAAACCCCGCTTCGCTGAAATCAGCTTTTGAAGGAGCGTATGGCGTTTTTCTGGCTGTGAACGGGTGGGAATCCGGCTTTGACGCCGAAGTGCGGCAGGGGAAACAGGTTGCAGATCTCGCTGCTGATGCCGAGATCAAGCATCTTGTTTTCGCAGCGGCCGGAACAGGTGAACGAGGCACGGGCATTTCGCACTTTGACTCCAAGCTGGATATTGAGGATTACATGAATTCCAGGAATATCCCGCTGACGATGATTTTCCCGCCGCCCTTCATGGAACTGATGACCGACGCCGATTTGTATCCACAGGCTGGTATGTGGAATGCAAAAATTAAGGTGCTCGGCGATGACTACTGCGTTCCCTGGATTGCGTCAGATGACATCGGCGGTCTGGCGTCCGTCATCTTTGCGCAACCGGACGCGTATATTGGAAAGCGGCTCAACCCCGTGGGCGACTGGAAAACACTGGCGGAATGCCAGCAAATTTATCAGGAGATCATGGGCAAGAAGCCCGTCCGCTGGCCTCTGCCTGTTTGGATGCTGCGCAGGAATCAGCCGGAGTTGGTCAGAATGTGGGAGTGGATGCGTACCCTCGATGATTCCGAGATGTCTGCGCTGCAGCCTGTATCGTCCTTCAGCATAAATGCAACAGATGTACGCACCTTCTTGCAGCGCAAACGCGCCAGCACATCGTCTTCAGCATGACGAACTCTGAACAAAGACGGTAAATCAACCACGCTGCGCCAACTGCTGTCTGTGATGCCGGTGCCTTTGGGATGACTCATGGTTCATAACGACTCTAATCGATGCCCGTCTGATGTTGGAGGAGAAGCAGCATGATCAGGTGGTTCACATCTCCATATCGCGTCCTAACAATCGCCGTCGTCAGCGTTGTACTCACCATGCTGGCGCTGCTGGTAGTGATCGGCAGGCAGGGGATATCCGAGCGGACGATTGCCGCGAGCCTGCTGGTACTCACGTTCATGGTCTTTGAGATCGGTGGCATCCTTTTCACCGGCAGAACCATGTTGAACTGGCCGATAGAAGATCGGGCGTCTCACATGAAGTGGGAGCGGAGCTTCGTCATCCTGCCGACCTTGTTAACGGTGTTAGGCTTGGTGCTGCTTGCGGATCTACTGCGTGCTGCCGGAGATGCGTTTCTGGCGCAATTGGGGACGGCAACATATCTCTTCGGCGCGGTGCTTGTGGTGTCCACCGAAACCAAATTCATCGACAATGGCGAATGGAATTACCCACAGGTGGTGACTTATGTTGTGCTCGCGCTTCTGGCGCAGGCTGCTTCTGGAGTGGCACTGCTGCAAACCGGGCTGGTGCCCGCATGGGCGGGATGGGCGACTGTGATCTGGAACCTTGGCTATTTGCTAATCGTTCTGATTGTTCGCCCACGCGAAGTGTACTATCCCGCGATTCATTTCGTCGCGCCGCTGCTCATCGGCCTCGCGCTGTTCGCGGGTGGTTGGATTTAACGGTGGTGGTTCAGTTGATTTGAGGGAAGGTGGATATGGCAGTTATCGAGAATAGCGTGCAGATCAACCGTTCGCCCGAAGAAGTGTTCGACTATCTGGTCGATCTGCGGAACGAACTGGAATGGAACCCGGATGCTCAGTCGATGGAGAAACTGACCGACGGCCCAATCGGACTTGGAACTAAGTATCTTGCCAAGTGGAAGCAAAGCCAACAGCTCGAAGTTGAGTGCATCCGGTTCGAACGTCCGTGCCGCTGGGCATACGAGAACGGTGGGGCGCTCTCCGTCGTGTTTGACGTGACACTCACTTCTCAGGGAAGCGGGACTTTGCTGTACTCGCGCTTCGAGGCACACCCGCACGGTTTGTTGAAGTTGTATTTTCCGGTGCTGCTGCAATCGTTGAAGCGCGGTGAGGCACAGAACATGCGCTGCATCAAGCAGACTCTGGAACAGACACGCGTAAACAGCAGTTCATGATAGCATAAGGGTGAGCGCTAAAAGGTTTGCAAAGATAGTCATCATGAGCGAGCAAACTGCCCGACATCTATCCCGGTCAATGATGGTGATATCTGTCCTACTCGTCACAGTCGGGCTGGCCATCAGCATTCTCGCGCTGGTTGTCAGTGGACAGGGCGTGACCTTCAGTCACCAGTTTTTTACGCCATTGCTTACCATCACTTATGGCGTGGTTGGCGCGCTTGTCGCGTCGCAGCATCCACGCAATCCGATTGGCTGGATGTTCTGCGCCATCGGTTTTCTCAGCGCACTCAATATGCTGGCAACAGGTTACGCCTTGTACAGTGATCTTGCTATGCCGATGCCTGGAGCAGCGTTTGCACGTTGGCTGAGCATTTGGATATGGATTCCAAACATGCTCCTCCCAATCACATTCACATTGCTTTTGTTCCCGGATGGGAAACTGATCTCACCGCGCTGGCAGTATGTCGCTTGGGCAGCAGGGCTGGGGAGCGCGGTATTCATATGCAGCATAGCTTTCTACCCGGGGCCACTGGTAGATTTCGGGATTAAAGGTCCCAATCCCTATGGAGTTGCGGGCAGCGCGGAAGTGCTCAACTTGCTCATGACCCTCGCGGCGCCCATTCTTCTGATTGGCGTGTTGGGTTCAATTGCCTCCGTCGTCGTCCGTTTTCGCCGCGTCACTGGAATAGAACGTGAGCAACTCAAGTGGTTGGCGGTTGCAGGTGTGGTCGTCATTGTGGGCAATCTTCTGGGCAGCATTCCTGCGCTGATCTGGGGCGACAATCCGATAACCCTGGAGTTGAGTGTAGTTGCCTCCGATATCACGATTGCTGGCATCGTCGTCGCCGCCGGGATAGCTATCCTGCGCTATCGGCTGTGGGACATTCATATCCTGATTAATCGCGCGCTGGTTTATGTGACCCTGACCGCCCTCATTATCTCGCTCTATGTTGGCATAGTTGGTTCGCTGGGAACCATACTTCAAACTGGCGGTAACTTGCCAATCTCGCTCTTCGGGACTGGCATCATTGCCATCTCGTTTCAGCCGCTGCGGGAACGCCTGCAACGGGGCGTGAATCGGCTGATGTACGGCGAGCGCGATGATCCCTATGCTGTACTGGGTCGTCTCGCCGAACGGCTCGAAGTTGTCGTTGCCTCGCAGTCTGTGCTCCCGACGATTGTGGAGACCGTCGCTGATGCCTTGAAGCTGCCTTATGTGGCCGTCGCATTGAAAGAAGGTGAGCGGTTGGTCATCGCCGCTGAATATGTGCGTTCATCTGCATTTGTGCCGCAAGACAAGGAGAACATGGAAATCCTGGCGCTGGTTTATCAATTGGAGACAATCGGACAGATGATCCTGGCGCCGCGTGCGCCTGGCGAGTTGTTTTCGCACACTGACAGGCAGTTGCTAGACACAATTGCGCGTCAGGTTGCGGTCGCTGCATACAATGTGCACCTGACGACCGATTTGCAGCGTTCTCGCGAACGGCTTGTGACGACACGTGAAGAGGAGCGCCGTCGGCTTCGACGGGACTTACACGATGGGCTGGGGCCGGTATTGGCCTCGATGTCATTCAAATTGGATGCCATTCATAATTTGGCGGAGCAAGATGCAAATACGGTCAAGAAATTGGCGGCAGAACTGAAAGCACAAATGCAGGAGGCGCTGGCGGACATCCGGCGCATCGCCTATGATCTGCGTCCGCCCGCCCTGGATGAGCTCGGATTGGTAGGCGCATTGAAAGCGCACATCGTTTCACATAATCAGATGCAGGGGCTGCAAATCACGCTGGAAGCCCCGGAAAGCCCGCCGCCACTGCCCGCCGCCGTCGAAGTAGCGGCCTATCGGATCGTACTTGAAGCCCTGACCAATGTGAACCGTCATTCCGGGGCGCATCACTGCTATGTCCGGCTGTCGCTCCCTGATGACCTATGCCTGGAAGTTACCGACGATGGACGCGGATTATCCAAGGCGGCTCGAGCAGGCGTAGGATTGACCTCTATGCATGAACGTGCCGAGGAACTAGGGGGCACGTGTATCGCCGAAGCGTTGCCACAGGGAGGAACAGGTGTAATTGCGCGCCTGCCGATATCGTCCGAAAGTGCTGAAGTTATAGTAGGAAACGAATGGAACCAATCCGGGTACTGATTGCTGACGATCACACGCTGTTTCGAGAAGGCCTGAAGGCGCTCCTGCTGTCGGTTCCGGATATTGAACCCATTGGCGAGACGGCGACCGGTCAGGCGACCATCGAGGCCGCGCTGGCTCTCCAGCCGGATGTCATCCTGATGGATATTCAGATGCCGGAAGTGAATGGCATCGAGGCGACCCGCCGCATTCTGCGCGACAGTCCCCATATCGGGGTGATCATGTTGACCATGTTTGAGGATGATGAGTCGGTTTTCGCAGCCATGCGCGCCGGTGCGCGCGGCTACGTGCTGAAAGGGGCGGATCAGTCGGTAATGCTGCGCGCGATCCGCGGCGTTGCCAATGGCGAATCCTTGTTCAGCCCGGAAATCGCCCGGCGGCTCATGCACTTTTTCAACAATCTCCAACCACAGGCTCCCGCCGAGGTGTTCCCCGAATTGACTGACCGCGAGCGCGAAATCCTGGCGATGATCGCGCAAGGGGATACCAATGCCGACATCGCTCAGAAACTGGTGATCAGCCTCAAAACGGTGCGCAACCACGTTTCCAATATCTTCAGCAAGCTGCAAGTCGCCGACCGGACCCAGGCGGCGCTGCGAGCGCGTCAGGCGGGCCTAGGCCTGGCAACCGATGAGTGAACTCGGTAGGATGCAACAAAAACGCCGCCGGAGCATTCGGCAGCGTTCGTATGATTTATGTGGGCAATATAGGACGCACCTCGAACCTGCGCTGATGGCATCTCCCCTAAGTACGACGCTCGAATTCACGCAAACGCTCGCTTTACGCCCGACCTTGTTGGCTCGTCACCCAGCAAAGGCGTGTTTGGTCATTCTCCTTGTGTAGCATGTCGCCATCGTCCTCACCACGCCCGCTTCAGTAGGCATCAGTCCGCTTGGATTGCGTTTGCACGCCGCGCATCCCGTTGACAGTGGATACCGCAGCGCCACTCAGCAGCGCGCTGTCGGTCTGCAGCGTCACCATCTGCAACCCACGGGCGATCATCTTCTGGGCATAGCTCACGGAATTGCAGTGGATGCCGGTGATGATCCCATGCCGTTTTGCCGCCGCCAGAATCGCATCCAGCGCCGCCAGAAATTCATCATCCTCATTGTCCATGCCGCCCACGCCCATCAACGATAAGCGCAAATCGCCTGGCCCGATGTAGAACCCATCCAGCCCTTTGACGCTGGCGATCTCATCCACATTATCAAGCGCCTCTCTGGTCTCGATCATCGCCAGCGTCACCACCTCGTCATTGGCATGACGGGCGTAATCGTCGCCGTAGATGACTCTGGCGCGGGTTGGCCCCAGGCTGCGGATGCCGTCGGGGTGGTAGCGGCAGGCGCTGACAAACTGCTCACATTCGGCGCGGGTGTTGATCATCGGGCAGATAATGCCCATCGCGCCCGCATCCAACAGGCGCATGATCGCTCCCGGCTCGTTCCAGTCGACACGCGCCAGCGCTACAGTTTCGGTGGTCGAGATGGCCTGCAACATATGGATGGCTGATTCCAGGCCCATCATGCCATGCTGCATATCGACGGTCAGGCTGTCAAACCCGGCATGGGCCATAACTTCGGTTGACCAGGTGCTGGGGATATGCAACCAGCCATTGAGTGTGGCTTTGCCGTCGCGCCAGGTCTGTTTGAGTGCGTTGCTTTTCACGATTCAGGTCTCTTTCTAGCAGGATTACGTAAACGCGCGCGTGCCCGGCGGTCGGTGATGTTCGTTGTTGGCGACGACGCTGCCGCAGGCAGCTTGTCTTTCAGGTGCGGGAAGGCATCGGTGGAATGGGGCAGGGGGAGTGCTCCAACAAACGCTTCTTGAAAGCCAGCGTCCGTCGCCAGTTCGACATAGGCAACGTGATCGACAATCTGCCGGGCTTCCTGCCGTTTGTCCACGTTCAGCAAAGCGATGCGTGCGCCATCCCCGGCAGCGTTGCCGACAGCATACACCTGGCGCAGATCGCAGTCATGGATCATGCCCAGGATCATGGCGCGCTCGGTATCGATGTGGCTGCCAAACGCGCCCGCCAGGACAATCCGATCCACGTGATCGACGCCCGCCCGTGCCATCATGAGCTTGATCCCGGCATAGAGCGCGCCTTTTGCCAGTTGGATGCTGCGAACGTCCTTTTGTGTGATCACAATCGCCTGTCCGTGCGCAGTCTGCTCGGCGTCAGCCAGGACGTAGGCAGCCACGTCGTCCTGCCACAGCAACCGGTCGCTCTGTAAATCGGGGTTAAAGCGCCCGTCCGGCAGCAGGATTCCCGCCAGGAACAACTCCGCTACCACGTCGATGATGCCGGAGCCACAGATGCCCACAGGGCGCACACTCGGCAAGCCATTGCTCACGTTCGACCACGATTCGCTGCCGATGATGCGAAAACGCGGCTCTCGAGTCTGCGGATCAATGCGGACTTTCTCAATCGCTCCAGACGCAGCGCGCATCCCGTGCGAGATCTGCGCGCCCTCGAATGCCGGGCCGGTGGGGCTGGACGCCGCGACCATCCAGTGCCGATTGCCGATGACGACTTCGGCATTGGTGCCGACATCCACCACGAGTGAGATGTCCTCGCCCGTATGAGGCGATTCGGCCAGCAGCACCGCCAGCGTGTCCGCGCCGATATGCCCACCCAGGGCTGGCAGCACGTACACCGATGCCGCCGGATTGAGCTTGAGCTTCAAGTCGTGAGCAGGCACATCCAGCGCATCGCGCGCCGCGAGCGCGAAGGGCGCACGCCCAATCTCAAGCGGCGAAATGCCCAGGAACAGGTGGGTCATGGTGGTGTTGCCGACCACAACCATGTCATAGATGTGCTCAGCGGCAACGCCAGCAGACTCCGCCGCGCTGGCAATCAGCCGATTCAGCGTGTCGATAATCGCGCGGTGGAGCGTGTCCAGGCCATTGGGCTGCATCATGACGTACGAGATGCGGCTCATCACGTCTTCGCCGTGCGCCACCTGGGGATTCATCGCCGCTTCAGTGGCGAGCACTGCCCCGGTGCGCAGGTCGCATAGATGCGCTACGACGGTGGTTGTCCCAACATCCACGGCCACACCGTATACCGTGTCCTGGTAGCCAGGGCGTACATCCAGGATGTCTCGATCTTCCCGGAGGATGATGGTCGTCTGCCAATCACCGGCCCGCAGCGTCCTTTGAAGCTTGCGCAGCGCGTGCAGATTGATGCGCAGTCCGCTCAACTGGTGCTGTTGGGCCAGGGCGGCCTGGAGGCGCTCCCAATCGCCCGGCTGTACATCGAGCTTCGCTGGTTCGACCGTGACAAACAGCGGCCGCACCGCCGGTTTGATCGTCAATGGCCGCTGCGTGTTCGCGGATTTGCGGATGATCTGCTTGTGGGCGAGGCTGGTTTCTGGGACGGAGACCAGCAGGTCGCCCTCGATGCGCGCCTGACAGGCGAGCCGAAATGTGGCATTCACTGCCTTGTCGAACGACTGCTGCTCGCGTACCGTGGGCGGCGACAGGTGCGTTTCGTCGGAGGTGATGCCATGCTTGGGAAACTCGCCGCTTTCGATGTGGACGCGGCATTTGTGGCACGTTCCCTGCCCGCTGCAGATGGACTCCAACTCCACGCCCAACTGGCGGGCGGCATCCATCAAGAGCGTGCCGTCGGGGACATGTCCACGCAGGCCGGATGGCATGAAGATGATGTGATGCTGACGATCTCCGCTCATCATGGCTTTTCGGTAAATTCGATCATGTGCCCATCCGGGTCGTAGATGTAGACCTGTGTTGGTCCATCCCCGCGCGGGCGTGGCCCATAGGCGATGGCGACCCCGTGCGCCTGCAACTGCTTCACCAGTTCGTCCATGTTGTCGATTTGAAAAGCGAAATGGCGCGCAAAGGTCACGTCCCCGTTGGGCAGCGGTGTGTTTAGCGGGTCACCCACGTCTTGCGTGGCGACATCACGGCGAATCAGGTGAATCTCGGCGCCGCCTTGTCTGAACCATGCGCCGGGAAAGGTGAAATTCGCCGGACGCGCGACTTCCGTCATGCCGAGGATGTCACAGTAAAAGCGCCGCGCCGCATCCACGTCATTCACGACAATGCTCACATGATCCAGTGCTCTAATCATGTAGTGCATGGCTCTCCCCTTGATGGTTGCTCAGCTTGTGATACCGAGCACAGTTTTTAGCTCGCGAACGAGCGCGCTGGCGTTTGGCGCGTAGCCATCTGCCCCGACCTTGTCACAGTACTCCTGAGTGACCGGCGCGCCCCCCACGAAGATCTTGACGCTTTCGCGCAACCCGGCTTTCTGAATCGCTTCAATCGTGGGGATGAACATGGGCATCGTCGTGGTCAGAAATGCGCTCAAGCCCACCGCATCCGGCTTGTGTTCGCGGATCGCTTCCACAAATTGATCTTCAGGCACATTGACGCCAATGTCGATCACTTTGAAGCCTGCGCCTTCGAGCATGATGTTGCACAGATTCTTGCCCACGTCGTGGATGTCCCCTTTCACCGTGCCCATGACGAAGGTGCCGATGGGTTTCGCGCCGGTTTCCGCCATTAGCGGGCGCAGGATTTCCATCGCGCCGGTCATCGCTTTGGCGGCCACCAGCATCTCCGGGACAAAAAATGTGCCTTCTTCAAACAGCCGCCCCACTTCTTCCAGCCCCGGGATGAGGGCGTCGAACAGAATTGAATGCGGCTCGATGCCCAGTTCGAGCGCCTCTTTGGTGGCTTTGACAACAGGTTCGCGCTCACCATCGATGATGTGATTGTAGAGCGCATCCAAGAGTTCATCGTGGTCGTTCATAATTATTCTCTCTCCCCTGGCTGGTGGGTTATGCCCGGCTGCGACGCGGGCGACGTTCTTGCTTTTCGACGGTTGACTGCGCGGCGATCTCCGCCTGGGTCGGCGGCCTGCGATCTTCCTCACTCAAGACGTGATCGAGCTGGATCGGATACTGGCCGTATTCGTAGGCGGCGGCGTAGAGAGCTTCGATATTTTGCGGCGGCACATCCGCCCCGATGTTGTGGCAAGGCGCGGCAATATAGCCACCGCCGCGCCCCAGGTCGTAGATGCGCTTGGCGACATCATAACGCACCTGTTCCGGGGTCGAGAAGGGCAGCATCTGTTGCACGTCAATCGCGCCATGAAAGACGAGACGCCCGCGATAGAGTTCCTTGAGCACCGCAGTATCCATCCCCAGCGCGGAGGTCTGGATCGGGTTGAGAATGTCGACACCCATCTCGATGATGTCCTCGATGACCGGCGTGACCGTGCCATCAGTGTGATACATGAACTTGACGTCCGCCTGGCTCTTGATGTGATCGATCAGCGCTTTGATGCGGGGCTTCACCAGCGTGCGGAACAGGTCGGGCGAGATCATCATCGACTGCTGACCGCCGATGTCATCGGTGAAGTAGACCATCTGCACGTAGCGTCCCACCGTCTTGAGGAAGCCTGTCCAGAAGGCTTTGTACAGGTCGAGCAGCTTGTCGAGCAGCGCCTCGGCAAAGGCGACATTGCCAACAAGGTCGGCAAACATCTGCTCGTAGCCGCGGATTTGCAGCGCCTTGGTCAGCAATCCACCTTTGATCGAGTCTCCCACAAGCACGTAGTCGGTGTTCTCGTAGAGATACTTCGCCCGTTCACCCAGCCCTTTCCACAGGTCGGGGTGCTCTGGGTCGGGCCAGTTGAAGCGATCCAGATCTTCCAGCGTGGCTCCCGCGAGCGGCGACTCGAACACGCCGTAAGCGTCGATCATGTGCTGCCAGGTGATGCCCCACATATCGCGATATTTGTCGCTATCGACATCGACCACGTTGATCCAGTTGGGGGCGATCCAGCGGAAATCGACATGATAGCGCTGCAAGAACTTTTCGTCGGGGATCACATTCTGAACCATGCGATCCAGGATCACATCGGCGTTCTTCAAGTCTGAGTCGCCCAAATAGTCGCGCAGGTTGCGATAGGAGATCCGGTGCAGCGAGGCGACATGGCTGCCGGTATCAATCGGCACGCGGTCGGCTTCTTGAAACTGCGTGATGCGCTGGAAACGTTCGCGAGGTGTCATGGTCACGCTCGCACCTCCTCACGATTGAAGAATACAGGTTGGATGCCAAGCATCTGGCAGAAATGCGCCAGCTCAAGGCTGTAGAGACCATCCACGGCCAGGATGTGATTCGAGCCGAAAGTGCCGAGCAGCCGATCGACATCCACGTCCATCTTGATGAAGGCGGTTGGGAGCTGGTGCGTACCGCGCGCGGCGACAAACGCCTGATACTCCTCATCACTGATGTTGACCGTCGCGCCCGTGATGATCGCCATGTGATAGTCGCCATCGACGCGATAGAGCCGCGCCAGGGTGAGGTCGCCGGGGGCCGTGGTGAAATAGGTGATCGCGCCGCCGCCGGGACGATTGGCCGGGCGCAGCTCGACACGGCGCATATTCTCGGCGGGATCGTCGGATCGCGCCGCATACCACGAGCAGAACGCGCCGCAGTTCGGGAAGTAGAACGTCTGGCGCTCGTCGTCAATGTAGCTGACGTCCATAAAGAGCACCGGCTTGCCGCCGGAGACTTCCTTGAGGATTTCCATCGTGAGCGCGGCGTCGCCGTCGGCTTCGCAGGCCATCATCAGCGGCTGTTTGTTTCCGCTGGCGTCATAGGGGCCGGGCAGCAGCGCAGCGGAGATGCACTGCGGGACGTAGTGGGTGGTCATATCGGGCATACACTTGATCGCCACGAAATCCAGCCCTAAATCGTCGATGATCTCTTTGGTCGCCAGGTAGCAGCGCACTTGAAAGGCCAGCTTCTCCGGCGTGAAACGTTCATTGTTGTATTTGACCGCGCCCGCCATCCGGCTGAGCCAGCCGATCATGTTGCTGGTGGCTTCCTCGGAGACGGTTTCCGCCCGGCGGACGATCTCAAGCTGGTCAATATGCTCGGTATCCACGCCGAAGAGTTTCTTCCACTGCATGGGATCGAACGTGCCGGTGTCGATGCCCAGCGAGCGGCCACCGAACAGGCCGAAAACTTTGCCCTGCAGGCGCTTTTTGGCTGCCGCCGCCCGAAAATAGGGCATGAGCTTGTCGGCGAGGGCGTCGTCGAAGTCCGCGCGGATGCGGAGATGCGGGTAGCCGATCTGACCGAGCGTGCCACCTGCGCCCAGCAAGCCCACGGTGCTGTGCGTGCTCGGATGTTTGTTGCCGAGCACGATAACCGGCAGCCCGGCGCGCTGGATTCCGCGCACGACCAGGTTGGGCGATGTCCAACAGGGGACGTGCGCGACCAGGACTTCTGCGCCGCTGGCAAGCAGCGCATCGACCTGAGCATCAATCTCCTGTTTGAAGCGCGCGACTGCCTCGCTGGTCAACAAGGAAATCGGCAAGCTCTGTAGGTAAGCAATCGCGTCCTGGTGGCGCGGTTCGGTCAGACCGCGAAAGTAGTTTTCCCATTCGTGTTTGCGGTTGTCCCCAAAGGTGATCAACCCGACAGTGGGCTGTGTCATCCCACCCTCCTAATTGAGTTCAATCTGCGGATGACGCAGCCGGGGCAGAGCCTCGTCCACCCCAACTGCGAACCTTCGAAACGAGCACCGATGACTGTCTACCCGGCGACGCCAGTCGCTTTCTCCATGGCGCGCGGGAACGCCTGGATGCTGCGCCCGCCGTCGGCATAGATGGTTTGCCCGACGAAGTAGCTGGCGTCGTCACTTGCCATAAACAGGATCGTGCGCGCCATTTCGTCACAGGATGCGACGTAGCCGATGGGCAGACGTTCCATCAACTTGTCGTGTTTTTCCTGATTGTGGACGACCCGCTGCATGAGGTCGGTCAGGACAGGGCCTGGCGCGACGCAGTTCACGCGGATGCCGTCACCGATCAGCGCCAGCGACATCGCCGTCGTCAGCTGGTTGACGCCGCCCTTGGCCGCGCAGTACGGAATCTGATCCGCCAGGGCGAGGCGCGCCATGACCGAGGACACGTTGACGATGTAGCCGCCGTCGCCCTGTTTCACCATCACCCGCGCCGCTGCCTGGCTGACGAGGAACGTCCCTTTCAGATCGACGCTCATCACCCAGTCCCAATCTTCTTCGGTAATATCGAAGAACTCGGCACTGTGATTGACCCCCGCGTTGTTGACCACGATGTCAATCCGGCCATAGTGATCGACAGTGGTTTGCACCATCGCGTCCACGTCCGCCTTTTTGGCAACGTCGCACCGCACGAAGATTGCATCGCCGCCTTCGGCCTTGATGTCGCTCACGACTTTCTCGCCCAGCTCGGTTGAACGCCCGCAAGCGACGACTTTCGCGCCTTCTCTGGCGAAGGCCTTAGCGGTGGCCTCGCCGATGCCTTTAGTTGCGCCCGTTACAATGGCGACCTTGTCTTTGAATCGCATGATGTGCTCCTGCGCTTATTTCACAGGCGGCTTTTCACCGGCTGGATACCGCTTGCGGATGTCTTCGATCAGGTCAGCGACGTGATCGACCAGGCGCGTGACAATCTTCTCGCCTTTTTCGCGGGTGGCCTTGGTCGCATCGCCGATGATGCCGTTGGTGAGTTCTTTGTATTCGGGACGCGCGAACGTGCCTTCAAAGTGATACATCGTGCCTGGCCGGGGCGCAGCCCCTGGCGCGATAATGAAGCGGCGATCCACCAGCGGGTTGCCGCCGCCCTTGCTCGCCTTGCTCATGTCCACCAGGTCGGGGAATAGATACAGCGCGACCGATGTCTCGGCTTCGTCGGCGTGCCACATCCAGTCTTCCAGTACATCCTTGTTATCGCGCAGGAAGTCGTACCAGTGCAGCGACAGCGTGAAGTAGCCCTCAAGGCCGAGCTTGTGGACGGCGACGATGGTCGACGAGACCTGCCCATGCGCCGAGAGAATGATGAACTTGTTATAGCCGGATACCGCCGCGCCACGAATGATATCCATCACCAGCCCAATGTGGGTTTCGTAGCTGAGGGGGATATTCCCCGGCATCCCCCAGTGGTGATAGGGATGCGAGCCGTACATCGGGCAGGGCAGGAGCATGACGCCGGTCTTCTTCGAGATCAGTTCCGCCATGCCAATGGCGTTGAAATCGTCGTCGCCGCACGGGCAATGCGGGCCGTGCTGTTCGATCGCGCCAATCGGGAGGATGGCAATATCATCCTGCTTGGCGTGGGCGACAACAGCTTCTGCGGTCATGTTTTGCCACCAAAGGGCTTTGGGTTCGTCAGACATTTTCTTGCTCCTTTAGATTCTTTCCGCGAACTTATTGTTTTTCTGTCGCGGAGGAGAGGGGCTGATCCGCTCTCGCTGCCGGACATATCACCGCAATCCTTGAATTACCCGCGCGGGCGTCGCGCACGGGCGGCGCGTTCCGTCCCGCCCTCCGGCGGTTGTGGACGGTTGGCATTGATCCACGCTGCTGCGTCCTCGTCGTGGCCGATCAGCAATTCCGCCGCACGGATCGTGTTCAATGTCTCCGGTTTCAGCGGGTTGAGAATAGCCGATGTCAGCCCGACGCCGATGCCCATCGCCAGAAACGTTGCGCTGAGCGAATCGCGTGCTGGCAGCCCGAACGAGATGTTCGATGCGCCGCAGGTGGTGTTCACACGCAGGTCTTGGACGAGACGGCGTGTAATTTGCAGGAAGGTCGCGCCCGAACTGGGAACGGCACCGACCGGCATCGCCAGCGGGTCGATGACGACATCTTCCTTGGCAATCCCGTGATCGGCGGCGCGTTCGATGATCTTTCTGGCGACCGCCAAACGCTGCTCTGGGTCGTGTGAAATCCCGCTTTCGTCGTTGGTGATCCCGATGACCGCCGCGCCGTATTTTTTGACCAGCGGCAGCACTGCTTCCAGGCGCGCATCTTCACCCGTTACCGAATTGACGAGTGCCTTGCCCTGGTAGGCTTGCAGACCGGCTTCAAGCGCGGCAACCACCGACGAGTCGATAGCAAGCGGGACATCGACCACCGATTGCACCAGCCGGACGATTTGCGCCAGTACCGCCGGTTCGTCAATCATTGGAATACCGGCGTTGACATCCAGCATGTGTGCGCCTGCCGCCACCTGCGCCACGGCGTCCGAGACGACGCGGTCGTAGTTGCCTTGAGCGAGTTCGGCGGCAAGCTGTTTGCGCCCGGTGGGGTTGATCCGCTCGCCAATCATGACGAAGGGGTGATCTAACCCGATGCGCACTTCTTTGGTAGCGGATGTGAGGATCGTTTCCATCAATAAGGCCTTTGACGCTTCTGTTCCAATCAATCGTGTCGTCTAGGGAGCCGCGAGTGTGTTCGCGACTCCCAGTTCATCGCCTAGGGCTTTCAGTTCGGAGAGCAAGTTTTCTTGCAGCGGAATACCTGTCTTGAGGCGTTCTTGCTCTGTCCTGTACTCGATTTCGCCGGGCAGCATCATCGCGCGCGACTCGTCCCACATGGGCGCAGTTTTGATCGTCTGGTAGAACTCGGCCATGCGCGCCTTCATGTCTTCGAGATCAATGAGGTCTTGCGGGTTGATGACGATCATGAAGTGCCCGGTCAGGCTGGGATCGTCCGGGTAGTGATACATGCCCTTCATGCCATACTGAAACACGCCGCCGGTGATGAGTCCGGCGAGAATATCGACTACGTAGGACAGGCCGAGGCCTTTGTAGCCACCGACCGGCAGCAAAAAGCCTTTGAAGGCCACATCGGGGTCATCGGTGGGGCGACCCTGCGCGTCCGTCGCCCAATCGAGCGGGATCTTTTCGCGATTCTGGCTGGCGAGGAGCAGCTTGCCCCCGGCGATGCTCGACAGGGAAATGTCAAGCACGAACGGAAATTCCTTGTAGGTGGGGACGGCGAAGGCGATTGGGTTATTGCCGGTGATCGGCTTGCTGCCACCGGGCGCGACGATATTCGGCACCACGTTGGTCATACAGATGCCGATCAAGCCCTGTTCAGCCGCCATTCGGGCGTACAGCCCCGCAGCGCCGAAATGATTGCTGCGGACAACGCCCACCGCGCCGATGCCATACTGTTGTGCCATCTCGATAGCGCGGCGCATGGTATCGCGTGCGACGATGAAGCCAGCGCCATCGTCACCGTCCCAGACTTCCAGCGCCAGCCCGCCGCGCAGCTTGTGAACGTTAGGGCTGACGTTGATCGCGCCAGAGCGCATCCGTTTGATATAGATGGGGACCCGCAGCGTCCCATGCGAGTCGATGCCCCACAGGTTGGTCTGCACGAGCGCCTGAGCATGAAACGCCGCGTCAACCTCGTTCAGACCGGCGCGGTGGAACAGTTCAGTCAAGAACGTCTGTAACGCCTCGGCTGGAAGATTGAGCATTTTTTCTGACACAGGATTTTCCCCTTCAAATTGAGCGCCCAATAGTTATGAAAAAGGAACTTTATCCCGACCCTCAGCCATATTGATCCACGATGATGTGCCCTCCAGCACCCGGTTGACCGGCGGCTGGATCAAACGCATTTCGTCTGCATACTCCTGCAAGCTCTGGCTGCGTTCCCAGGCCTGCACCCAGATGCACATCCGCTCCGGGATGACTTCGCAGTGGCCGTTGGCGCGAACGCCGCCACAGGGGCCGTTGCGCAAATTCTTGGGGCAGGTCATCGGGCAGGTCATGCCGGTGCTGTGAAGAATGCACTGCCCGCACATCTGGCAGTTGAAGATGTAGCCCTTGACCGCTTTTTCGCCCCAGATCATCACTTTCTCGGTCAGCGCGGGCGCAACCTGTTTGCCCACCGGGTAGAGACGCTCGAACAGCGTGAGCGTCAGGCGATAGGCGCGTTCCAGAAAGCGAGTCTGATCCTTGATCCATTCGCTGCCCGGTTTGCGGCGCCCTTCCTTCAGATAACGGGTCATCATGCACTCCTCACCTGTTCGGGAGCGGCCATCAGTTCGACTAACTGCGCTTCGAGCCGGTGATAGCCGCTGTGCTCGATCTGCAAGGGCAGGCCAAGGTAATCCGCTGCGGCCTGCGCTTTCTCGATCAGGTGTGTTTCCGGAGACTGCGCAAGATAAATCACGCGGCGGTAATGGCGGAAATAGTCCTGCTTGAGGTCGGGATGGCGATCCAGCCCCATGTTTTTGACGATGGTGCGATCAAAGGTGCGCACCAGGAAATCGGTCAGGAAGAAGGTGCCCGGCTCTTCGTCCAGCCACTGCTGGAAGCGTTCACCACTGTAGAATTCGTAGCAGTGATCCCCCATCAGCCGTGGAATATTGTGCTTTTGCAGCACCCGGTCAAGTGCACCGTAGCTGCCGCAGTCGCCGAAAACGACGATCACCTGACCGTAAAGCCTGCGCAGTTGGAGCAGACGGGCTTCCACATCCGGGGCGATCCGCTCTGGAAACAGATGATGACGAGCGGTGATGCCGATCACGTCCGCGTCCCAGCCGTGCTGCCTGACAAGCTCGAGAACTTCGCGCCCAAGTGCGCCACAGGTGATCAATGCCGTCTTCATGACATTCGCTCTCGCCTGCTCCGTAGTGGGGTAGCTGGATGTGCTCGCGGCAGCAATCCGGCTTCCTGGATGATCTCGGCGACCAGTTCCTCCTGGCGATAGGCCATCACGTGAATGCCGGAAACGCCCTCGATCTCGCGTATCTGCTGGATGATTTCGATGCAGATGCGCTTGCCCTCAGCGCGCTGCTGCTCTTTGGGGGTCTTGCGCAGCCGTTCGACGATCTCGTCAGGAATATGTACGCCCGGAACGCGCGTGCGCATGAATTCCGCCGCGTTGACCGACCGCAGCGGCCCGACGCCGATCAGGATGTAGACCTGCTCATGCAACCCCAGGTCGCGCACCTGGCGCATGAATTCGCGCAGGCGGGGGACATCGAAGCAGTATTGAGTCTGGATGAAATCTGCACCCGCTTCCACTTTCTTGGCTAAGCGCAACGGTCGCCAATCGTAGGGCGGTGCGAAGGGATTGCAGGCCGCGCCGAGAAACAACTGTGGCGGAACGGTGATCTTGCGCCCGCTGAGGAATTTGCTCTCATCACGCATCATGCGCGCCACCCGCAGCAGTTGGATCGAGTCGAAGTCAAAGACGCGCTTCGCCCCTGGCTGATCGCCCACGGTCACGTCATCGCCGGTGAGCATCAGGACGTTGCGGACACCCATCGCCGCCGCCCCCAGCAGGTCGCCCTGGATGGCGATCCGGTTGCGGTCACGGCATGACACCTGGAGCACTGGGTCGTACCCCGCGCGCACCAGCAGCGCGCAGATCGCCAGGCTGGACATGTGGCAGTTGGCTCCAGCGGCGTCGGTCGCGTTAATGCCGTCGCACACCTCGGAGAGCACCAGCGCAGCGTCATAGACTTCCTGCGGATCGGCACTATCGGGCGGGTTGAGTTCGGCGGTCACGGCAAAGTAGCCCGCTCTCAACACTTGCTCGAACCGGCTGCCGGCGACGTGGGGCGCGCTCATCAAGTCCTCGTGGCTTATGAATACGTATGCAAAATATACTGCGGCAGGTTCGAGTTTGTCAATTAGTTGCCAGACATAGTTACATATGTCATGGAAAGCACGTGTGGCATGGGGTTTCAAGTTTTTTGGGTTGCATGGGGCCAATTGCGTGTTCCTAGTCTCCAAGTGCATTTGTTCTGCACGTAGACTGCGGTTTTTTGACAAGGTTAACTGGATAGGGTATAAATTTCTTGCATACGTATTCAGATTTGCCGGGCGAATTCTACTCAGAGAACGGGACCTATGAATAACCATCCGAAATATACAGCGGAAACCATGGCAAAACGTGTGATGCGGTTTGACGAACTCAAGCACAAAGGTATTCCGCTTATGTTCATCGACAGCATTCTGCCGGGGCACTGGCGTATGAATTATGCCGTGATCGGCGATACTGCCAGTGAAAACGCGGATTTCGAGGGGCAGCGTGCCATTACCGATCCGCACAAGTTTCAGATTGGGATGGGCTGGGCACCGCCAGGGTGTGGCCCGGCATGGCATACCCATGACTACGTAGAACTGTTCTTCATTCTGGAAGGGCGCTGGCGCTATGTTTGGGGCTACGACGAAAATCCAGAAAAACCAGAAGGCGAGTTCTTGCTGGACAAATGGGATGCGATCTCACTGCCCCCCGGCGTCTGGCGGCGCTTCGAGGTTGTCAGCGACAGCATCGGGTGGTTCTTCGCGGTGCTTGAGCCCCACGAAGTCTTTGAGGGAAAAGACCCTTACTGGCCGCCGAAAGTCATCCGGCAGGCGGAAGAGGCCGGGTTTGTGGCGGATGAGCAGGGCAAGATGGTCAAGCCTGCCAATTATGACCAGCTCAATAATGATCACTACGAACATCTGGTGAAGATGTACCGAGATTTGACCGGCACGAGTATCGAAGACTTCAGACCATGACCGGGTGAACGATCATGAAGCAAAGTGTCGACCGCATTTTGACGACGCATGTCGGGAGTCTGCCCCGCCCACAGGACGTGGTCGATCAGCTCTTCGCCCAGGACAAAGCGGAAGCGTATGATCCAGCGGCCTTCGATGCCACAATGACACGCGCTGTCGCGGACGCCGTTCGCAAGCAGGTCGCCGTCGGCGTCGATATCGTCAGCGATGGCGAGATGAGCAAGATAAGCTATGCGACCTACATTCGCCACCGCTTGACCGGCTTTGAAATCGCGGAAGTTCCCAGGGCGACACCCAGAGATCTCGACGATTATCCCGCCTATCGTGATCGGATCGCTCAGGAAGGCGGAACGCCGAAATATCATCGCCCGGTCGTGCGCGGCGCAATCAAGATTAAAGACCTGACGCCATTGAAAAAGGACATCGAAAACCTGAAGGCGGCTGCCGTGGCTGCCGGTGCTGAAGAAGCGTTCATGAACGCCGCGTCTCCCGGCGTCATCGCTGTGTTCCAGCCCAACGAATACTATCCATCCGATGAAGCCTACCTGCAAGCGCTTGCCGAAGTCATGAAAGTCGAATACGAGCAGATTGTCGCGTCCGGCTTGCTGCTCCAGGTAGATTGCCCTGATCTGGCGATGGGCAGGCACATCCGCTTCCGGAATAACGACATTATCACCTTCAAAAAAGCAGCCCAGCGTCAGGTCGAGGCGCTGAACTATGCCCTCGAAAACGTCCCGGCTGACCGCGTGCGGATGCACCTGTGTTGGGGCAATTACGAAGGGCCGCACCATCATGATGTGGATCTGAGCGAGATTCTGGATATTGTCCTCAGCGCCAAACCGCAGGCGATCCAATTCGAGTCCGCCAATCCACGCCATCAACATGAATGGAAAGTCTGGGCGACGGCCTCCATCCCCGAAGACAAGATCCTGATCCCCGGTGTGCTGGATACTACGACCAATTTCATCGAGCATCCCGAACTGGTTGCAGAACGTATCGCACGGTTTGCCGGCATCGTCGGCAGAGAGCGGGTGATCGCCGGGACAGATTGTGGCTTCGGAACCTTCGCGGGTTTCGGCAAAGTGCATCCCGATATCGCATACGGCAAGCTGGAATCGCTGCGCGAAGGGGCACGGATGGCTTCTGAACGATTGTGGTCATGAGGGGGCGTGTAGCCCCTTAACGAGTCAATGATGTGCTATTTAGGATTATCAGGAGCAGTGCAATGTCCGTGACATACGTCAAAAAAGGCAAGTCACTGGCTGAACTGGCAGCAGCCGACGCCAAAGTTCAGGACATAGTCAAGAACATTCTCACCGAAATTCGCGAACGCAAAGATGACGCTGTGCGCGAAATTTCCCAGAAGTTCGATAACTGGAATCCGGATGATTTTCGCCTGAGCGACGCCCAGATCGCCGAAATCATCAGCACCCTGCCACAGCGCACAATTGATGACATCAAGTTCGCGCAAGAGCAGGTGCGCACCTTCGCTAAGGCCCAGCTTTCGGGCTTGCGCAATGTCGAGATCGAAACGGTGCCGGGCGTGATCCTGGGTCACAAGAACATCCCGGTCAGCAGCGTTGGCTGTTACATTCCCGGTGGGCGCTACCCGATGGTGGCTTCGTCGCATATGAGCGTGCTGACCGCCAAAACCGCCGGTGTCAAACACGTCGTGGCCTGTACCCCGCCGATCAAAGGCGAACTTCCGGCGGCGACAATTGCGGCCATGCACTTTGGCGGGGCGGATGCCATCTATATTCTGGGCGGCGTTCAGGCGATGGCTGCGATGGCGTATGGCGCGGTCGGCATCGAACCTGTGGATATGATTGTCGGCCCTGGCAATGCCTATGTGGCGGAAGCCAAGCGCCAGCTCTTCGGCACCGTCGGCATCGATCTGCTTGCTGGCCCGACCGAGATACTCGTGATCGCCGATGACAGCGCCGACGTAGAGATGTGCGCTACCGACCTATTGGGGCAGGCTGAGCATGGCCCCACGTCCCCGGCGGTGTTGTTGACCAGCAGCCCTGAACTGGCGGAAACGATCGAAGCTGAGATCGCCCGCCAGTTGCAGACGCTGCCGACTGCCGATCTGGCCGGTACGGCATGGCGCGACTACGGCGAAGTGATTCTGGTCGATACGGATGCGGAGCTGGTGCAGGTTGCCGATGAGATCGCCAGCGAGCATGTCGAGGTGCTGACCAGAGACCCACAATACTTCCTCGATAACATGACCAATTACGGCGCGCTGTTCCTGGGGCCGGAAACCAATGTCGCTTACGGCGATAAGGTGATCGGCACCAACCACACACTCCCCACCGGGAAAGCTGCACGCTACACCGGCGGGTTGTGGGTGGGCAAGTTCATCAAGACTGTGACCTACCAGCGCGTCACCGAAGAAGCCAGCGTGGTGATCGGCGAATATGGCTCGCGGCTGTGCGAACTCGAAGGCTTTATGGGGCATAAAGAGCAGTGCGATCTGCGGCTGCGCCGTTATAAGAAGGAAGCCGTCGCGCCCACCCATCAGTAGGACTAGAGTCAGGCGACGATGAAACGGGTCACGTCAATCGACGTTGCAAAACGCGCGGGGGTTTCGCAATCGACCGTCTCGCGCGTTTTCAGCGGCAAGTCATCGTATATCTCTGAGCAGACACGCACGAAAGTGCTGCGTGTCTCTGAGGAATTGGGCTATACCCCGAACGCCATCGCGCGCATGATGAGCAGCCGCCAGACCAATATCATTGGCATTGTCATGGCGAACATCACCAGTCCGTTCTACCCCTACGTGTTGGAGAAATTCCTCCAGCGCTTCCAGGAGATCGGGCGCAATGCGCTCATGTTCACCGCCGCCCCGAATCAAGAGATCGACGACATGCTGCCGCTGATCTTCCAACATCGGGTGGATGCGCTCATCATCACGTCGGCCACCTTGTCGTCAGAGATGGCGGAGGCCTGTGCCAAGCATGGCACGCCGGTCATCCTGTTCAATCGCTACGTCACCGGCGCGCCCGCCAGTGCCGTGTGCGCCGATAATGTCGAAGGCGGGCGGCGCATCGCTGACCTGTTGCTGGACACCGGGCACGAGCGGCTGGCGTATGTCGCCGGGAGTGTCAATACCTCGACCAACAATGATCGCGAGAAAGGGTATACGGATCGGCTCACCGAGCGCGGCTACACCCATTTGCAGCGGGCGCAGGCGAATTTCAGCTATGAAACCGGATTCCAGGCCGCGACCACGTTGCTAGAAAGTGACCATGCCCCGGATGCGATCTTCTGCGCCAACGATATCATGGCCATCGGCGCAATTGACGCGGCCAGGAGCCTGCATCTGCGCGTGCCCGATGACGTGAGTATCATCGGTTATGACAATATTCCCATGAGCGCCTGGGCTTCCTACAACCTTACGACATTCAGCCAGGAAGTGGATGCCATGATCGATGACACCCTGAATATCCTCTCGAACAAGCTGGAAAATCCTGATTCGCCCCCGGTGATTTCGCTCGTGTTGGGACGGCTGATCGCGCGTGGGTCTGTGCGCGGCGTGCAGCCCACTGATTCGTAGGAATAAAGACATGACGCAGCCACTCAAAGACAAGATCGCGGTTGTAACCGGCGGCGGGGGCGGGATTGGCAGCGCTATCTGTCGGCGGCTTGCCGCAGCAGGCATGCACGTCGTCATCACCTACAGCCGCAGCCAGGACAATGCCGAAGCAGTGGCCCGGTCACTCCCCGGCGAGAACCACCTGGTCATGCACTGCCCTGTGGATGACAGCGCGGCGCAGGCGAGGCTGGCGCAGGCCATCGCCCAGACCTACGGCACTCTGGACATCCTGGTGAACAACGCCGGGATCACGCGGCCTGTTCCCCATGCTGATCTCGAAAGCCTCGACGATGATCTGATCGACAGCATCTTCCGCGTGAATGTGCGCGGAACACTGGCGTCCGTGCGCGCCTTGAAAGACCAGTTGCTGGCGGGCGATGGTGGTCTGGTGGTCAATATCAGTTCGATTGCGGCGCGCACCGCCGTCGGCAGCAATGTGGCGTACTGCGCCAGCAAGGCCGCCATCGACAACTTCACGATGAGTCTGGCGCGGGCGCTCGCCCCCAAGATCCGCGTGGTGAGCGTGGCTCCCGGCTGGGTGAACGGCGAATACGCCCAGCGGATGCCGCCCGAATACGTCCAACAACAGCGTGATCTGACGCCGCTGCGACGGATCGCGGAGGCTGAAGATGTCGCCGAAGCGATCTACGCGGTGGCGGTGCATCTGCCTTTCACCACGGGCGCGATTATTCCTGTAGACGGAGGAAGGCCACTGACATGAGTGTGCAGCTTGAAATTCGCGACCAACGTTTGCTCGACAGCGTTTCCCCGGATGCTGAACTGGAGCAGCATCTGACCGGGTTCAAATTCACTGAGGGGCCGATCTGGCATCCGCTGGAACAGCACCTGCGCTTTAGCGACATCAGCGGCAACAGCATCTTCCAGTGGAGCGCAGCGGACGGGTTGAGAGACATCCGCCCCAACAGCCATCTTGCCAACGGCAACACTTACGACCGCGAAGGGCGCATGTTGACGTGCCACCACGCGAGCAGCCGTGTCACGCGCACCGAACCGGATGGCAGCATCACCGTGTTGGCGTCCCATTACCAGGGCAAACAGTTGAACAGCCCCAACGACATCATCGTCAAGTGCGACGGATCGATCTACTTCACCGATCCGCCCAGCGGGCGCGAGGCTTTCGTCGGCATCCCGCGTGAGCGCGAACTGCCATTTTCAGGTGTGTATCGCCTCGAGCCCGACACCCGCGAACTGACACTGCTGGTGGATGATTTTGTCAAGCCGAATGGATTGTGCTTCTCACTCGATGAGCAGCAGCTTTACATCAACGACACGGCGCGTTTCCACATCCGCGTTTTCGATGTCAATGCAGACGGCACGATTGCGAATGGCCGTCTATTTGCGGACACCACGGGCGACGGCAAAGGTGTGCCGGACGGCATGAAATTTGACAGCGCGGGCACCTTGTTTTGCTGTGCGCAGGGCGGCGTGCATGTGTTCTTGCAGGATGGCACCTGCCTGGGGCGCATTCTCGTCCCAGAGCAAGCCGCCAATTTCATCTGGGGCGATGCAGACTTGAAAAGCCTGTACATCACCGCCACAAAGTCCGTTTACCGGCTGCGGGTCAAGACCGCCGGACTACCGATGTTCTAGGCAAAAGGAGCGATCATGGTGAAGAAAGCCGAACAGACCGACAGCAGCGCCCCGGAAGTTGAAGCCAGCATGGGGCAGATCACCCTCGTCCACGATCACACCGATATCGCCAGACTGATGAACCCCGGCACTGAGCGTCACCAGAGCTTGCAGGGCTTTGACGAGGATTATGTCGATATTGTCGATTACATTGTCCGCAGCACCCACAAGATCTGGGAAGAGTGGGGCATGGGACGCATCTACACACATTATCGTCACAATGCGGAAGTTCATCTGGCGGATGGCTACATCTACAGCCGCGAGGCGATGCTGACCAGCTCGATCAACTTTCTCTCCGCTTTCCCGGATCGCCGCGCCTACGCCGATGATGTCATTTGGGCGGGGGATGATCAGCAGGGCTTTCACACGTCGCATCGCATCACCGGTATTGGCACCAATCTGGGTTACAGCGTCTACGGCCCGCCGACAGGGCGCACCATCACCTATCGCACGATAGCCAACTGCTTTGTCTTTGAGAACCGGGTGTGCGAGGAATGGCTGGTGCGCGATTATCTGGCGCTGGTGCAGCAGCTTGGACTCAATCCGCATGACGTAGCGAAGAAGCTCGCCCGGCAGGGTGTGCCGGAGGGCGCGCGCCCGGCAGCGCTTGGCGCAGTCGAACGCGGCGTTGGGCAAAATCCACCGGCTGAATATCAACCCAGATCGAGCGCGGATTTTGATATAGAGGATTTTGTCAGCCAGATTCTCAACGAAGTCTGGAACTGGCGCTTGTTCAACAAACTTCGCGATTATTTTGTGCCTAACTACATCTGCTATACCGCCGGTGATCGCCAGATCTACGGCATCAGCGATTATTTCGCCTATGTGATGTCGTTCATCGTGGCGTTTCCGGACGCGGGCATGAGCCTTGACCACATCTACTGGAATCAAGACCCGGATGGCACCTATCGGGTGGCGGTGCGCTGGCGGTTGACTGGCACGCATCGCGGCTACAGCCACCTCGGCGAGCCGAGCGGCAAGCGGGTTCAGATCATGGGCATCACGCACTACTGGATCAAGGACGGCAAATTCCTGCGCGAATGGACGCTCTATGACGAAATCGCCGCCCTGACGCAGATCTACCACGAGGTCTGATCAATGTCAGATGGTTGGCGAATCGCCCATAGGCGCAGTGATGACCAGTGAGCGCATCAACAAGCAGGTGCTATGAACGGATTGCCGCCTGAATGGCCGGAAGATGTCATGCCTTCTGTACGCGGACAGCTTCAATCCAGCCCGCGCAAACTGGTCGTGCTCGATGATGACCCGACCGGGACGCAGACTGTCCATGACATCGCCGTGTTGACCGAATGGACGGTGGATGCGCTGGCACGGGAACTGCGCAATGATGCGCCCGCTTTCTACCTACTGACCAATTCGCGCAGCCTGACCGCTGCGAACGCGGCGAGTCTCAACCGTGAGATCGCTGGCAATCTCGTGCGCGCGGCGCAGCAAACCAGGCAGGACTTCGCCGTGGTCAGCCGCAGCGATTCGACTCTGCGCGGCCATTTCCCCGGCGAGGTCGAGGCATTGGCCACCGGTTTGAAACAGAGCTTTGACGGCTGGCTGATTATCCCTTTCTTCATTGAAGGCGGGCGCTATACCATCAACGACGTTCATTATGTGGCCGAGGGGGAGGCGCTCATCCCTGCGGGCGAAACGCCTTTCGCTCAGGATGCTGCCTTCGGTTATCGCGCTTCGAATCTGCGTGATTGGGTCGCTGAGAAAACCGGTGGTCGCATTCCGGCGGACACGGTGGCCTCGATCTCGCTTGAGGACATCCGGCGCGGCGGCCCAGACGCCGCCTACGCCAGGCTCATGGAACTCAGCGATGGCAGGGTGTGCGTTGTCAACGCCGCCAGTATGCGCGACATGCAGGTCTTGGTCGCCGGGCTGCTGCGCGCAGAAACCGCCGGCAAGCGATACCTCTATCGCACGGCCGCGTCGTTTGTCCAGGCTCGCGCCGGTCTGGAGACGCGCCCGCTGTTGATCGCCAGCGATCTCAGCCTACCCGCAACTGGCGGCGGGCTGGTGATCGTCGGCTCTTACGTGCCCAAGACCACCCGCCAGGTCGAAGCACTCCTGAGTTCAGCGCAGATCACCGCCATCGAGGTCAGCTGCGAGGAGCTGCTGAACCCGGCCCAGCGCCAGGCCGCGATTGAAGCGGCAGCGGCGTCTGCCGAACTCGCCCTGGCGCGCAATGCCGACACCGTCATCTACACCAGCCGTGCCCTTATCACGATCTCTGAGGGGGAGGCGAGTCTGGCAGTGGGCAGCCACATCTCATCCGGCTTGATCAGCATCCTGCGCCAGATTAATGCGCGCCCGCGCTACCTGCTGGCAAAGGGCGGCATTACCTCCAGCGACGTGGCGACCCGGGGGTTGGATGTGAAACGCGCCCTGGTGCGCGGCCAGATTCTGCCGGGCGTCCCGGTCTGGCAGCTTGGTGAGGAAAGCCGCTACCCCACGCTGGCCTACATCGTCTTTCCGGGCAACGTGGGCGGGGACAATGCGCTGGCGACTGTCGTTCAATCCCTGGCTCAAGGGGGAGCGTGAACTATGCAAGTGTCATCGGCTGAATTACTGGCAGCCGCGCGCAGCTATCAATGCGCTGTCGGCGCGTTCAACATCTACAACCTGGAGGGCGTCAAGGCGGTCATCGGCGCGGCTGAAGCGCTGCACAGCCCGGTCGTGCTTCAAATACATCCTGCTGCGCTGACCTTTGGCGAGCGTCCGCTGATAGCGCTCTGCCTCGCGGCGGCGGATCAGGCAACCGTGCCGGTCAGCATTCATCTGGATCATTGCTCCTCAGCCGATGCGATTTCGCTGGCGCTGGAAGCCGGGATGCGCTCGATCATGGTTGATGGCTCACAGCTCGATTATGAGGCCAACCGATCTTTCACGAGCGAGCAAACCGCGCAAATTCACACGCGTGGCGGGGTGGTCGAGGCGGAGTTGGGGCGGATCAGCGGCAGCGAGGATGGCCTGAGCGTGCCGGAACGCGAGGCGCGCATGACTGACCCTATCCTCGCGGCAGATTATGTTGCGCAGACGGGCGTAGATATGCTGGCGGTGTGCATCGGCAATGTGCACGGGCGTTATCGCGGCGAGGTGCAGTTCGATTTCGGGCGGCTGGCGGCGATTCGCAAGTCGGTATCGATCCCGCTGGTGCTGCACGGCACTTCAGGCGTGCCGAATGAACTGGTGCGCCGCTGCATTGACCTGGGCGTGTGCAAATTCAACGTCAACACGGAACTGCGGGAAGCCTACATGAACGTGCTGCGCCAGACGCATCACGATCTGATTGATGTCATGACCGCGGCGGTTGCTGCTATGCAAGCGGTTGTCAGCGAAAAGCTGCGCCTGTTCAATTCTGTGGGGCTGGCCGACGCGCTATCAAAGTAGGCATCACAAGTGGACCTGGTTGCAGTATTCGCGTACCAGATTACAGTAGCACCAACATGTTGTTCAAATGAGCTGAGCGCGGCTATTTGACCGCACCCATCGTCAAGCCGTTGACAAAGTTCTTGCGGATGGTGAGCGACATCAGGATGATTGGCAGCATGACTACCATGCCCGCCGCCGCCATCTGCTCCCACATGATGCCGTTCACGCCGCTAGTGGTTGTCAGCGCCACCTGCATGGTGCGCGTATCTCGCCCCAGGATATACGCGAACAGGAATTCATTCCACGACATGATGAAAGCGAACACAGACGCCACGATGATGCCCGGTCTGATCAACGGAAATGCCACATAGGCCAGTACCTGCCAATCGTTGCATCCGTCGACATAACCGGCTTCTTCCACCTCCATCGGCAGCGAGTCGATGAAACCCTTAATCATCCAGATGGCATACGGCAGCACGACCGCCATGTTCACGATCACCAGACCGGCGCGCGATCCGAGCAGCGGTTCGCCAAAGAGCTTGATGCCCTGAAACAGCGTATAAAAGGGAATCGCGACGATGATGGCGGGCAGAAACTGCGTGGTGAGGATCCAGACGAGCAGGGCACGACTGCCAAAGAAGCGGAAGCGGCTGAAGGCATAGGCGGCCATCGTCGCCAGCGGAATGGCGATCAGCACCGTCGCGCTGGAGATGATAATGCTGTTGAGTGTGCTCGGCCACATGTTCAGCCCGATGACCGAGCGCTCCAAATTGGTGCCTTCGTTGACGACCACGCTCGCATCTGAGAAGATAATGCGGAAGTTGTCAAACGTTGGCTGGAAGAAAATATCGGTTGAATAAGCGACTTCCATCGGCTTGAGCGAGGTAAGCGCCAGCCATACAATTGGGAGCAGGACGAAAACAACGACGAGGAACAATGCCCCCGACTCGAAGACTCGACTTAACCATTTCCCGATCAAGCCACGGACACTCGCAGAGTCGGATTGCTGCGCCGTTGTGATCTTGGCTGCACGTGTCGAAGTCATGGTGCTTAACTCCGGCTATAGTCCGGCTTCAAGAGATACATCACGTAGCCCGCTGCCAGAATGGTGAGAACGAAGACAAGAATATAGGAGAGTGCTGACGCGTAACCGATTTCCAGCCCGCGTACAAAGCCGACCTGATGAACGTAGAAATTGATGGTCTGGGTCGCCCGAACGGGCCCACCGCCCGTCATCGTCACCACCTGGTCGAACATCTTGAGCGAGAAGATCGTCTTGAGCATGACGATGACCAGGATCACCGGGCGCAATATCGGCAGGGTGACACGTGTGAAAATCTGCCAACTATTCGCCCCATCGATGCGGGCAGATTCGAAGATGTGCGAATCGATAGAGCCTAACGCGCCAATGAACATCAATGCGATCAACGGCGCCCAGCCCCAGGTTTCGCTGAATGCCAGCATCACCAGCGCCCAGAACGAATCTCCCAACCAGACAATGGTGGTGCTCATCAGCGGAACATCCCCGAAGGGCAGCGCGTTCCAGATGCTGATGAGCGCATTGATCGGCCCGGCGACAAAGACATCGATCAAGAGGTCAAAGATGCCGAAGTTTTCGTTGAGCATGAAACGCCAACTGTAGCCCTTGAGCGCAGGGCTGATGGCAAACGGAAGAATAAGTATGGTCTTGGTCATCCGGCTCCATAGGTTGTCCTTTTGCAGGAGCAGCGCAATGGCTAGCCCAATCACGACCGACAACCCAACGCTGATGAACGTAAACTCGGCCGTCACCACCACGCTGTTGATGAAGCGATCATCAGTAAAGGCCTCAATGTAATTATCGAGTGTCAGCGCAGAAGAATTGAAGGTGACAAGTGAATCACCGCCAAGCTGAATCGCCCATTCCACAGGTCTGGTCAGCTTGTAGTTGTGAAAGCTGAAATACAGCGCGGCAAGGAGAGGATAGGTTGTCGTGAGCGCGACCACCAATAACCCTGGCGCCAGGAGTGCCGCAACAATCCATTTACTCTTATACATGAATGACGCCTCACCAGATCTAAATGGTCATCTTTTCGAAATGGTGAAGCTGCCCTCATGAGAGCAGCTTGCGACCACGAGAAAATGAATGAGGCACGTTTCAAACGTGCCTCATTCGAACTAAACCGATTAGTCGTAGTAACCAGCTGAATCCATGATGTCACGAACGTCTTCCGCAGCTCGATCCAGTACAGCTTGAATATCCGCATTCGGATCGACAGCCATTTCGTTGATGGCCTCAGACAGAACGGGGATCATCTCGGTGTATTCAGGGATGAGCGGAATGGTGCGCGCATCGGCCAGAATGTCTGCCGCAACATTGCCGAGATTGTTGAAGCGCTCATTGTAGTTCGGGTCGCGCAGAACCGAGAAGCGAACCGCGACGTTGTTGTCGTAGGCGGGATCGCCTGTTTCATTCGACACTGAACGAAGCTCGGTGATCGGGTGCGTCAGCCAGCGCAGGAATTGCAACGATGCTTCCACGTTTTCCGACTGGGCAAAAACCCCGACGGGCCACAGATAGCCGTAAGATGCCGTCAAACCGCCTTCCCAACCAGGCGCAGGGGCAATACCGGCATTGTTGGCAACTTCCGGCACGGCCGAGCCAAGCATGCTTGAATAACGCCACCACCAACCGACGTATGTCGCGGCGCGACCATCGATGACTTCTTGCCAGGCATCACCTTCATTCAAGGTCGTCGATTGCTCAGCGGTGTAGCCGTCACGCAGGTAGCTCAGGTACTGAACGGTTGCTTCATATCCGATTTCATTATTGAAAATAGGCTCCCAGTTCTCATCGAACAGGTCGGTGCCAGCGCCCCACAGGTGGCTGTACCAGTTGAACAGGTTCTGGTCGACGTTGAGGCCGTAGTACATTGCGGATGGCTCGATTTCCATCCCGGCGGCTGCCATCGCCTCGCCAAGGCGAGTGAGATCCTGCCACGTCGCGGGGGGTTCCATGCCGAGCTGTTCCAGAACGTCGGTGCGATAATACAGAATCTGGGGGTGACCACGGAAGGGCAGACCATAGATGATCTCGTTATCCGTGCCCGCCGTGCCCATGGTTGAAGCGCCCACGTAGGCTGGCGAGTAGTCCGACATGTCGATTTCGTACTGCGCGACGAAATCGTTGAGCGGATACAGGAAGTCCTTGACGTTGGTTCCCCAGGCATCGACCCAGGCCGCGATGTCATACTCAGTGTTGGGGTTGCTGGCTTCCAGATAGAGGGTTTCTTGGTACGTGCCGAAGGGGACGTCACCCCATTCAACGGTGATGCCGGTCATTGGAGTGAATTCTTCGGCGGTCATCTTGTCAAGCAGTGCGAATTGTTGAGCAGTGTTGCAGCAAATAAGGAACTTGAGCGTGATACCGTCGTAGGGTTTACCTTCTGCAAGCCCGAATGTCGCCGGGTTCATGTTGTCATCTTGTGCCTGGGCGCCCAGCGCGGTCAATACGAGCGCTAAACAAAGGACAACCAATAATATTCTGTGTGCCTTCATTAGATTCTCCTTCGGCTCCGGAATCGGGAGCGCTAAAACAAGAAACGAGCGGCTGCATAGGTATTCACAGACACTATAGCATATCGCTTTCTATCTTTGCAAATATTGATCTCAGGCGTCAATTTCCCTCGATCTCGGCTGCTAGACTATGTCCGCCAATGCGCGAATTTTGGGAAGGTGGGGCAAAAACGACTATCGGGCGTAGAATCTCCGGTTTAATCCTCAATCGGCGCAGGAAAATCACCGTTGAGAGGGCCGTTGTTCCCAGATCCACGCATGAGGTTTCCCTCAAAGAGCCAAATGATTACCTTGTGATATATAATATGGGTGAATTGAATACGTAGTCAGTATATGGATGCCGTCAGCCGCTGTTGCATTGCCCTGGCTCTTTCCGCTATTGTTGTCATGGATGCTAACCATAGCTGACCCGTATACGCTGTGTCACATCCAAATAAGGTTTGAGCGTGAGTAAAATCCTTCACTCCTGCTCGCTTGATCGTTGAGGGAACGTGTTCCCAACTGAAGCAAGTATCAAGGCACTATGGCTAAAAGAGTAACCTCAATTGATGTCGCGACACTCGCTGGAGTCTCGCAGTCCACCGTCTCGCGAGTGTTCAGCGATATGGACAACATATCGCCGGAGAAACGCAGGCGCGTTCTGGATGCTGCCAATAAGCTGGGCTACATTCCCAACGCGATTGCGCGGAGCCTGACGACCCAGCGAACCAATATCATCGGCATTGTCATGGCTAACCTGACCAGCCCGTTTTATCCCTATGTGCTGGAAAAGTTCCTGCAGCGCTTTCGCGAGATGGAAAAGCAAACCTTGCTCTTCACTTCTGCGCCCAACCAGGACGTTGATGACATCATGCCGCACATCATGCAGCACCGGGTGGACGCGCTGATCATCACGTCGGCGATGTTGTCCACCGAAATGGCTGACAAATGCCTGCGTTATGGCATCCCCGTGATTCTCTTCAATCGCTATATCCTAAACTCCAACGCGAATGCCGTGTGCACGGATAATGTCGAGGGCGGGCGCATTATTGCCAATCTTTTGCTCGACAGCGGTCATCAGAACATCGCCTACATTTCTGGTCAGCCGAACGTTTCCACCAACACGGACCGAGAAAAAGGCTTTAGCGACCGGATGCGCGAGCGCGGTATGACCGAATGGCTGCGCGAGGAAGGCGACTTTTTTTACCAATCGGGCTATGATGCTGCCCTGCGCCTGCTGTCGCGCCCAGATCGCCCGGACGCCATCTTTTGCGCCAGTGATAACATGGCGCTCGGTGCGATTGATGCCGCACGATATGGTCTGGGGCTGCGCGTCCCGGATGATGTCTCGATTGTCGGATTCGACGATATGCCGATGGCGGCCTGGCCCGCCTACCAGTTGACCACCGTGGCCCAGCAGGTCGATTTAATGGTCGAGGCAACGATAGAGCTGATGCTGGAAAAACTCGAAGATCCGGATAGCAGACCCATCCTGCGCCTGATCCCCGGTCGACTGGTGCTTCGCAACTCAGTACGTGGGGTTTGAGCGCCCTGCCGCGAAACGGGGTCAAGCGCCATGGATAAGCCCACGCTGGTACTGCTACTGCTGCCTGGAACCTTGTGTGATGCGTCGCTGTTCGCGCACCAGGTTGAACACCTCGCCGACGTGGCAAACTGTGTCGTGGGCGATGTCAGCCGCTCAGATACACTGGCGGGCACTGCAGACGACGTGCTCGAGCGTGCGCCGGAACGCTTCGCCCTGGCGGGACTGTCGTATGGGGGCATCGTCGCCCTGGAAATCCTGCGTCGCGCTCCCGAGTGTGTCACGCATCTGGCGCTGCTCAACACCAACCCCAGAGCGGCCTCACCGGAAACCATCGCCCGGCAGCAGCGCTTTGCGGGCATGGCGGTGCTGGGGGAATTCCGCGAGATCACGATTGACTTCCTGAAGGATGTCATGCTGCACCCTGACCATCAACGCGACCTCGACCTGCGACGCAGAGTCCTGGCGATGGCCGAGAACATCGGCATACGGGGCTTCATCAATCAAGTCCGTGCGCAGCTTGCGCGACCTGACAGCCTGCCCTATCTGCACGCGATCCGCTGCCCGACGCTGGTGCTGACCGGGCGGGAAGACCTGGTTTGCCCGCTGCCGCTGCATGAAGACATGGCGCGGCGCATCCCCAATGCCCGCTTGGTGATCGTCGAACAATGCGGCCACCTGAGCGCGCTGGAGCAGCCGGAAATCGTCGCCGCGGCGCTGCGTGACTGGCTCACCGGGCAGGGCATCTGGAAAGACACACCGCGTTCAGCCGCGAACGATCCAGTCTGACAGCACACAAGAAACACCATCTCCATTGGCTCGAAGATGGTGTCTAGCTAGCTGCGTCTAGCCCAAAAGGATCTGCTGCAGCACAGCGAACTCGTTGAACAGCGTCCATTCTTCGACGATCTTGCCATTGCGAATGTACAATTGAGAGATTCCCCACATGGAGATGGGCTTGCCTGTCGGCTTGCCGTAAATCCCGGGGCCGCGATGCGCGCCTTCGAGACTCCAACGGACGCTGACCGCGTATCCTTCCTGATCATTGCCCATCCAGTAGATGTGATCGATTTGGTGCGCCAGGTTGGGGAACATGGCAAAGATGGACATGAAGTACGAGCGTAGCTGTCCGGTACCGTAAAGCTCGCGATCGCCAGCGCCATGAAAGCGGACGTTCGGCACGTAGTAGTCATTGGTTTTGCCGACCAGTCGCCAGTTCCAGATTTCGTGGAAGGCGCGGCGGACGAAATCCTCCACGTCGAAGTTCTCGCCCGTATAGGGAGGCATGACGGGCGGTTTGCCCAGCCCTGGCAGACGCTGCGGTTCACCCGAACGCGGATCTTTCATCCCGCTGTAATCGATGGGTGGCTGGATTTCGCGCGCCAGCTTGAACACGTCCAGCCCCAACTGACTCATGACCGAGGTTGTGTTGTAGAGCACCCATTCTTCATGAATCTCGTTTTCGACCGAGAGGCAGTCGGCGATGACCCAGTAGCAGATTTTCTTGTTGGTGGGGGGGCCATAGTGACTGAAGCCTGTGTTGTGCCCGACGATCACCGCGCGGTGGGATGTATGGAAACCAACTTCTTCGTCGCCCGCCCAGATGATTTCGTCAGCGTATCCGCGCAGATCAGGAAAGGCGTTGATCGACATCAGCGTGTTCTCGACCACGGTTTCACGCCCGTGAATCACGGCGTAATCATCCATGACGCGAGAATTATGGCGGTAGTAGTCGTAGATCAGACCGACGTTGTACTCTTCCCAGATGCGATGCGTGATGCGCACGATGTAATCGATGATGTCGGTATACTGCTCTTCAAATCCCTTCATGGGCTGCGTGCGCTCGCCTTTGGGATTAAGCAAAAAGCGATCGGTTCCACCTCGATAATAATTCGCGACCGATATGGAGTAGTCTTTCGGCATGTGCTGTCTGCCAAGGTGGCCATTGGTCGGCGTGACGAGGGTTTCTTGTTTCTTAGCCATTGCGCGTTGTTCTTTCTACGCGGCGATCTGACCCGGTGAATGGGATATACCTTAGCAAGTGCTGACTACGTATGCAAATGATCGTTATCTTGGCCCGTGATTTTGTGTCGCCGCAGCTTCATCCGCCGTCTGATCGCTCGCGCTGCATGCGGCTCAGCGGCCCCAGCGAATCGAGATAGGGGCGCGGCGTGCCTGGCTGGTAGATGTCGAACGTGACCGGCGCGTCTCGGAAGTTCTTCAACACCTGCCCCAGCCGCAAGACACCGTGCTGGCGCGTGTAGCGAACCAGCTCGAAGTCCACCTCCAGCGCAAAAACTTCCTCGCCGCTGCCCGCTTCGTAAAGAACACGTCCCTCCGGACTGCACACGACAGATCGCCCAACGCCGCCGCTGCCAACCCCGTTGACGCCAAACATATAGGACTGGTTGGTCGCCGAAGCTGCCCGCAGGATGCACATCTCGAGTTCACGGTCGATGGTGGTGGTCATCGTCGGTTGTAAGATCACCTCTGCGCCCAGGGCCGCCAGCGTGCGTGTCGTCTCTGGAAACCACAGGTCAAAACAGATGATCACGCCGAAGCGCCCGACATCAGGTACGTCGAAAATGAGGAACTGATCGCCTGCGGCGGTTCCATCTTCGTAGGGATAGAACGGGAACATCTTGCGATAGCGTCCCACCACCTCACCGTCGGGGGTGATCACCAGGGCTGTGTTGTAGATGCTGTCGCCGACCTGCTCGAAGAATGAGCCGGGGATCAACCAGATGTTGTATTTGGCGGCCAGCGTGCGAAATGTCGCTTCCAGTGGACCAGGGATCGGCTGCGCATTGGCGAGCGATGGCCCCAACGGCGAAAGCTCGCTGAATACAACCATCTTCACCCAGGGGTAAAAGTCGATCAGTTCGGCCAGTCTGCGTTTCATCGCCGGGACGTTGCTTTCCTTTGACGAAACGTTCATTTGCACACCGGCAATTCCAAACGGGATCATGATCAAATTCCTCCCCTACGAGCAGCGTTATTTTCAGAGTACCCGATCAAGCTGAAGCTGGCGACAGCCTGATTGGCAGCACACCGGCTGCGCCTGCGAAAAATTGAAAAGCGCGCCAATTGCGCTAAAATCCAATCCTGCATACGTATCCACAATCATTCTATCCCTTTCAGGCAAGGAGGGTTAAGTGAGTTACCAGTTTCTGAAATCAGAAGTACCGACCACCGAAGCTGACATCCGTGAGCTACAGCAGACCGTTCAAACCATTCTGGAGCACGTGAAGAAAGAAGGCGACAGCGCACTGCGCCATTACTCGAAGAAGTTCGACAACTACGATCCGCCGTCGTTCCGCATCACGGCGGACGAGGCCGCGGAAGCGAAGAATGAGCTGCCCCCGGCGGTGGTCGAAGAGCTTGACTATGCCATCGAGCACGTGGGGATGTTTGCCCGTGCCCAGCGCGAAAGCATGGTCGAATTCGAGAAAGAGATCGCGCCGGGCATGAAGATGGGGCAGCGGATTATCCCGGTCGAATCGGCGGGGTGTTACGTCCCGGCAGGGCGCTATCCCTGTCTCACCTCAGCCGTTATGTCGGTGATGCCGGCCAAAGCCGCGGGCGTGAAACGGATTATCGCGTGCAGCCCGCCGGATCGCTCTGGCAGCATCAATCCTGGCATTCTCTACACCATGTGGAAGATGGGCGTCGATGAGATCTACTGCCTGGGGGGCATTCAGGCAATTGCCGCGATGGCCTATGGCACGGAAACCATCGCCCCGGTCGATTTGATCGTCGGCCCCGGCAACAAGTACGTTGCTGAAGCGAAACGCCAGATTTTCGGCACGGTCGGGATCGATTTCCTGGCGGGGCCGAGCGAATGCCTGGTCGTGGCGGATGACACCGGCAACGCCGAATACATCGCGGCGGATCTGCTGGCGCAGTGCGAGCACGATCCTAACGCGCGCGGCTGCCTCGTCACCAACTCGGACACGCTGGCACGCGATGTCCTGGCGCAGATCGATGTGCAGTTGAAAGAGCGCACCACGCAGGCCGTCGCCGGGGCTTCCTGGCAGAATAAAGGCAGTGTCATCGTCACAGATACGCTTCAGGAAGCCGCCGAATACGCCAACGAGTACGCGCCAGAGCACCTGGAAGTACACAGCAAGAATCCCAGGGAAGTCCTGGGCTGGCTCAAGAACTATGGCTCGCTGTTTTTGGGCGAGCGCACGCCGGAAGTCTATGCAGACAAGATCGCCGGGCCGAATCACATCCTGCCGACCGGCGCAGCCGCCCGCTATACCGGCGGTCTGTGGGTGGGCATGTTCCTGAAAGTGATCACCCACATGGAGGTCGATGATCCGGCTTCGCTCGAGCTGGCTAAGCTCACAGTGACGCAGTCGACTTTCGAGGGCATGGACGCGCATCGTCACGCGGCTGCTATTCGCGTGCGTGACCTGGAAGCTGAGCAGAAGTAAGACTTTACCCAAGCCAAAACCTCACCCCGCGCTGCGTTCATCTCCATACACAAGCGGAGGAGCGCAGATGCTGAAGGGGTGAGGTCAAGTAATGCGGGTGGACGCTAGGCGAAGAGCTGCTGCAGCACAGCAAACTCGTTGAAGAGCGTCCATTCTTCAATGATCTTCCCCTGGCGAATGTGGTGCTGGCTGATGCCCCACATGTGGATTGGCTTGCCGGTCGGTTCGCCATAGATGCCCGGCCCGCGATGGGTGCCGGTGATGCTCCAGCGCACACTGGTCAGGTAGCCGTCCTGATCGTTGCCCATCCAGTAGATGTGATCGATTTGCATCGAGAGATCGGGGAACATCGCCATGATGGATAGGATGAACGAACGCAGCATTCCGACGCTGTAGAGTTCACGGTTGGTCGCGCCATGATAGCGCACGTCCGGCACGTAGTAGTCGTTCATTGTGCCCAGCAGCCGCCGGTTCCAGACATCATGAAAGGCGCGGCGCACAAAAACCTCAATATCGAATTCGCCCGATGCTGGCGAGGGCAGCACGGCGGGTTTTCCCTGGCCGGGCAGGCGAGTCGGCTCGCCAAAGCGCGGGTCTTTCAGGCCGCTCAAATCAATCATCGGCTTCATCTCACGGGCTTTCCGGAACAGATCAAAGCCAAGTTGAGTCATCAGCGCGGAATTGTTGTAAAGCACCCACTCCTCGTAGATTTCGTTCTCGACTGACAGGCAGTTGGCGATGCACCATACATGCACCTTCTTGCCTGTCGGCGCACCGTAACGGCTGAAACCGGTGTTGTGGCCCATGATGACGGTTCGATGTGACGTGTAAAAGCCGACCTGATCGTCTCCCGCCCACACGATTTCGTCCGCGTAAAGGCGAATGTCGGGGAAGGCGCTGATGGTCGTGATCGTGTCCGCGACGATTTTGTCGCGCCCATATTGCAGGGCAAAGTCATCGTAGACTCGCGAATTGTGGCGATAGTAGTCGTAAATCAGGCCAATGTTGCCCTCTTCCCAGATTTTGTGCGTAATTCGCACGATGTAGTCAATAATGTCGGTGTACTCTTCCTCGAAACCCGTCATGGATTGGCGGCGCTCACCCCTCGGATGGAGGAGAAAAGCATCAGTTCCGCCTCTGACATAATTCGCCAGCGAGATTGAGTAGTCCTTCGGCATGTGCTGGCGAGTCAGCGCATTATTGGTCAAAGTAGCCAGCGATTTCTCAGTAGATTGTTTCGTCATGTTCGCCTCCTTCAAGCGCCATCGTCAGGTGATTGACAAGCTGATCGTTCCGCGCTATGTTCGTGCATACGTATTCCTATAGTAACGCGAATTTCGCGCTCGCATCGAGATCCTGCGCCATGAAAGGCGGAGTTATCCAGGTTAAGTGATGGCCGATCGAGTCAGGTTTGTTCAAGATACGCTCAACGCCATCTGGAATCAGAAGATGGTCGGTTCCATCTATGCGACGTTCGCATCGGGAGTCCGCGTGCATCGTTCCTGCCAGGACGATCTTTTCGGACAAGAGGCGCTGGTGGTCGATACGATTGAGCGCCTGGCCGCTTTTCCGGATCTGCGCCTGACCATCGACGACATCATCTGGCAGGGCAGCCAAGAACAGGGCTATCGCGTCTCAATCAGCATGAATTTCGCCGGGCACAACCTGGGCGTCAGCCGTTATGGGGCGGCGACGCAGCGCGAAATCGATCAGTCCGTCTTGCTGAGCGGGCGCATAGCCAACGGGCGGTTCGAGGAACTCTGGATCGCCGAGGATGAGCGCTCGCTGGTGGAGCAGCTTGAGTACGATCTACTGGCGGCGATGCGCTCAATAGAAGCGATGGAGGCCTTTCTTGGCCAGCCAGCCGCGCAGGACATGCCTGCCGCCATGGGCGAAATCCAACGCCTGGACAGAGGGCGATCATCCATGGACAGCCTGGCCGCGCCCCAGCTCGACAGCCCGGAAGCGGTGCGCGTGGTGCTGTCCTCGCTCTGGAATGAGCGCCAGATCGGGCTATGCGAACGCTTTTACAGCGATGACTTCGCCTGCCATTGGGCATCGAACCGGCAGCTAGAGGGGCGAGAAGCCTATCAGGCGGTCGTTCTGGCACACCTCGCCACCTTCCCGGATCTCACGTTTCACATTGACGACATCATCGAACAGCAGCGCGACGATGGCTGGCACGTGGCGCTCAACTGGACGATGCTCGGCACGCACGCAGGGCCTGGCGCTTACGGGATTCCTTCCGGCAAGCGCGTTCAGATCGCGGGGATCAGCCAGTATGTGATCCGCGACCAGCGGATCGCAGCGGAACGCACGGAATGGAATGAATTTCGCCTGATGCAGAAAATCATGGAGCGCCCCATCGAGCCGGAATCCGACGAAAATACTGATTAAGTCCTGACCAGAACCCGATGCCTGTTGATAAGGAACCAACCCATGGCCAAGGAACCGACACCCAAGCCGGTGACGACGATTGCGAACACCGACATCAGCAAACTCATGAATCCCGGCACGGAGCTGCGCCAGCCGATGCAGGGCTTCGACCCCGATTACGTCGATATTGTCGATTACATCATCCGCTGCACGCACAAAATCTGGGAAGAAGGCGCTGCGGGCCTGGTTTACACACATTACTCGCATCATGCCACCATCCATACCGCTGATGGCTTTGTTTATGGCCGGGAAGATTGGGTCACACATACGGTGCAGGCGCAGGCCGCCTTTCCAGATCGCAGGCCCATCGCGCATGATGTCATCTGGACAGGGAACGATCAGGATGGCTACTACACGTCGCATCTGGTGCGGAGCATGGGCACGAACACCGGCTACACCGAATACGGCCCACCCACCGGACGGCGCATCGCGCGCTGGGGCATGGCGAATTGCCTGGTCAAGGAAAACTTTATCGTCGCCGAATGGGTCATGGCAGACCAGATGGCCGTCATTATGCAGATGGGCTATGATCCCTACGCGCTGGCCCGCGAGCTGGCCCAGCAACCCCCGCCTCCCGGCGCACGCAAAGAAAGCTATGGCGAAATCGAACGCCTCCAGGGGCAGCTTCCACCGCCTGGGCTGGAAAGACTTCACGACACGCCAACCGACATAGAAGACCTCGTGCGCACCACCCTGCACGAACTCTGGAATCTGCGGCTGTTCAATCGTGTCCACGAACGCTACATCGAGAACTACACCTGCTTCACGGTGCCGAATCGCTATCTCTATGGGCGCAGCGAATATCGCACCTTCGTGACCTCGATGATTGCGGCATTTCCCGATGCGCGCCTGTTCATCGATCATCTCTGCTGGCTGGATGATGGCAGCCAGCGCTATCGGGTGGCCTGCCGCTGGAATCTGGTGGGCACGCATCTCGGCCCCAGCAAATACGGCAAACCCACCGGCAAGCGCGTTCGTATCCTAGGGACGAGCCACTTCCATATTCACGACGGTAAATTCGTACACGAGTACTGCATCTTCGACGAGTTTGCTCTGTTGAAACAGCTTTTTGCGCCGGGCTAGGAAGCTTGAAAAGTTCAAATTG